>CAMLDI010000014.1 GCA_946478845.1 uncultured Paenibacillaceae bacterium
GATTTAAGAAAAGCGGCATTGGCCGTGAAGGCGGTAAATACAGCCTGGAATTCTTTACTGAAGCAAAAAATGTGTGCGTAAGCCTCGTATAAAATCAATATATTGAATGATATTGTTGTTTCATTCGACCACCCCATTATCCTCTGCAGATTATGCAGGGGATCTTTTTTTGAGCAGTTAAGTCCTTTTACGACAGAATCGGTCGAATTATTATTTAAATTTTCATACGATTATGCCGTATAATATTTCTGAAAATTCCGCTATCATAAAACTATTGAAACCGTTTATACAGTATCAATCATAGAAAAAATCGCCGCAAAAATACGAGGTACCGCCTTCGACTAAAGGCTTGGGCCTAACCAAGTTTTCTTTATTGCTGAAATGACAGCGTTTGCACAAAATAGATGAGGATCAAGGAGGAATGTAAAAATGGCAGTCATGCGTTTAGGGAGAGTACAAATTAGAGTTCCCAACTGGGAAAAAAGCGTTCATTACTATAAAAATGTGATTGGTTTAATTGAAACAGCCCGTGATGAAAACCATGTTTACCTGAAAGCCTGGGATGAACATGACCATCATAGCGTAATTTTAGAAAAAGCGGATTCTGCTGGGTTAGATCATTTTGCCTTTAAATGTGAGACAGCAGAGGATTTAGATTATTATGAACAAAAATTAATTGAATATGGTGTTGAAGTTGACCGCATTCCAGCAGGTTATCGTATTGCAGAAGGGGAAGCTGTGCGCTTCCGTGTACCAACAGGCCAAATCGTAGAATTGTACCATGAAATTGAAGTGGTTGGAAATGGAATGCCTCTTGTAAATCCAGATCCATGGCCAGATGGGCTTGTGGGCATGGCTCCTCCTCGCCTTGACCATTTATTAATCAGTGGGGATGATGTGGAAGGAACAACAAAATTATTCCAGGATATTTTTGATTTCCGTATCAGTGAACAATTAATTGATGAAGATGGAGAAAGTAAAATTGCTACCTGGTTATTTAAAACCAATACTCCTCATGATGTGGCAATCATTAAAGGGCCGCATGGCAAACTGCATCACATTGCCTTCTGGTTAGATGAGTGGAGTGAAATCCGTAAAGCTGCAGACCTTATGGCAAAGAATAATGTAATGATTGATGCTGGCCCTACCCGTCATGGAATTACCCGGGGGACAACCATTTACTTCTTTGACCCATCAGGCAATCGTAATGAAGTATTCTGTGGAGGGTATATTACCTATTCTGATTCACCAACCATTACCTGGACAACAGAAGATCTTGGACGAGCCATTTTCTATTTCGAACGGGAAGTGAACGAACGCTTTACCACTGTATTTTCTTAAGCACAAATGCGGAGCAGGCCCAAGCCCTGTTCCGCATTATTTTTTTGAACATTTATAAGTTTAAAGGAAACGATAAAATAAGACCGTAATGTCAAAAGTTGACACGATTTGATTCATCAGCCTTCCTTTTAATAGGCCATTAAAGCAGAACCCCAAACAAGGCCTCCTCCAAAGGAAGTGAGCATAATTTTGTTTCCTCTTTGCAGGGTCCCATTTCGCACAGAAAGATCAAATGCCAAAGGAATGGTGGCTGATGAATTGTTGCCGTAATATTTAATGGTTTTGATCACTTTATCATCTGGAAACGCTAGATTTCGGGATAGAGCGTCAATAATTCGTTCATTGGCCTGGTGGGGTACAAGCCAATCGATGTCATCAATGCTGTGATTGGTGGCTTCCAGGGTTTGGCGAATGGAAGAAGACATCGATTGAATGGCCATTTTAAAGATTTTTCTTCCATCCATATAAATTTTGTTTTTTACTCCAGCTGCTTCAGGATTTGGATAACGGCTACCTCCCCCAGGTACATATAAACTAGTAAAGTGTTCACCGTCGCTTTGAATGGTTGAGTAAAGAAGTCCTTTTGGAGAATCCCCTTCTTCTCTAGAAACCACCCAGGCGCCTGCTCCATCACTAAAGAGAATACTGGAAGAACGATGGGTATAATCAGTCAATTTGGTTAAAGTATCGGCACCAATAATTAATCCATGGCGAAAAGCCCCAGAACGGATATATTTTTCACCAATATCCACTACAGCAAGGAAACCGGCACAGGCGGCTGAGACATCTAAAGAAAGAATGGAATGGCATCCTAACCGATGCTGTAATTGATTAGCTACAGAAGGAAAAGGGTGGTCCGGGGTAACTGTAGCCACCAGAATAAAGTCTAAATCTTCCGGTTGTAAACCAGCATCTTGTAAAGCAGATAAAGATGCATAATAGGCTAAATCAGATGTGGCTTCTTCCCCTGTGGTGATTCTTCGTTCCGCTATTCCAGTCCGGGTCATAATCCATTCATTAGACGTATCCATGATTTTTTCCAAATCTGCATTGGTCATCCTTTTTTCAGGGACATAGGACCCGGTTCCTGCAATACCCATTTTGAACATGACACATCTCCTTTCCTCTTTAGCAATAGACAAATCCATAAGGAAGAAGTCCTCACTTAATAATTATTTAATAATTCTGTTAATTAATGAAAATACCTTTATAAAGAATTATCCCCATTCTTCAATAATTATAGCACTAACTATTAGTACCTAGTACTAATTTTTTAGAGGAATTATCCCCCTTTTGTAGATTTCAGGGGAAATACGTCATAAAAGCCGGCGATTCCTTCTTAACAGCATGTAAGAAAGACAGAAAACCAGCACGATATAAATCGTACTATGGATGAAAGGCAAGAATAATTGCCAATTGATTGTCGTCCCATTCCAATTCATTAGAACCTCAACCATGTTATAAGCAGGGGGAAAAAAATAAAAAAGGAAAGCATAGTCTTCTACAACAAATGGTGTTAAGGCAATATACACAAAGGAAGCCACCTGGACCATGGCTAATCCTCCAAAGGATGTAATTAGGGATTTGACTAAATCCCGTTGGAATAAAGTAGCCAAAGCAATACCTAAAAGTGAGACAAGCAAATGGTGCAATAGGCAAAGAAATCCGACCTTAAATGTAAGGGGTTCATCTAAAAGGTTAAACAAAATGGGGTAGAGAAAAGAGATTAGGGTTAGACCTGCGGCGATCATAAACAAAGTCATCAGTTTTGCCCCGTAGTTGAGGCGAAAACTTTTGCTGTGAATAAGGGTTAATTGATGTTGCACAGAATCTTCTATAGCCAAAAAGCCTAGGCTAATCCAGGCAATGATGAAATATAAGGCAGTGGCAGTCACCGCATAGCTATCGATTGCAGGGTTTGGCCGATATGCATAAAAGACAATAATGAATATTAAAAAAGTGGCAACAGGAGGAAAGGAACGGTAGGAACGAAGATAGTATGTAAAGTAATAGTGAATTAAATGGGCCATTTTTAACTTTCTCCTTTTGTTTTCGTCCATTCTAGAAGGGGTTCGTAATAATAGACAGACCGAATTGAAGCCCCTGTTTGCAATAAAAAGAGAAGGACATGATCGCTTTGGTTAGGACTGATATGTAGCTCCAAATAGCCATTTTCTCTATATAGGTTTTGGATTGCCCCTTTCTGGATCAAGGAAAAATCCATCTGGTTTTCTTTTGGAATGGTTGCTTTGATAACCATAGAGGGCTCATGCAAATCTTCAGCCATACGGTCGATATGGATCCTACCGTTTTTCAATACAATAAATCGATCGACTAGATTTAACAATGAAGGCTCATGAACGGATAAAACAAGGGTGATCCCCTGTTGTTTTAAATCTTGTAAAATATGCAGAAAATCTTTTTGGGATTGTGCATCCAAACCAGAGAATGGCTCATCTAATATAAGCACATCAGGTGGGGTTAAAATAGCCTGCATAATGGCTACTTTTTGTACCATCCCCTTTGAAAAACTGTCCATTCTTTGCCTGGATGCCTGTTCCAATTGAAATAAAGTAAGCAATTCCCCAATTCGTTGTTTTAAAAAAGGGAGAGGCAGCCCATGTATTTTTCCCATATGAAACAAATATTCTACCGGAGTAAAACGGAGATGTCTTGGAAACCCATCTGGAACATAGCCAATTTCAATTTTTTTGGCCTGGATTACCTTTCCTCTGTTTGGCAGTGCCAATCCTGCAATGATTCGTAATAAGGTGCTTTTACCTGAACCATTGGCGCCAAGAATCGCCAGGCTTTGCCCTTGATATATCGTGAGGGAAAGGTCCAGGATGATTTTTTCTTTATAGTTTTTTTTGATGGATTTCAGTTCCACAAGGGAGTTCAAAAGGATCACCTGATTCATTTAATTGAAGTAACCTTATTATCCATTATTTTAGCAAAAAGCCTGAATAACATAAATCATAATCATATAAAAGAGAGGATGATTCCCGATGAATTCTTCATTAAATCATAATATTGGGTTAATCGGTGTTCCCATGGATCTTGGTGCTGATCGTCGGGGAGTGGATATGGGACCCAGTGCCATTCGGTATGCAGGGTTGCAGGAGCGATTGGAGAAACTGGGCTATATGATTCATGATGAAGGGGATCTGGTGGTGCAACGGCCAAAACAATATCACACATCTGGCACTCATTTAAAGTATTTGGGTGAAATCGCCAGGGTGAACACCGAATTGCGGGATGTTGTTTCCCAACAAATAGAAAAGGGGCATTTTCCTCTGGTGATTGGCGGAGACCATAGCATTGCCATTGGAACTCTGTCAGGGGTAATGCAACATCAGAAAAATACAGGTGTCATCTGGTATGATGCCCATGGGGATATTAATACAGGGGATACATCTCCATCGGGGAATATCCATGGAATGCCCCTGGCGATTGGGTTAGGCATTGGCCATCCTGTCCTTACCGCGATTAGAGGAAATAAGGCCCCCCTTCGTCCAGAAAATATTGTAATTATTGGGGCGCGTTCCCTTGATCCCGGGGAAAAAAAGTTTTTAAAGGAAATAGGAATCAAAGTTTATACCATGCATGAAATTGATCGCCTTGGCATGTCTCGGGTAATGGATGAAGCCCTGGATCTCGTATCAAAGAGAACGGATGGGGTTCATTTAAGTTTGGACCTGGATGCTTTAGATCCCCATGATGCACCAGGTGTGGGCACACCGGTAATGGGGGGGATTAGTTATAGAGAAAGCCATCTTGCCATGGAAATGGTTGCAGAACGTTGTGTGTTAACCAGTGCTGAATTTGTTGAAGTGAATCCCATATTAGATGAAATGAATCGAACGGCAAAAATTGCTGTCGAATTAATGGGTTCCGTATTGGGTGAAAAATTACTATAATTATTTTGAAACCATGTACACCAATCTGCGTAGATAAATATATAAGAGAGACTGGGGTTAAAAATTGTGGATAACGATCGTACGGAGCAACGGATAATCCAGAAGGCGAAGGAAGGAGACCGCACAGCCTTTGCTGAGTTGGTCGATTTATATAAAAATCGGGTGTACCACATTTCTTACCGAATGTTGGGGAATCGGCAAGAGGCAGAGGATGTGGCTCAAGAGACATTTATCAGGGTTTATAACAATTTGGATTCCTATAACCCACAATATAAATTCTCAACCTGGATTTATCGAATTGCAACGAATTTAAGCATTGATTTTATTCGGAGAAGAAAGCAAAACCTTTCCCTGGATGCGGATATTTCTGGAGCTGATGGGTTAGACTGGCATGATCGATTCCCTGATACGGGTAATGGTCCAGAAGAGGAAGTGCTTGCCGATGAATTTCAAAATGAAGTGCAGGGCGCGATTATGGATTTAAATCCGAAATACCGTTCTGTGATGGTTTTAAGGTACATTCAAGATTTAAGTTTACAAGAGATTAGTGAAACGGTACAACTGCCTGTTTCAACCATTAAAACCCGCATTCATCGCGGACGAGAAGCCCTGCGGAAAAAATTGCGGTTCTTATAAAAGAGGGAAAGGAGTGAAACAATGACGTGTCATGATATGAATGATCTTATCCATGGTCACTTAGATGGGGATTTAACGGAAGCCCAGGAACACCAATTGCGTGACCATATCCAGTCCTGTCCAGAATGTAAGCGAAATTTAAGAGAATTAAAGAAATCCATGGCTCTCGTCCAAAGCCTTTCCCATACCCATGCTCCTGAAGGGTTTACAGAAAGGGTAATGGCAGCACTCCCTCCAGAACAGCCGAAGAAAAGGAAGATTGATTGGAAAAAACGATTATTAAAACAACCTTTCCTTGTTGCAGCTTCCTTATTTGTCCTTCTTATGACAGGTAGCATGTTTTCTGCCTGGTCACAGGGCCAGAATCAATTTCAGGTTTCAACTCCCCATCAACAAAATTTAATTATAGATGAGGCAAATAATACTGTGATCGTACCGAAAGGGCAGAAAGTGGAAGGAGATATTGAAGTACGCAATGGCACCATTAATGTTGAAGGAGAAGTCACAGGAAATGTAGTGGCCATCAATGGAGACGTTGTAAGGGCTTCTACAGCTCACATTAGTGGGGAAGTGGAAGAAATCCATGTTGTATTACAATGGATTTGGTATAATACAAAAAAAATAGCAAACTTCTTTTTCTAAAATGCGTAGAACCTGCGATGAATTCGTGGCCAGGCACGGTAATCCCGTGTCTTTTTTGATTAGTTGTGGAAAACAAGCTATACTAGAAGAGAAAGTGAGTGCGGAAATAGACCTCCAATCTCAAAGGAGGATAGGGATATATGGAGGATTTAACAGGTAATTTCCTGACCTATGTACTAAATACGGTAGATGTTATTATCGTATCTTATATTATCTATAAGTTTATCCTGTTATTGCGAGGAACCCGTGCCCTGCAACTCTTTAAGGGTATCATGGTGATTGTTGCTGCCATGTTATTAAGTTCATGGTTGCAATTGCGCACATTGCAATGGTTAATGGATAAAGCTTTTACTTATGGGGTTTTTGCTATTTTAATTATTTTCCAACCGGAATTGCGCCGTGCATTAGAGCATATTGGACGGGGGAAAATCTTTTCTCGCAGTTCCAATTCCGATTCTTCCGGGATGTCTAAAATGGTAGACGATATTATTACTGCCACCTATTATATGGCGAAACGGAGGATTGGGGCTTTAATTGTCTTTGAAAGAGAGACAGGCCTTACCGATTATATTGAAACAGGTATTCCTCTAGAGTCTAAAAATAGTTCTCAATTGTTAATTAATATTTTTATTCCCAATACCCCTCTTCATGATGGGGCGGTGATTATGCGTGGGGATCAAGTCATGGCAGCAGCCTGTTATTTGCCCTTATCGGAAAATCCCGCTATTTCAAAAGAGCTAGGAACACGGCACCGTGCCGCTATTGGAATTAGTGAAGTGTCAGATGGAATCTCCCTGGTGGTTTCTGAAGAAACAGGCCAGGTTTCCGTGGCCATTAACGGAGAAATTCGCAGAGATTTATCGGAAGATAACCTGCGGGAGTTTCTGCTGGGAAAATTAGTGCCTCAGACCAAATCCACGCCAACACTCTGGCAACGGAAGGTGAAGAGAAATGGATAAATGGCTGAAGAATAATAACGTAGTAAAAGTTCTTTCTCTGGTACTGGCCATTATGTTGTGGATGGTTGTCAATATTAATCAAAATCCCAATGCTGTTGGCGGCCAGCAAATATCAACGAAGATTGATCAGGTTCAGTTGCAGGCCATTTATGATGAAAATAAATATTTTGTGACCATGCCATCAACAGTACAGGTAGAAATCAAAGGGTCTTCTGATTACTTTACCCTTCCGTCTTGGGTTACCGGCAAAAATAACTATAAGGTATATGTAGATTTATCCTCATTAAAAAAAGGAGCCTATACTGTGCCTGTACAATTTAAAGGATTTCCTTTTGGCGCGGAAGTCGTTTCTGAGCCGAAAACCGTACAAGTTATCATTGAAGAAGCTAAGAAAGTGGAAAAAACGGTACAGGTCGAATTGATTGGGAAAGTAAAAGAAGGGTTTGTCCGGGGAGAAGTTGCTGTTAAACCGGGAACCGTCATGGTCAGTGTACCGGAAAGCAAAGTACAGGACCTGGCAGCTGTACAAGCCATTGTGAATGTGGAAGGCGCTACGGATAATATTGATAAAACTGTTGAATTGAAAGCTGTTGATAAAAATGGGCAGCCTATTCGCGCCAAGATTAATCCAAAAAATGTTGACGTAGCCATTCCTGTTACATTACCTTATAAATCAGTACCCCTGGAATTGGATTATACAGGCAGCCCCCCTGATGGGATTGTTATTAGCAGCATTGTGATGAATCCAGCAACCATTACGGTTTATGGGCCAAAAGATTTGCTTTTGGATTTGAGTGCTTACATGGGTCCAACCCTTGATTTAAGCCGCTTTTCAGCAGATGATACAATGAAAATGAAAATTCCTTTGTATAATCAATTTTCAAAAACAGATCCAGATACTGTTGAAATTACCGTCCATGTTTCAACAGCTGTATCTAACAATGCCATGGACATTCCAATTAAAATTGTTAATTTGCCTCAGGGAAGAACAGCTACCATTTCAAAACCTGGGCCCACTCTTCATGTGCAGTTGCAAGGAACTGCTGAAAACCTGGCCAAGTTAACAAAGGATGATATTGAGGCAACCATAGATGGTAGTAAGTTAGGTATTGGAGAACAGAATGTGGTCATTAAAGTAAAGGCTCCATACACAATGAAAGTAATGAACTCCCAGGAAAGTCTAAAAGCAGTAGTCTTGATTAAGTAAGTGAGTATTATGGATTTGAATTGAGGTCTGTTAGATCGAGAGGAGAGTTTTAAGGACATGGGTAAGTATTTTGGAACAGATGGAGTTAGGGGCGTTGCCAATTTACAACTAACTCCTGAGCTTGCTTATAAATTAGGCCGGTGTGGCGGCTATGTTGTGACCCAGGATAAGAAAAATGAAAAGCCAAAAGTGGTGGTAGGGAGAGATACCCGAATTTCTGGTCCTATGTTAGAACAAGCCCTGGTTGCAGGATTGCAATCCATCGGGGCAGAAGTGATGCGCTTAGGAGTGATTACAACTCCAGGGGTTGCTTACCTTACAAGAGCTTTAGGTGCTGATGCAGGGGTTATGATTTCTGCTTCCCATAATCCAGTGGAAGACAATGGCATTAAATTTTTTGGCGGCGATGGCTACAAACTTTTAGATGAAAAAGAAGCGGCCATTGAAGGGTTGCTCGATTTCGAAATTGATGAGCTTCCCCGTCCTGTGGGCGAACATATTGGTACTGTTTTTGATTATAAAGAAGGGGTACAGAAATACCTGCAATTTTTAAAAGGCACTGTATCTCATCGTTTTAATGGTTTAAAAGTTGTGGTGGACTGCGCAAATGGCGCTTCCTCTTCTTTAGCAGCTCAGCTCTTTGCAGATATGGAAGCTGATGTGATTACCACCTTCTCCAACCCTGACGGTTTAAATATTAACCGTTGTTGCGGCTCAACCCATCCTGAATGCTTACAACAAAAGGTGCTTGAAGAAGAAGCTGACCTTGGGTTAGCCTTTGACGGAGATGCGGACCGTTTAATTGCTGTTGATGAAAAAGGGCAATTGGTTGATGGGGACTTCATTATTGCAATGTGTGCAAAATCATGGAAAAAGCGGGGGCGCTTGAAGAAAGATACGGTAGTTGCTACAGTTATGGCTAATATGGGCTTCTTTAAAGCCATGGAAGACGCAGGTATTGAAACGAAGCAAACCGCTGTAGGTGACCGCTATGTGATGGAGGAAATGCTAAAGGGCGGCTATAACCTGGGTGGGGAACAATCAGGGCATATTATTTTCCTTGATTACAATACCACAGGGGATGGATTGCTTACAGGCTTGCAGCTCCTTGACGTTCTTGCTGAAGAGCAGCAGCCCCTTTCCCAATTAGAAGCCAATACCATGCGAAAATACCCGCAAATTCTTGTGAATGTTAAAGTGGCTGATAAATCAAAACTCGTTGGGAATATTGCCATCAAAGCAGCGATTGAAGAAGTGGAGGAGAAACTAGGCAATAATGGCCGGGTTCTCGTTCGCCCTTCCGGTACAGAACCTATTGTACGGGTGATGGCAGAAGGCCCGAATGAAGAAGAACTGAAAGAGTATGTCAATAAAATTGCTGATGTTGTAGTTCAACAATTGGTATAATCTGCATACGATAAAAGGGATACTCCCGGCCTAATGGTTGCTAACATTGGGGAACAACCCAGTACATTAGACCGGTGAGATCCTTTTTTTCTATTATTTAGGAGGAATTCCAATCCTAGTAGGCAATTGGTAATTTCTTCGTATGCTATTGTCGTTCTAGAACCTTTGTGGTAATGTATTTCTATCAATAGTAAGGGGGGGACAAAAGGTAGATTTATGAATTGGATTGATTTCATAATTTAGTAAAGCGCCTGAACCGGTCCTGTGGACGGATAAGCAGACCGGTTGACGAGGAGGAGGTTTATCGAAATTTCGGCGGATACCTCCCGGCTGGAACCGCAGCCGAGAAATGTTCTCACAAAACCCAGGGGGAACCTTGCGGGACAAAGGGGAATATACGGTTTCTTTCGTGTGTCTTAATTTGGACTTTTCTCTTTTGAAAGGAGTATAACGTGACCTTATGTGCGGAATCGTTGGATATATAGGCAATCAGGATACAAAGGAAATTTTATTGCGTGGGTTAGAAAAGCTGGAATACCGGGGATATGATTCAGCTGGTATTGCTGTTCTAGACCAGCAGGGGGTACATCTTTTTAAGGAAAAAGGAAGAATTGCATCCCTTCGTGAAATTGTTGATCCCCATACCTGTGGGGAAGTAGGAATTGGCCATACCCGTTGGGCAACCCATGGGGTGCCTAATCGAATTAATGCCCATCCCCATCAAAGTGCTTCTGGACGTTTTACTCTTGTTCACAATGGGGTTATTGAGAACTATGAACAATTGAAAACAGGACTTCTGGCAAGTCACCCATTTAAAAGTGATACAGATACAGAAGTGATTGTCCAATTGGTAGAAAAGTTTGCTGGTGAAAGCGAGACAGTAGAAGAAGGATTTCGCAAAACCTTAAAAGAATTAAAAGGCTCTTATGCCATCGCTTTATTGGATAAAGAAAACCCAGATGTGATTTATGTCGCGAAAAATAAAAGCCCACTATTAGTTGGGATTGGAGAAAGCTTTAACGTGGTGGCCAGTGATGCCATGGCCATGTTGCAAGTGACTGATCAATTCGTTGAATTAATGGATCAGGAAATTGTTGTATTAACCCGCAATTCTATTACCATTAAAGATTTGGAAGGGAAGGAAATTAAGCGTAACCCTTTCACTCCAGAAATTGATGCCAGCGATATCGAAAAGGGAACTTACCCTCACTATATGTTAAAAGAGATTGACGAACAGCCCTTCGTCATTCGCAATATCATTCAAAGATATCAAGACCTTGATGGCAAGCTCCGCCTGGACCAATCCATTCGCGAGGAAATGTTGTTCTGTGACCGGGTCTATATCATCGCTTGCGGCACCAGCTACCATGCAGGGTTGGTAGGAAAACAGTACTTAGAAAAATGGGCGAAAATCCCAGTAGAAGTTCACATTGCCAGTGAATTCTCCTACAACATGCCTTTATTAAGCGAGAAACCATTGTTTATCTTTATCTCCCAAAGCGGAGAAACGGCGGATAGCCGTGCGGTGTTAGTTGAAATCAAAAAACTTGGACACAAAGCCATTACCATTACAAACGTTCCAGGTTCTACCCTTTCCCGTGAAGCAGACCATACCCTTCACCTGTATGCAGGACCAGAAATTGCGGTAGCTTCTACAAAAGCTTATACTGCCCAGCTTGCCGTTCTGGCCATTCTTGCTGTTGATACCGCTTATGCGAAAGGGATTGAATTGGACTTTGATCCCATTCAAGAATTAAGCATTGTGGCCAATGCCATGGAAATCCTTTGCGATGCCAAAGAGGAAATGGAAGACATTGCAGCTACTTATTTAGGGGCTGACAAACGGAATGCCTTCTACCTTGGGCGGAACATGGACTATTATGTTTGCCTTGAAGGGGCATTAAAACTGAAAGAAATCTCTTACATTCAAGCAGAGGGCTTCCCTGGCGGGGAATTAAAACATGGCCCAATCGCTTTAATTGAAGATGGCACACCAGTCATTGCTCTGGCTACCCAGGAGAAAGTAAATCTAAACATTCGCGGAAACGTAAAAGAAGTTGTGGCGCGGGGCGCCAATCCTTGCATCATCAGTATGAAAGGATTGCAACAACCCCGTGACCGTTTCATCATTCCGGCTGTTCATCCAGATTTCACAGCCCTTGTTTCCGTTATTCCATTACAATTAATCTCCTACTATGCAGCCCTGCAACGGGGTTGTGACGTGGATAAACCAAGAAACCTGGCCAAAAGTGTTACTGTGGAGTAGGGAAGAGATAAGAGCTCATCAAATTGTAGGTTTATAAAAAAGTTTGATCATTTATAATAAAGTTTGATAAAAGATCCTGTGTCGACATGTAGGATCTTTTCCTTTTCCGCAATCGGGCCATTTTCTGGAACTACGTTACTGACATTAAATATATAATTTTAGGTTTTGTCCATAGTGGCCCCTGATATCCAGAATCGTTTCCGTACACCTTCCATTACTACAGGATGATAGGCTGGGTTCTTATCAACTGTTTTGTCAGGAGGTATGGAGACATGAGAAACAGCCCAGGCTTTTTAGAAAAAGCGCTTGGCTGCTTTAGCATTCCGACGCTTGCTTAGATAAAAATCAAGATACCTCTAGATCGGCCTGTTACGATTGCAATATAAAAGTTACACGGGGAAGTATATATAATATTAGTTTCGAGGATCTACATAATCCGGGTAATTAGTAATAATGGCATCAACATCCATACTTAAAAGAAAATCGGCTGTTTCCTGGCTGTTTACTGTCCATGAAGAAATTTTCATTCCAAGTGAATGAACTTGTTCGACTAAATCTTCCGAAACAATTCCGTAGCTCGGGTTAAAGTAATCAGCGTAAGCGGAAAATTCTTTTAATGCCTGTTCTGATGCATCAGCTTGAGAAGAAGTAAGAACTCCAATTGGCACCTTTGGAAGAAGTTCATTCATTTTTTCCATTGATTCAAAGTTAAACGATTGGATAATAATTTTTTCATTTTGCGGATGGTCAAGATTACGTTCTTTTAACTCCTGGGCAACACTTTCTTCTATGCCAGGGTAAAGCTCAGGTGCCTTTAACTCTATTAAAATGCCAGTTTTTCCGTGATAACGATCAAGTATTTCATCAAAAGTCGGGATTTTTTCTCCTTTAAATTGCTCCCCCTTAAAGCTGCCGGCGTCAAGAGCCCTCAATTGTTCAAAAGTTAAATCCTTCACTTCGCCTGTCCCGTCAGTAGTTCTATCCACGGTCGTATCATGGATAATGACCAGCTCCCCATCCTTGCTTCTTTGAACATCAATTTCAATATAGTCCGCTTTCATTTCAACTGCTTTGTCAAAAGCAGCGATGGTGTTTTCCGGGGCATATCCAGATGCCCCGCGATGGGCTACAATATCCACTTGTCTTAGTTCTCCTGTTGTTTCGGTAGCAAAAGCTTGGAGAAACGGGCTAAATAACAAGGTTAGCGCAAAGCCCATTCCTAGAAATGCTTTCTCCTTCATGTTCTCATCCCCTATACGATATTTTTATTACAAGATTAATCGTATAGATTGATTGTTTATCTTTAGTTACGAAAATGTAAAAATAGTTTGAGTTTTTTGATATTTAAAGTAAATATGATGCAAATGTTATAATTGTAAAATAAATGAATTGACACAAAAAATTAACATATCAAACTACTTTATTTTTGTTAGTTTGTTAAAATCAATTTGTAATAGAAATTTATCCCTTTTTAAACTTAGAACGTAGGATTGGAAGAGTATTCCAACAAACTGGTATGAACAGCTTAATACTAAACTCGAGAGAAGCTGATCTACATAAAAAACAAGGGGGTAAAAGAATGAAAATTTTGAAAAAGTAAATTGTAGCAGGAGTAGTTTCAGGTTGTATCTTGTTTCCCGCAATCATGGTAGGTGCTATGGGATCAGAACTTTATGGAGTATTGTATACACGAAATCCTTTAACTTCTGGCCCACAAGGATATGCATATACTATGGGATTTAAGACAATAACTGCTAAATGTACTGTTAGTAAAAGTGGTTATACTACAAGATCAGTATCTGCTTCTGAGACCGTTTCAGGTACCTATGGTGGTGCTGTAGAAACACCTTGGATTACAGGTCCGACATATGCAGCTAGTGGAACAACATTTAAGTCAGACCACACAGGTTATTCAAATACGGGAGTTTATCAAACTGCAACTGCAAGTAAGACATTCTAATTCATAGAGAATAATAATCCGCTAACTAAAATTATCTTGGCGCATTTTTATGTGTCAAGATAATTTTCTATATTAATGGGGGCAAAATGAAAAAATATAAAGTTCAGATTATATCAGCAGCTATTACAGTGGTCTTGTTGATATATATGAACTAGAAATATATTGTGTACCATCACCTTATGAGGAAATGAGTAAAGATTTAAAAGAGGTTATTTCAGGTAAGAGGTACACTGTAAAGGTGGAGTGATCATGTATCAGTTTATTTTTCGACAATGGAAAAATAGAAAGGTAACAATTCTATTAATTATTATTGGCTTTTTTATTGGTAGTTTAGTAATGTCACTTGGGATAAGTGCATCTATGGAATCATTAGAATATATAAATGATAAAAAAGGTGGCAATCCTGAACAGCAATTGGATGTTTTTTTATCTCGTGATGGCGATTGGAATCAGAAAGATGTTGAAGATACAGTAGAAAGATTAAGTGAATTTGGAGAAGTGCAACTTCTTAGTATGGGGAATCGAAAGCTTGATCAATATAATGACAGCTTTCCAATCGTTCCAGTGTTATTTCATCAGGAACCAGACTGGCATATACCATTAATAGAGGGTAAGTACTTTTCAAAAGAAGACATGAGAGAAAATCAATCAATTATCATCGGGAAAAGTATTGCTGATAAGCATAATATTAATTTAGGAGATAGAGTAGTTATTGAGGGTAAAAAATTTCTTGTGATTGGTATTGGTGGGCGTTCTTCAAGAGAAACTTCATGGGAGCATGCTATATATATGCCTTGGAAAGAATATCTGGGAATATATGAAGATTGTTTTCTTGAAGAAAATGATCTTCATAGTGGTGTTAGTATTCATTTAGAAAGTGGAAAAGACCAATTTATGCAAAACAGCAACATGCTTATAGAGACAGCGAATCAGAAAGGGATCAAATTAGTTTACGAAAATGTCAGTAATGTAGATTCTAGTTCGTTCCGAAATTCGCTTGTTATCACAATAGTGGCCACAGTACTTATCTTTACCATAGCAATTATCAACATTATTCATTTAATGCTGTATTGGTTAGTGGAGCGAAAAAGAGAAATTGGTATTATGAAAGCATTAGGAGCGAACAACGGCTATATTACTAAAACAGTTCTGCTTGAAGTCTTAATCATGTCTATCATTGGTTGCTTACTAGCGATTTCAGTGCAATATCTTGCAATGCAACTATTATCTGATTCTTCTATTGGAAAAGAGATTACCTTTCAATTAACATGGTTAAATTTATTCATTGCAATGGGTGTGTCTTTATTTTTTGGAATGATTGCGGCAATTGCTCCTGCGTTGAATGCTATGCGTATTGAGCCTATCAGTGCTATTAATCGTACGTGAGGTGTTATATATGATAAGACTTATCTACCAATCAATAATCAATAAGAAAAGTAAGTTTTTATTGCTAATGGTACAGTTTACAATTGGTTTTGCTGCGTTATTATTTGGATTAAGTTGTATTTTTAATCTGTTACAATATAAAAAAAGTATTGAAGAGTTAGCCCCCTTAGATACGGTTCATGCTTATATTAATGAAGATGATGGTTTATTAGAAAAAAATATAAACATGGTTAATGAATACAGCAATGTTTTTAAACAACTAAGGGAAAAGAACCTAGTTGAAAAGCTAGGTTTGTTTGAGACTATGTATGTTTATGACAATCCACAAGAAACAAAGAATAAATCACGTTTATATATTCTAAACAACGACAGTATCGAAATGTCAAACCTTACTTTGCAGGAAGGAACTATGAAACCATTAGAAACCGATGTACATTCTCTTGAAAATATACCTGTTGTTGTAAGTGCTGCAATGAAAGATCAATATAGAATAGGAAAGACTTATCAACTATATTATATGAATGGGCATACAGACGAGTATGAAAAGATAGCGATTAAGGTTGTTGGAATTTTGGCATCATCTGTACATTTTTGGCCTGGGGGTTCAACTTATATTAGTGAAAATATCATGACCAATAAAGAGTTTATCTTAGCTCCTCAATTTAAGGAGTTTGAAGGAGCTATGTCATATGCATACAACTCATTGATACAATTGCCAGAACACGAAACAAGAGAAGCAAACTTGGAGCAAATTCAATTGCTGTTTGAGAATAACGGTTTGGATTTACAATATACCACATTACAAGATGAAATAGACTCCTATTATGAAGCTCAAAAAGTAGTTATCATAGGTACAATAACTTTCGCAGCCATTCTTTTGTTACTATCCTTATTGGGATGTATCGGTGCTATTTTAGCTAGTATAACTACAAGATACAAAGAGTTTGGCATTTATTATTCATTAGGATTTACAAAGAACAATATGATTCGATTGGTATACGGAGAAATAATCGCTGTTTTTGGGGTTTCTTTCATTATAGCTACAGTTATTTGTAAAATTCTTTTTGCAACCCTTTTTGTGAATGAAGCACTCACTATGAATTTATCTGTTATTGCTATTGCATTCGTGATTATGATTATCTGCATTATGCTATCTACAATCATGCCTTTTATAAAGCTAAAGAAGATAGAACCAATTGAGATGATTAAAGGAGTGAATAGATAGATGAACTATATTGAGCTAAATGGAATTAATAAATATTTTGAAGTAGGGGAAAGAAAAAATGTCTTAAAAGACATATCCCTGCACATTAATAATGGAGAAATGATTGCCATTATGGGGCCATCTGGATCGGGGAAATCTACTTTACTTAATATTCTAGGACTACTAGACCGACCAACCTCTGGTACATATTACTTGGAAGATAAAGATACGAATTTATTAAAAGATAAAGAGAGAGCTTTCACCAGAAATAAGAACATTGGGTTTGTATTCCAAAACTTTAACTTAATTAATGAGTTATCCGCATTGGAGAATGTTAAGATAAATCTGCAATTTTATAATCTGTATAGCAAGAAAAAAGTAGATTATAAAGAGGCATTACATAGAAGCAAAGAGGCATTAATATCTGTAGGCTTAGAAGAACACATCAATAAACGACCGTTACAGCTTTCTGGGGGACAGCAACAAAGAGTAGCAATTGCTCGTGCAATAGTGAATAATCCAGCATTTATTTTGGCAGATGAACCAACAGGAGCACTCGACTCAAGTACAACTGAAGAAATTATGCAGATATTTAAAAGATTAAATCAACAAGGAAACACAATTATTATTGTTACACATAATACAGAAGTAGCAAATCAATGTAATCGTATCATTGAAATAAAGGATGGAGAAATAGTTGCAAGTGGAAAGTAGGTAGCACGGCAGCTAGTACTCATCCAAAAGAAGCATTAATGTTAATGACGCATTATAATGGCTAGAAATTGACGGTGTTAATTGTCCATAAATTGCTGAATAAGGTATCCGAATAAATGCGTCTTTGACTATCCAAAAATTAAACAACTTTATTTTTCCTATATAGTGGCTTTGAAATAAAGTTTGACCGTTTATAAAACAAAGTTCAACCGTTTTAGATTTAAAATCTCTTGTAATTATTACAATTTTGGGTGGAGAAGTAGTGGCTGCAGGAAAAATTTAATAAGGAAGAAGCTTATAAGGTTCGCCCTACATTAATCAATAACAAAGTCTATTATTAATAAAAATCTCCAAGCTTTGGCTAGGAGATTTTTATTTTACCTTCCATAATCCTGAAAATGTAAATTCATCGGAAAAAGATTTTTAGATTTCCTTATTAATTTGCCACAATCGTTTTAGCGACTAGCTTGATTCATGGGCAAAAAAAAAACCGGTTGCCCTTTATCGGCAACCAGTAGGTTTGCTATATATCCAATTGTCAGATGTTATTGGATATCCTTTATAATTTTATTTGTTACTTCAAACCAGTCCACCAAACTGCACCATTATATAAAGTACCATTTAAATTGTTTCCGCTTAAGTCGTGTGCTACATTACCAGCTCCTTCGTATAATGGCCAATATCCTACCAAATTTGAACGGTTTGGAGTAATGAAGTTTGGTTTTTTCATCATATGTGCGATGGTTTTGTCTGATAGCGCTATATTCCATATCTTCACGTCGTGCAAATCACCACCAAAACTACGATCTAACAAGTAGTCCTTAAACTCACGTCCAATAAGGAGCGAAGTATTCCCTTGAAGAACACTTACATTAGTACCCAGATCATCGCTTGCCACTTGGGTTCCGTTTACATATACGGTCATATGTCTTCCGTCAAAAGTAGCAGCGAGATTTATCCATGTATTAGCAGGAATTGCTGTCGGAGCCTCAACGAGATGATTAACAAAACCATTATTAGAATTTCCCAAAATAGCAAGGCTAGGCTTCCCGTCAAACATCACAAATGAAAATCCAGTTCCAGTCGAACTTGGCTTACTAATAAATGTTCTGTACCCTTGTCTCCCATCCCACTTCACCCATACATTAATCGTAAAGCTATTGGCTAAATGAAGGGATGGAGAATCTGGAACTTCAACATACGAACCAGTTCCGTCAGTATTGCCGTTAAAATGCAAATAGTAGCAATTTTTAAAGGGCGGAGTCAGGGCTTTTTTTCCGATGAAAGCATGAATATTGACTGTGGTTGATGCTGATGCAACCCCCGTACTTGCTAAAAGCAGCAGGAAAATTAGTGATGCGACTACTTGTTTTTTCATCAAAATCCCCTTTCGAACCAATTTTTTGACTAACAAGATTAAATTGAAAAATAATTCTGTCGATTCCTATATTACCAAAATATGGGCAAGCATTCAATATATTTTAGTTTTAAGAATAAATTTTGATTTTGTTAATTCTATTTAACCAACTACAATATATTGTAGTGTTTAGCGGATGTGTTCTGTAATTCTACCTTTTTGGGGAACATAATTTTTTTTCATTATGATCATGATAGATTGAGTGATACGGGGGAAAGACGATCTAGTTCAAAAGACTTCATAATGGTGTTGGCGATGAGACTTGTTGGTCAAAATTTATTTGTAAAAGTTGTCCAGCATGAACCAAACCAGCACCAAAACCGTACATAAGAACTCGATCTCCATTTTTAACTTTTCCCTCACGGATTCCAAGATCAAGAGCTAAAGGAATTGTAGCAGCAGAGGTATTTCCAAAGTTGACTAAACTATAAAGGGTTTTTTCCATTGGGTACTCTAATTTTTCACAAATGGGCTCTATCAACCTTAGGTTAGCACTATGAGGTATAAACCAATCAACTTGATCTAAACTCATTTGAGTTTTTTCTAAAATCTGTCTTATACTATCGGGAACATTCCTTACAACCCATCTATAAACTTCTCTACCATTTTGTACAAGATATTGAGTATCGATTAACTCAATCCCATTGACCTTTTTTGATAGTCCAGAACGATATACATGTTGTGCTCCTCTTCCATCACTTCCCAGATGAAATCCAATGAAACTTTTTGATTTTTCATCCCTTTCAACTAATACAGCTCCGGCACCATCACCAAATAAAATACATGTACTTCTATCAGTATAATCTGTAATTTTTGAGATTGTATCTGCTCCAATAACTAGGACCTTTTTGTGGAGACCAGAAGAAATTAAACTGTGTGCTGTATGCAATGCATAAACAAATCCTGCACATGCTGCACTTAAATCTATTGCGCCTGTTTGGGATATTTTCAATCGGTTCTGTATGATACTTGAGACAGATGGAAATGGAAAATCTGGTGTGCTTGTTGCCACAATAATCATATCTACATCTTCGACTGTTTTATTATATCTTTGCATTAAATCTTTTATAGCAGAGACACACAAGTCACTGGTAAATTCATTGGGTCGGGTTATTCGGCGTTCGTGAATTCCGGTTCTTTGAATAATCCACTCATTGTTTGTATCAACCATTTGCTCAAGGTCAAAATTTGTTAATTTTTTTTCGGGTACAAATGTCCCTATAGCTGTTACTCTAGCTCCTATCATTCACTCCACCTCAATTTATTATAAGTTGGTATTATTACCTGGTACTAATTATAAGCATAATTCTCCTTTTTTCAAGAAAAAGAAGGCTTTTATAAATTAAGCCTTCAATCTTATAAAAAATATTGAAACATGTTGAAATTTGTTTTATATTTAAAAATGATATTGATAATCATTATCAATAAAATAAGGAGGGAAACAATCGTGAAGTTATGGAAAGGGAGTGTGGATTATGGCAATTAATGAGCGTGAATTTTGGATGATGATTCATTTGATCCTTGGGGCTATTTATTTACATGCATTTGCGGGCGGTATTACGGGATTAATAGCTAATGGAAAAGGGAAATTGGGATACTTCCTAAGTGGTACTTGGATTATGGCTATTGTATCTTGGTTAACTGTCATTATTGGTACATATATTGTCTATCCCTGGTATCGAGTAAAGCCGCCAGCAGACGTGACAGATTTGAACGGGTATACACGCTCATATTTTTTGGCTGATCCTAATATGATGTGGTGGCATAAGTTTGGAATGGAATGGAAAGAACATATTGGTTGGATATCACCGATTCTAGCGACTGCTGTAGCTTTTATCGTAATCAGGTATGGTTCTAGATTGGCAAAGGATGAAAAAATACGTAAAGCTGCTACGACGCTGTTTACTATTGCCTTTGTGGCAGCCGGAATTGCCGGATTGTTAGGTGCCTTAATTAACAAGGTTGCTCCGAATACATTTCTGGATCTTATGTGATGTTAATAGAGGAGGGGAAAGTAGAATGGAAAAACAAGAGAATTTATCTAACCAAGAATTATTACAGGAAAAAGTGCCAAATGGACCGTTATCTGCAGCCATCTTGGCATCAGGGATCGGTAGTATGGCATACGGCTTCTTTGTAACTTTGACGGAAGGTAGCACAGCTATCAAGCATTTACTCACTTTTTCTCATGCGGTTGGACCTTTAAGTGGGAAGACGATGCTCGGTGTTATGGTTTGGTTTATTGCTTGGATTATATTACATATAACCTGGAAAAATAGAGAAGTCAACTTCGGTAAAGTTTTTAAAGTTACTATGATTCTCATTACCTTAGGATTCGTAGGTACCTTTCCACCATTTTATGAGATGTTTACTCATTAATTTTGTTGGTAGAAACAACAAAAGAAAGTGAAGCAGAATTTTTGGGAATTGACTATGAGGGTATGTTTCCTATGGATAAACAAAAAGGCACCTTTGTCAAAGGTGCCTTTCATCCTTCATATTTACTTGTCACAACTGTCTGTCATTGGGCAAGAGGGAGATGTGGCGCATTCAGAAACACCATGATTCATATCTTTTGCACACATAGAAACACATTGTCCCTTGTTCATTTTTGCACAATTAGCAACGTCTGCACCAGCAGCGAAAGCTGAACTTCCGATAGCCATCGTTAAGGTGAATAAAGCAAGAATTTTTTTCATAAGAACTCCTCCCTATCTAATTAGCTTTACTAGGGAATCATACAATATAAATGTATAGAAAGTATGAAGGATCGTGATGCGGTTATGGCTTTATTTGATCATTCTGCAGAGACCTACGATGAATGGTGCAGTACTCCTCTGGGCTCCTTTGTTGATGAATTAGAAAATGAGATAATGAAGGAAGTTGCACAACCTAAAAAAAATGAGAAAGCTCTTGATTTAGGCTGTGGAACAGGGATTTATTCCCTCTGGCTATCAGAACAGGATGTAATTGTTACCGGAATAGATATTTCTTCTGAGATGTTAAAAAAGGCAAAATCCAAAGCAGAGGATAAAAATCAAAATATCGAATTTATTAAAGGTGATATTCATTCACTCCCTTTTCCTGATCAAACATTCGACCTAATCCTTTCAAATATAGTTCTCGAATTTGTTGATTCCCCCGAAAAGGTTATTTCAGAAGGACTAAGGGTTTTAAAGCAAGGGGGACGCTTAGTTATAGGGATAATTGGTAGACATAGCGAATGGGCCAAATTGTATGAAAAGCGTGGGAAAGACAAAAAAGAAAGTGTGTTTTTTAATGCTCATTTTTTTGACGTACAAGAAGTAAATAACCTAAGTCCAATTAAGCCAGCTGATGTTCATTTTGGTTTATATTTTACTCCAAGGGAATTTGTAAATAAGGAACAAGTAAGGATTCTTGAAAAGGAACGTTCTAAACAGCAAAAAGAAGAAAATGCGGGTTTTGTAGTTTGTAAATGGATTAAAAAAAATATTTAACATTTATTCACTTTTACCTTAAATATAACTCAAACAATCAATTATTTACAAATGGCCGATTTTATGCTAGTGTAAAATCCATAAAAATGCGATGAAGAGAAAAATACAAGGGTTCTTATGTTCAGAGAGCGAAGGAAATGCTGAGACCTTTGCCATAATCCTTATGTAGATGTCATCTCGGAGCATTTGAAAGAAAGTCGAATTAAGCTTTGATTCGATGAGTAGATTCAAACGGAATGGCACACGTTATCGTGCTGTAGGTAAGGGAAACCTTACCTCATGAGGCTAGAATCGTAAGGTTTTGGCAAATCAGGGTGGTACCACGGAAAAAATACCCCTTTCGTCCCTAAAGTACGACAGTTGTTTTCTGTCGTCTAGGATGAGAGGGGTTTGTTATTTTTAAATATAAAATGCGATGAAGAGAAAAATACAAAGGCTCTTATGTTCAGAGAGCGAAGGAAATGCTGAGACCTTTGCCATAATCCTTATGTAGATGTCATCTCGGAGCATTTGAAAGAAAGTCGAATTAAGCTTTGATTCGATGAGTAGATTCAAACGGAATGGCACACGTTATCGTGCTGTAGGTAAGGGAAACCTTACCTCATGAGGCTAGAATCGTAAGGTTTTGGCAAATCAGGGTGGTACCACGGAAAAAATACCCCTTTCGTCCCTAAAGTACGACAGTTGTTTTCTGTTGTCTAGGATGAGAGGGGTTAATTTTTTATAGGGGGCAGAAAAAAATGGAAAGAGTACCTATATCCATGAACGATTCTCATCATTCTCAGGATTTAATAACGGGGGCAGAGATTCTGATTAGGGGTTTGTTAATAGAAGGAGTTGAATATGTATTTGGGTTCCCAGGAGGAAATGCTCTATACATCTATGATGCGATGGTTAGCAATCCAGACTTAAAACACATTTTAACTCGGCACGAGCAAGGGGCTATCCATGGTGCGGACGGTTATGCCCGTTCAACGGGAAAAGTAGGCGTATGTATCGCAACTTCTGGTCCAGGAGCGACAAACTTAGTTACCGGAATAGCTACAGCTTATATGGATTCTGTACCTCTTGTTATCATTACTGCTAATGTTCCGACAACAGTAATTGGTACGGATGCATTTCAAGAAGCTGACATCATTAGTATCACCATGCCAATAACTAAACATAGTTATTCCGTACGGGACGTACACGACCTTCCACGCATTATCCATGAAGCATTTTATATTGCAAATACTGGCAGGAAAGGCCCTGTACTAATTGACATTCCAAAAGACATAACAAATGAAAAGATGCTTTTTCAACCATCGAGCTATATAGATTTACGTGGATATATTGCTGTTCCAACTCCCAATCAAGAGGACATAGATCAGATCATTCAGGCAATTGAAGAAGCCGAAAAACCAATTATTATAGCTGGAGGTGGAGTGGTATATTCAAATGCAGCAAATGAGCTACTAGAGTTTGTAAATAAAACAAAAATTCCTGTAACAACTACATTACTCGGTTTGGGTGGTTTCACTAGTGACCATAACCTGTGGTTAGGGATGCCTGGCATGCATGGTACGTATACAGCGAATATGGCAATTCAAAATGCAGATCTAATTATTTCTATAGGTTCAAGGTTTGATGAACGGGTCATTATGAACCAGGATGGTTTCGCTCCATGTGCCAGACGGATTGTTCATATTGATATTGATCCAGCTGAAATTGATAAGAACATCAAAACGGATATATCTTGTGTGGGGGATATAAAAGCTGTACTTGAATATGCAAATATGAAAGCGAAGCCTTCCAAATCAAGCAATTGGATCAATCAAATTCAGCAAAACAAATCCATGTATCCTTTGCGTTACAAAGATTCCGATATGGAACTAAAACCACAATTTGTTATTGAAATGATTAGCGAGACAACGTCTGGGGATGCGATTATCACCACTGATGTAGGCCAACATCAAATGTGGGTTGCCCAATTTTACAAATTTAAACACCCTCGATCACTTATAACTTCTGGAGGTCTTGGCACAATGGGATTTGGGCTCCCATCTGCAATAGGTGCCCAGATAGGAAATCCAAATCGTCTTGTGGTGACTATAAACGGTGATGGTGGTATGCAGATGTGTATACAGGAGATGGCTGTTTGCGCCATTAAGAATCTTCCTATCAAAATTGTCGTTATTAACAATCAGGTGTTGGGTATGGTCAAACAATGGCAGGAAATCATTTATGAAAATCGTTACAGCCACATCGATCTTGCAGGAAGCCCTGATTTCGTAAAACTTGCCGAAGCTTTCGGGATTAAAGGGTTAAGAGCAACTACAAAAGAAGAGGCTTTTGATATTTGGCAAGAGGCTCTCCAGACACCTGGACCCGTTCTTGTTGAGTTTGTGGTTCCGAAAGAAGAAAATGTATATCCTACAGTTCTTAGCGGAACATCATTAGATCAGATGATAATGGGGGATTTCTAATGATTAAAAAACATACCATTTCTTTACTTGTTAATGATCAACCAGGTGTTTTGCAACGTGTCTCTGCTTTGTTTGGACGCCGTGGTTTTAATATCCATAGCATAACAGTTGGGGGCACTGAAGAAACTGGATTATCAAGGATGATTATTGTTACTACTGGAAATGAAAGAACCATTGAGCAGGTTGAAAAACAGCTCAACAAACTAATTGACGTGATTCAAGTACTCAATTTAAGTTCTTATCCCATGGTAACGAGAGAACTTGCTTTTATAAAAGTAAACGCTGAACCATCGAAACGTCCAGAAATCTTGGGCGTAGCTGACACTTTTCGTGCTTCTGTAATTGATATAGGACCGAATAGCCTAATTATCCAAGTGGTTGGGGAACTTAACAAAATCGCAGCAATGATTGATCTTTTGCAACCATATGGAATCTTAGAATTAACACGAACGGGTACAACTGCCATGATACGAGGAGATAAGCTTCAATAATTATATATTTTAGGAGGGTTTTTCAATGACCACCATTGAAGATTTCCAAAAACTTGATATTCGCATTGGCACTATAATTAACGCCAAAGAGTTTCCTGAGGCTCGTAAGCCAGCGATTAAACTAGAAATTGATTTTGGATCTCTGGGTAAAAAGAATTCGAGTGCTCAAATTACAAAACGTTATTGTCCAGAAACACTTGTTGGCCGCCAGGTTGTAGCAGTTGTAAACTTCCCGCCTAGGCGTATTGCTGGTTTCAAATCAGAAGTTTTGGTCCTTGGAGGTATTCCCACAGAAGATGACGTAGTTTTACTTAAGCCGGATGTGCACATACCAAATGGCACCCCAATCGCTTAAAAAATTTTTAATAAGAGATTGAACCAAATAAACTACGTGTTGTGGAGAATAACCCATTCTTCCATACACGTAGTTTTTTCTTTAGAGAGGTTTACAATCCTACCATAGAACCAAGGTTTTTTTGGTTGACATGAATGTCAATTAATCTTATTATTAAATTGACATTCATGCAAGTCAAGAAAAGGAGTGTTTTATGTTGTCACCACGGTCTTCAGAACAGAATGAAAAAATTCGTATAGAAAAAATTGAGCAGATCTTAACTGCTGCTATGGAGGTATATTTAGAAAAGGGACTTAGAGGCACGGAAATGGGAGAGATTGCAAAGAAGGCAGGTATTGCAAGAGGATTAGTCTATTACTACTACAAGGACAAAATGGCTCTTTTTCGTGAGCTTTTTTCTCGCTATATAGTGTCAGCTCAAAAATTTATACAAACTAGTCTATCTTCAGAAGATGAAGTTCTTTCAAAACTAAAAAAGTACACTCAATTTTATATTGAAATGGCACAAAACAAACCAGAATTATTAAGGTTTTATCATAATATGGAAGGTGATATAAAGTTTGTATTTGAAAATAATTCAGAAGATGTAATGAAAGATTATATTCATAACACACATGAACCACTTATTAAGACATTCAAGCAAGCAATTGAAGAAGGGAAGTTAAAGAAAATCAATCCTAAAATAATGGTTAATATTTATTGGGGTGCTTTAACAGGTACGCTTAATGTCTTTTCAAATGGAGAGGTTGGGAAGGAAGAATTTGAACTCGTTATGAATCAAGTTATTGAGCTAATATTTGAAGGGCTTCAAATGAACTAGGATTTAGTATGAAATACGCTACTAATTTCACAGAAAGGGAAGTGATATGGTGTTCGAGTATGATAGTACCCTCTCTTTAGAGTTTGAGGAATCTTCATCCGTTAAGAAGAATGGTTATTGTATTAAAGATATTTCATATTTAAGTCCTTATGGTGGAAGAGTTCATGCATATTTGGTTATTCCAGATACAGATGGACCTTTTCCAGCCATTGTTTTTATGCATCATGGCAACGGTAGTCGGAAGACGTTTTTAGTAGAAGCTGAGAGCTTAGCTTCGCAAGGTGTAATTTCTCTTTTAATTGATTCCCCTTTTGTGAATAACAGGGTACCGGAGGATTTATCTGAAGAACAGAAATTATCCTTTATAGTAGAGACGGTAACTGATATCCGTAAATATACGCAAACAATTGTTGATATTCAAAGAGGAATTGATCTTTTATCTAGTTTTGAATTTGTTGATTTAAATAGGATAGCTTATGTGGGCCATAGTTTTGGAGCTACCTGGGGTGGGGTTCTTGCTGGAATAGAAAAACGTATTAAAACTTACGTTCTTATGGCAGGCTTTTCAAGTGTGTCTGAGTGGCATAGAACTAGTGAACATCCTTCAGCAATCTTCATTCGCAGTCATTTATCCAGGGAGCGTTTTGAACATTTTGTATCTAAACTAGAGTCTGTAGATGCAGTTCATTATATTAAAAATGTTTCACCTTCAACAACTGTACTTTTCCAATTTGTTTATGATGATGAATTTGTATCGAAGTTTCAAGCAGAAACATTTTATTCTGTTACAGTTTCGCCAAAGGAGATTCTCTGGTATAGGACGGATCATCTTTTTACGGATTGCGATAAAGCCTATCAGGATCGAAGGAAATGGATTATGAAAGAGTTTTTTAATGAATACTGAACATTTTTTATTAATGGGAAGTGTTATTTGAATAAAAAACGTTGGGAGGTATTTGCCATTTTCTATTATGAAATTGTTTGTTTTAGTTGTAAAAGAAAATTTAGGGTATACGAAGGAACAATCGAATATAGGAGAGTTAAGGAAAATTCTGAAGGAAAATATTTTTGTGGACAGTGTAGTCATGATATACAACTAGAAGCTAGATTGAATTTTTTTAAAAGTATTTTATAAAATATAGAAATAATTCCATCAACAATGCTTATTTTTAGTTTTTATGTAAACGAAATTGTTTCATTGACAAAAACCAATTAGTGATGTCTTTGGCGTGAAATAATGAAACACATGAATGTTATTTTTTTTTGCCTTTTTTAGCATAGTTTTGGTGTGTTATGAATAAAATCGCTAATTTAGTGGTCTTTTTTATTTTCCAATAATTAACTAGTTAAATCAGAGTGGGTTAATAATTCTCTTCATTTTTTCATTATAAATAGGGGTTAAATTAAGGGTAACTAAGGTGGTGATCATAATGGAGCTAAAACAAATAAAAATACTCGTTGTTGATGATGAATGGAATATGCGTAACCTTATAAAAATGTATTTGGAAAGACAGGGTTGGTTGGTAATCGAGGCTAATGATGGCAAAGAAGCTCTTGAGAAATTAAATAAAGAATCTTTTGATCTTATGATTTTAGATATTATGATGCCTGAAATGGATGGATGGGAAGTTTGTTCCTATATAAGGGAAAAAGAGCAGAATGGAATTCCTATTTTGTTGTTAACAGCAAGGAATGAAACAAAGGATAAAGTGCAAGGATTCAATCTTGGTGCTGATGATTACCTAACAAAACCTTTTGAGATAGAAGAACTTGTTGCACGAATTAATGCTCTTTTACGGAGACACCGTTCATCTGAATCACAAGAAAAGAAAATAATGATTGGAGAAATTTCTATTTTACCCGACACACATGAGGTATTAGTTAATGATAAGGTTTCGATTTCCTTTACTCTAAAGGAATTTGATGTGGTTTTTACACTGGCTACGAACCCAAATAAAATTTTTTCCAGAAACGATCTCCTTGATAAGGTATGGGGATATGATTTTGAAGGGGATGCACGAACAGTAGATCAACATATAAAGAACATCCGGGAAAAATTTAAAAAAGCTGGTTGCTCCTTTAATCCTATTAAAACCGTTTGGGGGCTAGGATACCAAATTCAAAGGAAGAATTATGAAAAAGCTTAATAGTATTTCTGTTAAATTAGGTTTAGCTATTATTATGTTAATATTGGTCATTCTCTTTCCTTTAGGTTATGTGCTTGATAATGTATTGAAAAACTATTTTTTCTCGAGAACTTATCAGGAATTAACCATTCAAGGTGAACGATTAGTGGATTTAATTACCAATAACAACGATATTGACGCTTCAAAGATGATTGTAAACACAATGAAGATTACAGATCATATCGTCTTCCTATTGGATTCATCTGGAGAAATTGTGGTGCAATCTAATACAGAGTTAAATATAAATGAAGTTTTATTTACGAATGATTGGTTAGTATTGCAATCAGGTTCTTCCATTAACAAACAAATAACTAATACCAATTCCAACTATCTCCTTGTTGGGAAGCCAATAATCTATAACTCTAAATATTTTGGCTCCGTTTTAATTTTATCTTCAGCAGAAGAAATAAATCGTTCTATCTCTCAGGTAAAAAAGTTTATTTGGTTAACAGGTCTTGGGGCAATTTTCCTGGCTTTTGGATTTACTATCGTTGTTGTACGGAAATTTTCGGTTCCATTATTAGAAATGGAACAAGCAACTTAGAAATACAAATTGATAATGTCCCCCTTATGTTTTTGGATGGAAATCGAATTCAACAAGTTTTTATCAATTTATTAGATAATGCAATCCATTATACAAACAATGGATTTATAACCTTGAAAGTAAAAAATGAAAAAACATTTATATATAGAGATAACAGATACTGGCATTGGAATACCCGAGGGAGAACTTCCTTTTATTTTTGACCGATTCCATCGTGTTGAAAAATCTAGATCAAGGGAATACGGAGGAACTGGATTAGGTTTAGCCATTGTTAAGAAGTTGGTTGAACTTCAAGGAGGAAAAATTAATGTATCTAGTCAGGTTGGTGTTGGTACAACATTTACATTAGAATTTCCAACAAATCTAGAGGAGAGATCGGAATGAAAAAGTTGGATTGGATTATAGTCCTTATATTAATTGGTGCGGGCCTGTTTTGTCTTACAATGGCTTCTTCAGGATTGTTAATTGGCAAGTTTATATTTTCTTTTCATCACTTTTTTTCAATTTGCATTTGGATATCCGTTCCCATCATTGTTTTTAGTCTTATATATATCTTTTATGTAGTCTATTTAAAGAAAAAATAAAGAGGTGTGGGGACAAAACAATAATTAAAAGCCAAGCTGTTTGTTATTAACGGTTTGGCTTTTTGTGTTTTGAAATGTGTAATTTACCAGGAAAATTAATTTACTAGTATTCATATTGGAATTATAATAAATATAAATTTAGATGAGGAGTGAAAATAATGTCTAATACTTCAACACTTGTAAAGGTTTCTGCTTCTGGTAAATGGATTTCGGGAGTTGAAACGGAGCTTTACGTTCGGGATTTTTCTTCATTTATCACTGATGAACCTGTGGTTTTAGGCGGAACAGATAAAGGGCCTAACCCCATGGAATATGTAGTAGGTGCATTTATTGGGTGTTATTCGGTAATGATATCCCTTATCTCCCAGGAATTAGAATTCTCTTATAATGGTATTGAATTTGAAACAGCAGGGATTATTGATATTCGTGGATTAATGGGTGTTGAAGGAGTTTCTCCCCATTTCCAAAAAATCCGTTTAAACGTATATATTGAAACCCCTGAGAATGATGAAAGATTAGAACAACTTCAGGAATCGGTGGAAAAAAGATGCCCTGCTTTTAATCTGTTTAAAGATGCAGGAATCCCACTTGATGTTAAATGGGTTAGAAAATAGTAAAAGAGACAAAGGTTCGGTTTTTTCCGTTCCTTTGCCTCTTTTTTATTTTCTAGCTGATTATGTTCATTCCATCATAATTTCATCAAATATTCGTTATATCATGAAAAGTGTAAATAATACGCTTGGGGGTAAAAAAGTGTATAAGACGAAAACCTTAAAGGTTGTCACTGTCTTTCTCGTATTAGTTTTCATCCTTAGCGGTTCATATTTTTATTTCAAAATATCAATGGGGTTGTTTTAAGGAAAAAAATAGAAAACGCATATTTTAAGGAGGAATGATTATTATGATGATGGGATATGGAATGGGATATGGAATGGGCTGGGTCGGGATGATATTACAGTTCGTAATATTAATTGCTATTGTTTATTTCCTCGTAAGTTTCTTAAGAAGGGCAGACTTTTTTGAAAACAAGGGGTCTTCTCGCTCTAATGATGCACAGGACATAATTCGAGAACGTTTCGCAAAAGGGGAAATAACAGAGGAAGAATATGACCGTATGTTAAAGGTTTTATTAAAGAAATAGAATGCTAAATTCGAACTACCCCTTATCCAAAAAAAACGAAAATATAAATATTTATTTTAAGCAACCTGATTTCGGTTTCAAACCAATTCAGGTTGTTTATTTTATGCAGATAGGAATATATAGTAGCCGGCAATGAAGAATTTTCCGGCTACTTTTTTATTTTGGAGGTTATTTCATCATATTTCTATCAAATTTATCAGTTACATTAATCATATAACAAAACTAAGTTTAAATGGAGGTTAAACAAATGAGTAAGAAAGTCAAAGTTCTTATTTCTATACTAACTGTTGTCGTCCTGTTAGCAGGCGCTGTATTTTTACTTCTAAGAAATACCTCATTGTTCCAGGCTGTAACTGGAAAGGAGCTTTCGAATATTAAAGTAGAAGGAAATAACGTTACTGTTGATTTGGTAGCGAAAGAAACAGAAACAGAGCTAGCTCCTGGAGTGAAAATGCCTGTATGGACATATAATGGTACGGTTCCTGGTCAAGAAATTCGAGTAAAACAAGGTCAGGACATTACCGTTAACTTTAAAAATGAATTACCCGTGAATACAACCATTCACTGGCATGGTTACCCTGTTCCTAATGATCAGGATGGCGTTCCAGGTTTAAACCAGGCAACAATTAAACCAGGAGAAACTTATACGTATAAGTTTAATGCGAAAATTCCAGGAACCTATTGGTACCATCCTCATGAAGACAGTGCCAACCAGGTTGGTAAAGGGTTAACAGGTGCATTGATTGTTGAGAAAAATGATGAACAACAAAAAGCAGATGAGGATTTAGTAGTAATGTTAAATGAATGGGTGAAGCCTATGGCCGGCATGGATCACTCTCACATGTCTGATATGGACCATTCACAAATGATGACTCAAGACACTTCAACTATGGACCATATGGCTATGTATAATTTATTTACCGTTAACGGAAAATCTGGTAGCTTAATCGATCCATTAAAAGTAAAAACAGGAGAAAAAGTTCGTCTACGGTTTATTAATGCAGGTTTCCAAACACGTTTAATGGATTTTGGCAATGTTTCATATAAAGTGGTATCCACTGACGGTCAGGATATTCAACAACCCGCTGAAGTGAAAGGAAAATTACTCCCCATTGGAGCAGGTGAACGGTATGATGTTGAGTTTACAGTTCCTTCAACAAGCTTTATGATTTATGACCGGACAGATCGTCCAGCAGCAAAAGATATTAAGATTCCAGTAGAAAACAAAAAAAATAAAGAAGTTGACAAAGAAGTAGTGAATACAGAACAATTTGATATTACCCAATATGGTAATAGCAAAGCAGTAGCAGCAAGTAAATATAACAAAGAATATAAACTGGTCTTCGAAGATGTTGCTGACCCATCTGTTGATATGGGAATGAGATACACCATCAACGGAAAATCTTTCCCTAATGGACCTGAAATTACTGTAGATAATGGGGACGTAGTAAAAATCACTTATGAGAACAAGGGGAAAGCAGTTCACCCAATGCACATTCATGGTCACTTCTTTAAAGTGCTTACCAAAAACGGAAAGCCGGTTACTGATGGAATTTATAAAGATACCTTGTTAGTAGAGCCAAATGAAAAATTTGAAATTGAATTAAAGGCAGATAACCCGGGTAATTGGATGTACCATTGCCATGATCTTCACCATGCAGCCTCTGGTATGGCAGTAATGGTGAAATATAACGGATATACTCCTTCCTATAATGCAGATCCAAAAGCAGTGAAAGAATAGGATAGATTTGAAAAGTACCTGTTTTAAATACAGGTACTTTTCCCTTATTTATATAGAAGGGAAGGATAGGATGAAAAAAAACTTAGTGCCTTTGTTTATTTTGATACTGTTGTTCGGTTTAGTTATTTATAAAAATCAAATGAAAGAAAGTACACAAAGCGTTATGGAAAAGCCTGAGGTCGGATTTAAAGCACCTACCTTTACTTTAAAAGGATTGGATGGAAAAACCTACACTTTAAATGAGACAAAAAAACCTATCGTCCTTAATTTTTGGGCTTCTTGGTGTGGTCCCTGCAGAACAGAAGCACCTGAACTTGTTAGTTTAAATAACAAATACAAAGATAAGATTCAATTTTATGCAGTTAATATAACCAGCCAGGATAATATGAATGATATTAAGAGTTTTGTGAAGGAATTTAACTTTACATTGCCGGTATTATTAGATGAAAAAGGGGTCGTAAGTAATCGTTATTTAATACAGGCAATTCCAACTACCTTCTTTATAAATGATAAAGGAGTAATTATTGATAAAGTAATGGGTATAACTACACCAGCTGATTTTGAATCTAAAATAAATAAAGCAATTAAAAATAAATAAGCCAAATAAAAAGGCATGGATAAAATCGATAAAATCCGCGCCTTTTTATTTGGCTTCCTCATTTTATCTACATATTTTCGGATTAGAATAAAAAAGAAAGGAGAGGACACTCTCAATAGATTTAAAATGGAGAAGGTGAGAGACATTGTATGAATTACTTAGTCAAATTAGTGCATGGATCAGCGGCCCCTTTAGTGGACTAGCTTATTCCACGAATTTTACAATTCCTACTTCCTTTCTATTAGGCTTTGTAGGTTCGGTTGCCCCTTGCCAAATCTCAGCTAATTTGGGTGCAGTCGCTTACTTCGGTAATCGTTACGTCCAACAAAAAACCTCCTGGTTTGAGATTCTCCTTTACTTATTAGGGAAAATTGCTTGGTCCGTTGTTTATTTTTATCGGCTTATTTTTGTTAGGATTCATCCATTTGCGAGGAACTGTCGGATTTAGCTTAATGGACAAGTTGAATATTATTTCAAAGAAAGTCGGAGGAAAAATCGGTAGTTTTATTATGGGAGTAGCTTTTTCTTTAGGTTTTTGTCCAACCATGTTTTGGCTATTTTTTGGGATTTTGATGCCCTTAACTTTAAAAACGTCAATGGGTATGCTTCTTCCACCTATTTTTGCAATTGGAACAGCAATCCCATTATTACTACTTATTGGGCTATTCTTAGGATTTGGTTTGGATCGAATGATTGTGAAAAAAGTGAAAAATTGGGGAGTGGAAAACATTTTATAAGGGAGAGAATATTATGAATGGAAAGAAATTGTTAAGAAAATGCCAACCTCTAGGAGAAGGAAATAGAAGAAAAGATTCCAAAGATTTATGTTGACAATAATCAATTGCCTCCCCAACAGGAGCCACAACATCAAATCCATCATAATTAGGAAAGGAGCCCCTTGTGAATAATCACAAAGGGCTCTTATTAATAATAGAATTATCTGCTTTATTGAACGGGTAGAGGAGTAGGCGTTGGTTTTGCAAATCCTTCTTTGTACTTATTATCAATTGCTTTTCGAATCTCAAGAAAACTTTTCCCTAACTCCGTTTTCATATTCACAGATTCGGTAGCAATTTGTTGACAATTGTTGCAGGTAATAGCATGGGTATCCCATACAATACTCCCATTAGCTTTCTTTTCTTTTATAAAACAGTTTAAGTTACTTTTATGACCTACACTCTCCCCACAACCACAATAGCATGCAATGCTAGCAAGTAATTCTTGATTTTCTGCAGCAAGTTTATATATGTTACCAATGGATGGATCCACATTCTTTAAAAATGTAGGCAATTGATTTGGTCCAGAAGTAGTTTCTATTTGATCGCCGCCATTTTGACCAGTAGTTATCTTATCAATTGATGAATTGGTGCTGCTTGTGGTACTGCAACCTGTAAGAATTACTAGAATCAATAGACCAAATAAAATAAATCCATTTTTCATTATTTAACCCCCATTTGTTTTAAATTTTCCAGGATTACATCTCGGCTTATAGGTCCACCTATAACCTTTTTAGCAACCGTTCCGTCTGGTTTAATAAAATAAGTTGTAGGCAGGTTAATCACCTGATAAGCCTTAGAGATATCAAGTTTAGGATCCAATAGAATTGGAAAGGTTAATTTATATTGTTCGGCAAAACCTTTAACAGTTACTAGGGATTCACCGTTATTTACAGCTAAAACAATAATCTTATCAGAATACTCCTTACTTATTTGTTCAAGGGTTGGCATTTCCTCTCGACAGGGGACACACCATGTTCCCCAAAAATTTAAAATAATTCCCTTTCCTTTTAAATTTCATATAAATAATCACCTCAATGAATCGTAATTTTAGGGTTATTCTAACTTTAAATTGAAATTGTGATGAAAATATAAAGAAATACAAGAATCGTTTTGGGGCGATAGTTCTCCCCATTTTTTTATGTCTTTTTAAACCCATCACAAATTCTACATTTTTTTAATTTATACTCCTTAATTGGATTGGTCTTTATTCATCTAATTAAAGGGGAATTCCTATGACAGACGTAAATATTTTGTTTGCTTTTGCAGCTGGTTTTTTGTCTTTTATTTCACCTTGCTGCTTACCTTTGTATCCGTCATTTTTATCCTATATTACCGGGGTTTCTGTCGCGGATATTAAAGAAAGGGGAGTTTCTAGCCGTAAAGCAATTTTGCATACCTTCTTTTTCATGCTAGGTTTTTCTATTATCTTTTTTGCCCTTGGTTTTTCTACCACGTTATTGGGGGATTTTTTTAATTCCCACCAGGATCTCATTCGACAAATAGGTGCAATTTTAATTTTTCTAATGGGCATTATCATGACGGGTATATATACCCCGAAATTTTTAATGAAAGATTATCGAATTCATTTTACAAATCGTCCTTCGGGATATTTTGGTTCTAGTTTAATAGGAATATCGTTTGCAGCGGGATGGACTCCTTGTGTAGGGCCAATTCTGACGGCCGTTATTGCGCTTAGCGCCACCAACCCTTCTCAAGGGTTGGTGTATATGATTGCTTATATCCTGGGTTTCTCCATTCCATTTATTCTGATGTCTTTTTTCATTGGAAAAGTAAAATGGATCAATCGTCACAGTGGATTAATTATGAAAATTGGTGGGGCGATGATGATTTTAATTGCGATTTTGCTTTATACCAATCAAATGACGTCCATTGCCCGTTTTTTCATTAAAGTTTTTGGTGGCTTTACAGGGTTTTAAATTAATAAATATGGTTTTCATCACAAAATCATCATATCTATATTGTATTCTTTTCTTTGAAAAGGGAGGAGGATTCAAAATGAATATGAATAATTAATATAATGAATAATAAGGGGAGTTATCCCCCTGTTCCATTTTACAAGGGGCCCTAAATTAGGCTCTTTTTTGTTTTTCATAAAATTTTACACTTCCTAAATTAGGAGGAATCACAATGGAAACCGAAAAAATTATTTTAAGTATAAATGGAATGACTTGTGCCTCATGCGCAGCAAGAATAGAAAAAGGATTACTTAAAAAAGAAGGGGTAATAAGTGCCAACGTTAATCTAGCAAGCGAGAAAGCTACCATAGAGTATGATAAAGTGAAAACAAACATAGATGAATTAATCAATCAGGTTAAGAAAATTGGATATGATGCTGACCTTAACATAGATAACAGTCTAAATAATCAAGAAGGCAAAGAAAAAATCATCCTCGATATTGAAGGGATGACATGCGCCTCATGCGCAGCAAGAATAGAAAAAGTTTTATTGAAAAAAGAAGGAGTAATTAGTGCCAACGTAAATCTAGCAAGTGAAAAGGCTACCATAGAATATGATAAAGGAAAAACAAACACCGATGAATTAATTGACCAGGTTAAAAAGATTGGATACGAAGCTCGATTAAATCGAGATGAAACAAAAAAAACCTCTAATAGCATTTATAAGCAACAAAAATGGCTTTTAATCCAAAGCACTATATTATCCATTCCTTTTTTATTACAGATGTTCTCCGATTTCATCATGGTTTATTATCCTGATTCACCTTTTAAGTTTCACTTAAATCCTTATATTCAACTCTTCTTAGCAACAATCGTTCAATTTTATATCGGTTGGCATTTTTATATCGGCGCTTATAAAGCTCTTCGTGGACGGAGTGCAAATATGGATGTTCTTATCTCTATGGGGACGTTGGCAGCCTATTTTTACAGCCTGGTTAATGTATTGACAGGAAACCCTCATCACCTTTACTTTGAAGCTGCTTCCATAATTATTACACTCATTCTTCTTGGAAAAATGTTAGAAACCAAAGCAAAAGGGAAAACTACTGAAGCCATTAAAAAATTAATGGGGTTACAGGCTAAAACTGCCAGGGTAAATCGTAATGGCCAGGAGATTGACATTCTTATAGAACAAGTAGTAGTAGGAGACATTGTTTCCGTTCGTGCAGGAGAGAAAATTCCAGTTGATGGGATTGTAGTAGATGGTACTAGCACCATAGATGAATCTATGATTACCGGGGAAAGTATACCGGTTACGAAAAAAACAGGGGATTTAGTTATTGGCGCTACGATTAATAAGCATGGTTATTTAAAATTTGAAGCAACGAAAGTCGGAAAAGATACGGCTCTTGCCCAAATCATTAAATTAGTAGAAGAAGCACAGGGATCTAAAGCTCCCATTCAACGTCTGGCTGATAAAACTTCTGGGATTTTTGTCCCTGTTGTTATTGGGATAGCCCTTTTGACGTTCTTTATTACCTATTTTTTAATTGGTTTTACACCAGCATTAATCAGTGCCGTAACCGTTTTAGTTATTGCTTGTCCCTGTGCCTTAGGACTAGCTACACCAACTGCTGTTATGGTTGGTACAGGTAAAGGGGCTGAAAATGGGATTCTTATAAAAGGGGCTGAACACCTGGAAGGAATGCACCGGGTTACAACCGTTGTTTTAGATAAGACAGGGACAATAACAAAAGGAGAACCAGCCGTAACGGATATTATTACACTGGGTCAATATTCAGAAGGAGAATTGCTTCGATTAGCTGCGACAGCAGAAGAAGGGTCTGAACATCCTTTAAGTGAAGCAATCATTAAAAAGGCAAAAGAAAATGGATTAGAACTTGGACATGTTTCCAATTTTAAAGCGATTCCTGGACACGGTATTCTAACAGAAATCAATGATCAACAAATACTAATTGGAAATAAAAAACTCATGGAAGTTCAGAATATTCCATTGGACACTGGTTTATTAGAAAAAAAAGAGGAACTTGAAAGTAACGGGAAAACGGTTATGCTCATTGCAATTAATCATCAAATGGCTGGAATGATTGCGGTAGCTGATACAGTAAAAGAAAATTCGGCAAAGGCTATTAAACTCCTTAAAAATATGGGGATTGAAGTTGTAATGATTACAGGGGATAACTGGCTTACAGCAAAGAACATTGCTAAACAGGTTGGAATTGATAACGTTTTAGCCGAAGTATTACCAGAAGATAAAGCTAATGAAGTTCAGAAATTAAAAAAAACGGGTAAAGTTGTCGCTATGGTTGGAGATGGGATTAATGATGCCCCTGCCCTTGTCACAGCTGATATAGGGGTCGCCATCGGATCGGGGACAGATATTGCAATCGAAGCAGCAGATATTACTTTAATACGAAATGATCTTGTTGGAATCGTGGATTCCATTCGCCTTTCCAAAGCCACAATGAGAAAAATAAGGCAAAATTTATTCTGGGCTTTTGCCTACAATGTAGTCTTAATTCCAGTGGCTGCATTTGGGCTTCTTACCCCAATTTTAGCTGGAGTAGCCATGGCATTTAGTTCTGTTTCTGTTGTCACTAACACACTTTTCCTCCGAAATTGGAAACCTATTCGTAGTTAATTACAACTTTAATTATTTTGGCGGTATTACTTTTGCAATGTGCAGCTGGACTATTATTACAATTCCATGATTTGAAACTTGAATAAGATTCAAATGAATGTATAATTAAGTCTAATTGTATAAGGTAAATGTTTTCTAGGGTTCCGCAACAAGTTGTTGGTCTGGTCCGAGAGAAAACTCACAGCTTAGCTGTGTCACGGAGGGATAAAAGCCTGGGAGATACTGTTTAACAGTTATCTCTTAGGCTTTTTAGTTTTTTTGTAAGGATAATTGGAGGTGTTGTTTAAATGAATACCAACTGGATTAAAGTATTTGTTGCGGCTTTTTTTGAGGTTTTTTGGGTTATTGGCTTAAAACATGCAAATGGCTTTTGGACTTGGACCGGAACAGTTATTTCTATTCTCATCAGCTTCTACTTGATGATTATGGCAGGACGGAAACTTCCTGTGGGAACTGTTTATGCAGTTTTTGTTGGGCTAGGTACAGCAGGTACAGTCATTTCTGAAATCTTATTCTTTGGAGAACCATTTAAAGTAGAAAAAGTACTTTTAATTTTACTGTTATTAGTTGGTGTAATTGGCTTGAAATTAATTACAGAAGATAAAGTTCGGAAAGGAGATGAGTCCTAATGGCGTGGCTTTCTTTAATCTTAGCGGGTTTATTTGAAATGTTTGGTGTAATTATGATAAATAAATTGCATAAGGATCGCAATTGTCAATCATTAGTTCTATTAATTCTCGGATTTGGAGCAAGTTTTTTATTTCTTGCTTATGCAATGGAATCACTACCTATGGGGACAGCTTATGCAATTTGGACAGGAATTGGTGCATCTGGAGGAGCAATATTAGGAATGCTTTTATATGGTGAATCAAAAGACTGGAGAAGACTTATTTTTATAACTATGGTTTTATTTGCTGCAATAGGACTAAAACTTGTCTCATAATAGGGAGTTAAGTAAAGAGCTTGTCCATGCTATGATGTGAGCAAATGGGATAAGAAATACTTGAGCAAGCAATGTGCCGAAGAATCGAGAAATCATAAGCCATCCAAATGTTTTAGTCATTGTTTCTACCCCATTTTCTTGATGAAGGGAACGCTCTGTTAAAACAGCAATTTGCGGATCTAGTAAAACGGTTAGTAGAATGGTTGCAATACCGTTTATTACCCCTGTTAACTGATTAGAAGTTGTTGCAAATTGTGGAACTAAGAGAGTGCCATATAATGTAGAAAGTACACATGCGGTATATATACCAGTAACGACCATGTTAATTAGCATAATACGTTTTGGGATTCCCCCTATACGCAGGCGGTGAATCATATCTAGTCTAGGAATAGTTATGTATTGTTTTGTATAACGTAGTTTTTGAATATTAGTTACTTTCATAATGTTAAGGACTGAACCATCAACTTCAAAGCGTTTAATCATAAAGATGGACAACTTTGTAAAAGTAGGATATAAGAAAAGGGCTAAGAGTGTTCCAATCGAAGCGGAGAGAAGGATATAACGAAAAGGCGTAAGAACCATGTTTATGTCGCCATTTGCTTTTGCGGCATCTACTATTCCTCCAACAAGTGGGCCTTGGATCATATTGGCTGTACGAGATACAAGTAAGATAATGCCAGTAAGAGACATGGCAACCATAATTTTAGAAAGTTTAATACCCCCAAGCCTTACGCTGTAAGTCAATGTTTCAGTAGCATGAATGATAACAGTAAAAATAATGATTATTAATAATCTTATATCCATAGGGATTCTCCGTCTTTTTCCTTCATTGTATCATCCAATATAAACATATTACTACAATAATTGGGTGTTTAAACGATTGTTTAATTTAAGAACTTCTTAAGATTTTCCCTCAGCAATTCTTAAGGACCTTTTGTTAACATAGGACTATCCGGCCAAAGGAGGAAAACCCTTTAAGATGAAGATGGGAAAAAACAAGAAACAAATCTACATACTATTAATCGCTTTACCTGTACTTTTATTTGTTTTGTTTAATAGAACCAGTTTCGGTGGTTTATTCATCATTGCCAATCTCCTTATTGTGATCGCCATTATGTATACGTCGAAATTATATAAGGATAAAGGTAAGGGCATCTTTAAATGGATAAGCAGAGTTAGCGCAATTGCCTATAGTTTATTTTTGGTATCCTTTGTCATTGTTGAAAGCTTTATTATTTATGAACTGCAACAAAGCAAAAAAGTGGACCAGAAAAATATCGACGTTGTGATTATACTGGGAGCGGGGCTTAATGGAGACAAGCCCACCAAAACCCTAGAAACTCGATTGGAAGCAGGGGTTAATTTTTTAAAGAAAAATAAAGAGTTGCCAGTTGTCGTATCAGGGGGACAGGGCCCTGGAGAATCCATTTCTGAAGCAAGGGCCATGGGAACGTATTTAAAGGAAAATGGAATTGAAGATCAACGAATATACTATGAAGAGAAGTCAACCACTACATATGAAAACCTGAAATACTCGAAACAGTTGATTGCACAGGCAGGGATAAAAGATCCGGCGGTGTTAATCATTACAAGTAATTATCACCTGGCTAGAGCCAGGATGATTGCTGAGGAGCTTGGTTTGAAAAGCTATGGTGTGGGTGCAAATTCTCCTTTGTTTGTCACAATTAATTATTTCATTCGGGAATACTTTGGTATTATTAAAATAGGATTGGATTCAATTAATTTTTTAGATGATAAAGTAAATAAGTTTTTAGTATTTATAAAGTGAGCAAAGCCAGGTACCCCGGGTACCTGGCTTTATTTTGGTTTCGCTTGATTGTATAAGAATTATCTTATACAATCTATATGACTAAAAATATATTTTGGCCATATAGATTGGGAGTGCTAAAATGCCTAAATTTAGTGATAGCGAAAAACAAATTATACAAGAAAAGCTTTATACAGAAGGTGAACGCCTTTTTGCTCTATATGGAGTTAAAAAAGTTACCGTTGATGATTTGGTTAAGGCTACGGGAATAGCAAAAGGGTCTTTTTACGCTTTTTACTCCAATAAAGAACATTTGTATATGAGCATCTTAGAAAGAATACAAAAAAAAGTATGGCAGGACATGGATGCCTTTCTTAATGACCATCGTACCCTGCCGCCAAAAGAGTTGATGAAGAAGGCACTCCTTTGGTCTTTAGGCCAATTACAGAAATACCCCATGCTTATACTGGTCGATACCGAAATAACAGATTACCTGTTTCGCAAACTTCCAAAAGAAATTATTGAATCACACACGCAAGAGGATGTTTTTTTTCTAAGGAAGCTGCAAGAATACGGTATAAGATTCAAATGTGACATAGAACTTGCCACAAAAGCATTACAGGTACTTGTGATTAGTTTCTTGGAACTGAAAAAAGAACATTATGGCAATCAAGATACTGTAATGAAGCTTATTTTGAATGGCGTGATTAACGAGATAGTGGGTGATAAGAATGATTAGCGTTCAAGAAGTATTTTTAAAATACTCTGCCGCAAAGGCAGATACCATACAAGGGATTAGCTTTGATGTAAAGCAGTGTGAAATATTCGGCTTTCTCGGCCCATCCGGGGCGGGAAAAAGCACTATGCAAAAGATACTGACAGGTGTGCTTCGGGATTATCGTGGTACTGTACGAGTATTTGGCAACGAAGTAAAAAACAGGACAAGTGATTACTACGAAAAAATAGGCGTTGACTTTGAATTTCCCAACTTCTACGGCAAGTTTACCGCTCTTGAAAATCTGAAATATTTTGCTTCCCTATACTCGTCTAAAACAACCGACCCTATACTTTTATTAGAAAAAGTCGGACTTCGAGGCGATGCGGACAAAAAAGTGGGAAACTTCTCCAAGGGGATGAAAATGCGGCTGGGTTTCGTTCGCTGTCTGATGCACAACCCACAATTGCTGTTTTTGGACGAGCCAACAAGCGGCCTTGACCCTGCAAATGCAAGAACATTAAAGGATATTATTTTAGAGCAAAAAAAGATGGGTAAAACCATTATATTGACTACGCATAATATGCACGACGCGGAGGAGCTATGTGACCGTGTGGCATTTATTGTGGATGGAAAAGTAAAAGCTCTGGATACGCCCCATGCGTTGCGGCGAAGCGGAGCCAATACAAAAGTAGTATATAGCTTTGTTATGGGAGGACAGGAAATAGAAAAAAACTGCCTGCTTGCGGAACTCGGAAAATCTGAAGACTTTCAATCTGTGCTCAAGGCAGGGACGCTGAAAAGCATCCATTCAAAGGAGCAAACCCTTGAAGATGTGTTTATTGCGCTGACTGGCAGGTGCTTACAATGAGGTTTCTTTCTATGCTGGCAAATGATATTCGCTATCAGTTTAAATATGGCTTTTATCTTCTATACGCCTTTTTCACTATAATTTATATTTTGGTTTTAAGCTTGTGTCCAATAGAACATAGAAATATTGTTGCATCTATCATCGTCTTAACAGACCCAGCTATGCTCGGAGCATTTTTTATCGGAGGAATATGGCTCTTGGAAAAGAGCGAAGGCTTACACAGCTATTGGGGCGTTTCACCGCTTCGTTCAATAGAATATATTTTAGCGAAAGCTGTTTCTTTGGCGATTATATCTACCATATCGGCTGACCTTATCGTAATAATTGGACTGCGCGTTGTAGTAAATTACTTTGTACTTTCAATAGGCATATTTGCAGGCGCAATGATATTTACTATCATTGGTCTGATAACAGCCTCTTACACACGAAGCGTTAATCAGTATATGCTGCTTGCATCACCAATTTTAGTCATCATAACGCTTTCTCCAATCTTAGCTGCCTTTGGCCTCACACATCCAGCCTTAGGTATATCTCCCGCTACGGCGCTATGGTACGTGATCGGATATTCTATCGGAATGACCAATAGTCTTGAAATATGGCCGTACCTTGTTCTTGTACTATGGTTTGGATTGGTACTCATACTATCAAATAGCCGTATCCTGATTGCAATGCAAATTGAGGGGAGGGCAAAGATATGAAGCAGACGCTAAGGCTCTTTCAAATAGGACTCAAACAAATTACAAAAGACGGTATGCTTCTTGTTCTTTTACCCGCTCCTTTTTTAGTGGGATTGATTTTCAAGTATGCCATCCCTTTGGCAAATTCTATATTGGAAGATAGATATTCCTTTTCGTTACAGCCTTGGTACGGTCTTGTGGATGGTATGCTCATTTGCCTAACGTCAATGTTTGTGGCGCTGGCGTTTGCTTTTCTAATCCTTGAAGAACGGGATGAAGGTATAACTGCATTTTATCAGATAACGCCGACAGGTGGTTATTCATATTTGATGGCACGTATTGGTATTCCAATGATATGGGCATTTATCATTACAATTATTGCCGTAGGCGTTTTTAATATCTCCGACCTTTCTGAAACAACGATATTAGTAAGCTCAATTATAAGCGCACTAACAGGCATATTTTTAGCCATGATGATTGTATCTTTGGCTGAAAACCGTGTTGAAGGGCTTGCATTAGCAAAATTGACGGGGATTAGTTTCTTAGGCCTTATTCTTGTTTGGTTTATTCCTGCACCATACTCGTACTTTTCAGCATTTCTCCCGTCATTCTGGATTGGAAAGCTCATTTTAGATGGGACAACTACTTTACCATTTTTGCTCGGTCTATTGTCGAGCCTGATATGGATTATTTTTTTTACAAAGAGATTTCTAACCCGTATAGGATAACTATGAAATAGTTTTTTAAGTATGGATTCTTGGCACATCTTTATTCCTTTCTAGGCGGGATAAAATTATTGAAGTAAATGTGAAGCGAAGCATGATGCAACAATTCCTTGGCCTGGCAACCATTGAAACCATTAATCGAGGGAATCCGGTGAAACATACGGTGGTAAAGGATGTGCCTGTGGAATTTGCAGATGAGTTTTATAAATGGTATATGGGCCGCAGGAATGAAATAACAGCCCAGTACCTAATTGAAAAGGAGGAGGGTTATGGAGGGGTTGTTTGATCTTCAAACACTGATTTGGTTATTTCCCATTATGTTTATTTTTCATGATTTTGAAGAAATTATTATGGTGGAAAAATGGATAAAAGGAAACTATGATGTAATAAATGAAAAATTGCCACCTAGAATTTCCAGTAAAGTGCTTAAACAATTTTCAATGACAACAGCACAAATGGCTGTGGCGGTATTAGTCGTATTTCTGTTTGTAAGCAGTTCTACCTTCATGGCAAGCCAATATTTGAATCATGGTTTATTTGGTAACATTTATTTCTTTACAGTGGTAATCATGGTTTTTTTGATTCATGTATTTACACATGTTGGCCAGTCTATTTATTTCCGTTCAATTACTCCTGGGGTAATCACATCAGTATTTATCGTGTTGCCTTATAGTACAGTTATGCTAAATGCTTTATTAAAAAATGAAATCATAACTTGGAATACAATGATGATTTGTTTGCCCTTTGTCTTTTTAATTGTACCAATTGTATTAGTCGCCCACTGGATTGGAAAAAGAACAGTATAAACTTCTTAGGGATCCCTTTAAATAGCATAATGGTTCTTAACAGAAGGAAGAAGAGTAATAGCTTGAATAGCAAGGCCCAGAAAAAGGTCAACGTACCCCCACTGAGAACCTTGCGGTTCCTGTTTCAGTGGGGGCTTGAGTTAGCCACTCAGGTCTCCTCTCTCAATGTTGAGACGATTTGACGCTCTGAATAGCAAGCACGATTAAGCACTCCCCAAACACTGTTTTTGGTTGGTACTGGCGACGAACGATCGCTTTCCCACTTGCACCACCCTTCCGAAAAAGAGCAGTTCTTCCTTATGGAAGAAGCCACCGCTCAGATTGCTCTGGCGTGTACTACAAGCCCCGACAAGTCGAGTACACATGGATGGTTGACGCACCCACTAAGCTATGCGCGAAGCAACAGCCTTACGTTTTTGTACTTCCGTTTTTGTTGGAGTTTTCACTTTGAGATTTTCGTCCAATACTACAACTTCTGATTTACGCAAAATATTCAATGCGCCATTAATGTCAGCATGAATACATTGTCCTGTTTTAGTTCGATACAGACCCCGCTTTATACGTTTACCACTAAATGAGTAGGTCGATTTATCATCCTTTGACCAGACAGGAATCGTATCTTTGTCTAGGAAACTAGCTTTTGATGTATAGCTTTCTTCTTGCTTCACGAAACGAATGCCCTTTTTCAAACATTTGTTTTCGATTGCAGAAATCAGTTTATTAAATGGAATTTGAACAAATTTCTGATTGTTCTTTTTCCCCATATCAGACTCTTGTTTCCAACCAGCATTATAGCCGACAACAATTGTATCGATGCTTAATTCGTTTACCTTTTTGAAAAGTAGGCCTACGGCTTGCGAGATATAACCGTCGATTTGTTTTTCACGTTTGCCCCAAAGTTTCGCCATAGGGTTTGTCACGATCCGTTTTGAAATGCCGTTTTCGATATTTTTCTGTTGCAGATTGCTGATCGTTTTGTTGAAGTATTGGTTGATGGACTTTAGCTTTTTACCATCAATCAAGAACGTATCACCGTTATTTGTTGCACAACTCATTATGTTGTCCACACCTAAATCGCAACTCAAAGCGTTAATCGTTGTCGTTGGTTGTTTCTTCATTTGAGGGACTTGCATTTCATACGTGTAATGCACCTCAAAGAACCGATCTTTTTGCTTTGGTACGATTTCAATGTATGAAATTTTCTTGTTCAACAAATTTTTAGGCATACGAATTTTGATAGAACCAAAACGCTTTCTGAATTCAACATTCATCGGAATCGCCCAGTATCCGTCTTTATCCACTTTTGGCACTTGGTAGATTTCGATAATGCGTTTCTCCGTAGAGCGGGAATACTTCGGAAACTTGGGGCGACCAGTGAATTCCTCAGGGTTTTCCTTCCATTTTTTTATCGCTTCAAAAAAACTCTTCACTTCTGAATACAAAGTTCTGCGAATGGCTTGAACGGAGTTTGATTGAACTCCCCAATAGTTCACATCCCCTTGCATGGCAGCGTCAACTTCTTTCACGGTTGCAATCTTGCCGTTGTTTAAATAGCTTTGTTTAATCGTATACAATCCAACATTGCGCAACGCTTTTGAACTATGGGACATACGTTGAAGAAGGCGGAATTCTTTAGCCGTAAGGACACTACTTCCGATATTCTGTTTCTGAGTGAAACGTTGAATGTTTTCGGTTTTCTTTTTTTTACGCAATACTTTAACTGGTTTCTTCTTAGACATTGTGTTCACCGCCTTTCATAGTGAGTCTGAAGCATTATTTCATTCCTTGCAATTTAATGTATTGACAAATTACTATCTAATTTCATTATCATTTCATTTCGCACTTATCTACGACTATTATATAATAAAACAAAAAAATAGCGAATATTTGTTCGTTATGTAGTGAAGAAATTTATTTGAAACAAGAAAAGAGTTCAGCCTATTGTCTGATGGCTATTCATCTCCAACTGAATTGTTAGGCTCGCGCCCGTAACACAAATCAGATGGAGTCTTCTTGCCGAAAAGGATAAACACTTAATTTCTCAAAGGCTATTAGAGATTTTTTTGTGATGAGAAAAATAGCGGTGATAATTGGGATAACGCCAAGAACCAAAAAGAGAATCATTCCTGGAATGAGGAAGGAATGAAAGGGACTATGCTGCAACAATTCATTGGGCATGTGTAATAGGGAACCAGATGGAGAAAGGATTAGCGCACCCCCACCAAAAACAGCACCAACGCCCAAAAAGAACTGTAAAAATATTAATAACTTGCAGGCAAAGGGTTTTTTCTCTTTTGCATACATGTGCAAATCAACCCCTCATTATTTTTGTATAGCCCTATATTACTATAATTTATTAAGAGATAAATTAATGAAATCACTTTTATGATCACCCTATCATAGAAGGTGATTTTTTTGTATTCTGTAACTTTTATAAGGGCTAGGATTATTGGAATTGGGAGTAAAAGATAGATCCTAAGATCGGGAAAATTTCCGGTCTTTTTTTTATAAATAAATATTCCTTAATTTCCTCAAACTATTTTTCTTCTTTTAACGAATATACTTAATAGAATGGTACTTATCATTTTAGATACACGGGGTTAATTATGGAGAATGAAAAACAGTGGATAAAAAATATTAAAAGAAAGGGCTGCAGTCTTGCTGCCAATCAATTAATCTCGAAATACTACAAAGAAATGTATGCATTTATTTATAAGCAAACCATCGATAGAGAGTTATCCCTTGATCTTACTCAGGAGCTTTTTATTTCCGTCTTAAAGACAATCGATAGTTTTGATGACAAAAAAGCTTCCTTTCGTACCTGGCTTTATAAAATAGCATCGAATAAACTGGTGGATTATTACAGATCCCGGGTTTACAGACAGGATCAATGCATTCAATTGATCCAGGATTATGATTGTGAAGATGGCCATGATATAACCCTTTCCCTTGAATATAAAGAGGATTTTAAAAAAGTGGCTGCTCTAATAAACGAGATGGATGCACTATCACAGCAAATCCTACGCCTTAAACTGTTTGGGGAATACACTTTTCAGGAAATTGCAGGAATAGAAATGATTCCTCAGTCAACGGTAAAAACAAAATACTATACTGCATTGAAATGGATTAGAGAAAGAATGAAGGAGGAGTATTGTATCAATGAATAAGGAAAAGTTAGAGATCCCTATTCCCGATGAATCTATCATAAAAGAACAAATTGAACAAATTGTTATAGCAGGTGCAAAGAGAAAAGAATCATTTTTTAGTTTTATGAAAGCCATGTACCAACAAATTGGATTAAAAAATTTATTTTCAGATGGCTCAGAGCTTTTTTTTATCCTGGTAACTGCCATCACTGCGTTAATGATTTTCATCATTAAACCTGAGCCAATAGCAGGGCATGTTGATGGTATATATGCTTTCATTTTTTTAATCTCCCCGGTGATCTTTATTATTTTTTCCATTCACTCTTATGTAAATAAAATCACCAATGGCACATTCGATGTTGAGATGGTCTGTAAATATAATGTATTCCAAATCATTGCCTTCAGAATGCTTGTTTTTAGTGTTATAGCCATTCTGTTCAATACAATATCCATTGTTTTTATTTTCATGGAATATGAGGAAATCCATTTTTTTAGGGCAGTACTTCTTTCTGTTACAGGGTTGTTTGCCTTCTCCTTATTTTTTCTATACGTCATGATGAAAGGGCGTACCATGTTTTTTGCCATTTTGACAATCACTGGATGGGTCGCAGGGAATCTATTATTTCGATTTTTAGACAATCAGTTGTACCTTGATATCCTGGTAAACATGCCCCTTTCAATATATGTCCTTGTCATCAGTGGAATTCTATATTTTTACTTAAAATCGTTAAATCGATTGCTTCATTTAAAATATAGGGAGGGTAGTGTTTAATATGTTAATTGTTAAAGAGGTCAGCAAAGATTATGGGAGTTTTTGTGCATTAAACAATATTAATTTGGAATTTACTAATGGGGTTTATGGTTTGCTGGCGCCAAATGGTGCCGGAAAAACCACATTAATTAAAATGATGGTCACGTTAATTTCTCCAACGAAAGGGGAAATTCTTTACGAAGGAAAAAATATTTTTCATTTGGATGAAGAATATCGTGGACTGCTGGGTTATTTGCCACAGGAGTTTGGGTATTACAAGAATTATTCACCAAAGCAATACTTAAGCTATTTAGCAGCATTAAAAGGAATGGGAAAAAAAGAATCGAGTAATAGAATAGAGGAATTATTGGAGAAAGTGGCTTTAAAGGATGTAGAGAATAAGAAAATGAAGAAGTTTTCCGGAGGTATGATTCAACGTGTTGGAATTGCTCAGGCTTTATTAAACGATCCGAAAATCCTTATTTTGGACGAGCCTACTGCAGGACTGGATCCAAAGGAACGAGCCAGGTTCCGCCACTTGCTTTCAGAGTTGGCCCGAGAGAGATTGGTGATTATATCAACCCATATTGTTTCAGATATTGAATCGATTGCTAATGAAGTAATCATGATAAAAAATCAGCAAATTCTATACAAAGATTCCGTAGAAAAAATCTGTGATTCTTTAAAAGGAAGTGTTTATGAGGCTACTATCCCCTATGAGCAATTAGATTCTTTTAGAAAAAAAGTAATCATTCTTGCAGAAAAACAGGAATACGGAAAGATGATTGTGCGTTTTATTTCCAGGCAGGAGGCAAATTTAGATTGGGTAAAGGTAGCACCTCATTTGGAAGATGTTTTTCTCTATGAATACCGGGATGAACAAAGTGCGGTAGTGTGAGTACCATGAGAATTATTCTACTTGAATCTAAAAAAGGTTTCACTTCTCCTATTCTTATTGGACTTATTCTTCTGTTTTCAGCCTTTAACCTATTTTTGATTTTTAATCATGCAAATCGTGCAGAGGAATTGAAAGTTGTAAACCAGGTCATAGATACATATGGCGTTCAGATTACTCAAGATTCTTTATCCCGATTTAAAGAGGATTTGCAAAAAGATTCTTTATCTGAACCATTGAAGTTAAAAGAGATGTATGTAAATCTTGCTGAAAGCATTGATAGCCAATATGGCCAGATTGATTGGAACAAAGTTGCTGAGGCCGAAATCCGCAAGTACCGATTAAGTGGCAGCGCTGCACAGATATTGCGAGATGAGTATAGGGAATTTTCACAACGGTTTCAAGAAATGATAAGAAATGGCGAACACAAAGAGTGGTTTTTTCCGGGAAATCCCTATATGATGCATAGCTTTTTATTCCGTACCCTGTTCGGCCATTTATTATTTGAATCTTTAATTTTAATTGTGTTAGGAACATCATTAATTTCCAATTTTGAGTTTGAAAACAAAACCCATTTAGTCACTTATGCAACAAAAAGAGGCCGAAAGATAATGAAAGACAAGCTTGGTGCATCTATTATCATTTCAACGGCTATCACTGCTTTTTTGTTTATTATTACTCTGGTGACTTATTTTTCGGTTTTCGATTACTCCCATTTATGGGGAAATTCTATTAGCAGTGCTTTAAATTGGGAGTACCGGTTACCCTATGTCACATGGTGGAACATGTCTTTTTTATCCTATCTGATTTGGGCCATTGTACTTTTATATGTTAGTTTGCTATTGTTTTCCGCAATTACTTTTGTGATTTCAGTACTTGTAAGGAATAATTATTTTACTTTCTTTCTCTTTGCTGTTTTTTTCGTTATTGGGTTTATGCTCCCAGGTTTTATGCCTGTATCTACAGGTTTGATTTTTGTTGCCGGATATAATTTATCTGCTCTCGTCATGAATCCCCATATATTTTTTATGGGAAGCGGAGGCATGACGATGTTTAAAAATTATGAAGCAATTACATTGGGTGTGTGGACGATTATTACCAGTGTTCTGTGTTTCTTTTCCCTTAAAAAGTTTAATAGACTGGAAATTCATTAAGGAGAAACCATATGAGAATCTTACTAAATGAAATGAAGAAAATACTGGACTGGAGAATGCTGAGTCTCCTTGTTATTGTGAATAGTTTACTTTATTTTCTTTTGATAGATTTTAATATTAAGCATTTTCCCAACGGCAGGCCTGAGCTGGATTCCTATAATATTGGCGTGGAAATGATTAATAAGTACGGAACAGATATGGATGAAGGAGAATTCCAGGACTTTAAAAAGACTTATGATGCCCAGGTCGAAGAAGCCAATGGTTATTTGCAATCCCACAAGGAGTTTGTGGATGCTGGGATTAAATCCTATGAGGATTTTAAAAATATTGATATGAATAATGAAAAATTAGTTAAGCTTCGGCAGAAGGTAGTGTTTGAGGAACAGGTGACAGCATTTTGGGAACTGCAAGAGAGAGAAAGATTAATTGAATTTTACAATTCTAAGGAACAAAATTTAGATGCTAGGAAAAAAGATGTGAGTACCAGTGAAAAAATGCGATTGGATGAATTAAAAAATGCTGGGCACTTTCAAGTTTATACGGAAGTTGCTATAGAGAATTATAAATTTTTTATTTTTAACGTAGCTATTACTATTATTTTAAGTGTTGTACTAGTTATTTCACCTCTTTTTATTAAAGATCGATCAAGGAAATTACTAGATTTGCAGTATACAACGAGGAAAGGAAGAAATCTTTATAAAACAAAAGTAGCTGCTGGACTGATTTCCGCTTTTTTAGTAATTACAACTTTATTGGCTGTGTATTTTAGCTTTTATTCATTAAATAATACATCTATGTTTTTTAACCTGCCTATTTATGTATTTATTGGAGTTCCTTACTGGTATGATATAACCTTCTTCCAATATATTGTTTTGACAGTAATCGCTATTTATACTCTGGGATTCATCTTTGCCCTTTTGTCCATGTCTTTTTCAACTCGTATGCCAAATTATATTTCCTTAATTGGCATTCAAATTCCATTGGTTGTGACGATGACTTCTTATGGATTAGAGTATTTAATGACTCATATCATTAGTTTAAGGATGTCTCAATGGGTAGTTCCTACAGTTTATAGTGGGATGGTTTTAATCAGTATTTTGTTTGTTATGATCATGTGGAGAAAAGAGAAGAAAAGGGATATCTTGATTTGAAAACAGGGCAGCGTGTATTATCCGCTGCCCTGTTTTTTTAAAGATGATATGATACATTTATAAAAGTTTATCATTAAGGAGATTTACGATCTTGAAAGCCAAATGCATTAAATTTTATGAGTTTGGAAGACCTGAAGAGGTTTTAAAGGTGGAAAGCAAAGAGATTCAACTACCTACGAGTGGCGAGGTACTTGTACGCATGATTGCTCGTCCCATAAACCCGTCTGATCTTATTCCCATTCGCGGGTCGTACGCCCATCGAATTCCTTTGCCCTGCATACCCGGTTATGAAGGGGTAGGGGTTGTAGAAGAGGTAGGACCTGGCATTTCTCAAGAACTGCTAGGTAAAAGGGTGTTGCCTTTACGGGGAGAAGGGACCTGGCAAGACTACGTGAAAACAACTGCAGACTTAGCTGTACCCATCCCTCATTCAATTGCCGATGATATTGCAGCTCAACTATATATCAATCCAATTACTGCCTGGATTACCGCAACAGAAGTACTTGCATTAAAACCTGGTGATTTTTTGCTGGTGAATGCCTGCGGGTCCTCCATTGGGCGTATTTTTGCCCAGTTATCTAACATTCTTGGGTTTAAGCTCATTGCTGTTACCAGAAATGATGCCTACACACAGGAGTTGCTGCAATTGGGTGCTTCTTATGTGATAAATACGTCAATTTCATCTTTGCGGGAGACGGTGATGGAAATCACCAATGGCCGGGGAGCAACTGCTGGGATTGATTCGGTGGGTGGAGCAGAAGGAACGGAATTAGCCTATTGTTTACAACCCAATGGGAATTATTTAGCCATTGGCCTATTATCCGGAATACCGGTGAACTGGACAGAGATTTCCAAAAAGGCTCAAGTCAACCTAAAATTATTTCACTTACGCCATTGGAATAGTCGTATACCTATACAAACTTGGCAGGAAACTTTCAGTCGTTTGATTACGTTAATAGAAGAGAAAAAATTAATGTTTAGGAAGCCTGAATCATATTTCAGTCTAATGGATATAAAGGAGGCAGTGCGAGTGGCTGAATCCCCTAGAAGGAACAAGGGAAAGATTTTCTTGGCCTAATTAGTCTAAAGTAGAAAGGGTGAAATGGTGATGTTTAAGAAGAAGTCTGTTCTGTGGATTTTTGTTTTCGTTTTTATAGTACTGATTGGCACTGTGGGTTGTACCAACCCTCCGACCAACCCTCCGGCCGATCCTCCAGCCAACACTGGACAAGATGGAAATGGAGGAAATGCAAACAATCCTCCCTCTCAAACGAATGATGAACAAAAGGAATTAATCAATAGAATTGTTGATTTAGCTAAACAGGGGAAAGTGATAAACAGTCCATTTGCGGCGAAAAATAATGTGATTGATGATGTGGAAAAGGCGTGGGGAAATCCTGATAAACAAGATTATGTTGCAGATGCAAAGGGGACCTACTGTACTTATGAGAAGCGGGGAGCTGTTTTTGCTTTTAACAAAGGTATGCAAATATTTGAAGTGAGATCCTTTGATAACCAGGTAAAAGCGATTACAATAGAAGATGTGAGAATGGTTTTAGGTACCCCAGCTCATGATAAAATTATCTTTGGCAATCAGCATATTATTGGCTATAAGGTAAATGAAACCTATAAGTTGGAGTTTGTCTTCCCTAAAGAGAGTGCCGAGAATCCTAATCCAACCCTGGATCATATGAACGTTTTATATCCGGCGGGGACAGTGAATAGTATGAAAGGGGATCCGGGAAGAGAGTGGTAATTCACCTCATTATATATTGAAAAACCTCTGGGGTTTAAGTATTATCAAGACCTAAATTAAATAAAGTTAGATAAATTAAAGGAAATAACATATTTTATATGACAAATATGTTATTTCCTTTCTTCTTCAATTAACGGAGAAATATTTGTGTTAAAAGGCTAAAAGATTATTGATGGTGGCGGATTAATTTAAGACATTATCCTTTATAAGTAAATGTAGGTTGTAATAACGTTGAATACTTTAACTTTTTATACCTAACTATTTTATGTCCTCCGATACACTTGTTTGTAGCACCAATACTGTTACAAAATCGTCAACCTTTTGATGGTGAAAAATCCGCTAGGTTTGTCCTTTAAATGACTATACCAATTTTTATGATACTAATATACTGTAATTGTAACATACTAGAAGAAAGGAAGACAAAATATTGGGAATTAGGCCAATAAGAACAATTACTAGATTAGAGGAACCGCGCAAGAGACGGATTGGTGCTTTTGGAGGTATAGAATACGTGCAATATGATGGAATCTTTTCGGGACGCACCTCTACTGGAACTTTTCGTGTGCCCTATCGGATTGCTGCCCCTGTAAATCCCGAAAAAGGCAACCAGACTATCCTAATAGAACCTCCGCACTTCAATATTGCACTTGGTGCAAGGGTGTTTTATTTGGGAGAGGAGTTCTTATTCTCCAGGGGATTTTCGCATGCAGGTGTAGGCTGGAGCACCACGTCCTTTGACGGAGGAGATCGCAGAATCCTTGACCCTACTGTGCCCGGAGTGTTCATCAATGGTGGTTTCATTGAAGGAAATGGACGAGTTGACGACGAGATCATTTCTGAATTTGCTAAGGCTCTGAAAAAAGATCGCATTGCAAAACGGATTCTTGGTGACATTGAACGACGGTATATCACCGGTTTCTCGGATTCCTCTGACCCTGTTCTCCGCTTAATCACCTCCGGACTTGCAAAAGGTATTTTTGATTTTGCTCTTCCATTCACCGCAGTTGGACATGACCCACAGGCAGCGATAGCAGCTGGACTATTTGATGGCAAGATAATTGTTGTCAATTCTGAATTCGAGGGGGCATCCTCCGAATTCGTGGATCGCGGTATTGCTCCGGATCAATATCGCTTCTACGCTGTTGCAGGTTCACCTCACATCCCTGATCACTTAGTATTTGCGTCACTTACACCTATAAATCGAACAACACCGGCTAGCTTTTCACCTGAGCTGCGAGCGCACTTTCTACAGGGAGACAAGTGGGTCCATAAAGGCAAGCAGCCGCCTGAAAGCCACCATTTATTAGCAGCTGTTGACGGCACCCTTATTGAAGACGAGAATGGTAATGCTATTTCTGTAAATGAAAGCGGGGAACGGGTTCCACGTCTGCCATTTGTTGAGCTCGGCGAGGCGCACTATATTGGTAATTTCATCGGCACCTACGAAAATGTAAAAACCATTCAGCAATTGAGCTTCGATACCCACAATGAATACTTGAAGGAGTTTCGTGAAAAGCTCACCGATTATTTAGATGCCGGATATATTCTTAAAGAAGAAGCGGAAGAGATGTTTCGCCGTGCCACGCTGTGCCCGCCTTTAACGTACACCGAAACATACCGTGACCACTACGAAAACTTCGTAGACATTATTCCCTGTCCTTAAAGGATAGATGTTTGATTCCATTAATTTTTTTCTAAAATCAACATTCCATTTAACACAGCCCAATGGACAAAAAGTAGCGAGCCCCCCTTTAATTTTGGGGGGCTTTTATTGAAAGTACTTTGAGCACATCATAGTGGTGCATTATTAATGGCAGATAATGCTTCATTGACTTTGAAAATCTTCCCCCGAATACCCGTAATACCGAAGCTAGTTAAACGAGCCGTATGCATGGTTAAATACTTTTCGGCAGATTCTTTTGTTTTAAATAAATACACGCCCCCAGATTCCTTTGTTTCCTCATTCTCTGTCCATATTTTCCAAATAACACCTTCCTCATGATTAATGCTTCGCGCTAAGTCTTGAAAGCTAGTCGCCATTTCTTCTCCAAAGGGTCCATCCATTTGAAAGTCTACTTGTAGTAAATACATGTTTTCCACCCCTTATGGTAATTCGTAATAACCTTCGCCTAATATTTCTTTTACAACATAGGCTCCCTTTAACTCATTCTCAACAAAAGCCTCAAGTTCAGCAGGCGCCACATCATAAAGCACCTCAATTTCCTTTGCGAATAATCTCTTTTCCTTGATTAAAACTTGAGCAAGGGAAGGAAGTTTTCGTGCCCTTAGTGGTTTATCCAACAATTTTTCAATGGCGGCAGCATAGTCTTCTGTCCTGCGCTGGCCAACTAACTTCATCCCTTTGTTTTCCTCATCCATGAATATTACTGTAGGGAAGCCTCGTACTCCCATTTTCTTTTTAAGCATAAAGTCCTCTTGTAACCACACTTCTCCCAGTTTCCCCATGGCCTTTTTAACAATCTCATCGCCATCTAAACCTAGCTCATTCACAAGGCGAATCAGGACGTCCTCTTTTGCGATATTTTCATTAAATACGAAAAGCTGCTCTCGTATGCGTCGCAAAAACTTCTCAGCAAAGGGAGGATGGTTATGTTTTACTACCTCATATACCTGTGAGGGTGGGTAGGAGGAATGGAGGGGATCATTAAGCCAAATAGTTCCGTTAATAGGCATTCGTGAATGATTGCCAACTTCCTGCCAGTGGCCTGCCACATCAGCCGGGCCACTAATCCCGTTTTTTACATCGGCAAATCCGGACCATTGGGGTAAAAGACCGCCCATTACGGTTTGTATTTTGAAATAATGGCCATAGAGATAAATGAATTTACGTAACTCCGGCTCTAAAGCCCAACAATGGGAGCAAATTGGATCTGTAAAGTAATACATCGTAATGTCTGCCTTACTTGAACTGAATGCTATAATTTCTTCTTCTGGTTGTTCCACTTCACCACATACCCCTGTCTTCCAATCACATGCCAGTGGATTATTTTCCAAAAGTTCCTTCCTCCTTTAAAGAAAAATCATAAGCCCATTGCTGTATGGGCTGCAGGGCCACGACTAACGCAGCACCCTTTTCAGTTAGCTCATAAGTAACAGTTAAGGGAGTTGTCGCAACCACATGTTTTATTACCAAACTGTAGCTCATTAAATCTTGCAGGCAGGCTGACAATGCTTTTGGCGTAATGTTTGTAACAGCGTTTTTAATATCATTAAAGGATGCACGCTTTTCTTGTTGTGTGGATAAAAAATGCAAAATATAACCGTTCCACTTCTTCCCTAAAATTTGAAATGCATATTCTAGATTTGGACAAATGGACATTCTTACGCCTCCACTGAAGTATATATATTATACTTGATATATAAAGTATACCTTATGTAAGTTACATTTATAAAATAAAAAAGGCATGTGCCTGGTTAAATATCAGGACATGCCTTCAAAAATGATTATACCCTTTTCTTGCGTTGTTCAAGAGTATAGGTATCAATTATATATTCATAGAAATTAATTACCATTGTTTTTCCAGAAACTATGACTTTTTTATCAGCAATCCATTTTATTGTTTTATTTTCTGGCATTAAAAACATGTAATCACTTTACCTCCAAATAGATCTACTTATGTCTTACCTACTTTTACTATAGTTGTTAAAGATTAAGAAAATATTTAGTACGGGTTAATTTAAGTTAAAGTGTCCGAAGAACTATAGAGGAGGAATCGTGGCTTATAGACAACTTGTTATTATAATTTAAAAGAGTATAATAAAAATATACACGGACTCGTGGCGCAATTGGCAGCGCAGATGACTCTTAATCATAAGGTTGTGGGTTCGAGTCCCACCGGGTCCATCATATCATAGGTAAGAAAAGACCGATTTCTTCAGATACAACTGGAGAAACCGGTCTTTTTTTCGGGCATACCATTCTTACTATTCTAATCCTAGCAATTTACCCCCCTGGTAAATGATGAGGGAAAGGACATAAGCAATAGCTAACCCGTAAAGAATGGAGAACCAGGTCCATTTAGCAGAACCCGTTTCTTTCTTAATCACACCTACGGTAGCTAAACATGGTACATAGAGAAGGATAAAGGCCATAAAACTATAGGCATTTAGCATGGTAAAATGTTGCCCGATGGCGCTTTGTAATGAGGCTACATCCGGTGCTTGATAAATAATATTCATAGTAGAAACAACCACTTCTTTGGCTAAGAACCCAGTGATTAAAGCAGCTCCTGCCTGCCATGTGCCAAATCCCAGTGGAGCAAACAACGCACCAAGGAAATTGCCCAAGAATGCCAGATAACTATCTTTCATTTCCACATTGAAACCAGAAGGTCCAGCATAACTTAAGAACCAAATCATCACAGAACCTGCAAAAATAATAGTCCCTGCTTTTTTCAAGAATCCTTTTCCTTTTTCCCATGTGCTACGGAATAAGGTTTGCATATGAGGCATGCGATAAGGAGGAAGTTCCACAATGAACATGGAGGGTTCTCCTTTGAACATGGTTTTGGAAAAGATCATAGCTAGAATAAGAGCAACCACAATCCCTAAAACATAAAGAGACAATACCAAGAAAGCCTGATTGGTTGCAAAGAAAATGCCAGCGAATAGGGTGTAAACAGGGAGACGGGCGGAACAACTCATTAAAGGCGTAAGCAAAATGGTCAACAGCCGTTCTTTTGGTTGTTCAATGGTACGTGTGGCCATGACCCCCGGCACATTACAACCGAAGCCAATAATCATAGGGATGAAGGCTTTCCCGTTTAGCCCTACTTTTTCAAGCAATTTATCCATAACCACGGCTACCCGGGTCATATAACCAGAATCTTCTATTAATGAAATCAATAAGAAGAGAGTGAAAATTTGTGGAATAAAGACAAGCACCCCACCAACCCCTGCTACAATTCCGTCAATCACCAAGGCTTCTAAAAAGGGGGATGTGCCTATGGCAGCTAAGCCTGCTGTAATCCAGTCGGTGATTGGCCCCGACAATAAACCATCTAAACCATCGGACAGGGGCCCCCCGATCCAATCAAAGGTAGCTTTAAAAATCAGAAACATCACAACGAGAAAGATGGGCATCCCCAGGTAACGGTGCATTAATAGGGAATCTACTTTTTCTGTAGATAGTTTTTTATGCTGGTTCTTTTCTGTTACTTCCTCAATTTCTTCAATAATAGAATGAATAAAATCATTGCGTACTTTTCGAATGATTTTTTCTAAATCATCGGTTTGTAAGGTGTTTTTAGCAGCCATGAGTAAGGATTCTACTTTTTGAATATTGCATTTTTCCCGGATGGCAGAGATGACAGTTTCATTGTTTTCAATGATTTGCATCGCGAGCCAGCGTTGTGAAACGTGCTCTTCTGGCATTAAACTAGCAATTTGCTCAATAAAGTATTCAAGATCCCCATAATTTAACCGAAGGGGAGGAGTTTTTTGCTCTGTAGCCTGTTGCAATTGTTCTTCTAATTCAGTTCGTCCCCAACCAGTTCTTGCAATAATAGGAACTACTGGGACTTGCAGCAGCTTTTCTAGTTTTTCTGCGTTTATATGAATCCCATTATTCTCAGCAACATCAACCATATTGAGTGCGATTAATAAGGGCTTCTCATATTCTAGCAATTGGATTGTTAAATAGAGATTTCTCTTTAATTGGGCAGCATTAACAATATTTAAAATGGTAGAATTGTTTTCTTCCAAGAGAAAGCGGGTAACAACGGTTTCGTCTGCTGTCATGGGATTAAGAGAGTATACTCCAGGCAAATCGATTAACGTTCCATTATTTTTGCGCAGTTTCCCAACCTTTTTTTCAACGGTTACACCGGACCAGTTTCCAACGTATTCATAGGTGCCTGTAAGAATGTTAAATAATGATGTTTTTCCTATGTTAGGATTTCCTGTAAGTGCAAATTGAGCCGCCACATTCATTCACCTCGATTTCTATGTTGTTACTATTATTAAAACGGATGCCAAGAATTTGATTATTAGCTTCCATAACAATGGGTCCGTTGAACGGCAATCTTTGTGTGATCTTCATGCTTTCTCCTTCTAAGATCTCCATATCGAGAAGGCGGCGATGTAGTTGTTTATTGCTATTAGAAAAACTCGTCACGTTCCCTTTCATACCAGGCAGGAGTTGTGATAGACGCATATTCATTTCCGCTCCCTAAATTGATAATTATAATCATTTTCACTGGTAGCATAATCAAATGATAACAATTATCATTTGCGACTGTCAATGACTTTCTTTTAAATAAATTTCTTGACAAAGAGAGGGGATTTTATATACTGATAATAGTTCTCAATGATAATGATTATCAATTATAAGGTGGAGGTGGATCTTCTGCTTTCAAATAAACAATTTATGATTGGGATCCTTTCCAATATGGTAGGCGGAATTATTTTTATGGGAATAATGACCTGGTTTACAGAAATGCTTGTCCAAAAAATCGATTATTTTGCATTACTGTTCATTGGTTATTTGTTTGTCATTGTTGGGTTAACTTTACTGATTAATTTAAATGCTGATTTACATATGAAGTATTTATTCATCATGAAGTCAGTAGTGGGAATGGGATTAGGCATGATTTGGGTAACAAGCAGTGAGGTGTGTAAGGAGTCAATTGCAAAGAAACAATCTGCAATGGGGAATGGGATTCTTATTCTGGTTAGAACCATTGGTGGAGCGATTGGCATGGCCCTTTTTCTCGTAATCACCCTTAGTTTCTCTAATTATTTCTTGCCCATGGTTATCGATGAAGGAATTAAGAAAGTTGAAAATAGCACCTTGTCAATGGAGGCAAAGAGGACTGTAATTAATCAACTACAGAATAACCATAGCTCTTTGCTTACGAGCTTTAAAATAACAGATTTTACTCAATTAAATACGGAAAGCACTGTTTACGAAATTTTAGGTGAGATGAATCATTTGGCAAATGATTATTTAGTAAAAGCAATGGCAAAAGCATTTTTTATTGGACTGATTTTTAGCTGTATTTTTGTGTTCCTATTGCCTTTTATCCGTTTAGAAGAAAACGTTCATAATCTAAGATTCAAAAAAGGGAGGAGTATATGATGTCGGTACTAATCGTTGGCGGGGATCATTTAGGAAATATTAAAGGGAGGTTAAGGGAGATTGGTTTTCAGGAGGTCATGCATATTACAGGACGGAAGATTCGATCAGTGAAAAGCATACCGGAAAAAATCAATTCTATACTCGTTTTAACAGATTATGTGAATCATAATTTATCAAAAGAAATTAAAGAAAAAGCTAAAAAACAACAGGTTCCTATCTTTTTTGCCAAACGATCCTGGAGTTCTATTTATAACGTATTAGGAGAGCTTTCACACTAGAAAGTTCTTTTTTTTTGAAAAAAAGCTGGAGGAAGAGGATTGGATGGTAAATTCAAGAAACTTATTACTCGTAAAGAACGTATGAATTTTTACACTTCCTATTTCTTAATTATTATTGTGAAGGGAGAGGGCTAAAATCTCTATATTTTTTCCTATTATATTGGCATCGATTATTTTGGTGGTGGCACTCATAATCGCAATTAAGTTAAGTTGGGACCAGTCACAAAAAAGAAAATATATTGTGTGGGGAGTTACCACAATGTTAGTGATTGCACCTATATTCTCATGGATTGTTTCTATGGTATATGGGGTTCAAGAGAGGAGTGGATTTTCAGTTGTAGTACTCATGATCATTATGCTTCCACTTCTATTTATTGTTGGGCTTGTTTTGTTTCTTAAAGGAATCTTTTTAGCAAATCATGAAAGAAGAGGTGGAAATAACAAATGGAAACAGTTCTAAAGGTCGAGAATTTGCGGAAATCCTTTAAAGGCAAGGAAATCCTGAAGGATATTTCCTTTGAAGTACGAAAAGGGGAGATTATGGCTATTCTCGGTCCTAATGGGGCAGGGAAATCTACAACCATCCGGAATATTATGGGCATTTTGTACCCTGATGAAGGATCGATCGAATTTCAAGGATACAAGGAGATTCCCCGCAATAAAATCGGTTATTTGCCAGAAGAACGGGGACTCTATAAAAATGTAAACATCATGGATATTTTGCTATATTTAGCGGAATTGAAAGATTACCCTCTTAAAAAAGCGAAAGAGCGTGCCCTGGCTTATTTGCAGAAATTTGATTTAGAGGGAAAAGACAAAGTTTCTGTTGAAGAGCTATCCAAAGGGATGGGGCAAAAAGTGCAATTTATTGCTTCTATTCTCCATGAACCTGAACTTTTAATACTTGATGAACCTTTTTCCGGTTTGGATCCCGTGAGCCAGGAATTGTTCAAACAGGAGATTCGCACTCTTGCAGCAGGGGGAACGGCTATTCTTTTATCATCCCATCAAATGAATTTAGTAGAGGAAATGTGTGACCGACTCTTCATGATTCATCATGGGCAAAAAGTCATTTACGGCAACCTGGATGATGTAAAAAGGGAGTATGCCAACTTTAAATGTACCATTCTGGGGAAAAATAACTTGTCCCTCTTGCAGGGATTGCCAGAAGTGCAGCGGGTGGAACAAAAAGAGGACATATCTATACTCTATTTATCCCAAGATGTACAGGTTGCTAGTTGGTTGAAAAATCTTCCGGAACAATTAGAGATTAATGAATTATCTATGGACCGCATTTCTCTCCATGAAATATTTATCGATATTGCTACGGATAAAAATTTATTAAAGGAAGAAGGTGTGGTTCATGGGTAATGGGTTAAAAGTTGCGAAATGGGAATTCAAGCGGAATATGAAAAATAAATCCTTTTTAATCGGTTTATTTTTAACCCCCGTTCTGTTTCTTGGTTTTATGATACTAAGCAGCCTTTTCGGTGATTCTGACAATCAAGAGAAAAATAAGATCCGTGTCTTTATCCAGGACAATCTGGGTGTCTATAACACCATTCAGGAAACGGCTAAATTCCATAGCTTGAATTGGGAAATACATAAAACGAACGTGAGTGAAAAAGAAGCAATAGAACAATTGAAGAATACGGAGAATACTGCGTATATTTTTTTACGCTCTGATGCAGTAAATGAGGGTAGTATTCCTGTGTATGTTAGCGAAGAAATCAATCCCTTGTTTATGAGTCAGGATGTTCAGCTTCTCGCAGGGCCTATTAAAACATTGCAGTTGCAGCAATTGGGCCTATCTGAGCAACAACTTGCTGCCATATCTAAAGGTCTTGTTTTCAAAGAGGCAAATCAGGCCGCCAGTGAGGAATCCGCCAGTAAAGCCATTAAGGAAGATTTGATGAAATCCATTGTGCCAGGAGCTTTTGCTGGGATTATTCTCTTATCTATTATTTTTTCTGGCATGTATATTTTTCAGAGCGCTTCCCAGGAAAAGAAAGATAAAGTGGCAGAAATTATTTTATCCTCTGTAACTCCGGGGGAGTTAATGCAGGGGAAAATCATAGGGTATTTCCTGCTGGGCATGGTACAGGCTGTGGTTTTTCTGGGGTTTGCCATTCCTATAGCCATGTGGAAATTCGATATTCCTGTTTTTGAGTATTTATTCGTCCCTGAATTAATCTTATATGTTGCACTTGCTATACTGGGTTACTTGCTTTATGCAGCCCTGTTTGTTGGGGTTGGTGCCACCATGTCCGATATGACCACAGCAGGCAATTTCCAGGGTATGGTCATGATGCTTCCCTTTTTGCCCTTTATTTTTATTGGGCCAGTCATCAGCGATCCAGGCGGGCTATTTGCCCAAATTGGAACCTACATTCCTTTTTCCGCGCCAGGTGTATTATTGTTGCGCCTAACCATGTTAGAAGAATGGCCCTGGATTGATATCAGTATTGCCCTTGCCATCCTTCTTGTGAGCGTTTGGTTGTTCATGAAACTGGCTGGGAAAATATTCAAGACCGGAATTTTAATGTACGGTAAAAATGCTACGCCACAGGAAATCTGGAAATGGATTCGGGCATAAAATCAAACGTCATTGACAAAAACTTTTCTGTGTGATAATTAATTAATTATTAGCACTCTAGTGAATAGAGTGCTAATTCCGTTCCGTACAAAGCATGAAAGGGGAATGTACAATGACAAAGAAAGAATTCAAAGCAGAATCCAAACGTTTATTGGAAATGATGATTAACTCCATTTATTCTCACAAGGAGATTTTTTTAAGGGAGTTAATTTCCAATTCCAGTGATGCCATTGATAAAATTTACTACAAAGCATTAACCGATGATTCCTTAAGTTTTGATAAAGATAGTTACTACATAAAAGTGATAGCAGATAAAGAAAACAGAACTCTGACCATTTCCGATACAGGTATTGGAATGACGAAGGAAGAGCTGGAAAACAACCTTGGTACCATTGCCAACAGTGGTTCTTTATCTTTTAAAAATGAAACAGATTCAAAAGATGGTTACGATATTATCGGCCAATTTGGGGTTGGCTTTTATTCTGCGTTCATGGTAGCTGACGTGGTTACAGTCATCAGTAAAGCCCTTGGCAGCAAAGAAGCTTACAAATGGGAATCTACAGGGGCAGATGGCTATACTATTGAACCATGTGGAAAGGATCTCGTAGGGACAGAAATTTTTCTTAAGATTAAAGAAAACACAGAAGATGAGAGCTATGACGAATATCTGGATCAGTATCGCTTAAAATCAATCATTAAGAAGTACTCTGATTTCATTCGTTACCCCATTAAAATGGACGTTGTTGGACAACGGTTGAAAGAAGGCAGCGAAGAAGATTTTGAAGAGTACCAGGAAGAACAAATCATCAATAGCATGGTTCCCATCTGGCGTAAGAATAAAAGCGAATTAACCGAGGAAGATTATGAGAACTTCTATATGGAGAAACATTATGGATTTGATAAACCTATCAAACACATCCATATAAGCGTGGATGGGGCTGTAAGATATAATGCTATTTTGTTTATTCCGGAAAAAATCCCCTTTGATTATTACACCAAAGAATTTGCGAAGGGCTTAGAGCTGTATTCCAATGGCGTGTTAATCATGGAGAAATGTGCAGACCTCCTTCCTGACTACTTTAGCTTTGTGAAAGGGATGGTTGATTCTGAAGATTTATCCTTGAATATCTCCCGGGAGATTTTACAGCATGACCGCCAGTTGAAGCTTATTGCGAAAAATATTAAAAGCAAAATCAAAGGCCAATTACAAAGCCTGTTAAAAGATGAAAGAGAAAAATATGAAGACTTTTATCAATCCTTTGGCAGACAGTTAAAGTATGGGGTGTATAGTGATTATGGCAACCATAAAGAAGATTTGCAAGACTTGCTCATGTTCTACTCTTCCAAAGAGAAAAAGCTGGTTACTTTAGCTGAGTATGTATCCCGAATGCCTGAAGAGCAAAAATACATCTATTATGCTTCCGGGGACAGCGTAGAACGCATTGATAAATTGCCTCAAACCGAGCTAGTTGCTGAAAAAGGATATGAAATTCTTTATTTCACTGAGGATATCGACGAGTTCGCAATTCGCATGTTAATGGCATACAAAGAAAAAGAATTTAGATCTGTTTCCAGTGGTGACCTGGGTATTGAAGTTAACGAAAGCCAAAAGAATACAGAATCCGAAGAGAAGGAAAACAAAGAGCTCTTTGATTATATAAAAGAAGTATTGGCTGGCAAAGTGAAGGATGTACGGGTATCTAAACGCTTAAAATCCCATCCTGTTTGCTTATCTACTGACGGAGAATTAACCATTGAAATGGAAAAAATCCTCAGTATGATGCCTGATAATCCTAATGTAAAAGCGGAAAAAGTATTAGAAATTAATGCAAATCATGAAGTATTTAACTCTTTAAAAGAGGCCTTTGCAACAGACAAGGAAAAAGTAAGCCTTTATGCGAACCTCTTATATAGCCAGGCATTACTCATTGAGGGATTGCCAATCAACGACCCTGTAGAGCTATCCAATGACATTTGCAAATTGATGGTTTAGCATTTTTTCTTACACTACGTAAAACGCAATGACTGTTACTAAGTCATTGCGTTTTTTGCTTCCTTTCTATGAAGAAAAAAATATTATTGTAATGTGATACATATCACTAACACTTTAGTTGAAAATTATTATCATTAAGTTATCAAAAAAATTTTTTATCGGAGGGATACTGATGGAGCGTAAAATAGTTGAATTAGATGTTCGAGAGGACATCAAAAATAAATTAGACCCTTTCCAAAAAATCATGGATGCAATTAGCCATTTAGAAAAGAAAGATATCTTTATCTTACATGCGCCTTTTAAACCAGTGCCACTTTATGCTGTTATGAAAGCGAAGGGATTTGAACATGATACAGAAGAAGTCGATAAAAAACACTGGAAAGTAACTTTTATTAAAAAATCCTAAAAATAGGAGGTATTATAATGATTCTCGATAATCGAGGCTTAGAACCACCACAACCCATGATGCGAACCCTGGAAGCACTTGGAAAAATTGGCGAAAATGAAACACTAACAATCATTAATGATCGTAAGCCAATGTTTCTATTTGAACAACTTGATGAGCAAGGCTATCAATATAAAATTGAACAACAAGAAGATGGAAGTTATAAAGTCGAGATATTTCGATAAAAAAAGGTGATTATTATGGTCCCACAGCCTTTAGGAAGCGAAACAAATATTAAATTACCCTTTTCTTTTATCTTTTTTAGTTTATTTTCTATAATTGCCTCGCAAATCTTGCTAGTAATAAATAGCGATATGCTAAGCAATGGAATATTTCGAACACCAGGCATATGGTCAGCAGCTCATCTATTTATTTTAGGATGGGCTTTAATGGTAGCAATGGGTGCGATGTATCAATTGGTTCCAGTTGCATTTTTAACTCCCATTTGGAATGAAACATTTGGATTTGTTCAATTTGGAATTACCGCAAGTGGTATTGTGTGGTTTGCTTCGGCACTGTACATTGCCCCCCATACTGCTTTAATTCCTGGTTTGATTACTTTACTGGGAATTCTAATGTTCATCTTTCAAATGGGAATGACTTTAAAAAAACAAAAAAAGCCCAATATTTTAACCGTATTTGTGGGGACCGCATTATTTTGCTTATTCACTACGATTATTCTAGGTATTCTCATGATAATAAATATGAAAAATGGATTTGCAATTGATTATTACCTCAATTTTTTAAAAAGCCATTTATTATTGGGTGTTGCCGGTTGGTTTACTTTATTAATTTTTGGTTTCTCTTATAAAATGGTACCCATGTTTTCCCTGGCACATGGTTATCAGATGTCCCTGGCAAACTATGTATATTCCAGCTACGTAATAGGATTGGTTTTAACTCTCGCCAGTTTTATTTATGGCCATTCCACGATATTAATTTTAGGCCTTCTCTTTATGTTCCTTGGCTTCTTATTATTCTCCTGGCATATGTTGGGAATTGTTAAAAAAAGAATAAAGAAAAAGTTGGACAAACCCTTTGTATTTGCACTCCTCGCCATTGTTTTTGGTCTATTACTGCATCTTGTTGCCTTTATTTCTGCTATTTTAAAATCTTTTGAAGGAATTGCAGGACCCTTATTATTATTGTATTTACTAAGCTGGATTGCCTTTAGCATTATAGGCTATCTCTATAAAATCGTCCCATTCCTATGGTGGACTTATAAATACAGTCACTTAATTGGCAAACAAGCAGTTCCTTCCCTGAAAGAAATGATCAATGAGCGCATAGCCGTTCCCCTGTTTAGTTTCCTTTTGGGAGCAGCATTCCTTTTAGCAATAGGATTAATTTTGCACCATTCACTGGTTTATTTCATTGGCCAAAGTCTGTTATGCCTTTTAATAATTATTTTTTCTTACACTATTGCCAGTGTACTTAAAAAATAGGGAGGTTTTAAAAATGGATGCTCTTAAAAATAAAGTTTATGAACATTTAAGTAGGGTATTTGATCCAGAACTTGGAGTGAATGTGGTAGACCTTGGACTCATTTATCATGTAGACTTTCCATCTCCCCGGAAAGTAGTTGTAACCATGACTTTAACCACACCAGGGTGCCCTTTGCACGATAGTATTTCAAGTGGTGTTAAGCACAGTCTTTTAGAAATGAAAGAATTTGATGAGGCGGAAGTTAACATTGTTTGGGAGCCTGCATGGACTCCAGAGAGAATAACACAAGAGGGCAGAAGACAGTTAAGCAGGTAAAAAAAGCCGTCCTAGAAAACTGGCAAGGATACCAGCATTATCTTAGCTACAAGGCCCTACCTCATTTCACATTAAAGATGAAGCTGTCGTTTTACCCCTTTGGATAAAATTATCTAAAGGGGTGTTTTTATGTCTAAAAGAAAAAGAACATTTTATAGAAGAAACTGTTATATTTTAGGAAGGGTTTATTGTTGGGAAAATAGAAGACATCTATAAATGAAGTAAGAACACGAACATTCCAGTTATGCCAAACTGATGAAAAACCGAATCGAAATATGGTGTATCGGAGTGAAGCTTATGACAAATAAGTTTGAGGAAATAAGATTAAATTTAAGGACGAAACTGGAGTCCATTTATCATTTTTGGAAAGAATGGCTTCAGAAGCATCCTGGGATTTTAAGGATCTATACGATTTTTTCTTGGATTTCGCTCATTGGTTTTATTCTTAGTTTGATATTTATGGAAGACTCCCGCAAAATGTTTGTCCAATTCTTCTGGTCATTTTACGTTATTTTGCAATTTTGGCTGTTATGTCGTAGTAAAACACTGTCTTGGAAAAAGTATATGTTTTTCTTTCTCGCAGGAGCGTGGTTGATCGTACCGCTGAACTCTATGTTTGTCTTGTCCATTACAGCTATATTCGGAGGGGATGAATCTGATTTATGGAGTCAAGCGTTTTTGACCCCGATTTCCGAAGAAGTATTAAAACTAATTCCTATTGGAGCTTATCTGTTTTTATCACGGCGTGCTTCCACATTGAGTTTAAGTGATTATGCCCTTATTGGTGCGGCAACGGGAGCTGGTTTCCAATTTTTGGAGGAAACTGCTCGTCGGTTGGTTTCTGGAGCTCATTATGGCGTGACACTGCTTCAAGGGAAAGTGCTCCATTGGGATCTATTCACTCTATTTCCAGGATATTTTGAGGAGGGCCTTTTACCTGACAAAATGAGTGCTGGACATTCGTTGCTAACCGCTATGGTCACGTTAGGAATTGGACTGGCAGTGAGGTTTAAAAGTAAATTAAAACGAACTGCTTATATTTTCCCTGTGATCCTTTTGGTTTGGGCCACTTTTGATCACGCAATATGGAATGCTGGTTACCGGGTTCCGGATTGGTTAACCGGAATACATAAACTATTAGGAAGTGGCTATGCCGCAAAACCGGTATTTTTAATGATGCTTAGTGCTGCGTTAATCATCGATTATTGGGAATTGAACCGTGTACGAGAGCAAATACCGTTACTTGAAGGTGAAAAAAACATAAATCCGGTAATTGAATTACGGAATCTAGGTCACTCATTGATAAAGGATAGACGCCGTTTCGGTTATTTTCTCTATTTTTACCGGGAACGGAGAGAACTTGGGTTCACTTTATTACACGGAAATAAAGAAGCCAAGGAACAGTTGCCGATTTTAATGACAAACGTACATAGGTATTATCATGCATTAACCCTAATGATAGCAGTATTATTGTTTTCCTTTGTATTTGTTGGATGGGAAAGTTTATACAGCAGTCAGGATGCATGTTTTGCTTGCTTGTTTGATAATTTGCAAAACTGGTGGGACAGATTATCCGTATTGGAGAAAGGGATTATCCTTGGAGGGGCCTTTGCTTTATCGGTACCTTTTCTTGGAGTTTGGTCTGCGATTGGTGCTATTTCTGCAGGATTGACCGTTGCGGCAAGCGGGCACCAGATTGCGGAAATGATAAGGAACCCTAGGAAACTACTTACTCCAGAATATGCAGTAGCATCTGCACTAACACTGGGAATGAGTAGGCTTCCTTTCGGCAAAATTGTTGCAAAAAAAGTATTAAAAACAGCAAAAGGATTAGAGAAATACGAACTAACGACTGCTGGCGGACTTACTTACCGAACAACACTTGGAAGTAAAGGTGAAATTCGTTCAATTTTTGCAAAAATTGAACCAAGACACATAGATACCGGTACAGAGACGAATAAGGCTTCTAGAAAGTTTGCAAGATTACTTGGAAAAAAAACAGACGATGCAGGACATGGAATTGGGAGGAAGCTTGGTGGTCTTGGAACGAAGTACTCTGGTAATATTTTTCCTCAAGACAAAGGGATTAATAGAGGAAGATTTATGCAATTTGAGAAAATGATAGCAGATGAAGTTCTGGCCGGTAAAGACGTTTTTGTTCGTATTGTTCCAAAATATGCTGCAGGTTCTACAAGGCCCACAGAGGTTTTGTATTCAGTAAGGATTGATGGAGAAACGATCTCGAGGATTTTTCCAAACCCTTAGATTGCTAAAAAATGTATGAGATTTACGAGCGTTCAGATAAGATAAACTAGGTTTAAATATTGTAGAAGGAGATGAATGAAATGGAGTCCAGTTATTCATTAAAGATGGATCAATCTCATCAACAACAAAAAGATAGCGATTTATCGTTTCTCGGAGGTTTTCCTCGGATACCTGCTTCTACGGAGATTCCAATATGTCAGTTATGCGGTGCCGAACAAACCTTCTTTTTTCAAGTCGCATTTCCTGAAGGTCACACTTGGCAACATTTATCTATGGCTGTGTTTGCATGTACGTCTTGTGCTCATGAAGAGTATCTTATACCGGAAATGCTTGATGATAGTTTGCTGGACGTAGATATCCCAGAAGGCTTTCTAGATTCTTATCAACGGAACTTTAGGATCATCGTTTTTGAAACAAAAGAAGGCCTCGTGAGAAAAGAATACACGGAAAAAGTTCAATTCAAAAGGTGGAATCTCAAACAAACTGCAAAAAATGATACGAGTGAAAATAAAATAGGGGGACACCCGAGTTGGTTATTGGACGATGAAACACCCGCTACATACAATTCTACTGTCCCTATGTTCTTTCTGATGCAACTGTTGGAAGACTTTAAATTTGATATTGTTCAGGGTACACCTCCGCAGATAATCATTGGATTAAGGGGAAACTCTGAACCTTCGAAACATAACTATTATGAGCTTTTTCTTGCCAATAATTTATATTTTTTCGGTACGAAAAATCGTACTGAACCACTCGTTTATATTGTTACACAGGTTTAAAAAAGAGGGCAGGTATTGCAAGGGGATTAGTCTATTACTATTACAAGGACAAAATGGCTACTTCAGTACCTGATACCCTTTTTATTCTCTAATTAAGTGGTACTTCTTTAAGATATCCAATGTGATATTTTTAGCTTTTGTACCCGTACTATCAATGTTTGTTACAAAAACATAAGAACCATTGTCCACTTTTATAAATCCAACAAACCATCCTAAACCTAAATCAGACAATCTTGTCCCCGTTTTTCCGTAAAGTGTGTAGTAATCCCCTTCCACCTGGATCATCATTCGTTTAACAGTTTTCATTACAGGTTTATCAAACGGAAGCTCTTCTTTATACAGCTTCTCCATAAAATCAACTTGTTCAAGCGGACTGATTTTCAAAGAGCTGCTTAACCAGAAATGGTCGATTCCTCCACTAATATCCGCGTTTCCATACGAAATTTTATGTACCCAATCATTCATGCGGTTCTCTCCAATATCTTTAGCCAATGCCTGGTTATACCAAATAACAGATTCACGCATAGCCGACCCAAGGGTATGGTCACGGTTCCATGTATCAAATTCATGTTTAACGCCGTCCCATCGTTTTACATCATACTCATCTCGAACAGCTTTAACTTGTAATCCAATTAATGCATTAGGGATCTTAAATGTAGATTCCGGGGTTTGTCTTGTGTTAGCTCTTTCCTGATTGTATACAAAGGTTTTTTCAGTTTTAACATCACGTAATATAAACGTTCCATTATGATCAGAGAAAAATTCAGGGACCTCTAATTTTTTTACGTTAAGTTTTTCTTTAGAAGTAATTTCTTTACTTGGTGTTTGAGCCTGAGCTGTAAAACCTATTATCCCTGTAAACAATAAAAAAATGGAAAGGTAAATAAATTTTCTCATTTCAGACACCTCATTATATTATTTAACAGGTATATTTTATTATTAGTTTTCAGAAAATTCAATAATAAAGAAGTACCTGCCGGATTTTTCAGGTGTAATACTTTAAATTCTTTATACTTTCTTTAACATATTTACGCTAGAAGTATCCTGCTTCTACAAGCGGTGAGATGAATTGCGCGTCAGACGAGGGGGATCTTGCTCAACGGATTGGGTTGACAAACAAGGTGTTTGATTTGAAGGAGGTTGTTATAAAAATTTTTTAAAAAAACAAATAGTAAAGGTTGCTTGACGTAAAGGTTGCTTGACGTAAAGGTTGCTTGACGTAAAGGAAACTTTACTATACAATGAAATTGGAAAGGAGGGAGGCACTAATTGAACAATAAAGTAATGGAATATAGAAAACAAAATGGCTATTCACAAGACAAATTTGCTGAAATACTTGGTGTTTCACGACAAACAATTATTTCAATTGAAAAAGGAAAATACAATCCTTCCCTTCCATTAGCTCTAGTTATCGCAAAGATTTTCAATACGTCAGTAGAGAATATCTTCTCCTTAGATGAAGAAGACTTAAAGAAATATTTTAACGAATAAATGATAGGAGGTGTGTCATATGGCATCACGAAAGAGTTTTTACTTCATTGGTGTGCTATTATTTTTTGTTTTTGCAGTACGATTTGTTTTAACGATTATGACTGATACATTTTCATTTGCTGAAATGTTATCTTGGGGTGGCATGACATTCATGAGCTTTGCTATTGGTTATCTACAACCTCAATTGGTGCAAAAAGATGAACGGATGGAACACATTAAACAGAAAGCTATGCAATACTCTTTAATCGCAACAATCGGATATATCATTGTTATAACGGTTGTTATTCAGACTAACTTGCTAACACTAACGGCAGGAGAAGTGCTTGGTATCCTTATTGGCTTAATCGCCATTACAACTTGGTTAGTTTGGATTATTGTAGCGAAACGAAATTAAAATAAAAAAATTTTAGATTAAGAGGTGATAAAATGCAAAGTGTTTATTTTATTGGTGGGTTACTACTTTTAACATTGCTAACACATTTATTGATTAGAAAAGATGTTGATGAAAATAAGAAACTTACAAAAAAAGGACAAATAAAGTTTGGTACAATCCTATTTGTAGTGGCAGTTTCGACGGTTGTTGTGGTCGTCACCTTGAATGGTTGAATGTATTCGGAATTGTTACATCAAAGGACGGTTCTAACCTGCTTCGTGTAGAAAAAGCGGACAATATAAAAGTACACAATTTGGATCATTAAAAATACACCTAGTACCGCTATGGATACTTTTGTTAAGTCATAATAGAAAAGGTGCGACAATGCAGTCAGGGCTACCCCTCCATGAATCAGTGCCACAAGAATCGGTGTGAAGAAAAGAATGGCAGTTTGTCTAGTGAGGACCTTTTTTAATTCTTTTTCTGTTAAGCCCATTTTCGCGATAGAATGGAATTTTTGTTTATCTTCATCTAAATCTGCGTAAAGTCGGAAATAAAGGAAACTTCCTGCAGAGACAAAAAAGACAATCCCGATAAATAATCCTATAAACAATACTAGACCGTAATCCTTATTTAATTGATAGATACTATAATCCCTAGCAAAAAATTCATTAGAAGGAAGTACTTCTTTTATCTTTCTGGAAGCTGCTAATATGTTTTTTTCCCCATCCGTTACCTGCCATGCATGATAGCGCTCTTCTCTTGACGGAGCAGGCAGTTTCTCAAAATCCTGATCAGAAACTACGTAATAAGAATCAGTTGCTGGTAGGGCTCTTGCATAAATCACTTCCTCTGGAATTAAGGTAACACCTGAATTTAATTTAATGGTTTGCTCGAGTAATTCTTCGGTTTGTCCAAATTTATTTCCAGCAAATTCAACTACTTTAACCTGCCCATTTTGAATATCAATTACTCCTCTTTTTTGAGATGATGTGGATTTTTTCCATTGATCAATATCTCACCGGTTGTTGGTTCATCAATCGTAGCAATCATATTCAAAAGGGTAGTTTTCCCGCTACCAGAAGGCCCCATGATACCAACAAATTCACCATGTTCAACGGATAAATTAATATTGTTTAATGCTTTATAGACAATTTTACCTTCATAGATTTTACTAACCTGTTTTACTTCTAACATCACAGGATCACCTTCCTACTTCTTAACTGTGATTAGTATACCTTCCTCATTGCTACCTTAACTATCGATTCTTCTTTCACTTTCCTTACAAGCTTGTAAGGTTTTGAGTTTCTGAAAAAATGATGCGGAAGGTTGTACCTTTCCCTACTTCTGACTCCATTTCGATCCGGTGTCCGAGGGTGTTTAGTGCCTCCTTCGTTAAATATAACCCCATACCCGTGGATTCTCGGAATTTCCTGCCATTTTCCCCGGTATAAAAGGGATCAAATATCCGCCGTTTATCCGCTTCAGGAATGCCAATTCCAAAGTCTTTTACTTCCAGGATGGCTTCTTTCCCTCTTTCATAAATGGAAATAACAATCCGATTACTGGTTTCGGAAGAATACTTAACGGCATTATTGATAAGCTGGGAGAGGATAAAAAACAGCCACTTTTCATCGGTCTCCACCGTCATTCCTTCCTTTTCCACTTCTAGCTTAGGATAGACTTTGTTGCGAATATAAAATCGTTTATTCTCTCCGTTCACTTCATCCACCAATTTCGCGAGATTCACCGGCTTAATATGAAAATCCTGCTCAATCGTTCTTAGCCGTGCAATGTAGAGGACTGTGTTCAAGCCCGTTTTCATCCGTTCGGTCTCTTCTCGGATGCTGGAGGACTCGGGTTCATCTAAATTTTGGGCAGTGAGTTCAATGACCGACAAAGGGGTTTTCATCTGATGAACCCATTGATCCATAAACTTCCGATGCTCCTCCTGCTCTTTTTCGACTGATTCTAATCGACTTTGAAAAAGCTTGTACTGGTTACGCAACACCTGATCGAAAGCTATAGAAATCGGTGCGTCATCTGTTTTTTGAAAGCTGTCATCTAGTGATTCAAGTGGCTGATTTAAGCGCTGGTACAACTTCCGACGTGATAAATAATAATAAATTAGATAGCAGCCAAGAATGAAAAAGTTGAGAAAAGTTGCGTAAAAAAATAGATGGATATCTCGATATCCATCTAACCAGAAGATTGAAAGGATGACGAGTATTTGAACAGCCTGTACAACAATCAGTAAGGAATACTCCTTAAAAAATAATCTCATCCCTCATCTTCCTTCCACGAAATGTTCAACCGATACCCTGCCCCTCTTATTGTTTCCACTGCATCTTGTAATCCAATTTCCTGAAACTTTTTCCGAACCCTCGTGATATTCACATTTAATGTATTTTCATCGACATAGCTTTGGTCATCCCAAAGTTTCTCTAATAAGTCTTCACGACCAGCCACCCGTGGATATCGTTCCATCAAGCTTTCGATAATATCTGCTTCTTTCTTTGATAAGGAAATGGTTTTGGTGCCAAAGGTCAACTCCATTCTTTCCGGAAAGAATTTAAGACCAGCGTTTTCTAATACCCGATCTTCTGGAATTGTGGCATATTCCCCATAAGCACGGCGCAGCTGGCTACGGATTTTGGCCATCACAATTTCCGCACTAAATGGCTTGGTAATATAATCATCTCCACCATTCTCTAATGCCATCACCTGATCCATCTCCCCAATCCGAGCCGAGATAAAAATCACGGGACACACCGACTCCTTCCGAATCTGCCTGCACCAATAATACCCATCAAAACTTGGCAAATTAATATCTAAAAGAACCAGATCTGGATTTATATCATAAAATGCATTCATTACATGTTCAAAATCAATCACGCACGTCACATCATAGCCATATTTTTCAATATGTGTTTTCAAATGTTCTGCGATTTTAGGATCATCCTCAATAATCATTATTTTTTGCATATTTTATCACTCCTTATTTCAGATTCCATTATGGCACAGGGTGTCCGCATTGATAAACATACTGTTGTTATTCATTATAGAAAAAATCTTATGGTATAAAGCTTTTTTTTCGGAATCTGTGAGATGATGAATCTGTGTAGTAATCACCTGTAACAAAAACATGACCATGTGTAGTACCGGCCTATTCATGTGAAAAATATAAGGTGCAAGGTATGGGACCTAATCCGGTGAGAAAAGGGAGGGTGAGAGGTGTAAATGAAATTTTAATAATACGTGAGTATTCTGGAGATATTTAAAACTTATTGAGGGAAAGGCGTAGGCTTAGCTGCATGGTACTATTATGTCTGTGGATTCCATGAGATTTTTCAATCAATCACTGTTCCTTTATTGTATTGTGTTTTTGTTCCTGCCCCTTATTTTTTGTTTAAAGATATTAATTAAGTTGGGTCCTTCTCAGTTGAGGAGGACCCTTTGTTAGTATCAAAAAAGGAAGTTGTGAATTAAATTCCGTTACTTATACCAATGGTTCATCTTTACGATAGTTTTCATCAATAATTAGTATAGGTTTAATAGTATGACCGCTATTAGAGTCTGCAGCCGCTTGATTAATTTCATTGAATTTATAAAATTTCACTAATTTATCGAATGGAAATTTCCCTTCCTTATGGTATTGAATAAGTTGAGGAATCGTAATTTGCGGTACTGCATCACCCATTAAGACACCTATTAGCTTACGGTTAGCCATTACTAAGTCCATAAAGGTATTAAATTCAATTGAGTTTGGTGTTACGGCTACAGGTGCACTAACACCACCAATCGCAAGAACATCAATAGATGCTTTCATAACAGATGAAATACCTGTTGTATCGACCGAATAGTGAACTCCTTGGTCACTTGTAATCTCAGCTATACGCTCAGCTAGATTTTCAGTTCTACTATTTATTGTATGTGTCGCACCAAGTTCTCTGGCTGATTCCAAACGAGAGTCATGAATATCAATTGCTATAATGGTAGAACAACCTTCAATTTTTGCCGCCATGAGTGCACCAAGTCCAACTGCTCCTGTGCCAAATACAGCAATGGATGAGGAAGTTTTTGGATTTAATCCATTAACTACGGTGCCAAAGCCAGTTAACAAGCCACATCCTAGAGGACCAACCAAACGCAAATCTGCTTCAGGTTCAATTTTAATTAAGTTATTTACATTAGTAATCGTATGTGTAGTAAAAGAACTTTGTGTGAAGAAGTTTGACACTGGTGTCCCATCTGCTTTAAAAAAGGTGTAACTACCATCTGGGCGGGTACCACCAAAATTTAGTACTGTCCATTGGTTACAGGATGAAGGATGGCCTGTACGACAACTCGGACATGTACCACAGTAATTGTAAGCCATTACAACTTGATCACCCACTTTAAAGTTTTTGACAGCACTACCAACCTTTTCGATAATACCTGCACCTTCATGACCGAAAACAGCAGGCATTGGATATTCTGCGTCACCTATACGCAATGCCTCATCTGAATGACAAATGCCGGATGCAACCATTTTCACAACAACTTCATCGGGATAAAGTTCACCAAGATTTAATTCTTCAAGTTGATAATCTTCATTGACTCCATTGACTACTGCAGCTGTAATTTTCATAATAATTCCCCCTGCTTTTTATAGTTAAGGAAAGTTTATATTCAACTTTGACCAGTCCCCTTTAAAAGCCTTTTCTGCAACTAAGCACAAGTGTTTTTCTTACTTCATTGAAATCCAAACACTTTTTACTTCAGTGTAATTATCTAGAGCGTAAGATCCCATTTCGCGTCCAATCCCAGATTGTTTATATCCTCCAAAAGGACTGGCAGCATCAAAGGCATTGTAGCAGTTTACCCAAACAGTACCCGCACGTAAATGGTTAGCGATATAGTGGGCGTTGGCGATATCTCGGGTCCACACTCCTGCAGCTAATCCATATAAGGAATTGTTGGCCCGTTCAATGAGTTCATCTAAATCTTCGTAAGGAAGGGCAGAAATAACTGGCCCGAATATTTCTTCTTTGGCAATGGTCATCTCATCCTGAACATTAGCAAAAATGGTTGGGGAAACAAAATAACCTTTTGGAAATGGATTGTTTCCGCCTGTGAGCAATTCAGCCCCTTCTTCTACTCCTTTCTCAATGTATCCTAATACTTTATTTTGTTGTTCCCGGGATACCAGGGGTCCAATTTCTGTATCCTTTAGTAAACCAAATCCCTGTTTTATAGTTCTTGCATGTTGTACCATGTTAGACACTACATTGTCATATTGTTTTTTAGGAATAAAAACCCTTGACCCAGCACAACAAACTTGCCCCTGATTGAACATTACTCCATTTAAAGCGCCTGGAATGGCTTGGGAAAAATCTGCATCAGGCAAAATGATATTGGGAGATTTTCCGCCCAGTTCCAGAGTAACTCTTTTTAGTGTTTTTGCTGCACGTTCCATAATTAATTTTCCGATTTCTGTAGAGCCAGTAAAAGCAATTTTGTCAACAAGGGGATGATCCACAAGGAGTTGTCCAGCAGTTTGGCCAAAACCAGGTACAATATTGACAACCCCCTGGGGGAATCCCGCCTCTTCAATTAACTCAGCCAGATAAAGGGCGGAAAGGGGAGTTTGTTCAGCCGGTTTTAAAACCACCGTACAACCAGTCGCCAGAGCTGCCCCCAGTTTCCACAAGGCCATTAATAAGGGAAAATTCCAGGGGATAATTTGTCCAACGACTCCTACTGGCTCATGACGGGTGTAATTAAAATAGGGACCATTAACAGGTATGGTTTGTCCAACCATTTTCGTTGTCCATCCTGCATAATAACGCAAATGTTCAATAGCAAGGGGGACATCTACATTGAGGGTTTCACGAATGGGTTTTCCATTATCAAGGGTTTCGATCTGAGCAAGTTCCTTTTTATGTTCTTCCATTAAATCAGCCAGTTTGTACATTAGGCGGCCTCGCACTGACGCGTCCATTTTTCCCCATGGCCCTTTATCAAAAGCTTCTCTTGCTGCTCTTACAGCTAAATCAATATCTTCTTTTTGCCCTTCATATATAATGGCTAATATTTCCCCAGTGGCCGGGTCAATGGTTTCAAATGTGTTTTCCCCAACACTTTTCACAAACTTGCCGTTAATATAAAGGGTTTTCTTTCCGGATAAGAATGTACCCACCTTTTCCTTTAATGGGGTTGTAATTGAATTCATTTAGATTCATCCTCCTTTATGGTTATTTTAGTGATCTCATAAATTCGGTTCTCAAGGATTTCTATCGCTATTTCTTCCTTTTCGGAAATGGGGCTATTTTGATGTGTTTTTATTTGAACCACTCCTTCTTAGTAATTAAAAAAGCACGGATGACATAGGATCGTAAGATTTTCTGTAAATTTTCATAATATCTTCTAAAGTAGCTTGCTTAGGATTCGTAAGGCCGCACGCATCTTTAAGCGCATTTTCTGAAAGTATTTTTATATCTTCCTCTTTGGCTCCTAAAACTTTTAATCCTGAAGGAATGCCGATGCGACCAGAAAGTCTGATTATTGCATCAATAGCTCTTGCGGCTACTTCTTCTTTAGAAAATCCTTCAACGTTTTCACCCATCGCTTTGGCTATATCGATAAAACGATCGGGAACCACGGCTACGTTGTATTCACACACATAGGGCAATAAAACGGCGTTGCATACGCCATGGGGTAAATCATAGAATCCACCTAATTGATGTGCCATCGCATGTACATAGCCTAAACTAGCATTATTAAATGCCATACCTGCTAGAAACTCTGCATACGTCATCATTTCTCTCGCTTCCAGGTCATTGCCATCTGCTACGGCTCTTTCTAAATAAGTTGATATTAATTCAATCGCTTTTATGGCGCATGCATCTGTAATTGGTGTTGCCAATGTAGATACATAAGCTTCGACAGCATGGGTTAAAGCATCCATTCCTGTAGCTGCCGTTAATCCTTTCGGCATAGAAACCATAAGTAAGGGGTCATCCACAGATATGATCGGAGTTACATGCCAGTTAACAATGGCCATTTTAACTTTTCTCGCTGTATCTGTAATGATACAGAACCTGGTCATTTCACTAGCAGTACCTGAAGTCGTATTGACTGCAATTAAAGGAAGCCCTGGTTTTAAAGATTTATTTACACCTTCATAATCATGAATACGTCCACCGTTTTCGGCTACTAATCCGATTGCTTTGGCACAATCATGGGGAGAGCCCCCTCCAAAAGAGATGATAAAATCGGCATTACTTTCTTGTAAAGATTTCAAACCTTCTTCAACATTTTTATCTGTAGGATTAGGCAAAGCCCCGTCAAACACAACAAAAGGGATCTCCTCGTTATCCAGAACTGTTGTCAATTGATTAATTAAACCAGTATCAACCATCGCTTTGTCTGTAACGATTAAGGCTTTCCGTAAACCACGGGCTTTAATTTCTGCCCCAATGCTAATTAAACTGCCTTTCCCCATTAAGTTTACATTTGGCATAAAAAAAGAATAAATTTGATTCATTGAAAATCCTCCTTTAAATTTTTTGAATCTTTCACTAATAATAACAAGCAATTTTCATGCCAAAAATTAATCCCAGTTACTTAAAGATTTTTGTTTATTTTGAATGTTCAAAAATAGTACATATGTTACATTTTGGAGCAAAAAATAAAATTAATATTATGAATTTTCGGATATCTGTAATCAGAATGCAGCGGGGCGCTCCCTCGTGAAAGATTATAGGTTTAATAAAACCAGAGTAATGGTTCCATGGGATTTTTTCTCTTCAAAGAAAAC
>CAMLDI010000015.1 GCA_946478845.1 uncultured Paenibacillaceae bacterium
ATAATTAAGGCGACCTAACGGTCGCCCTGAATGTTTCAGTTCTCTACTCTACTTTGCCAATTTCCTGATGACAATATTCACAAATTTATTAGATAAGAAGGAGAGAGAATTCAAATAACAGTCTATTATACTGTTGTATTCGTGTACTATACTTTTAAACTTAGTAGAAATGAGGTGAATCCAAAGATGGAAAAGAAAAAACGAATTGATTCAAACATTTTCACTTTTTTAATTGCCGTGGTGAGTCTTACTTCAATGAATTATGACCATCTTAATTGGATGAATATCATCATTATTGTTTTAATCGGGATATGGCTTATTACTTTTTTTATAAACCTAATATTGAAATTCAGAAAGTGAAACTATTCATTTTCAATTGTTGAAAGACAATATTAAGATCTAAATCTACATAGATTTACTATTTTTTAAAACTTTTTTACTAAGTTTAGATTTGTGTATCATCATTATTGTTTTTTGAGAAATCTCAATTTCATCTAATTTAGAAAGTAAGTTGTGTAAACCAATTATACAATCTTCAATATAATAACAATCATCAAATTGTAGACTATGGAGAATAGAAATTACTGATTGCTTCAACTCTATTATTTCAAATTTATTTAAAATATCAAATTCTAGGTTTCTCACTATAGCATCTCCTAATTTTAATTATTTTTATCATTTTATGTTTACCTGATTAAATATAAATTATACGACCAATTAATAATCCTCAGTTTTAATATTTGTATTTAGAAGTTTTTAAAACAAACGAAAAACACCGCGCCATAAACAAACCTGGTGTTCTCGTTTAAAGACATTTTGAAAAAAGTTCACGTTTTCATAAATTATTTTCTGAAAATATAAGGCTATAATAATAGTAAAAAAGTAATTATTTGGAGGGAGTATGCATGAAACAATGGGTTGTTACCTGGCTAGATAAACACAAATGTAAAACCTTTGAGTTATTTTCCCTTCAGAGAGAATTAGAAATTTTAGGGTCCTTTGATTATTACGAGTTTGCTATTGTTATAAATCAATTGGTGCAAGAAGGTTTAATTCAGCCAATCTACAATAGTGGTAAAAATCATCGTACGGATTTTTTATATAACAAATATAAGCGTATCGTGAACAAGCACAAAATGAATCAGGCAGATATTGATCAGTTACTTCTTCTCTATCATCCGTCTATGAAAGTAACTTACTACATCAATAGAAAAAATGAATATGAAGTGGACCAGCCCTTTTTAAAAGCTATTAATGATTTCCTCAATGATTCGCAAGATACTTTTTGGCTTTCAGTAAATGAAAGGTCTTTTGAATTAGTTGGCAATGAGAAATGGTTACTGGCAGATGGTCAGAAACTATTAAATAAAATTGGCCTTACTTTTCCCGATTTGCGGTGTGAAATAGAGAATGAACCATTTTTCTATTATCGATGCCCATCTTGGAATAAGAAAGATCAGGTAAATGTATTGATTATCGAAAATAAGGATACATTTGGTAGTATGAAGCGTTTATTTCTAAGAGATATGACCAAGTTTTTTAATATTTCTTTTGATTTATTAATTTACGGTGAAGGAAAAAAGATTGAAAAAAGCATTGAAAGTATATGGGATATTGAAGGTGCTAAATCTAAAGAATTACAAGGCTATTATTTTGGCGATTTAGACCCAGTAGGCATCAATATTTTTCTTCATTTACATAGAAAAAACTTTTTTCCAATAGTTCCTTTTAAAGAAATGTATGAAGAAATGATTAAAGGGTTTGCTGCAAAAGCAAAACCTCGACAACATGTACAAACGTTTCGTGAAGATGATGCAGTTGAATTCCTTCGCTATTTAGATACCCAATATCATCAAACAGCCCTTAAACTTCTTAAATCATCATATATTCCCCAAGAATCCTTGAATCGAAAGTTATTAAAAAGTATGGCAAATAAGTAAGGGGTGCAGGGATGTTTAAAGAGATTTTTTCAGCTTTTTCTAATCGCATGGAATCTTTTTTAATATACCAACCTATTTTGGATTTAGCCCAAAAGGAACGGTATAAGCAGTATCCGTTGGTTTCAATAGGAATGGCCATTTTATTGTTTATTTTGGAAAATATGTTGCGGAATGAGCAGCATAATACATATGAGGATATTGCAAGATTTCTGCAAGATTTATTAAGAAATAAATATAATGAGGAACTATCTTTTGAAGAATCCTATAACATGACTTTAGTGATTGTCAGGGAATATTTGCGGAATAATGGCGAGCCCTTCCAAATGACCTATTTTGATTTTGAAACAAAGGAGCAAAAAACGAAGTATTTTCATTTAATCGACTTTACCACAACATACAATTTACAAGACATTAAGGATAAAAAGGCATCTTTTCGACTTACACCAGAAGCAATTGAATCCTTATTTAAAACCCGTGAAATATTTCAAGAGATGCAAATAACAATCGTTCAATTGTATTTTCGTCAACAAATTCAGCGAAAAGTATTTGATGGAGCACTTCATACAATTGAAGAGTTAATTTTTGCGATTAAAAATGAAAAAGTCAGAATGAATCGGTTGATTGAACGAATACAGAAAAATGTATTGGAAATTGCTCAAGAAAATGAATTTAAAGAGATGATGGAACGGTATGAAACCAGATTGCACCAAGAAAATCAACAGTTTGCGGAAATCAATAGCCTAATATCATATACGATTAAGGAATATCACAATCAAGAAATGACAGAAAAAGAGGAAGAAGCCATTCGCCTCATCAGAAAAGTTCAACAACGATGGCGGGCTGCCCTTAGATTTCATGAAGAACTGTTTACCATAAAACAAGAAGTGCAAAAATTCTTTATCGATAGTATTGAATCTATTATCTTCCAGGCCTTTCAAACCAATATAAATTTTGAAAAAGAAGTTTTGCCCTTTGTTATAGAAAAGAAAATGAATTTAGATGGGTTGCGTACCATTTTACAACCTTTAAATACATGGAAAAGTTTAAGGTTATTTCATCCGGGCCTGTTTTTTGAACCACAAAAACAACGAAAGGAATCAACTCCTAAAGAAACTGTTCTGCCAGAACTTACAGAGGAAGAGCGAATTCGTATTGAAGCGGAGGAACGTCAACGAAAACATATGCGGTTAAACTTATTGAAAGAAATGATTTCTTTTCTTTTTTCTCCACTTCTTACACTAGATTGTTATCGAATGGGTGAATATCTCAAAAAAGAAGAGCCTGTGTGGGTAAAAGACCCTTTATTTTATTCCCTAGTTATTCAGTTCCATCAGATGAAGAATGTTTCATTTGAAATAATCGATGAGGATAAACTATTCGCTCTTGATGATATTAGGAGAGGGATTGCGGAGTATAGCAGGGAGAGTGGGATTGGCAAGGTTGTGAAAAATGCTCATTTTAATGTAATTTCAGGTGAGGTTATCCATTTTGTAAATGGTTTGAGAGAAATATCTGATTTTTATGTGGAAAGGGGAGAAAAAAGATGACGATGTATGATCAGTCAGATGTACAGGATGCTTTTCACTTCTTTTTAACCATCATGGACCAAAAGAAAATAGAGCCTGAAGACCGGCAACCTTTTGCGATCTATAAAAAAGACAGTGTGAGAGAAGTCTTAGAAGATGTGATAGAACCCATTGCTAGGGTAAAATTTGTCCAATTAGATTCTACCCGAGCCATTTATGTCATTCCAGGTTTTGATAATGAGTGGTTTCGTTACTCAAATGAAGAATTGCGATCTTTATGGAAGTTAGCAAACAATCAGGAACTGTATCTTGTCCAATTTAGTATGTTAATCTTGCTTGCTATGTTCTTTAACCGGGATACAAGTGCTTTTACTGAGCGCTCCTCAGTATCTTTGGTGGAGTATGAAAAACAATTATCTCGTTATATCGATCAATTAAAGCAGCTAAATAATGAGGAAATTGATTCTTTAAGTGAAGATGTTGAATTTGATTTAAAAAGTGTAGTTGAACTGTGGGAACAAAAAATGTTAATCGTTGAAACTGCAAAACATCCTGAACGAGCGAAAAGCGGTAAGCTTGGAATGTTAAATAGAGTACTACGTTTTCTGGAGGAAGAGGAACTGTTAACAATTACAGAAGATGGTGAAATTCGTTTATTGGAAAAAATGAATGCCATGGTGCTTCGCTATTATTTCAATGAATCTAGGCGTGAACAATTGTTTGATTTTTTAAAGAAATCGGTTGCCTTATCGAAAGGAGAATAGGGATGCCAGTCGTTAATCAAATCCGTCTATGCAATATTGCATTAGAAGATGGGGATAAACTTATTCCAAATCAAGATTTGGTGTTACATGGGTACACAACTCTTTATTTGTTGGAAAACGGTGGAGGCAAGACCAGTTTCATTCAATTGTTTTTACAGACTATCCTTCCAAATACAACAACTAACCAGCGTTCTTTGCAAAACACTGTTGCCAGGGGAACCAATGGACATATTGCTATTGAGTGGAATGTGGATGAAAAGGGATTGCATAAAGTATTAACTGGTTTTAGTTATGATAATCCAGATAGTCAGCAAGATAAAATAAAATTTTATATGTATGTTTGCGAATATAAAAGAAATCAATATGGAATTCGGGAATTGCCCTTTTTCCAAGAGAATGATGGGCGGAAATTTGTTACCGGGTATGAGGAATTTCGCCAATTGCTAAAAAGAGAAAACCGTGTCTCAATCAAAGTATATCATTCTGGGGAACCCACAAAATATAAAAAGGAAATAGAATCCCATGGGATTATCCCCGCTGAATGGGAAAGTATTAAGAAAATTAATGTATCTGAGGGAGCTGCAGATAAGTTTTTTGAAAAGACAACGGATGTAGAAAATCTTTTAACAAAACTTTTCATCCCTTCAATTGAAGAATCTCTTTTTACATCAACCAAAGAAAGCACTTTGGTTGGAGCCTTTGAAAAGTTCCAGGGAAATTTATTTCGTTTGCCTGAAATTCAAAAGAACATTAAGGACCTTGAGATTTTTGAACAGTATGTGGATGATTTAATCCATTCGGTACAAGAGTATAAAGAGGTGCATCAGTCTCTTATTCATCAACAATCACAACTTCTTCGTACTAAAGTCACTCTTTTACATGAAGTGAAAAAGGAAGAAAGAAATCATCAATATCTCCGACAAAAAATTGAAAATGCAATAAGTGAAAGAAAACATTGGGAATGGAAAAAGGATAGTTTTGAAATTTACAAATTGGAACAGCTAAAAGATGCTACAGAAACGAAAAAGGAATCCATTCAAAAGGCTATAGATACAAAAACAGAGCTATTAACTAGCAAAAATCGTAAAATTCAGGAATTGGAAGCATGCCAGTATTATGAAGGTTGGAAAGAAAGCGCCGAAAAAGCTGATTATCAGCAGGAAAAGTTGGATTCATTGAAACAATCCAACCCAGAGCTGGAAAAAGAGGTTAATCATTATTTTAGACGTGCTTCTTTTGCCTGGATGAAAGAAAAAGAGAAAAAAAAGATTTTATTCTATGGCATGGAGACTAAAAAGAAAGAACACGAAAATAAGAGAAAGCTGTTTGAAGGTCGCCAAGAAGAACTTAGGCTTGAAGGAAATAGGGTAGTGGAAAAATTAGCAGAACTAAAGATATGGTTCGTGGAATATGACAAAAAGCGAGAAAAGGTATTGAAATGGTTTAATGAATGGGATTTATTAGATCCTCACTCTTGTTTCAAGGTTATTGAATCTCAGGAAAAAGCCATGGAACTTGAAATCAAGGACTTAAATCAACAGATTAAAAGATTCCAGGATGAGGAGAAGCAATGCAATAAAGAAATAATTGAATTAAATACAAAGATAGAGCGATATAAACAACAAGTTGCTGCTACAGAGCAATGGGAAGAAAAAAGGAAAGTTGAAAAAGAATGGACTGGCCAATTTTTATCCCTTTTTGGATTTATGGTTCCTGAGAAAGAAGATGAAATGAATGAATTGGTTGTTCGACTCCAGATGCGGATCCAGGAACATAAAAATGAAGTGAAATCCATTGAAAAAAGAAGAGATAATGTTTTAGAGCAACTAAAATTAATTGAGGGGCGTACCTATTTTGTTCCTCATGAAGGGCTATTGAAGGTTAAGGAACATCTTTCCCAAAAAAATATTCATGTTGTATTGGGTAGTGAATGGTTATCGCTACAGGAAATGAATGAAACGGATAAACATAATTTATTGTTAAAGTTCCCTGCCCTTCCTTATGCACTCTTAATGGAATCTTCTCAAAATAAATCTATAGCCAAAGCCTTGCAAAACTTTAAATGGCAGAAAGAATTACCCATTTTATTTTTAGAAAGAGAATCCTTGACCGGACAAGGAAGTCCACATCAAATCGGGACACTTCTGTGTTTAGGAAATGATACATGGATTTATCATACCCTGGATGTTGATTTGTTTGTAAATCCGGAAAAATTTACAGAAAAGAAAAATCAACTGAAAGAGGATCACAAAAATTTAACTGAACAATTAGCCATTCGAGAAGAAAAACAAAAAAGAGCAGAAGATACCCTAAATTCATTGCATAATTATTGGAAGGAATATCCTCCTTTTCTGATCGAGCAAAAATCTAAGGGAAAAAAGGAATTAAACAATCTTCTGATTGAGACAGAGCAACAATTAGAGTTGATCGAGGAAAATATTTCTACTTTAAATGAGAAAAGGGAGAATAACAACCAACGAATTAGAGATCTACAGGAACAAGAAAAAGAAATAGAAAGACAAAAAACGGCATTCGATAGTTTTTTGCGAGATTATGAGCAAGAGACGGAAATGGTACAAGACCAAACAAACGCTGAAAAACAGAAAAAGGAAATTCAAGGAGAGCAAGAATCCCTCAACAAAAGGGATAAGGTAGAAAAAAAAGCAATTGAAGAGCTTGAATCAAAGATGCGGTATATTGAAATTGAGTTAAAAAACTTAGAATCTGACCAGAGCAAATACCGGTGGGTTGTTGTACATTTAGATGAGGAACAATGGGATTATGATGAAGAAAAAAGACACTATATCGCTAAAAAAAGTGTCTTGGAAGAAAAACAGCAGGATCGAAAAAATATTGAAGAACATTTGTCTGATTTATTAAGGACAAAGAAACATTATGAAGATTTGATTTTTAACCATCAAGTAGAATTGGATTGGCTCCGTGAACATTATCGGCCAGTAACCAAAGGGGAAATTTTCGAAATAAAAAAAGAAGCGGAATTATTGGATAATGAAATTCAACAATTGAAGAAGAAAATTACTGATTTAAAAATTGAAATAGGTAAGTTACAAGGTCAAATTCAAAGTATTATACTGACCATTGATAAAAACTATAGTTTAGAACCCTATTTATATGAGACAGATGCAGAGTATAACTATATCCAGCAAAGATTAGATCAAGAAATTAACAACATCACTAAGCTAATGGAGAAAGAAGCAGAATGTGAAAATCTTATTCAGAGGTATAAAGAGGGAAATATAATATTGGAGGATTTCGGGATAAACGGTCCTGATTTGGAGCCAATGGAAAAGTTGCCCTGGGGAGATGGGTCTATTAAGGATTATGCCAAAAAGATAAAAGACGAATGGGCACGTTTGAAACGTGAAATCGGGGAGAAAAAAGAGAATGTTGAAAAGCAATTTGCAGGATACTGTAGGCGTTTACAAGAAAGACAAAATCCTAAAATGAATCATTTTATTCGTTCCTTAGAATTGATTCTAAGTGAAGGGCGCCTATTTGATTATGAATATGTGACAAAAAAATTTCTTCAAATAAGAGAAGGCATTTCAGCATATCGTCAAAGTGAAGAACAGTCGAAAATAGAAGGGGAGAAAGACCAGGAGCGACTATTGGAAATGTGTTATCGTCGGGTAAATGAGATTTACGACATCATTAAGGAAATCCCAAAAAGTTCAAAAATGAACCTGTATGATCAAACCTTTCAGGCGATTAAGTTATCTTGGGATGCTAATGACATAGAGACTACGAAAGATCATCTTCGAGAATATATACATGGGATGATTGCAGAAATTAAACAGATGAGGGAAGAAGGAAAAACAGAAGATGAGATTTCTCGATACATTTTACGAAGTCTAGAAGCAAAGGAATTAATGAAATCCTATGCACCCTATTCGAAGTGCCGTATCCAGGTCTTTAAACCTAAGAAAAAACAGGTTTTACAGGAAAAAGTCCGTTTTGAAAATTGGGAAGTTGCCTCTAAATGGAGTGGCGGAGAGAAATACACAGTGTATATGATTATGTTTATGGTATTCATTTCACATCTCCGTCAAATAATTACTGGGAGAGAAAAGGATTCTTATACGATTCTCGTTGACAACCCTTTTGGACAGGCATCAAATGATCATGTGGTAGATCCAGTAATAGAAATTGCTAAAGGGAACAGGATTCAATTAATTTGTTTAACGGCACATGATAAGGAAAGTATTATACAGAAGTTTCCGGTAGTATACAGCAATGTTTATCGACAATATGCTGGCAAAGAGATTATGGAAACCCGTGTGGTGCAAACTCTTGAATCTTTACATGTTGCGGATTATGAGCAGATAGATATGTTTTAAAGTAAACCCCAGGTACAGGGAGTGCCTGGGGTTTCGTGTTATCAAGTTTGCAAATCAATTTATCAACAGTATATTGTTAAGTTGTAGTTTTTATAATAGAAGGGTAGGACAATTCATTAGCTTTTTTCTAATATTAAGGAAAAATGTTCAATAATATATGAGATAATATTTAATGTAAACTATAATTGAAGAGTTTATTTATGATATTTAATAGAAAATATTACTTGTTTCCTGGAGGTGCAACCATGATCGGGAAAATGCTAGATAACAAAAAGTCTGGAAATGTAGGGGATGCGTTAAAACCATACCTTAAGAAAGATGCTAAAGTTGCAATCATGTCATCCTACTTTACTATATATGCATTTGAAGCTTTGAAAAAAGAATTAATGAAGGTAAATGAAGTTCGCTTTCTGTTTATCGATCCTACTTTTACCTCCGAAAAGTATGCAAAGGGTCCAGTTGATCTAGGTAAGTCGGAACGCGAGAAAAGACTGTCTGGCTCTGAACTAGAAATAAAGATGCGAAACGAGCTTACACAAGCAAAAATAGCGAAAGAATGTGCTGAATGGATACGTTCAAAAGTTCAGATGAAATCACTTACCGCCCCTTTAATACAGACTCGATTGTTTCATATTGAAAACAAAGATAACTCATCAGCGGCTGTTCAGGGTAGTTTAGATTTTACCAGTAGTGGATTAGGATATACCTACTCACCTACATTACAAATGAATACCCTTATGGATGACCCGCTTTTAACAAAGCAATATATTCAATGGTTCAATGATGTATGGAGTAATGAATCTATCCTTGAAGAGGTAAAAGAAGAAGTTCTTGAAAGAATAGCCGTAATTTACGAAGATCATTCTCCAGAGTTTCTTTATTATGTGACACTGTACAATATATTTAAAGATTACCTTGAAGAATTTGATGAGGATGCCATTGTTAAATCAAAAACTGGCTTTAAAGATACTGTTATTTGGAATAAGCTTTACAAGTTCCAAAAAGATGGTGTTCTTGGCGCTATAGATAAACTGGAAAAACATAATGGATGTATTATTGCAGATAGTGTAGGGTTAGGTAAAACCTTTGAGGCTTTGGCAGTCATTAAATATTATGAACTGAGAAATGATCGAGTGCTTGTACTTTGTCCCAAAAAATTAAGGGAGAACTGGTTAATCTATACTCAAAATGACAAAAGAAATATCCTTGCTAATGATCGTTTTAATTATGATGTATTGAATCATACAGATTTGAGTCGTACAGGTGGATTGTCTGGTGACATTAATTTAGCTACTGTTCATTGGAGTAACTATGATTTAGTTGTTATCGATGAATCCCATAATTTTAGAAACAATCAAGCTAGAAATGACAGGGAGACTCGTTATTCTAGATTAATGAACCAAATTATTAAAGCGGGTGTTAAGACTAAAGTTTTAATGCTTTCTGCAACGCCTGTAAATAACAAAATGAATGATTTGAAAAATCAAGTAGCGTTTATTACGGAAGGAAAAGATGATGCTTTAGAGACTGTTGGAATTGAAAGTATAGAACAGACGTTAAGAAAAGCACAACTTTCATTTAATAAATGGCTTAAATTAGAAGATAAGGAACGGAAAACAGACACTTTGCTTGAAATGTTGAACTTCGACTATTTCAAATTATTGGATGCAGTTACAATTGCACGATCAAGAAAGCATATTGAAAAATACTATAACATGTCCGAAATAGGGAAATTCCCAGAGCGATTAAAGCCTAAGAATGTCTATGCAGATATTGATGAGCAAAATGAGTTTCCCGAAATTAAGGAAGTAAATAAGCTTATTAACAGATTAAATTTGAGTGCATATTCCCCATTGAAATATGTAATGCCTGAAAAACAAGAAGAGTATAGTCGTAAATATGATATGAGAGTTAAAGGCGGATCAGTTTTTAAACAAATTGACCGTGAACGTAGCCTTGTTCATTTAATGAGGGTTAATTTGCTTAAGCGTATGGAAAGCTCTATTCATTCATTCGGTATGACCATAGCTTCCTTGTTAACAAAAATTGATAACCTATTGTTTAAGCTTGATCATATTCAACAATACTCAGATGCGGATATTAATATAAATGATATTGATATTGATGATGAAGATGTTGAAAATATGTTGATAGGGTCTAAGGTTAAGGTTTTACTCCAGGATATAGACCACATTAAATGGAAGCAAGATTTAAAAGATGATATGGAGAAACTTGAGAAATTACTAATAGAAACTGCAAAAATACAAGCTCCACGTGATGCGAAATTGAATAAGCTCAAGGATATCATTGGTGAAAAAGTGATACATCCAATAAACGGGGAAAACAAGAAGATAATTGTTTTTACCGCTTTTGCTGATACAGCAAATTATTTATATGATGAGTTATCAAAATGGATATTAGAAAAGTACGGTTTAAACACCGCTCTTGTAACAGGTTCTGGTGGCAACCAGACTACGTTAAAAGGTGTGCCAAAAGATTTAAACTCTATCTTGACTCATTTTTCACCAGTGTCCAAAGAGCGAAGCAAAATAGACTCTAAAAGCCAGGGTGAAATTAATATCTTGATTGCAACTGATTGTATTTCAGAAGGTCAGAACCTTCAGGACTGCGATTTCTTAATTAATTATGATATCCACTGGAATCCTGTACGTATCATCCAGAGATTTGGTCGTATTGACCGTCTAGGTTCCAGAAATGATATTATCCAACTTGTTAACTTCTGGCCAAATATGGATTTAGATGAGTACATTAATTTAGAAGCTCGTGTGAGCGGGAGAATGGTTCTCCTTGATATTTCTGCAACGGGTGAAGAAAATGTGATTGAATACGATGAGAAGAAACAAATGAATGATTTGGAATATCGTAAGAAACAATTGAAGCAGTTACAAGAAGAGGTTGTTGATTTAGAGGATATTTCTGGAGGAATCTCTATCACAGACCTAACTTTAAATGATTTTAAGATGGATTTAATTGAATATATGAATACGAACAAGAAGAAAATAGAGACTGCGCCATTGGGATTACATGCTATAACTTCTGTTGATTTGGCACCAAATGAAGATATTGAACAGGGCGTTATATTTTGTATTAAGCAACGCAATGCTAAGACAAAAGTGAAGGAAACCAGTGCTTTGTTCCCATATTACCTTATTTTTATGAATATGGATGGAGAAATACAACTTGGGCCAGTTAAAACAAAACAGATATTGGATATCTATCGTAAAGTTGCCCTAGGTCAAACAAATTTGTTTAATGAATTAATTTATCAGTTCAATAATGAGACAAGTGATATGGAAGATATGACGACTTACAAATTCCTTCTTGATCAAGCGGTAGAATTTGTTCTTGGAATTGTTGAAGAAAAAGGATTGGAGTCATTGTTTAGTCTCGGAAATTCAAGTTTATTACAGGATACAAATACATCTTCAGACGATTTTGAGTTAGTATCCTTTTTAATAATTAAGTAGGTGAGTGAATTGAGAGAATGGTTTATTAAACGATTAGAGATTCCGATTCGATCTATAGCGAATCGTAAAATACCTAAAAAAGCTTTTTTCACTCAAGCTGATCTTTCTAAAGCTGAAAAGGAATTGTTTACTTCTCAGATAGAAGGAATTTATTTGTTGAGCGTTATGAACCAGCAAAGTTTAAATATATCAGTGTACGAAACGGATGAAGTAAATTATGCAGAAGTAGTTTGGATATATGTTCAGCTTCGAGGGACAGAAAATACGAATCGTATCGTAAGTGCTGTGCATAAGTCTATTCCTAATCCAGTGGTGTTAATAATGGAATCACCTGAAGAAAAAGTTCTAATGAGTGCCTGCCATAAAAGGCTTAATAAACATGACATCACCAAAGTAGTTGTCGATCAGCCCATTATCACTTCATGGTTTCAGCCGAAGGACGAGGACAGCTTATACGACAAACTTTTGGACGCATTAACCATTTCAAAATTATCATTTAATAATTTATATAATTTCTATGATGATATTCACCAATGGTTGCAGTGTGAAGAGGTCATTTCACTGGCAGGTGTATTTCCTTTAAATGCAGTAAATCGCATAAAAGCGGTTAACATACTTAATCAGATACAGGATTTAAAAAAGGATGTTGACCGTTTAGAACAGGAACAAAAAGGACAACTTGAATTTGGTGCAAAGATGGATCTTCATATGAAAATAAAACGTAAAGAACAACAAATTGGAGTTCAATTACAACAAATTAAGGAGTTGTGTTAATTTGCAAAAGTTAGAAGGTAGGACATTTAATGTTTTACAAGATAATATTGAAAAGCTAAAACAGTTGTTTCCAGAAGTATTTACGGAAAACAAAGTTGATATAGATAAATTACGCCTTGCTCTTGGCGATTTTGTAGAAAAAGAAAAGGAAAGGTACGAGTTTACCTGGAATGGCAAAACTGAGGCAATTTTACTTGCTCAAAAACAAACAACGGGGACATTACGCCCCTGTAAAGAAGAAAGTGTGAACTGGGACACAACACAAAATTTATACATCGAGGGAGACAATCTTGAGGTACTTCGTATTCTACAAAACACTTATAGGAACAAAGTAAAGGTTATTTACATTGATCCACCATATAACACTGGGAAAGACTTTGTTTATAAGGACAATTTTCATGATAATGTAAAAAACTATAAAGAACTTATGAATGAATCAATGAAATCAAATCCTGAAACAAATGGCAGATTTCATACAGATTGGTTAAACCTAATGTATCCAAGATTAAAAATATCTAGAAACTTACTGAAAAATGAAGGTTTTATATTTATATCAATAGATGACACTGAAGTTTCAAATTTGAGAAAAATATGTGATGAAATTTATGGTGAGAGTAATTTTATTGCTGATATTATTTGGCAGAAAGCCTATTCTCCGATTAACCTTAGGAAAAACTTTTCTCCTAATCATGATCATATTTTATGCTATGCAAAAAATATTGAATTCGGTGAATTAAATGGAATCCCTAGAGGAGATGAAGCTAATAACAGATATAAAAATCCTGATAATGACCCAAGAGGTCCGTGGAAAAGTGCTGATGCGTCTGTAGGGCCTGCTATTCCAGAGAAGATTTATGAAATAACAACGCCTACTGGTAGAAAAGTATTGCCTCCTCAAGGAAGATGCTGGTTATATACTAAAGAAAGATTTAAGGAGATGGAGGAAGACAATAGGGTATGGTATGGGGAAAGCGGAAATAATGTTCCTAGTATTAAAAAATTTTTATCTGAAGTTAAACAGACAATTACACCTGTTACAATTTGGTTGAGGGATGAAGTTGGAGATAGTCAAGACGGGACTCAAAAGTTAAAGGAGCTATTTGATGATAAGGCAATTTTTACTAATCCTAAACCATTGAAGTTACTAAAAAGGATTCTTCAATTATCAACCGAAACTAATGGCAATGATATTATACTTGATTTTTTTTCAGGGTCAGCAACTACTGCTCATGTAACATTACAATTAAATGCTGATGACAATGGTAACCGTAAGTTTATTATGGTTCAACTACCTGAATTAACAGATGAAAACTCTGATGCATATAAAAGTGGCTTTCCAGATATCTGTGAGATCGGAAAAGAACGAATACGTCGTGCAGGCTACAAAATTGTTGAGCAAAACAAAGAAAACGATAATATTCAAAATTTAGATATTGGTTTTAAAGTGTTTAAGCTTGATGAAACAAATCTGAAAACTTGGGACGAAGAAACATTAGATCTAGAAAAAGACTTATTAGATTTAGTTGAGCCAATAAAAGAAGATCGGTCACAAGAAGACGTAGTTTATGAGATTCTCCTTAAATATGGAGTTGATTTAACGGTTCCAATAGAAAAGACAGAAATTGCTAGTAAGCAGGTTTTTTCTGTTGGTTTTGGTTATTTACTTATTTGTCTAGAACGGGATTTAAATCTACAGCAAATTGAAGAAATGGCTAAACAAAAACCAGCACGCATAGTTTTTTATGATGAAGGATTTGAGGATGATACGGTTCGTACAAATGCTCAGCAAATTCTTAAACGGTATAGTGTTGAAGATATTCGAGTGATATAAGGGGGAATGGTTATATGAAAATTAAGTTTGATAAACAACAATATCAGCTTGATGCCATTCAATCCATTACGGATATCTTTGAAGGCCAAACGGTTAAAGTATCAAATTTTACCGTTAGTATGGGCGAAATTGTTGGACAAGAAATAACAGAGCTGGGGATAGGAAATAAGCTTGAGTTATCTGAAGCGGAAGTGCTTGAAAATGTTCAAAGTATTCAAATGAGAAATCACCTTAAGAAAAGTACGAACATTCAAGACTGGAACTTTACTGTAGAAATGGAAACAGGTACGGGGAAAACGTATTGCTATACGAGAACCATCTTTGAATTAAACAAAAGATACGGTTTTTCAAAATTTATTATTGTCGTTCCTAGTATTGCTATTCGTGAAGGAGTTTATAAATCATTACAAATGACCGATGAACATTTTAACAATGAGTTTCCTGGGCAGCATTGTCATTACTTTAAATATGAATCTTCAAAGCTTGAACAGGTACGTGAATTTGCAACAAGTACAAGCATTGAAGTAATGATTATAAATATCGATGCCTTTAAGAAGAGCTTTGATGACCCAGAAAAAGAAACTAAGGCTAATTTAATACATCGTGAAAGGGATACAATGAATGGTAAAAAGCCCATTCAATTTATTCAAGAAACTAATCCCATAGTCATTATTGATGAACCGCAAAGTGTCGATAACACAGATAAAGCAAAGGAAGCCATTGCTTCGTTAAATCCACTTTGTAAACTGCGGTACTCTGCTACACATAGGGAAACATACAATTTGATGTACAAACTTGACCCCGTAGATGCTTATGAGCAGAAGCTTGTTAAGAAGATAGAAGTGTTATCTGTTAACTCTGATGATGATTTTAACGACCCTTATATTAAACTTTTAAGCGTATCTAATAAGAATGGATTTAAGGCTACTGTTGAGATTGATGAAAAAAAGAAAAATGGTACTGTAAGCAGGGTAAATAAAGAAATAAACCCAAACAGTAAGAATAACTTGTATTTGTTATCTGGAGAGCGGGAACTTTACCGAGGTTATATTTTAGAAGGGATTGATTGTTATCCTGGAAATGAAATGATTGAATTTGAAAACGGTAAAGTCGTGAAACTTGGCGAAATTATTGGTGGTATTAATGATGATTTACTTAAACGTTATCAAATAAGAGAAGCAATTAGGACCCATTTGGATAAGGAATTGAAGCTTATTCATAAAGGGATTAAGGTTTTATCACTTTTCTTTATTGATAAGGTGGAGAATTATCGTATTTATCCAAAAGGACAACCCTGGCAAAAAGGGAAATATGCCATTATGTTTGAAGAGGAATATACAAAGCTTATTAACTTGAAAAAATATCGATCTTTATTCGAGGAAGACCAGTACATTTCCAATCATAATGTAGAAGAAGTTCATGATGGTTATTTTTCTATGGATAAAAACGGTCATTTTAAAAATAGTACCATTACGAAAGATGGAAATTTAAAATCTAATAAAGATGATGAGACAACATTTAAATTAATCATGCAAGAAAAGGAAAAACTGCTTAGCTTTCAAACACCATTACGCTTTATTTTCTCCCATTCAGCTTTAAAAGAAGGTTGGGATAATCCGAACGTTTTTCAAATTTGTACTCTGGTTGAAACGAGAGATCCTTTAACTAAGCGTCAAAAAATTGGTAGAGGTTTGCGCTTGTCTGTAAATCAGGATGGTCAACGTCAATATGATGAAAACGTAAATGTTCTTACTGTAATTGCTAATGAATCCTATCAACAATTTGCAGAGTCTCTTCAAAAAGAAATGGAAGAAGAAACTGGTGTGAAGTTTGGTTATCTGGAAGAACAATCTTTTTCAACCATTATACACACAGATGAAGCAACAGGAGAATCCAAAGAGGTTGGGTATGAATACTCCGCCAAAATTTACTCATTTTTAGTTAAAGAAAAATACATTGATAAAAAGGGTAAAGTCGAAAATAAGTTAAAAGAAGCAATTGCAGCAGAAACCTTTGATGTACCTGAAGAATTTAAAGAAATAAAAGATGATATTGAACAGGTAATAAAACAGTCCATTAAAAAGCTTCCCGTTTTCAATAAAAAAGATGAAGTGAATATTACGCTCAATAAGGAAGTGTTATTGGGTGAAGATTTTAAGCAATTATGGGAGCAAATTAAATACAAGACCACGTATTCTGTTAATGTGGACGCGAAACAACTGAAGAATCGTTGTATTGATGCTATTAAAAAACTAGAGCCATTTAAAGCAAGAAAAATTAAACGAGAGAATGCCATTTTAAAAGTAGAACAATCTGGTGTTTCAGGGGAAGGGCAGACAATGCGTGTTTTTGAAGCGTTAGAAGAGAAGCGGCGGTTACCAGATATTCTCCGTTACTTGCAGGAACAAACTAATCTTAAAAGACGTACTCTTGTAGATATTTTAATTGGTTCCGCACGGCTGAAAGATTTTGAAAAGAATCCTCAGGCGTTTATGGAAGCTGTTATGAAGATTATTAATAAAGAAAAGAAGAAGTTAATTATAGATGGCATTAAATATGAGCGGATTGGAGACCATGCTTTTTACCAACAGTCTTTGTTTGAGCATCAGGAACTGGTTGGTTATATGAAAGCAAATGCAGTAGAAGTTTCAAAAGATAAATCCGTTTATAACTATATTCGATATGATTCCACTGTGGAACGTACATTTGCTGAAAAGCTGAATAATGATGAAGATGTAAAATTGTTCATAAAGCTACCATCATTCTTTGTTATAGATACTCCACTTGGTAATTATAACCCTGACTGGGCAGTTTTAATTGATAAAGAAGGAGTAGAAACGTTATACTTCGTTGTTGAAACAAAAGGAAGTACTGATCAAGAGGATTTAAGATTAAAAGAGCATGGGAAAATCATATGTGGGCGGAAGCATTTCGAAGCGATACAAACCCATGTCGAATACAAGCTTGCGGATAGTTATGAACGATTTAAAGAACAAGTTTAATATAATATAGTACAGATTGTAAAATAATGTTATATTTAATTAATTTTTGCTATAGAGTAGGTCACTAGTTGACTTACTCAATTTTTGTGCCTTCCAGTCTCCTTTTTTCCATTTATCTTTCAAACGAATTGCTCTAAAATTTGATGTAAGCGTCCAATAAGACAGTGTATAGAAACTTCCCAACAAACTGTGGTGGGACAATCTTCTAAACAAAAGTATTTTTTAAGAAGGTTATTATCGGATTCTTGTCCAATATAGTTTATAGTATATAGGAGTAATTATTGATATAAAAAAAGTAGTTGGGATGAATATAAAGATGGAAAAATTAAAGGATATCCATGTTCGAGAAGTACTTTTAAGGGAATTAAAAGAAGAATGCTCCTGTGAGGAAGATACACTTATTATAAATGAAATGGCTGTGTGTCAGGGGACATCTCGAGTGGATATCGCAGTTATTAATGGATCAATTCATGGCTATGAAATCAAAAGTGAATGTGATACACTAAATCGTTTACCATCACAAATGTATGATTATAACCGAGTTTTTGAAAGGGTAACGATTGTCACAGCTGATGATTTTTTAAACAAAGTTAAAGAAATAGTCCCAGGATGGTGGGGGATTATTTGTGTTAAAAATAAAGATGGAAAACCTATATTAAAAAAAATTAAAAAAGGTCGTAAAAACCCTTCACAAGATGCAATAGCTCTTGTTCAGTTGCTTTGGAGAGAAGAAGCTTTGACTATTTTAAAAAAGAAAGGCTTGCAAAAAGGGTATTTGAGCAAGCCAAAGGGAATTATTTATGAACGATTAGTGGAGTTAATTCCATTAAAGGAGTTAAAAGTAGAGGTAAACAGGTTGCTTAAAGAGCGTGAAGGCTGGAGATCTCATTAATGGCTAGGGTAAGGTGGTGGTTCGTACCAACTTTTCGCCACACCTCAGCATTTCCGGTACTTTTAGTTTCATGTGCGCAATCATAGATATATTTATCGCCAAATGAGTAATTCTCTCCACTGTATTGGGAATGCTTAATAATTCGTTGGGCTAATCCCTGTGTTTGTCCCCATCCATTGTATTTAGGACTTCTTACAGAGTAACCACGAAAGATGAGAAACTCATCAGCAACAGTGTATCTTATTGCAGCTGCCATTTGCATAAAACGAGGGTCTATCTCATCATAAACAGGATTAGATATTATATAGTCCCCAAATGATGGAATCCTACTTAAATTTGATTCCAAAATCTTTTTATAGATGAGCCATTCTGTTCTAGGAATACTTCCATCTGTTCCGGTGGCTATTTTACTAAGGTCGCGAGGGAAAGATGTACCGATAAAAGTCAAGGTTCGCCAATCTGAAATATAGGGGAGTGTAGAAAAAGTGCCTAAAACTAATCGTGCAGTTCTTGTAACATAATCAGGATCGATATAATTATAGTCAACGATTATATCGATTTCTTTTGGTTGGATGCTAAAGAAATTTAGGAATTTCTCAATGCTTGTTTTCATGTCATCAAAGTCAACATCAGATAACCTGAAGCAAATTCCATTATGGTATTTTGCTAAAATGCTTTTAACTGTCACGTGATAGTTTGTACCATAATTTGAGGAAATTACAGGTATTACGGGTATACCTTTTGCTTGTAATTCATCAACGATGAATTCTAATGGATGTCTCCCATCTTCCATTTGTTCTTCATCATCTAAACAAATCTGGAGTGCATCAATAAATACCGGATTTGTACAATCCCAGCATTTTTCAACTTGAGTTCCAATATTCTCAAGATGCTTATCGACGGTCCTTTTAGGAACGTCGTTTTCAAAATCCCAAGGGATGGGTGGGATTTCGATTAAAGGAGTTAATGAATTTTTAAGTGAGGGATTTAGTAATTCTAGAGCAGATTGTTCTCCTCTTCTCCAACGAACAACAGGAACGTAACGATTGTGATCAAACAATAAATACAACCTCCCTTTTTATAGGATATAAACTGGTTGTAATTCATGCTGTTACCATAATTATACGTTTTTTATTTTTTCTGGTTTCATCATTAGAAAAAGAATATATAATTATCTTTTATGCACCCAACTAAGGTGCATTTTTTGTGCCTGGTATAGTGGTTATTTATAGTCCCGAGTAGAGAAGACAGTAGTAGCCATTAGCCTACGCTAACAGGAAGACTGTTGGTAGAGGAATTATGTTGGGAACCTATACTGTAAGGTGTGGTTGAAACAACAGGAGTCAGCCCATTTATTAACGATTAGTGGGACAAACATTCCATAAACCGCCAAACAATATACTGCATCATTCTTTTATAATTAGGTTAGAAAACTTTCTAACTGTGAAAGGAATGGGTGGATTATGGAACCTCTCTATTCTGTCCTCATCTATAAAGATACTCTGGATCAAGAGACGATCCAGCTCATTTATACTTACCTGCAAAAAGGCATTAAAGTCTACTTTTTAAGCGGGACAGGTAAAGAAGAAGTGGAACAGGCCATCGCTTCCCTTTATGGGGGGCGGAGGAATCCACTATTTGTTGCCCATCGGGAAATGCCACCCCGGGAGGACTTTGCTGGTGATCCCTTTTTCTTTTTTGATGGAGATATTGATGATCCTTATTTTTATGACTGGATTGCCAACAATTCTACTTTTAATCTCCAACAATATGAAATCGAACATAGTAACCCTCAAGAACATTGCCTGGTGAAAGCCGGAGCGGGAACTGGGAAAACCCGTGTGATGATAGACCGTTTATTTTATTTGCGCAAAACTCAGGCCAATCTAAGCTTTGATCAGATGGCCATGGTCACCTTTACGAACGAGTCTGCCTTGACCATGCGCAAGCGCTTGACCCAGCGCCTGCAGGATTATTTCTTTTTTACCCGGGATGAAACCTATCTTTCCTGGTTTGAAGAAGTGGATAGGATGCAAATCTCTACTCTTCATTCCTTTGCCAAAACCCTATTGCAAGAAAAGGGGAGAGCCCTTGGCATCCCTGGTACCATGGAACTGCGGGGCTATCAATTGAAAAAGCAGCAATTGGTAGAGGAAGCCATCCACCACTTTGCCCTTGCTTTTCCTCAGGAGTTTCAAGAATTTCGCTGGATTCCTCAGTATGAACTGGTGAATTCAATCATGGAGTTAATCACTTTAGTGGAACAGCGGGCTGTGGAAGATCCTGCTCTGTTGGATTTTGGCAGTGACCAAAAGAGCCTGTCCCATTTGTTTTCCTATGTCCTGGAAGAAGTGGACAAAGCATTAACCCGTTACAAACAGGATAACCAACAGTGGGAAATGGCCGATCTTATTCGCCTATTGTCCCCATTGACCCGGACTGTGGAAGAAAAAGAAACCATCATGTATCCTTACCTTTTTGTAGATGAGTTTCAGGATACCGATGTGAATCAGGTTCGTTTTCTTGCCTGGCTCCACTGCAGGTATAGGACTCTGTTTTTTCTGGTAGGGGATTTAAAACAAAGCATTTACCGGTTCCGGGGGGCAGATTATACCGCTTACCAACAAATGAAAGACGAGTTGGACAGGGCCGGGTTAAATCCCTGGAAGGAGTATGCACTGGTGAAGAATTACCGTACCTATAGTTCCATTATGGAAGAACTTCATCCTCGCTTTGCTGCCTGGGGAAACCAGGTTGATGGTTTTCCCTATGAAGCCAATGACTGTTTGGAAGCCATGATAGGCGATGGAGAAGACAAGGGATTGGAACTCCTTCCATTACGGGAGGATGGGACTCTAACTTCGATTTTGCAACAGTTGAACGAAAAAATGAAAGAAGAGCCGGGGCTGGAGTGTGTACTTTTGGTGCGGACCAATGAACAGGTCAATGAAGTAGCAGAACGGGTGGAAGAACTGGGTTATTTATGCCAGGCTGAGAGGGAAGGGGACTTTTACCGCAGTTTGCCTGTCCGGGAGTTTGTTCTCTTGTTGCAAGTCCTCTTATTCCCGGAAGATCCGGTGAAAAGGTATCTTTTCCATCGTTCATCTTATGGGGAGAATACCTTATCCAATGGAGTGGTTCTGGAGTCTTTTACCCCTGATAAATTGTATGTTTTGGAGCTTTTAAAAGGGGAGACAAAGGAAAATGATTGGTTGCAGCGGGTGAGCAAGGAAGGGGAACGTGAGCCTGTTTTCACCCTTCTTCGTCGTATTATAAAGGAAGTTAACCCAGCGGACCGTTATGCTCTACGCCTGTATTCCCGCTTGCGCAAGCAAAATCCAGGCATGGATGTGAAGGAACTGCAACATCATGTACGGGTGAAACGCCAGGAATACCGCATGAATTTGGACTGGCTTCTTTTGCTGTTGCAAAAAAACTATCCTGATGCCCCGGTCCATCTTTATCAACTTCTTGGTTTTTTGGAAACACAGATGAATACCAATCGCGAGCTAAGTGCACTGGTTGTGCCTGTTCAAGAGCGAGGTCCTTCTTTTGTTTGTAAAACCGTCCATAAAGCCAAAGGCCAGGAATATGATGTTGTGATCTTGCCGGAAACCACACGCAAATTTGTCCATTCTTCTTTGATGCGTTTTGTTTTGCGCCGGCAAAGCAATGGCATCTGGCAGGTGGGATACCGACTCTTTTTGGGAAAGAATTCTTTTGAAAATCAACTGTATCGATTTTTAAAGCCTAATGAGGAACAAGAAACCATTGCCGAAGAGGTTCGTCTTTTCTATGTGGCGTTGACCCGAGCGAAAAAAGGCCTTTATGTTGCCCAGGATCCTATGCATCCCACCGTAGAAAAATTGAAAAAATGGGAAGACCTTATGGAAACGGGGGTGAATGTTTATGTTTGAGATTCATACCTTTCAAAATCCCGTTGCCTTTTATCCCAATCTGGCCTTTGCCAGGGGGGAATTGCATCTGACCGGGACGACCAGTTTGCAATATTATTTTTTGGATCAATCAGATGCAACAAAGAGTGGAGCTGTTTTTTACACCTATGATGGGTTGATGAAAAAGCTGCATCCCAAATGGAATGATCCTTTAACCCGGCTTTATTTAAAAAGCAAAATTAAAGAGTTGGCCGGAGATGAATACAGAGATTCATTTCTCGATAGTTTTCGTTTTGCGGTGGAGCTAGAAATCAGTCATTTCCCTATTCATGAGGAGTCAACCTCTGTTCAGGTCGCCTTTCAACAGATGTTTGCGCAAATGATGCAGGATCCCTCTGTGCAAAAAATAATAGAAGAATGGCGGGAGCCTCTTACTGTAAAGATGAAACGGCTTTTTGGCTCATCCATTATTCGGGTGGTAGCCCATCAAATGACAACAATGGATGCCGTACGCATGAGATTTTTTCACCTTTTGCGACAACATGGGATTCCCGTCCGCTTTTTAATTCCCCAGGATTCTCTTTATCCTGCAGCCACACAGGGCTGGAAAAGGTTGTATGAACAGGTAGGAGGGAAGGGACAGAAATGGATTCCTGAGGTTTCCCCTGAGCCCATTACCCGGGGGCTGCATTACCTGCAACTTTTGACGGGACAAGGTGTGGAAAAGGGAGAGGAAAAAACCTTTGCAACCTGTTCCTTTTCCAATCTAGTGTCTTTTCAATCTTATGTAAAAGAAAATCCTCCCAAAAAAGATCAGGTACACTATGTCGCCCCATCCTTTGATACGTTAAACCAATGGCTAAGGGGTTCTTTGCAGGAGGAGGGGTTGCAAGCTTTTGCCCATCCATCAGAAAAATTCCTGTTTTACTTATATGAATGCAAGAAGGAAAAAGGGGAGATTCGCCTTACCTATGATACTTATTTAGCCTGTATCACTTCAGGATGGATGCAACCTCCGAAAGGGGCACCAGGGAAAAATGCCTTAACTATTCTTGAGGAATGCCGCCCTTATTTTTCAGGGGTAGAAACCTTAAGTGAAATTAGAAATAGATTGGAAAAGCTAGATGAACTCCGAGAGGCATCGAAAGTTTTTGATGATATGGCTACTCCCCTTGCAGGGAGGAACCGGATTAAGCGGTATCTGGCGAACCCTTTTCGTGGGTTTCCCTATGTTCATACTACCCGTTTTTCTATGACCCTTCGCCAATTGAAAGAGGTGACAGAATACTTCGAGAAAGCGGTGGCTTACCTTTTGCCTGAAGAAGGGGAAACCATGTTAGCCAGGGAACATTTGAAACGCCTCTCGGATTTACTGTTCAGGGTGCATAAACAACAGGGAAAGGAATCTTTTAGCCAACCTTTGCAAAATCCTAATTTGGTGGAACTCTGGTTACACCAGGTGGACCCTGAGCTTGCCAATAGCTGGCAGGTGGGACGGGAAGAAGCACAGGAGTTAGTAACTCAGATTTTGGGGAGTTTAATCGTGCAAAATGATGATCCATTTTTACGGTTTCAGGCCCCTGATCAATTGGAAGGTTTGATTTTGCGGGTTAAAGACACGTTGCATTTCACAGACCTTTCCTTGAAAAGCCTTCATCTTTATTCCAGCCAGGGGAAAAAGATGCCTGAACCTCTGACCCATACCTGGTTGAAAGAAGCAGCCAGGGAAAAAGAGCCAATCGAAAGGAATGTCCTGCTCCATTGCCTACGGGTGGATTACGAATTTCGTCATGTACAGGATTCCCTTTTCAAAAGTTTGTTGTATCACCTATTTTGTTTTTATGAAGGGAAGGTGGTGGCTAGCTGGATTGATGGGATTCATGAACATGATTCGCCTGTGTATATTTGGTCTGCTTTACTTGAAGGAGAAATAGAGAGGGAAAATATCCTTTTAGAAGATGATTTTTTATTTCCTGAAGATGTGGAAGAGCAAAGGGAAGAGAAGCCTTTAGTGTGGCCGGAAAAACTGAATCAGGAAATCCCTTTGTTATACTGGCTGGATTTTGATTTTTGTGCCCGAAAATTTTTCCTTACTACCTTCATTCAGTTGCAGCCTATGTACATGAAGGATTTTCATCAGCGTCTGGCTTTTTCCTCTATTGGGAAAACCCTGGCTACTACCGCTGACAAAGGGGAAGGGTTTTTCCAACATGTGAATCCTTTGTTCCCTCAATGGACGGATACCTTGAAGAAAAACCTGGTGCAAACCAGCTATCAAAAAAACATTCGCCGCATTCAGGTGTTTCAAAATATGAACTATCCCTATGACCTGCGGGATTTACAGTTACTAAGAAGTGATTATAGGGTCGGTCTTAGAAGAAAGGTACACAATGCATACAAACGTGATAAAAATATAGTTCCTAAAGATCGGATTGATCTTTTACGATCAAATATCTCTTTCAATGAAGTTCAAGGGGAAGGGCATAAAAATTGTTTGATGTGTCCTTATCTCAATCTTTGTGACAGGGGGGTGTATCCTATTGAGAACAGCAACCGTTGAATATTTTCATCGCATGGCCCGGGCCTGGCAAAACGTATATGATACGGAAGGGCTGCTACCAGGAATCACACCTTCTGTGGATCAGCAGATTGTGATTCAGCAGGATGAAGAACACATGTTGATTACCGGCTCTGCAGGAAGCGGTAAAAGCATTGTTCTTATTGCAAAATTACTGAAATTCATGGAGCTAGAGGAACCGGGGAAACGGATTCTTTATGTGACTTTTAATAATACTTTACGGGTGGATGCTAAAAAAAGGCTGGAACGTGCACCAAAATTTGCTGATTTAAGGAAACGACATACTTTGGATTTGAAAACTTTTCATTATATGGTTTGTGATCTTTTACATGAATTAGGGTATAAAGATGTTAAAAAATTCGATACTTCACTTGAAAATCTTAAGGATCATGAAAGTTCTATGCGGTCAAAAATGGTAAGTATAAAGGAAAAGTTTGATCAATCCCCGGAATCTAAAAATTTAACTAAATTGTTTCGTACCCATGACCAGAAGTTCTTAATCGATGAGTTTTTCTGGATGAAAGCGAACGGATATGTTGATAAGGAAATCTATTTAACCCGGGAACGGACTGGCCGGGGAAGTTCTACTCCTTTAAATAAAAATCAGCGGGAAACCGTGTATGCTTTGTTTGAACAGTACAATGAATTTTTGCGGGAAGAAATGCATAATTATATGGACATTGAAGATTATGCCCTTCGCTTATTAGGGGTTATGAATCAACTTCCACCCCATCTTTATTATGATGCTATTTTTGTAGATGAAGTGCAGGATCTGCAACCTATGCAAATCAAAGTGCTGGCCATGCTGGCGCAAAAAATGCTAGTTCTGACTGGAGATCCAAAACAACGAATTTATAAGCGTTCCCCCCATTCATATATGGCGTTGGGAGTGAATATTCAGGGGCGTCGGAACAAGATACTTCGTGAAAACTTCCGATCAACGAAACAGATTATGAACTTTGCGGGATGTTTGAAGTTTGAGGATATGGATAAAGAAAGGGATGAAAAAGACATCTATGTACGAGAAGGAAATCTGCCTAAAGTACTAAATTTCCCTGAGTTAAAAAAAGCAATAAACTACATTGAGAAAAAAGTAGATTCCCTCTTTCAGAAACATCAGGGAGAAAGCATGCGAGTGGCTGTCATCCATCGCCAAGAAGATCGGATTCAAAAAGGCTTGCCTATCCATGCAAAACAGGAATTGGCCCGGCGATTTTCAATGTTGTCAGTGGAACAATACCACCATATGGATATCGATTCTGACAAACGGATGCTCTTTTTTACTGATGTATACAATGTAAAAGGCTTGGAATTTGATTATGTGTTTATCCTGGACTTTGATAAAAACCATTATCCTTTAAAAAGTAAAGTGGATGGGGTGACGAAAAATCCAAGTGCCAACAGTAAACGGCTCATTAAAGAAGATTTAAATAGTATTGATCAGGAAGAAAAGCGGTTGTTGTATGTAGCTATAACTCGTGCCAAGAAGGAAGTTTATTTGCTGTGGTGCGGGAATGGGGAGGAGAATGCTTCACCTTATTTAGAAGAGTTTGATAAAAAGTTGTATGAAAAGAAGGACCCTATCCGGTAGGATGGGGTTTTTTGAGGTTTATTTATTATGGGAGAAATAAAAAGTATCACCAATTGAATAGCTAGAGTTCTACTTAACAAGATAATGCACTGTCTTTTTGGCTATAATGATATTTAGGTATTTTTTTGGTAAGCTTAAAAAAAACCAAAAAGCGGAAGCCTTATTTATAACAAAAATCTATTAAATCGTATAATATAGAAACTAGCGATTAAATTTAAACAAAAGGTGATAAAAAGATGGGTCAAAAAGCGGAGCAATTGTTTGAATACCTTTTATCAGTGAAAAACTTAGGCTATATACCAAACCGTAGTTTTACCCAATATGAAAAGAGCTTTTTTATAGATGATCTCCCTACTATTGAGGGGTGTTATATTTACGGAAATTGTAATGATGACGAATCATGGTTAGAAATTCACAAGCAAACCATTGATCCTGTACCGGAACCATCTTATTTAATTCGGGACTGGGTTAGATTTGGATATAAAAACCCCTTAAATCCTCCAGAAGTTGATAAAGAAAAAAAGTATACAGTTCAAAATCTAGATAATAAAGAACAAGTACAGGAAAAAGTGGTACTTTTTGAAGAGGATGACCGAAGAGTTACTGCATTTAACGAATGGAATAAGGAATGGCAAGTATGGGCGGAAAGGGCAAAGAAACAGCAAAAAGTTCAAGATTTGTACGGATTCTTTTTTTCCCTTTATCAACGGTTAGAACGAGAAGGGGAAAATTTAGAACTTGCTTTTGGACATGGTTTATTATCTTGGGATCACAATAGGGAAAAAATTCATCATCCCATTCTTGTAACAAAAATGGAGTTAATATTTGATCCTAAAAAAGGGGTTTTTTCTTTAAAACCAGGTAGTAAGGGAACGTTTTTAGATATTAATATGTTAGCGGGTTTAGAGTTACCCAATCAAAAAATACTTTATAATATACGCAATCAAATTGACCAATGCGGTATGGATCCCTGGGATGAGAGTGTTACAACCCCTTTTTACAAAGAATATGCCCAAACTTTACATGAGAAAGGGACTTTTGAAAAAGGGCAACAATCTCTATTTAGAAATTATCCCACCATTACTGAAAATCCGATTATCTTTTTGCGCCAACGTTCAGGACAAATTTGGCGGGATGAATTACGAAATTCCTTAGAATATATTCGGAATGGCGGTGAAGTTCCAAAACCAATACTTTCCATTACACAAATGGATCCTATAGAACAAACTTCAATCGAAAAGTTGAATTGGAGTCCCGTGGGTGAGGACCTTCTCTTTCCATTACCAGCGAATGAGGACCAAAAAGAAATCGCAAGAAGACTATCCAACAACTTTGGTATAACTGTACAGGGTCCTCCAGGTACAGGGAAAAGCCATACCATTGCAAATTTAATTTCCCATTTATTAGCACACGGAAAAAAGGTTCTAGTAACGAGTCAAACTGAAAAGGCACTACGGGTACTTACAGAAAAAATTCCAGAAGAAATACGTTCTCTTTGTGTACCTGTAATGGGGGGAGACACACGTTCCATGCAAGAGATTGAGGATTCTATCCGTGCTATTTCGGAAAAAATGGATTCTCAAGATCTTCAAACTTTATCTAAGAATATTGTAGATATTCAGGAAGATCTAAGATTCACCCGTGTGAAAATGACAACCTATAAAGATCAATTAAAACAAATGGTAGAAAATGAACACCAAATTTGCCTATGGAAAGGTGAAAAATGGTCTAGTTTGGATGTAGCCAAATATTTAACGGAGCAAAAAGGACACAATTGGTTAACTGATTCCATATCGTTTAATACAGATTTTCCATTATCAGAAGAGGAATTTCTTGAACTCTGGTCTTTGCGTGATGAGTTAAATAAAAAAGATTGTGAATTGGCAGATCAGTTTCTTCCAGAACTTGAAACCTTGTATTCCCCGGATCAATTTAAAGATTGGATGGAAAAGGGAACTCAATTAAGAGCGAAAGCCCAAGAAACAAAAGGTTACATTGATAAATTTTCTATTCCAGTTGATCAAGGATTCTTAACGGAAGCCTTAAATAGAACAAAGCCTTTATTAAACCAAAGAGAACTTTTTCAAACGCCTCACTTACAACCCGTTTTAAAAGATATGATTGCTGGAGGAGAAAGGTATAACACTTGGGAAGAATTAGAGGGTTTTTTACGTGAGAACAACAATGAAATTAGTCAATTGCATCGTTCTTTGTCCGAACACGAAATTACATTGCCCGAGGTAGAATGGATTAAACTCAAAAAAGATATTGAACAATTTGAACAAAAGTTATTAAAAGGAAAAATCGGCAAGTTTTATTTAATGACTACAGGCAAAAAAATTCGATATTTGGTGGAACATCCTATTCTTAATGGTCAAGAAATTGAGACTTTGTCTGATTTAAATATAATCAAAGATTATATAATCTACATTGAGAAGAAACGACGTTTGGTTAAAAAATGGAATACAATCATTCAATCTGTAGAAGGGCCTCTTCTAGATGCAGAGGAACCTCGCTTGATTGCTAAAGTGGATGACCATGCTAGTCAAATTAGACAATGTTTTCAACTTGCTGAAAAAATAAAAGAAGCAAGTAACTTATTTTCACAACAATTAAATTTACCATCTGGTTTTTCTTTTTATTCCTATGAGTCCTATGAAGATTTATACAACCATTTACAATATGTGGATTGGCATATTAAACATAGGGAATGGGAAGAGGCATTTGAAAAGGAAAAAGAAAAATCTAGGGGAATGTGGGTACAGGAAGAATCCCATTCTGTTTGCTTCGATTTAGTAGAGGCACTAACTTTGAAAGATTCCAACCGATGGATCTTTTCCTTTGATCAGGTTTGTAATTTAGTTGATTTACAGAAGAAACATAATCGGTTCAATGAATTATTAAATATATTAAAGTCTACTGCACCGAATTGGGCCCATTTTATTGGTGAATACATGGACCAGGAAATGGCTTTCCCCTTGGATTGGAGACAAGCCTGGGAATGGAGTCGCTTGAATACCTGGTTAAAGGAAAGATCCAGTGATCAAATGAACCTAATCGAATCAAAGATCAGGGATGAAGAGGCAAATGAGAAGAGATTAATTGGCCGTCTAGTGGCTGCGTCCACCTGGCAAAAACAAATTCAGCGGACAACAGAAAAACAAAAACGAGCTCTTCAAGCTTGGAAGCAGAAAATTAAACGGATTGGAAAAGGTACCGGGAAATATGCAGAAAAATTTCGCAGAGAGGCCCGGGAAGAAATGGAACAATGTCAGGGTGCCATACCGGTTTGGATTATGCCTGTCCATCGGGTTATTGAAAGTATTTCTTTGTACAATGAAAAATTCGATGTCGTGATCGTAGATGAAAGCAGTCAAAGTGACCTATTCTCTTTATCCGTTTTATTGCGTGCCCATCGTGCCGTAATTGTAGGGGATGATGAACAAATTAGTCCTTCAGCTGTTGGTGTGGATCAAGAAAAAGTGCGGAACTTGATTCATCAATTTTTACAGGGAATCCCTCAAGCAAATAGTTTAGATATGCAAACATCTTTATATGATGTTGCATCAAGGGTCTTCCCAGGAAAATTAATGTTAAAGGAACATTTCCGTTGTGTCCCAGAGATTATCCAATTCTCAAATGATTTGAGTTACGGCGGTCAAATCATTTCTTTACGTTTACCAACAGCTAAAGATCGAATTGAACCTTCTATAGTGACCAAAAATGTAATTGGTTATCGTAATGAGGGGACACGCATCGAAAATGAACTTGAAGCTGATTCCATTGTCAAAGATATTAAAATGTTGTTAGATGACCCTGCTTATGAAGGCAGAACAATGGGTGTTATTACTTTATTAGGCAGTCATCAAGCTTCCCTTATTGAGAATAAAATAAGAGAAGAAATTGGCGAAGAACAAATGCTAGCACGAAAAATTGTGTGCGGTGATGCTTACTCTTTCCAAGGGGACGAACGTGATATCATTTTCTTATCTATGGTGGTAGCTAATAACGTTCGATATATGGCGCAAAATAAAAAAGATGCACAACAGCGCTATAATGTAGCAGTCAGTCGTGCCAAAAATCAATTAAGGCTTTACCATTCCGTAGATTTATCTGATTTAAATCCAAACGATTTACGTTTCCGATTGCTTAATTACTGTCAAAATCCGTTACGAGTACTTGAAAAAGTGGAAGAGGCAGAGAAGAAGTGTGAGTCCAAATTTGAAGTGGATGTATTGCGTATGATATTGGCTAAAGGTTATCAAGTTCGTCCACAAGTGCAGGTAGGTCATAAACGGATTGACATGGTAGTGGAAGGCATAAAAAATCGATTAGCTATTGAATGTGATGGGGACAACTGGCACGGTATTGAAAAATGGGAAGAAGATATGGAAAGACAACGAGTTCTAGAACGGGCAGGCTGGACGTTCTGGCGTGTTAGAGGTAGTGCTTTCTATCGTGACCCCAATAAAGCGATGGAAAGCTTGTGGCAAACCCTAGAGGAAATGGGGATTGAAAAAGAGGCTGGAACAGTGTTGGTTTGATGTTCATCTTTCTTCAGATTGGTTAGAGGCAAATAGGAAAGAGTTGTTAAATTCCTTTAAATAAGCATGACACTAATCATTCTTTTTTCACAATAAAACCGCATTTTTTGTCTGATGATGCAGGAATTTGGCAGGAAATTTACGGATGAAAATGGAAATAATAGGAGGGTTTTTCAACATAAACAAAGTAGTCGTTTGAATGGGGGTTTTGTTGTAATGGAGATTGATAAACGAGATGCAGAGATTATGGTTAGATTAGCAAGGGAGGGAAAACATATTTCAAGAATATGTGAAGATGATTTTCCTCAATATGATTACATAGATATTTACGTGACTATTTATGGATCCGGTGAAAGAAGTAGCTTAGGGATTAAAAGAATGATTACTAATCGTCTTCAATTGCTGGAGAAATCGCCAAAAAAACAGCAGAAGGAGATTATCGACGAAATCGATGATCTAGTTTGCCGGTTATATTATAGGTTTCAAGAAAATCAGAAAAAATTAGATGAAATAAGAAGTGTTATTAATAGGTAGGTAAAAAAGAATAGAAAAACATGAAAAAGGGGTGGTTATAACCATCTCTTTTTCTATTATATTCTATTCATTTGTTAGTATTTTTTCATTGAGTTCAATGGAGGTTTAGAATTCTACAAAACTCCTGTGTATGCTAAGCATAGGAGGGGATGAAATAATGACAAAATGCAAACTTTACTTTGTGGAAAATGGAAATAAAAAATGGCCAGACTTCTATAAAATGGCGGAATCAGCTTATGATCCAAATTTAACCCCAATGGAGAATTTCACGAATTGTTATCGTGAACATGATTTACTTCTTACTTTACCCATTCGCCATTTCGGCATCAAAATGAAAAGTAAGAAGCGTTGGGAAGGGGAATACCTATATATCCCCATACAGGGAGATATCGAAACTTTCTTTATGGTAACAACAGCAGAACTTTTTTGAGGGTTTTCCTGAATAGGAGCCCTTTTTGTTTTTAACAGTATAATACGCTGTTCTTATTTTTATAATTAACCTATAAAGCAAAGGAAAAAATAAAAAGAGGGTGATTTGGTTGTCAGCTTTATTGAGTTTCGTTAGTTTTATAGTTTTTCTTGTAAGTATTGTTATGCTCATCGTTTCTGTTATGAAGAAAAATCATAAGGCAAAAAAATGGGGACTTGTTCTCTCCATCAGCTTTGTAACTTTTATAGTTGCTGTTGCTTCAACGGATACTTCCAGTACACCATTAAATACACCTAAACCTTTAACAGCAGAAGAGAAGGCAAAACTTGAAGCGGATGCAAAGGTAAAAGCAGAAAAAGAAAAGGCCGATGCTGAAGCAAAGGCAAAGGCAGAGGCGGAAGCCCAGGCAAAAGAATTAGAAACTTTCAAAGCTTCCTGCAAACCAATCTCCTATAAGGACCTTGCAAGAAATCCTGATAACTACAACGGAAACAATGTGTTATATACAGGCAAGGTTATTCAGGTAATGGAAGATGGTAATGATATTCAACTAAGAGTAAACATCACGAAAGGCGATTATGGCATTTATGATGATACCATCTTTGTCACTTACACCAAACAACATACTGAAGGTAGAATTTTAGAAGATGATATTATTACCATTTGGGGAACGGCAAATGGGAACATAACTTATACAACTGTTATGGGAAGTGAAATGACAATTCCTCGGTTAGATGCAAGGGTAGTGCAAGTGAATTAATAAACCACTAACCCTGCCAGGATAACTGGCAGGGTTATATATAGATTTAAAATAAACTGGAGGTCTAATGTGTCAAATCAAATTTTTTCAAATCTCTTAATTATTGTTCTGACGATTTTGTCTCTATCCATTATAGCGTTTCTTCTTTATTGGATACTAAGAATGCTCTTTAAGATTATGGATATTTGTTCTGAAAAAATTATTAGCCGATTTGGAGTATGGCTTAGTAGACATAGATGGAGCATTCTTTCATTAGAAGTACTTCTTTTGATTGGTTTAATCTTGACCGTTCTTGTGTTTTTTAAAGGGATTATTTGGCCGCTTATTATCTATACTGTGATTACTGTTGTAGGTGGTAATATCTTGAATTACTTAAGAAAAAATTCAAATAACCCGATTTCTCTTTTAATATTTTCTAAAAAAATTAGAAAGGATAGTTATTTAATTAGTAGGCTGTCCTTACTTCTTGAAAATGGGTTAAGTTTTTTTTATCTTCTCTTGACGTTGGAATTAACACTTCTATTTTTTGCTAAATTAAATTGGCCAATTTCAACATATTATTTTGCCTTCATTGTTTTACCTATTTACTTTAATATTTGGATATATGTATCCAAGTTTAAATTGAACAGAGATAAAAATATGGTTAACCAAAGACGTATGATTTCTTATTTTATCTTGGTGGTATATGTTCTGTTTGATTGCTATCAAGAATTTCTTGGTTTCTTAAATGTTCAGGTAACTGACGTATACAGCATTTTCTTTTCTATTTCGAGTGTCGTTTTTATTGCAATAGATCGCTTTACTAAGGCTCTTGTAGATGATTATGAAAAATATAAAAGTGAAAAAGTATAAAAGGAGTGAATCTTTTTGCCTACTTTAAACGAACAAATCCAAACCTATTTTGAAAACTATTATGACCCCAAATATATTGAAGATACCAGGGTATTACATAAACAGTTCCTCGAAGCTTTTCCCCGGGAAAACATTAAAAATATGACCGTTGACCAATATGCCCTTGGCATTTCTGATCGGGGTTCTTTCAGCTGGTGGCTAGAGTACAATACCAACAATCTTGGTAGTATAAAAGGTGGGAATGCTGCCAAACATATCATTTTCTATTCCAAAAAAGAGGGGAGATGGAGATACCCTTCTACATTCAATAGTGTAGAAGAAGCATGGAATAAATTAAGGGAAGATATTATTAAATTACTTGAGGCTTATGAGGGAGATAAAGAGGGAGGCATTTCCGAAGATAATCTTCTTTATAGAGCTAACATGTTAAAAGGGAAAATTCTCTTCCTTTATTATCCGGATAAATTTCTCCCCATTTTTAGTATTGATCATTTAAAAAAATTCTTAGTTAAAATTGGTGTTTCTAAAGAAAAATTAAAAGGCTTAGATAGTATTGCTTTAAATCTTATGTTGTTATCTGAAATTAAACAAAAAGGTGATTTTACAGGCTGGAGTAATAAACAAATTGAGGATTTCCTCTACGAAATGTATATGAAGCAAACAAAATACTATAAAATTGCCCCCGGCAAAGATGCAATGTACTGGGAACAATGCCTGAAAGGTGGGTTTATTTCCATTGGATGGGATGAGTTAGGGGATTTAAGCCAGTACAGTGATTATAACGAATTAAAGAACGCTTTTCAGTCCCATTACCCAACAGGAAACCAGAACAAGGCCAGTGAAGTATGGCAGTTTTTCAACCTTCAGGCAGGGGATCAGGTGGTTGCTAATAAAGGGATTTCGCAAATTTTAGCCATTGGCACTGTCAATGGGAAAGGGTATGAATTCCGGGAGGACCTGCCAGCCCATAAGCATGTCATCTATGTAGATTGGAATCAGGTTTTTGAGCCAGCTTTAAAAATGCCTGAAGAAAAAGCCTGGGCCACTCAAACCCTTATGGAAGTGCCAGAGAAGAAAGTACAAGAGTGGATGAAAGGTGAACAGGAACCAGTTACTGCACCAGGAATTCCCCCGGAAATCATCTTCACAACGGAAGAGTTGGCTTTTTTTGCAAAACTGGATAAAGCCCTAGAACGTAAAGGACAGGTGATTTTATATGGCCCTCCTGGAACAGGGAAAACCTATCAGGCCAAACGATATGTGGCCTGGAAAAATCAACAGGCTCAACATCAGGGTTCTAATTTAGAAATGTGTACCTTCCATCCTTCTTTTCAATATGAAGACTTTATGGAAGGGTTTAAGCCCCAGGTTGCTGCCAATGGCATGGTCGCTTTCCAATTGGAAGAGGGGATTTTTGTTAAGATGGCTCGCCGTGCAGCAGAGGAGCCTGATCACTCCTATTTCTTTATTATTGATGAGTTAAATCGGGGGAATGTTCCCAAGATCTTCGGAGAAATCATTACCCTTTTGGAAAAGGATAAGCGGGGGGATGAAGTGATTTTACCTCAGAGTAAAGAACGATTCTCCATCCCTGAAAATCTGTTCATCATCGCCACGATGAATATATCGGACCGCAGCATTAAAATGATGGATGCCGCTTTAAAAAGAAGGTTCTCTTTCATTGAATGCATGCCAGATTATCATTTGATTGATAATCCAGTGGACAACCTATCTATTACACCGTCAACTATTTTAGAAAAAGTGAATGAGAAGTTGGTGGCTTTACAGGGACGGGATAAACAAATCGGCCATGCTTACTTTATGAAGGGTGGAGAACAGGTAACATCCATTGAAGATATCCGGGATATTTTTGCGCTAGACTTACTTCCCCTCATTCAGGAGTATTGTTTTGATGATTATCAGCAATTGGCAGACATTCTTGGGGATGGATTTGTGGATGTGGAACAAATGGCAATTCGCACAGAGTTGTTAGAAGGAGCCATGGATGCTTTTATTCAAGAAATCGAGGGGCATTTTAAATAATGAAACCAGTATATGTGCTTTCGGAATATGAAAAAAATCCTCTTTTGCTGGATTATGAACTATCTACTGATGAACGGGATTATTTAACGTCCATTTCCATGATTCACCCCCAGCGCCCCTGGGAAAAAAGATTTTATTTTGATGAATTGCGCAATGGTCTGCGCATGCAAACCCTCAACTGGGTGGGGGTCATTGAACTGGAGGGGGTCCGCATTGTCATTCAGCCCAAGTTTGATGAGGGATTTGCCTCCCTGATTGAAATGATTGCTTTTGTGGAGGATCTCCCATTCCATCAGTGGAAAGACACCAGCGGGGTCAATGGAAAAACGGATTTTCTGGAATTGTTGATCCGTTTCTATATACGACAATTGGAATCCCTATGGAATCAGGGACTGGTCAAAGAGTATGTGGAGGAAGGGGAAAATCTGCAACAGTTGCGGGGAAGGCCAGATTTTGTACAAAACCTGCGGGCAAATTACCATTTGCCCCCGCGGATTTTTTGCAAGTATGATGAACTGGTGATGGATATTCCGGAAAACCAGGTAATCCTTCTCGCCCTGGAATCTGCCATGAGGTTTCCTTTGCAAAGAAAAACCCTGCAGAAATTAAACCAATTTCGTTCCCAGTTTGAAATGATTTGCCAGCCCTATCCAGGGAAGGATTGGCCCATGTTTACCTATCACAGGTTAAACGCCCATTATGAAAATGTCCATCGTTTAACCCGTTATATTATAGGACGGACGGCCCTTACTTCCTATCATAAAGGGGAGAGCTGCCAGTACTATGCTTTTCTATTGGATATGAATGAACTCTTTGAATCCTTTGTGGCCGCTTTATTGCGCAAGTTCTTACCCCGACAATCTTACCGGGTTCGCCATGGCTCCCGTATTACAGATGCCATCCAAAAAGATGGAGACAGTTACCGGCATGTGATTCCAGACCTTCTCGTTGACGATTTGCCAGAAAAGAAAGTGAAAGTGCTGGATGTGAAATATAAGCACTATGCCGGAAAAAAGGTAGAAACCAGCGATATTTTTCAATTGGCCTTTTATGCCCAATACCACCAGAAAGATGAAGGGGTACATAGCTCTGCTATTATCTTTCCCCAGTATAAAGAGGACCCTTCTCTCATTGATGAAAGAATTGAGCTATTGCCTGGTACCTTTTATGGTGGCGAGCTTCGTTTGCAAAGTATCTCCATTGAAGAAATTTTGCAGTGGGTGAGGGAGAGGAAAAAGGAAATACTGCAGCAAGTTGCCATGAAGTTGATCGGTGATCCATTCTCCTATGAGTTAAAATAAGAGACTGATAAAAAAAGGGGGTAAAGTAGTATACTTTGTCCCTATTTTTGTTCCCTTGTGATTTAAATTTTAAAAAAAGAATATTTCTGGTATACTTATAATTAACAAAGTAAAGAAGTAAGGAAGTAAAGAAAGGTGGTATTAAAAAATGGAGATTTCTAGAATTAGCTCAAAAGGTCAGGTTACGATTCCAAAACCAATTCGAGAATTATTGAAATTAAATGAAGGGGATCGTGTGGCTTTTATTGAAGAAGACGGGAAAATTGTAATTACTAAAGCTAGTTTACTAGCATTAAGTGACCTACAAAACGCAATAGGAAAAGAAGCAGATCAAAAGGGAATTACTGAACAGGACTTACTGGACGAACTGAAGAAAGTTCGGGAGAAAATGTGGAATGAGCGAAACAAATAAAGGGTTTCGTGTGTTTGTTGATTCTAATATTCTTATTTCTGCTTTATTATCTGAAAAGTCAGTTCCAGGAAAACTTTTGAAATTACTAATAGAAGAACATAATTTAATTATTTGTAGCTATTCAATTTCTGAAATATCTAATGTAATTCAGAGAAAATTTCCAAGTCTAATGGGAAAATGGGATAAATTTTTAACAACCTTAGAATTTGAATTAACATATACGCCTTCTGATTTAACTACTGTAAAAATTCCCCCAATTCGAGATGAAGCAGATAAACCAATACTAGTATCGATAATAATTTCTCAACCAGACATATTAATTACTGGAGATCAGGATTTCCATAGATCAGAAATTCAGGAATATGTAGCAGTATATACCCCATCAGATTTTCTTAAAGTTTTCTATAACAATAAAAACCATTAATATTAACCTTCACTAGGAAGGTTTTTTATTTGACCAAATAAAAAAGTAAGAATAAAATATATAATAAGAATAACTGAAAAATAAGTGTTTTTTGATATATAAGTAAGAAAGGAGCTGTATTTATGAGTATGATTGAGTTTACAGATCATCATCCTAATGGAGTGGTTAAGGCAACAAGTCGGGTGTCTAGTCGTGGACAAATCGTCATTCCCATTGAAATTAGGAAGCTCCTGGGCCTTACAGAGGGAGACGAATTAACTTTTATTTTAAATGAAGATGGCGAAATGAAGGTTGAAGTTGTGAAAAAACAACGATTATCCGAACTAGTCGGCATTTTAAAAACAAAAAAGCCCTTTCAACCCGTTGATGAAATCAGAAAAGAAGTTTATGAGAAAATGGCAGAGAAGGAATTAAGGGACGGGGAGGAAGGCTAATTGGCACGAAAACTTTGGATTGATACCAATGTGATCATTCGCATTATCACAGGTGACCCCAAAGATTTAGCAGAAGAAGCGGAAGAGATGATTCAAAAAGTAGAGGCAGGAGAATTGGTTTTGCGCCTAACTCCTCTTGTGGTGGCTGAATGTTGTTGGGTATTGGCCTCTTTTTATGAAGCAGATCCAGCTGATATTGGGGAAGCGCTGATAAAATTTACGAATAGTATCGGAGTAGAAACAGAGGAAAAAGATGTTGTTCAACAGGCCCTTCGGTATTATATGGACCGAAATGTTGATTTTGTTGATACCTATATTGCAGCTCATGCCAAAGTGAATCCTCCGGAAGATGTTGTTACATGGGATAATCACTTTAACCAATTGGATATAAAGCATAACAGCCCTAAAAATTGTTAGACTATTAAACATTTTTTATGGAATTTGATATAACAGATCCTCCGGCGGTAAGCCTTTTTAACCCCCTTGCTGACATGTATATGGGGATGACAAAAACGTATCATATGAAAAAGAAGAAGAAAAAACGATATAAAAAGCGATAAAGGAATCATGCAGTATGTCTAAAACACGCACGGCCCCTCAAATAAAAAGGGAACTGAGAAATTTTGAGAAGGAAAAGTTGGTTTCCATGATTATGGATTGCTATAAGATGAGTGGGGAGGTTAGGGATTATATCAACAATCTCCTTGATCCGGGTGAAGCTATTGAGAACCTGTACAACAAAGCTAAAAGCCAGATTCTTCACGAATTTTTTCCTAAACATGGCTCAAACAAATTTAAAATCACCCACGCTAAAAAAGCCATTACGGAATTCAGAAAGTTAACCCATGATGACGAACGAACATTGGATTTAATGATTTTTTATGTGGAAATGGGCGTTGGTTATACCCATTTTAACCGAAACCCGGGGGAATACTTTTTTGAAAGCCTGGTTTCCATGTACGGGAAAGCGGTAAACGAACTAATCGGAAGGGTAGATTTACATAAACCCTACTATGAAAGGCTCCAAAATATTATAGGAGATGCCAGTCATATTGGAGAGAAATTTCAGGAGAAGTTGAGACACCTTTTTTCCCAGGTACTCGTTGAATGGGAGGAAGAGGATTAATAGTAATTCCTAGATCATGATCAGGGGGAACCAATCATGAGGTATGCTTCCTTTAAATCTCGGATTGTTGCTTTTTTATTGGATTATCTTGTTATTGTGTTATATGGTATTTTCGTTGTGGGTACTATTTCTCTGGTATTCGGGCCATGGGTTAGTCCTTTGTTTTCAAAATCACCCGTGATCGCACAATTTGCAGGCTTCTTGATGATCACACTGCCTGTTTCTTTTTATTTTATATGGTGCGAGTGTTCAACCGGGCAGGGGACCTGGGGCAAGAGGAAAATGGGAATTCGTGTTGTGGATGATACTGGACAAAGGATTAGAGTTTTTCGTGCAACCATTCGAACCGTAATTAAATTTTTGCCCTGGGAAGTGGCTCATTTCGGTGTTTGGCATTTTATCCTTCCCAGTAGCCTGGAGCAGAGTACGGTACTAGTTATTTTAATAACCGTTAATGTTATAGCATTATTGTACCTAGTGTTTCCTTTAACTAATAAAAGAAGAAAGAACATTTATGATTGGGTTGCAGGAACTGTTGTTATTCGGTGACCATTTAATTGGCATTGAAAATCAGGTTTGTTTGTTGCTTTCGGCACAGGAATATAGTCTATATGATTTTATTTCCTTTACCTTTCCAGACCTTCCAGTATTACTAAACATATATACATCGCAGAAATCAATTTTTGTACCATTTTCTAATGAAATCACACCATTTATTGAAGCTAATTTCCCGTGAGTTATCACTTGGTAAATTTCAAGGCAGTCAATGATGTTTTTATTTTCATCCTGCAAAGTAGTAATTAATGAACATTGACCTTCTATTTTTTTATTATCTTTTAATTTATACCATATAATAGATTCATCTGCATATTCCTTAATGATTTCATTTTGCTGTTTTAATATAGCTACTGTAAAATCAATAACTATTTGTTTCCTTGGAGCATTGTCACATCCTTTTGGAATGATAAGCTTCATTTCATTTGAGGAACTGTTCACTTAATTCAACCTCCTGAAAGAACCAATTATATAAGGTATATTTTACTTAAAAAAAGAAGTAAGACAATATTATAAAGTCTGGCCCGATTGCTGAACAAGAAAAAATCCTGCATATCACAGGATTTTTGATCAAACTTTTTATAAACGGATCAGACTTTTTACTTTGATGAATTGGATAAACTCATAAAAAATTTTAACTCATTCGAAAATCTTAAGTATCGTCAAAAACTTCGGGAAGAGTTAGAAATAGTTCTGCAATTAGAGAATTGGGACATTATACTATTTCCCTGCCTTAACCAGTTCTTTTTTGTTGCTTCCGTATACAGAAGAATAGGTTTTCCAGCCGCCATCCACGTTTTTCACTTGATATCCATGATTTTTTAGAATCCGGCTGGCTAAATATCCTCTTAACCCAACCTGGCAACTTACATATATTGTTTGATTGGTTGGAAGTTCTGCTAAGTGGTTTCTTAAATCATTTAATTCAATATTGATGGACCCTTCAATATATCCATTTTCCCGCTCTTTTGCATCACGAACGTCGATAATTAGACCTCCGTCGGCAACAATTTGGTCTACTTCATGCCACTGAATATGTTCTAATTCACCTTCCATAATGTTTGATGCAACATAGCCAGCCATATTGACGGGATCTTTTGCTGAAGAATAGGGTGGGGCATAGGATAACTCTAAGGTTGTTAACTCTTCTGCCGTTAACCCCCCTTTAATGGCTGTCGCAATGACGTCCATGCGTTTATCCACACCATCTGCTCCAACGGCTTGCGCGCCATAAATCTTGCCAGTTTCTTTATCAAAAATTAATTTTAGGGCAATGGGGGAAGCACCAGGATAGTAACCTGCATGGGAAACTGGATGGATATGAACGACTTCATAGGGAACCCCTAACCGATTTAATGTTTTTTCATTGTTTCCTACAGAAGCTACTGTTAAGTCGAATACCTTAGCAATTGACGTACCCAGGGTTCCTTGATACTTTTCTTTTTTCCCCATGATATTGTTTGCAGCGATCCGCCCCTGGCGGTTCGCTGGCCCGGCGAGGGGGATCAATGTCTTCGTGCCGTTAATGTAATCAACCACTTCTACTGCATCCCCAATGGCATAAATATCCTGGTTGGACGTTTGCAGAAATTCATTAACAACAATTCCTCCCCGCTCTCCTAGTTCTAATCCTGCTGTTATTGCTAATTCATTTTCTGGTCTGACACCAATAGAAAGAATGGTTAAATCGGTTTGGAGTTCTGTCCCATCGGCCAGGACGACCTTCTTCCCATGATCCGCAAAGGATTGGACTCGATTTTCAAAGATTAATTTTACGCCTTTTTCTACTAAGTGATTGTGAAGAATACTAGCCATTTCAAAATCAATGGGATTCATCACTTGCTTTCCTCTTTGAATGATTGTAACTTCGATCCCTCGATCCACCAGGTTTTCCGCCATTTCAAGCCCAATAAATCCGCCGCCAATCACCACAGCTTTTTTGGGATGTTTCGTATCAACATAGTCTTTAATTTTATCTGTATCCGGAATATTTCTTAATGTGAATAAGGACTCATTTTCCTCAAGCCCTGGAATAGAGGATACGATTGGCTGTGCACCTGGAGATAATAATAACTTGTCATAGGATTCCTCATATACTTCTCCCGTTTGTACATTCTTGATTGTTACTGTTTTAGTTTCACTATTAATCCTGATTGCCTCACTAAAAATACGGATATCCAGATTAAAACGCTCGGACATCCCTTTCACAGTTTGGACTAATAATTTATTTCTATCTTTAATGGTTTCACCAATATAGTAAGGAAGACCGCAATTGGCAAAGGAAATATGTTCTCCACGTTCTATAATCATAATTTCAACATCTTCACTAATTCTTCTTAATCTTGCTGCAGCGGTTGCACCACCTGCAACTCCACCTATGATGAGTATTTTCTTTTTCACGAGATTTCCCTCCAAAACACTTTAAATGTCCAACATTTTTATATACCTATAGGGGTATTATAAATCCTTTTAAAAATTTGTAAAGGAGATTTGTGTTTCCTGATAGAAAAGAATGAAGAGAAAAATGTAAAAAGGTTGGTTTTTATAGAAGGGGAGGTTTGAAAAATGCTGTTGCAGGATATGATTAATGACCAGATCGTATGTTTGAATTTTGGCGATTGTCTTGAAAAAGCAGTGAAAATTTTTCGAAACTGCAAGATTGATACCATTCCTGTAGTGAATGAAGAACAGAAGTTAATCAGCGTTTTCACCAAATCAAACCTCTATGATGCCTTGCTCAATGGAGCAACATTGGAAGACCCTATTGATCCCTATGCCAATAACAATCCCTTTAGCCTTGTTGCAGATATTGCCTTTGATAGGTTAACCCCTATTGTGAAAAAGAGCCCGGTAGGAGCGGCTCCTGTTACGGATCGGGAGGGGAAAGTGGTTGGGTTGCTCACCAAAGAAAATATGGTCATGACATCTTTGCGAAACCTGGAAATGGTGAACTCCCAGCTCAGTGCCATTCTTGATTCCATGTATAACGGTGTCATTGTAGTTAATGATGAAGGCCGGATCTCTTTAATTAACTCAGGGGCAGAGCGAATATTTAAGACGACCGGAGACCATTGTCTCGGGCGATTGCTCAAGGATGTTTTGCCGGAGTTAGATCTTTCTCCAGCACTGGAAAATGGAGAAGTTAAAGTAGGCTTGAAATTCAAATATGAAGAGATGACGACCATTGCTAATATTACTCCTTTAACAGATGGAAATGCCATTGTTGGTGCCATTGCTATTTTTCAGGATCTGACAGACTTAGAACAGGTGGCAAGGGAACTGGAAATTGTGAAAGGATTGAATACAACCCTTGATACGGTTCTTAATATTATTTATGACGGGATTATTGTCATTGATGAGAATGGGTATATTTCTCTCAGTAACCGGGTATTACGTGAGTTTATGGAACTGGCGCCAGAACAACTCACGGGGAAACACATTACGGAACTCTTTCCCGATAGCCGGCTCCATATTGTGGCCAAAACAGGGATACCAGAAACCGGGGACATTCAGCATATTCAGGGGAAACCTTTGATTGTTTCTAAGCTCCCCATTGTAAAGGATGGGAAAGTGGCAGGGGCAGTAGGGAAGATTACCTTTCCCCAGATGGCAGAAATCCGGGAGTTGGCAGATAATTTATCTTTTTTGCAGAACAAGGTGGCCTATTATCAAGAAGAACTGGAAAGGACCAAAAAAGCCCATGGGGTGTTGGATGATTTGATCGCCGAAAGTGCCATTATGAAACGAATTAAGGGGGAAATTGCTTATGTAGCTAAAAGTACCTCTACGGTATTAATTACAGGGGAGAGTGGGACAGGGAAAGAAGTGATTGCTCAGGCGATTCATCGATGCAGTGACCGAAAAGAAGGTTCCTTTATTAAAGTCAATTGTGCAGCAATTCCTGAAAACTTGCTAGAGGCAGAGATTTTTGGCTATGCTTCCGGTGCCTTTACAGGAGCCTTAAAGGGCGGAAAACCGGGACGATTTGAACTGGCGGATGGAGGAACGATTTTTCTTGATGAAGTGGGAGATATGCCTATGGTCCTCCAGGCCAAAATTTTACGGGTCATTCAAGAACGGGAATTTGAGAGGTTGGGAGATACGAGAACCCGTAAGGTGAATGTGCGTATTTTGGCTGCGACAAATAAAGATTTGCAAAAAGCCATTGCCAATGGGGAGTTTAGGGAAGACCTCTATTATCGCTTGAATGTGATTGGGTTTCATCTGCCACCTCTTCGGGAGCATCCTGAAGATATTCCCCCTTTAGCCGAAAAGTTTATTCGTAAATATAATCGCCTTCTTCGTGGTGGGATTACGGGAGTTTCCGAAAAGGTAATGGAAGTCTTGGGAAACTACCATTGGCCGGGGAATATTCGAGAATTAGAGAATGTCATTGAGCGGGCTGTAAACTATGCTCGTTCAGGGGTGATTCAACAGGCACACCTTCCTTCCTATTTGTGCAGTACTCTTGAGCCTGTGACCGTACAGGGGACATTCGAGAAAGATACATATCAAAACAAATTAATAGAAACGGAAAAAGAAATGATTTTGTCCGCCATTCAAAAGGCCGGGGGCAATAAGACAAGAGCGGCGAAACTGCTTAATTTAAGCCGGTCAAGATTATATGTAAAAATGAAAAGGTATGGAATCATTGAATAATGAAGATGTGTGTTTTGTCCTGAGGTGTCCTGTAAACAAGATAGTTGTCCTGTTTACAGGACATTTTTTGTTCCCCCTTTTTTCTGCATATTTTGATTTTATCCGTTTTTATTAGGCACTCCCTCCTTTTATCAAAGTTGGCATCATTCTTGCTTCATATATCAATGAGAAGAAGTTTACACAAAGAGAAAGGGGAAGGGGATTTGGAAAGAATACTGCCTTTTACTGATGAACACATCATGTTTCGCAATACGTTAGCAAAGTTTGTAGCTGCCGAAGTGGTTCCTCATTATGAAGAGTGGGAAAAACAGGGATTAGTTCCCCGTGAGGTCTATCAGAAAATGGGGGGATTTGGTTTTCTCTGCCCCTGGGCTGAAGAAAAATACGGTGGAGGGGAAGGAGATTTTCTCTATTCGGTTATCCTTGCCGAAGAATTGGCCGGACAAGGTGTTAGAGGAGTTTTTGCCTGGCTACACAGCGATATTGTGGCTCCGTACCTTGCGACCTTTGGCAATGAAGAACAGAAAATGAAGTGGTTAACAGGATGTGTAAGTGGAGAAACCATTCTAGCTGTAGCCATGACGGAAGAAGGAGCAGGTTCAGACCTTGCGTCCATGCGGACAAGAGCGGTGAAGGATGGGGATAGTTACATCATCAATGGGTCTAAAACTTTTATTTCCAATGGCATTCTTGCTGACCTGGTTATTGTTGCCGCAAAAACAGATCCAGCGGCAGGAGCGAAGGGAATTTCCCTTTTTGTTGTGGAACGGGATACCCAGGGTTTTGTCAGGGGTAACAAAATAGAAAAAGTAGGGTTGCATGCCCAGGACACCGCTGAATTATTTTTTGAAGAGTGTCGGGTCCCAGCTGGGAACCTGTTGGGCGAAGAAGGGATGGGATTTGCTTATCTGATGCAAAAACTACAGCAGGAGCGGCTCATGGTTTCGATTGTGGCCCAGGCTTCTGCGGAACGTGCTTTGAATCTTACCCTTGAGTATGTAAAGCATCGGAAGGTATTCGGTAAATCATTAGGTTCTTTGCAAAATACCCAGTTTACATTGGCGGAGATCGCAAGCGAGATTCAGGTGGGGAGAAGTTTTCTCGATACCTTGATTCTGAAACATAAGGAAGGAAAGGAAATCGTCCAGGAAGTGAGTATGGCGAAATACTGGATTTGCGAGATGGAAAATAGAGTAACTACCCGCTGTTTACAACTGTTTGGCGGATACGGGTATTGCAAAGAGTATGAGATTTCCCGGCTATGGACGGATGCAAGAATTGAAACCATTTATGCGGGTACTTCTGAAGTGATGAAACTCATTATTAGCAAGGGATTAGGATTATAGAAAGGGGATCTGGACATGATTATTCAAGGAAAAACAGCCATGATTTCAGGGGGAGCTTCCGGTTTAGGAGAAGCAACGGCTCGCAGGTTAATGAATGAAGGAGCCCATGTCGTGCTCCTTGATATAAATGAAGAAAAGGGTACAAGACTTGCAGAAGAGTTAGGGGAGAGGGTTCTCTTTATAAAAACAAATCTAGTAGAAACAGAAAGCATCGAGGCAGCGATAGATTTAGCCATTGAGAGATTTGACAGCATTGATATTGTGGTCAATTGTGCGGGAATTGTGGCTGGTATGAAGGTTGCCGGAAAAAAGGGACCTCATGATCTGGAAACCTTTAAAAAAGTGATTGATGTGAATCTCATCGGGGTGTTTGATCTTGTGCGCCAGGCCGCCAGTAAAATGTTATTGAATGAAATCAATGAAGAAGGTGGGAAAGGGGTCATTATTAATACGGCTTCCGTCGCGGCATTTGACGGCCAGATTGGCCAGGCCGCCTATACCGCAAGTAAAGCAGCCATTGCGGGAATGACCCTGCCCCTTGCACGGGATCTGGCAGTAGAGGGTGTGCGGGTTTGTGCTATTGCCCCGGGAATATTTAATACACCTATGATGGCGGGACTCCCCGCGGCGGTTCGTGAATCCCTGGGGAAATCTGTGCCTTTCCCCTCTCGTCTGGGCCATGCTGATGAATATGCCATGCTGGTCCAACAAATTATTGAAAATCCAATGCTCAATGGAGAAACCATCCGCTTAGACGGAGCCATTCGAATGGCACCTCGGTAAAACCAAGAACAATCAAAAAGGGGGGAAAGTCATGAGAAAAGTAGCAGTGGTGGGTGTGGGACACTCCAAGTTTATGTTTAACTCACCGAAAACAGGGGTGGAGATGCTGTCGGAAGTGTCCATGGATGCCCTGAATGAAGCCAATTTATCACCCAAAGATGTACAGGCTGTTTTTATAGGCAATGTATTAGGAGACTTCTCGGAAGGGCAGGGGATGATGCAGTCTTTTTTCGCCAATGATATTGGCTGTTTCAATGTTCCTGCTACCAGGTTTGAAGGAGCTTGTGCTTCCGGAAGTATGGCCGTAAGGGACGCCTTTATGTGGGTGGCCTCCGGTTTTTATGACATTGTGCTGGTGGGGGGCGTGGAAAAAGCAACGGCCATGGATACCCCTTTGGCCACACGTACCTTTGCCATGTTTGGAGACAGCCGCTATGAGTATCCTGCAGGGTTTACCTTCCCAGGTGCTTTTGCGTTGCTGGCACACCTTTATTCCAGTGAGTATGGGATTCCTTTGGAACGTCTCACGGAACAAATGGCTTCTGTATCTGTTCAATCCCATTACTATGGGATGAAGAACCCCAACGCCCAGTTTCATAAGGAAATATCCGTTGCAGACGTGTTAAAAAGTCCTATGGTCACCACACCCATCAAATTGCTAGATGCCTGTCCTTTTACAGATGGAGCGGCTGCCATAGTCATCGCATCAGAAGAGGTAGCTAAGAGATTAACCGATAAACCCGTTTATTTTGCCGGGGTGGGCCAAACTTCTTCCGGAAAATTAAGTTCTCAGTATAAACATTTACCGAGAATTAGGGCGAGAGAATTAGCGGCAGAACAAGCTTATAAAATGGCTGGATTGACGCCAAAAGACATCCATGTGTGTGAACTTCACGATTGTTTTAGTATTGCTGCACTCATTGCAGCAGAAGGACTGGGATTCTTCGAACCGGGAACCGCAGGGGAAGCCTGGGAACGGGGAGAGACCCGGCTTGAAGGGAAAATCCCCATTAATATGTCCGGGGGATTAAAGGCAAAAGGACATCCCATTGGAGCTACGGGGGTTTCTCAGGTTACGGAAATTACACGCCAACTAAGAGGGGAATTAGGGGAACAGGAAAGGCAGGTAGAAGGAGCAAAGGTGGGTCTCATCGATACCCTTGGTGGGGATGGGGTCATTGTGAATATGATCCTTTCTATGACCTAGGGAAAAAAATGAATGGAGGAGGGATTAGGTTGGAGTATAAGCTGACTTTTAAAGAGTACAGTTCTTCATTAAAAGAAAATAAATTATTGGGGTTAAAATGCAATGACTGCGAGACAGTAACCTGCCCACCCCAAATGGTGTGCCATGGATGCGCCAGTACCAACCAGGAGGTGGTTGAGATGAAGGGGCAAGGGAGGATTGTTACCTTTACCACCTCATATATTGCAGCAGAAGGCCGTGAGAGTGAAGCCCCTTATACCATTGTAATGGTTGAACTGGATGAAGGTCCCTGGATTATGGGGAATTTAATGAATAGGGACCCAGAGGAAGTGAATATGGAGATCATTGGGAAACGGGTGCATTTAGGCCATAAGGTGTTTCCAGGTGATAAATATTCAAATGGAGAAGCTGCCCGGCCTTTGTTTCGTTTGATCGATTAATTCAGAATCATGTCCAATTACTGAAGGGGGTAAATCGATGAGCTGTGAAAGTATCAACGACCAGGTTCGATCTTTAATTGCAAAATATGAAGGTGAAGAGATTTCTATTGCCGGGTTATTATGTGACAATCATGCTGAAACTCCTGAGAAAGTTGGCCTGATATACGAAAATGGGAGCGGGGAAAGCATACAGTACACCTTTGCCCAACTCAAAGAACTGTCATCAAAGTTTGCAGGTGCTTTAGTAAAAATGGGCATTCGAAAAGGGGACCGGGTGGGCATTATGTTGCCAAAATGCCCTGAGATGGTCATTGCTGCCCTGGGGATTTGGCGCCTGGGTGCCGTTTATTTGCCCCTGTTTACTGCTTTTGGCCCTGAGGCAATCAAACATCGGGTAATCGACAGTGGTGCGAAAATGGTGATTACCGATGATAAAAATTACCCTAAACTACAAGAATTGTTATCAATCTTTCCTGTAAAAGTGGTAGTCGTGTCAAAGGATACAGGCGGCTTTTGGGATGAAATAGAAAAAGCTAATCCTGTGGAAAAGTCAACCCTGGTAGAGGGTGACGACTTAGTAGGATTACTATATACCTCAGGTACCACAGGGAATCCAAAAGGGGTAGAAATACCTATGAAAGCTCTTGCATCAATGGAAGCATATATGAGGTTTGCTCTGGAAGTGCGAGAGGAAGATGTTTATTTGAACCTGGCAGACCCTGGCTGGGCTTTTGGTTTATATTTCAATTTAATTGGGCCACTTTTACTGGGAAAAGGGATCTTATTTTACGGAAGTCCTTTTAATCCTCTAGAAGTCTATAGGGTCATGGAAAAGTATCACGTCACCAATTTTGCTGCTGCTCCTACTGCTTACAAAGGATTGATGAACGTTGGTGACAATATAGCAGATATGTATCACCTGAATTTACGTGTTGCCTCCAGTGCGGGTGAACCCCTCAATCCTAGTATCGTCGTCTGGGCCCGACAAGCATGGGGGATTCCTATTTATGACCATTTTGGCCAGACTGAATTGGGAATGGTTATTAATAATCACCACCATCCTGATCTTGAAGAAATGATTAAGCCAGGCTCCATGGGGAAATCAACCCCTGGATTTAGGATGGTGGTTCTTGATGGGGAAGGACGGGAACTTGCCCCTAACCAGGAAGGGCAACTCGCTGTTGATACCCTGAATTCTCCTTTGTGTTGGTTTAAACGGTATTGGAATGATGTGGAACGGACAAAAAGTAAATATAGTTTAGATGGACGGTATATATTGGTTGGGGATGAAGCAAGCATCGATGATGAGGGTTATTTCTTCTTTTCTGGACGGGCAGATGACATTATTTTAAGTGCGGGTTACCGGATCGGCCCTTTTGAAGTGGAAAGTGTTTTGATGGAACATCATGCCGTTGCTGAAGTGGCTGTGATTGGCGTTCCTGACGAGCTCCGCAATGAAGTGGTGAAAGCCTATGTGGTGCTAACAGAAGGGGTTTCGCCAGGTGAAGAGCTTGGGAAAGAGTTGAGCCAATTTGTTAAAGAACGATTATCTGCCCATGAATACCCGCGGCAAGTGGAGTTTTTAAAGGAACTTCCGAAAACCCCTAGCGGTAAAATTCAGCGGTTCTTGTTGAAAACCCTGATTTCAAAATAAAGGGTTTTCATACCCTGCTGAATTGGGCACGAAAAGTCGGATGGGGATGTTCAATTCCTGCTATTCTATGGATAAATGAAGGGAGGTTATGGGATGGACTCGGTTCAGCACATGAATAATGCCATGAACTATATTGAAGAACATCTTACTGATGAGATTGATTTTAAAGAAGTAGAACGGCTGGCTCTTTGTTCCGAGTATCATTTTAAACGGATGTTTTCTTTTCTTGCGGGAATCTCCCTATCAGAATACATTCGTCGCAGAAGGCTGACTCTGGCTGCTTTTGACATGCAAAATACCGTGGTAAGAGTCATTGATGTAGCCATTAAATATGGCTACAACTCCCCCGATTCTTTCGGGAGAGCCTTTCAACAACTCCATGGAATCACTCCTTCAGAGGCAAGAAAACATGGCCATCCACTGAAGTCTTATCTCCCTATGACCTTCCATTTATCCATAAAAGGGGGAAATGAAATGAACTATCGCATTGTGGAAAAAGAGCCATTTTCCATTGTAGGGATTATGAAAAGGGTGCCTATTGTTTTCCATGGAGTGAACCCAGAGATTGCCGGGATGTGGCAAAGTTTAACCATGGATAACATTCATTCATTAAAAAGCCTTTCCAATGTTGAACCATTGGGGCTCCTGAGTGCCTCCACCAATTTTTCCGAAGGCAGAATGGAGGAAAAAGGGGAGTTGGACCATTATATTGGGGTTGCTACCACGCAGGAGTGTCCTGCAGAGTTTACAAAGCTTGAAGTTCCAACTTCAACCTGGGCCGTATTTGAAGCGGTTGGGCCTTTTCCCGATACTTTGCAGGATGTATGGGGACGCATTTATTCGGAATGGTTCCCATCCTCAAACTATCAACTAACCCAGGGGCCGGAAATCTTGTGGAATGAGAATAAAGATACTTCCTCGCCTACATTTAAAAGCGAGATATGGATCCCAATTAAGAAAAGGTAAGAATTATAGAGCTGTTTTTTGACAGCTCTTTTTTTGTTTTAACAACATCATAATACGCCGTTCACCTTTTCTATAATAAACCTAGCAAAAAGAAAGGGATGATTGGGTATGAAAAAAATAGTGTTGTTTATTTTGATGTTTTCTTTGTTAATTTTATCTCTTAATGGCTGTTCTTTTTTTCAACGGCCGAATACGGTGGCGGACCAATTTTTACAGGCATTGAAATCCAATGAGTTTGATAAGATGGCTCCATTGGTTTATACAAAAAAAGGGACAAAAGCGGAATCAAAAACAACACCGGAAGCATTAAACACTGAAGAAGGAAAAATTATGAAGGCGTTATTTTCTAAAATTTCTTTTGAACCTTCAAAGACTGAGTCAAAAGAAGGGGATACTGCTGTGGTATCTGTAAAAATTACAACGGTGGATACGAATGTTCTTTATGCAAGGTTAATGCAGGAAGTAATGCCTTTGGCTTTTGCCAGTGCTTTCGGCGGTGAAGAGGCGCAAACGGAGATTGAAAAAATGATGCCATCCCTCATGTTAAAAAATATTAATGATCCAAATGTGACCATGACTACAAAGGACATAAAAATGAATCTAAAAAAAATAGATGGAAAGTATAAAGTGGTAATGGATGATCAACTGTTTAAGGATCTTTTTGGGGATTTTGGGTCGAAGTAAAAGGGGCGGTTAAAGACCGTCCCTTTTATTGTTCCTTTGAAACAGCAGGATTCTTAAATGAATTCGAGTATACAGTAAAGGGGAGATTTCTTTTCCTTTATTGTTACGTAAAAGTGAAGAATCAGGAAATACATAAAATAACGGCATTTTTAGGGAGGTTAATACTGTTTCAATTTTTATAATTAATATTATTGAAAACAATTGAAATCTAAAATTCTATGTTATAAGATAATTTTAATAATAGATGAAAAATATGGAATTTTTTAAATTGGAAAAGTGGCTGAATTATTTAGTGTAGATACTCAAACAATTAGAGTTTGGGTATCGTTTAATGCAAGTATTCTGTTCTGCTTTACGCTATTCTTTCAATCGATTGCTTAAAGGAGAAAATTCAGGTGAATTAATTAAAAAAGTTCAAACGAAATTTCGCTTGAATAAACGTTATACAGAAGATACTGTGAAGTAGCGAACCCTCTTTTGTTAAAAGAAGGAAAAAGAAATAATCCTAGATTGCGGTTTAAACTCCATGTTCCAGATAAATATTTTAATGAAATTGTCGATGTTGTTCTTCCGAATGTTAAAGGTGTAAATCCAAAAGGTAAACCCTGCCTATACTTCAGTTATAGGTAGATTCAAATATTCAAAAATGTATGGATTATCTGTACATGAAGCAGCTTCATTTGTTATCGGCAGAAGAGGGTTAGATTTTGAAGAAAAAATTCCGAAGGAATTATTAAATCAACTCCGTAAAATGGTAAAACCTATGTTGGTTCGTATTCTTGGATCAATGGAAGAATCCGAGAAGAAATCAACATCTGGCAAACAAAAACGAAAATATATTGGAATGTTGCTTAAAAATATTGATAAATTTAAACAAAATCATAGTTGGAAACTATGGAATGTCGTTCATAAAACATAAATTATAAAGAACCAGGAATTACAATTGAAGGAGGTGTAATCCTGGTACTAAAATCTTTGCGGTAGACTGACCGACGGAAATTGGAATGGTTTACTGCAAACGCCGGCTCTAACAGAGCACCGCAGGATGTTTTGGACAGCAGGTTCATGACAAGGGTCAGAATCCCTTCCTGATGGAATGGCGTGAGAATCGTCGCGGAAGTCCCATTTTTCTTGGTTCGGGGGCGAATTTTAGAAATCATTAGATTTTAGTAACCAGGATGTATCATGACCAAACATAAGATTTATACAATGAGTGTTGCAAGTGTCTATCCCCATTATATTTCCAAAGCAGAGAAAAAAGGGCGTACAAAATCAGAAGTCGATGAAATTATCCGTTGGTTGACAGGATATAGCCAGGAAGAGTTAGAAGTACAACTGGAAAAACGGACAGACTTTGAGACCTTCTTTGCGGAATCTCCCCAATTGAATCCTGCACGGGCTTTGATCAAAGGTGTAGTGTGCGGAATCCGGGTGGAAGAGATTGCAGAACCAATAATGCGGGAAATTCGCTATTTGGATAAGCTAATCGATGAGTTAGCTAAGGGAAAAGCCATGGAGAAGATTTTGCGGAAATAAATTCAGGGAACAACTTTATACAGGCGAGAGGAGAGGAGAAAGACATGACAATGATTCCAGAACGCATCCATCTGGCAAATTTGCCAACCCCGATTGAAAAGTTAGAGCGTTTTTCAAAACATCTAGGTGGACCAGAGATATATATAAAACGGGATGACCAAACAGGTTCGGAGATTGCTGGGAATAAAATAAGGAAGCTGGAGTTTAGTTTACAGGAAGCCTTGAATAGAGGATGTGACTCCGTAATCACCTGTGGCGGGATTCAGTCCAACCATTGCCGGGCAACTGCGGCAGCAGCAGCCCGCCTCGGATTGAAATGTGATGTCGTGCTTCGGGGGGATGAGAATGCAGAGCGGGATGGCAATTTGCTTCTTGATGATTTGCTTGGCGCTAACATCCATTTTATTACTGCAGAACAGTACAGAAATGACCGGCAGCAGATTATGGAAGAGAACAAGGAGCAATTGATGGAACAAGGATATCGTCCATACATTATTCCTGAAGGGGCGTCCAATGGAATTGGAGCGTTTGGTTACTACGCTGCGATGGAGGAAATAGTAGCCCAGGAAAAACAATTAGGCCTGTCCTTTGATGCCATTGTTGTAGCGGTAGGTTCCGGTGGGACTTATGCAGGATTATTTCTTGCTGCAAAGCTGCTAGGGGTAGATAAAACCATATACGGCTTCAATGTGTGTGACGATAGTGAGTATTTTCGTAAAGCCATTACCGGTATTTTGGAAGATAGCCAGCAGTATTTGCAAACGTCGATTTCTTTTTCTCCAGATGAGATAAACATTGTGGATGGCTATGTGGGACGGGGATATGCCCTGGGTCGCCCGGAAGAGCGTCAATTGATTCGTGAACTTGCCACATTGGAAGGTGTTGTTCTTGATCCAGTGTATACGGGAAAAGCCTTTTATGGACTGACAGAGGAAATCAAACGGGGACGATTCCGGGAGCATCAAAATATTCTGTTTATCCATACGGGAGGTTTATTTGGATTGTTCCCTCAGCATGGTGAATTTGTTGGATAAATAGTAGTGAAAGAAAGGGGAATTATTCATTGGAAAGATGGTCAATAGCTTGAACAGCTAGTTCCAATGATTTAATTCTTCTTTCTAAAAGGGTTCTTTGAGGACTGCCTGACTTTGACTTAGCATAAATGTTCTCAATAGATGGGAATAAACCAGTAAGAACATTGCGAGCCTCTGCTAATTCTTCCTGGGTGTAATAATGGGGTCTTTGATTCCAAAGGTGTTCTAGTATGGCTAAGCCGATGTAAAGAGCGTTGAGTCGTTTCTTTAATAAGGTTGTATTTGCGCCTTTCTGCGTCATCTGAGCCAGGGCCTTTTCGGATTTACGGATTGTGGATTGGAAGGATTTTATTGATTCCAATTGATCTACATTTGATACGTTTTCCATGTTAGTACTGTCCTCTCGTCTTTAAAGTCTTAAATATGATATAGTACCATGCTTTTGAATTTCAAGATAAAGATTTTAAAATAAGAGCCTGTCCACCGGGTGGGGAGTATGCTAAGTACTCCTCCTATTCAAACCCTCTTTCTCACTACAAAATTATCATCAACCAGCAGCCAGTTTTGTGGGAAATCTCTGCCAAGGACCCAGTAGAAAAAACCTCGGATGCCCAACTCCTTTACCAGGTCAAACTTTGCCTGTATGCTTCTTGCGTCATCAAACCAAACCACATGCCTTCTTCCTTGCTCATCAACATAGTAAAAATAGGGTGCCTGGGCAACAGGATCGTATGAAATGCTCACATTGTATCTCAATGCCAGGGCGATGGCTTCCTGAGGGCTTATGGATTTTGCAAAACTGCCCCCCTGGACATAAGGCAGGGTCCAGTCATATCCATAGAGGGGGATGCCCATCATGATTTTATTTCTTGGCACTTCAGAAATGGCATACTCCATGACCCTGCGTACTTGATCAATTGGGCTAACCGCCATTGGGGGGCCTCCTGACCAACCCCATTCATAGGTCATAAAGAAGATAAAGTCTACAATTTCTCCATGGGCCCTGTAGTCGTGGCCTTCATAAAGTACACCGACTTGATCAGCTGATACTTTTGGTGCCAGGGCAGAGGAGATGAAATAATTTCTTTCCTTCAGCCTGGTCTGGGCTTTCCGCAGAAATTGATTATACCTTTCCCTATTTTGGGCTCCCAGGTATTCAAAGTCAAAATCCAGGCCTAGATAACCCTTTTGCTCCATAATCTTCATGGCTTCATTCAGTACTTGATCCTGGAGAGCTTCATTGGTAAAGAAAGCAGTTGCCAGTTCTGTGCTAAAGGTACCATTTTCAAAATTTGTTAATACCATGAGGGGAACTGCACGATCCCGATAGGCTGCATTAATGGAAGGTTGGTCTTCTACCGGGGTTAAGGTACCATCCCGGTTGATGGCATAGCTAAATATATTAAGATAGGTAAGGTGTTCACCAACTTTATCTACTTCCGCTGCTGAATTTGCTCCGGTAATTCTAGGATCAATATAGGCTCCTACATCGACAGTGGGACGAGGCTGTTGAGGGATGTATAGGCGAAAACCAACAGGAAGCATGTTGGGGTTCTGAATCTGGTTAATCCGTAGTAATTCAGACATGGGAATATTGTAACGTCTGCTGATTTGATAAATGGTTTCTCCAGGCTGGATAAAATGGAATCTGCCCCAGATGGGAATGACAATGGTCTGTCCTACCACTAGATTATTAGGATTTTGGATCTCGTTGGATTGGATTAGCTGGTCAACGGGGATGCTGTAAGTTTGGGAAATCCCCCAGAGGGAGTCCCCTGGTCGAACAACATGGATTTGCACTGTTTTTCAACTCCTTTGTTCATCCTGATTAATTTATTCAAAATACCCGGGTATAGACACAAATCCCTAAAGTAACCAGGTTATATCGTGTATAAATTGTAAAATTTATAAATTTTTGTGAAAATATTAACTCTACTAACTACATTTTTTCCAAAATAAAGTATAATTGGTTATAGGATTTAGGTTCCCATAATTTGGAGGTGTATTAGATGAGAAGATTTAGAGTTTTATTATTGACGATTTTACTCATGCTAACTATGGCTCTACCGGCAATGGCACAAGGTGCTCAAAATAATTCTCCTGTACAAAAGGCTTCTACTAATAGTGCAACGTTTTACGGTGGACAAGGAACTATCGATACTTTTGTAAATCTTGCAACTGACTATGAGAATCAAGACCAATATATTTTGTATTTTGAAAGATTTGATTACGTAACGAATGAATCTTATTATGGCCAAGTTAAAATTCCAAAATCTGAGGTTGTTTTTGACACAAACAAAGGAACGGTAATAGTAAATAAAACAGTAGCTGTTAATAAGGTTGAATGGGTGTATGATGAAAGTGGTTCTTACAACCCTATTGAAACATACGTAGGTGATGAATGGATCAATCTTACATGGTCATTTAATCCTAAGGATTATTCATATCATAAATCTATAGACAGAAATATAGAGATCGGGTTCAATGAATATCTTCAACTAGGCAAATCCACTTATAAAGATTACAATAATATTACAGTTTCTGGTAACATAGGTGATATTGACGTTGCATATTTTGAACGTACTGGCGCTTCTGTTTTTACAGGAACTTCTTTTTCTGTAATTAAATAAATATACAATTTGTATTTGATCTACAAACCTAAATCCGGATTAACAAAGGGTCTTCTGCTTTGAGCACAAGACCCTTTTACTTTATTCATGGATTTTTAGTTTGTAAAGACTTGCCATATTTTTGATGGTTTCTTGCACTTTTTCCCTGAGGGATAAGGGGGAGAGTACTTCAATGTCATCCTGCTGGGATAGGAGCCATTTCAGGATTCCTTCTTCACCAGCTACTTTCACTTCCATTCGGGTATGGAAGGATGAGACATGATTTTCAATGATTTTTGCTTCGGGAAAAGCTCTTTGTACATATTCAACCGTGCTATTTTCTACGTTTAAGGTGACAGTTATGGGTTTTCCATTAAACATATTAAAGGTGAGATTCGCGAAATCTCCTGAACTGAACACTTCATGTTTATCTCTTGTAAAATGTTCTTCTAATATTTTTAAGTTGTGAATTCGGTCGAAACGCCAGATTCGTTTCATGTCCTCGCCCTCTTCGGATGCTATTAAATAATACATTCGGTCATGGTAGAGAATAGAGTAAGGTTCGACGATTCGACTTTTCTGTTTATAAAGGAATGTGAGTTTGTTTTGGTTAATAATAGCATGAGAGAGAAGATGTATTTTTTCTTTTGTTTCTCCATGATGGACCGGTTTATAGTTGTATTTTAAACTGGAGAATAATTTCCGTAAATTTCGTTCCTCTTTGGGCGGAAATAGTTTAATGAATTTTTCTTCCAGGCTTTCCATTTCTGTTTTATTGAAACTGCGGTTGCAATAAAGGGAGATCATAATAGCGACCACTTCAGGGAAAGAAAGGAGTTTTCCCGTGCGTTCCAATTTATAATATTTTCCACTTTTTTTATAGGAGACGAAATAAAGTTGCTGGTTGTTGTCCAGCACATTGCGGATAAATTTAATATCCCGAACAATGGTATCTGTGGTTACTCCATAATCCTGTGCTAGTTCAGAAGGGGTGAGCTCTGCCTCAGTTTCCAGGCGGAACCAGATATCCAGCACTCTTTCAGCGATATTATACTTCTCTTTATTCATATGAATCTCTCCCAATTCATTCAGATAATTGTAGTAGCTACTATAGTTATAACTTTTGAGAACGATATAATATGCTGTTTTGAAAAATAGAATAAAGAAAAAATTAGAAAGGAGATTCACCCATGACGCTGAAAATTGTGCGGAATGATATTACGAAAATGACTGTTGATGCCATTGTCAATGCAGCAAACCCGGGGTTGAAAATGGGAGGAGGCGTGTGCGGCGCCATTTTTCATGCTGCCGGGGAGAAGGAATTGCAAGAGGAATGTAACACCATTGGATCCTGTAATGTCGGGGAAGCAGTAATCACAAAGGGCTATCATTTACCGGTTGATTTTGTTATTCATGCCGTTGGCCCTATCTGGCGCGGGGGGAACAAGGGAGAGGCCAATCTATTACATAACTGCTATATCAACTCCCTCAATCTAGCTTTGCAACATCAGTGCTATACCATTGCCTTTCCCCTGATTTCAGCGGGAATCTATGGCTATCCCAAGGACCAGGCGTTACATATTGCTGTTACAGCGATTAGTGAATTTCTCTTGAACCATGACATGACTGTTTATCTGGTGATTTTTGATAAGAAAGACTATGTGTTAAGCGAAAAATTGTTTTCTGAGATTGAAGAGTATATTGATGACAACTATGTAGAAGAACGCCTTCAACTGGAATCATATAGAATTATAGAGCCCCATGAATCCCAAACTTTTGAGGAAAACATTGAATTATTGCAGGAGGTTATGCCAGCTCCTGCTCCTGTTGCTAAAAAAGCTGAACAGAGGAATCTCGAGGATGTGGTAGGCAAATTGGATGAATCTTTCTCTCAAATGTTGTTGCGTTTAATTGATGAGAAAGGCATGACCGATGTGCAAACCTATAAAAGGGCCAATATTGACCGCAAACTTTTTTCTAAAATTCGCAGCAATAATGGGTATAATCCCAGCAAAATGACAGCCATTGCCTTTGCGATTGCTTTGGAATTGAATTTAGATGAAACCCTGGACCTCCTGGGCAAAGCGGGATACACCTTGTCCCATAGCAATAAATTTGATGTCATTATTGAATATTTCATTGAAGAAAACAATTATAATATCCACGAGATTAATGAAGCCCTGTTCGCTTTTGATCAGGCAATGCTTGGCGGATAAGAAATTATAAATTTTATCTTATCCGCATAAGGGCAACTAAGGCTATCGCCTTCGCCTAAAGGCTTGGCGCTAACCAAGTTTTCTTTAGCGCATAATTGTCGCTTTCCAGGCGACCAGCTTCCCTCTTAACCCTGGTATCCTTGATTCATAAAGAAGGGGGAGGGATACAAAATGAAATCAAATGTAACAGAATTAGTGTTTATCCTTGATAAAAGCGGTTCTATGGCAGGGTTGGAGAGTGACACCATTGGCGGGTATAATGCCATGTTGAAAAAACAGCAGGAAGAACCCGGGGAAGCGATTATCACCACGGTGCTCTTTGATGACAATTATGAGTTGCTCCATGATCGGAACAACATTAAAGGCCTTCGCCCCATTACAGAGAAGGAATATTATGTAGGGGGATGTACAGCATTGCTAGACGCTATTGGAAAAACCATTCATAAGATTGCCAATGCCCAGCGCCATATTCAGGAGGAACAACGGCCGGACAAAGTAATGTTTGTGATCACCACGGATGGCATGGAAAATGCGAGCCGTGAATTTACCTATGAAAAAATCAAGGAAATGGTGGAATGGCAGAAAGAAAAATACGGTTGGGAATTTATCTTCTTGGGGGCCAATATTGATGCCATTTCTACTGCGGCACGATTTGGCATTGGTGCAGATCGGGCAGCAACCTATCTAGCTGATTCTGAAGGCACCCGCTTGAATTATGAGGTAGTCAGCAATGCAGTTAGTGAACTTCGTGCTTGCAGATCCCTTACTGAGGAATGGAAAAAAGAAATTGATCAAGACTTTGTCTCTCGCAACCAAAAGGGTAAGAGGGGTCGTTAGATACAACCCCTCCCTCTATTTATAATACTTCCTATTATCGGAATAATATGTTATTATACATAAATAATTTAAGGGAAAATATTACATTAGAGGGTGAGAGGAGAATGGCAGAAGCTTTATTTGAACAATTGAATTTTGTTAGACAGGGCACATTAAATATCGTAAAAGAACTAAGCGAAGATCAAGGAAATCAAATACCACCAGGATTCAATAACAACATTCTTTGGAATCTTGGCCACATCTATTATGTTCAAGAAATTTTTGCTTTTCACTTTGCACAAGAACCAATGCAATTGCCAAAGGAATACCATAAGTTATTTGGAGTGGGAACGAAGCCTGCTGATTGGACAATAGAGTCTCCCACATTACAAAAACTTATAGAGTTGCTCCAGGAACAACCTCATCGAATCAAAGAAAGATTAAGTAATAGGTTAAATGAAAAGGTAGTTAATCCATTTACGTTGCATGATTTAACGATGAATACATTTGGTGAACTTCTTTCCTTTAATTTATTTCATGAAGGAAACCATGCACAAACTATTAAAATGTATAAAAAATTAAATGAAAAGTAAGTAAGAACATCCTCTGAAATATTGCCCGGGCATAAAAAAGCCCGGGCTTTTTTTGTGCAAAAAAAAGGGAGATTTTGTCCCCTTTATCTATCTGGCATCGGGATCTTCCCTTGGATCCAGTAAAGAATCACAGTTTCTCCCCCGGGGGAAAGGAATCATTTGTTTGTAAGGAGGAGGCAATAAATTGGCATGTCGGTTTTCCGTAATGGTGTAATCTAGTTTTACCTGATTCCCATCATGGTCCTGGATTAGTTTATCGACAACCATTTGCCCGATTTGACGGCCTAGTTTTAACCCTTCTGTTAAATCAATGGGATAATGGACACCAGCATAAAGGCGGGAGAGGGAACATTCTTCTGCAAGCTCGTGGAGCCGGTCAGCTTCAGGAGGAAAGAAATAGCGAAGGATTACTTCGGAACAACCTGCGACTGTTGAGTGGCCAGCAGGATAACTGGGATGTTTGGGAGTGCAGCAGATGGTGGCTAATTTTTGGTCCAATTGATTGGGGCGTGGCACTTCCCAGAGATATTTTAAATGCCAGGTGACAATAAGTGCATCGTGGATACCAGAGTGTACTGCCCCAAGAATTCGGGTTGCCCTAAGTGCAGACATCTTATAGGTATCAATGAGCCGATCAATGATCGGGGTAAACTGTTTTGTAGGAGGGCCGGCGTTCCAATATTCTGCAATGGTGATTTGTTTTTTTGATAGATTTTTTAATGTGTTTTTTACTTGTTCCAGTTGGTCTTTTTGAAAATCAATGGTGTCTGGATGGCGTACATCCCAGATAATTTTTTGCCCTTGAGGATCTAAAAATGTACCTTTTTCATCTGAGCTTAAGTAAAAGGTGGGCCATGTCCCACCGCTGGATTCTTCCGGAAAAGGGACCTGATTTTCTCCGGTATAAGGGAGTTGGGACCACTTCCGGGGACGGGGTTCATTGGGATTTATCAATTTTTATCACCTGTCTCCTTTGTAATAAATTCCTTCAATTCCTGTGTATCCTTTTCATCTAACTGTTGGATTTTTGCCTCAAATCTCTTTTTGGCCCACTGGTATAATTGGATATCCAATTGATTCTTTTCCATAATTAGATCAATGACATGGTTTGGAATCTGGGTTTGAGTTGGGCGGTTTATGCCTACGTTTTGTTTGGTATAAGAAATATCCCTCCAGGAAAAAGCTTTTTTTAACATAAATAGGGTTTCGTCAAACATTTCGGTGATGCCAACCACTGAAAAGTATTTTTCCATGTGTTCTTTGGCTTTCTCAAGGCTTGGAGGTTGTTGTGGGGGGTAAGGAGTATTAGGAAAATGAATAATCATTCCTCCTTTATCTAGAAAAGGAAAGTCTGCGGATAAATCTGCTGTCTGGGAATTATAAAATAATGAGGGGATATATGGAATTTCTTTAGATAAAAAAAATTCTTCTAAACTCATATTTATTAGTTTACTCTGGTGAACATGGCCAACGGTTTTAAGAAAATAATAGAAGGAAATCACCCGTTCCACCGGATCACGTAATAAGGTGAAAAAGGTATAGGGTGTGGCAAGATAGTGCCGAACTCCTAAATTATAATGGCCGTAGATCATTTTAACGTTGGGGTTGTGTGAGACTTGTTTTAGGAAGATTTCTGTTTGCAATGGATCTTTGAAATAACAGTCTGCTATTTCACCATTTTGATACTGCTTATTGATGATTTGCAATAAAGTAGTGCCCGCTGTTTTTGGGATGTGCAAAAAAAGAATTTTCATAGGGTACTCCTATATTGATTTAATTCTTGTTTTTCTCTGGGATTCAACTGTTGTTTTTTTCTCCTATCAAAAAGAAACTCCTTATACTATACGTTGAATTTTTGAATATGACACGGATGAAAGACATGATTGGTATTAAAAAGAGCCTGTATTCTCATTGAGATTACAGGCTCTTCTTACTTTCTGTTCTATTTCATCACTAAAACGTTGGTGGCTTTAATTAAAGCGACAACCTGGTCGCCTGTTTGGAGGGCTAAATCTTCAACAGAATCATTATCAATAATTGCAATTAATAGATTTCCTTTATACTCAAGGGTAATTTTGGAAACAATTTGGCCTCTTTGAATGTTTTGAATGGTTGCTGGAATTTTGTTGCGCCCACTGACTTTAGCCTTTTCGTCTTTTAAAATCATGACTGAAGTGGCTTTAATTAAAACTGACAAGGAATCCCCCTTTTGAAGGCTTAATTCTTCAATGGAATCCTTTGTGATAATGGATGTTAAGGAAAGACCGTCTACATCGAGAACAACTTTGCTCATAATGAGACCTTGTTCAATGGATTGAACGATTCCTTGTAATTGATTGCGGGCACTAACGGCTGTGGCTAACATACGAAATCATCTCCTTAAGTTTAAAAAAACAGGGTTCCCAGTTCCTGTATGTAATAAATTATAACATTATAAAAGTGATATGGAACATTTTTCAATATATTTTCACATTTTTTCCTAATTAATTAACAAATATAGGATATAATTAAATTATGTTAGATTATATAACGAAGTTAGGTAAATAATGTTGCGATATTACTATAATATTTTTACATACATATGCTAAAGTCAAAGGAGAAGGAAGATGAGGAATCAAGGGGTAGCAGGATTAATTGATGCATTATATGAGTGGAATCAATCAGCCAGAAGTGACCATGAAAATCACTTTAAATTGCTGTTGCAATTTTTAGATTGTAATACAGGGTATAAAGATACAATGTTACGCAGTATGGATGTCAATATTGAAGGATATTTATATATATTAGAGGAACAGATTGTTGATTTAATTTCTCAGAAAAAGATTGATGAGAAATATTTAGTAGATTCTCTTACACAATGGGTGAGCCGTTATTTTGAAAATCGAGCCAGGGTGTTTACTGATGAGGATTATGCCCTGGAGGATTATGATTTATGGAAGAAGATTGTCAAGAAACACCAACTGGTAAGTTGAAAAACCCTTTTTGACGAATGGCCTCTATCTAACGTAAAATACTCTTACAAAAGGCTTGCTAAAAGAAGAGGGTTATGTATGGGACGAAAAAGGGTTATCGAAATGCAAGAGTTAATGAAGGCAACAGAAGAACTTTTGTTAGAGCATGGCTATCACGCTTTTCATTTTAAGATGTTGGCTGATAGATTAGATGTGGCTAGGACAACCATCTATGAATACTACCCTAACAAAGAAGAGTTAATCACTGGGTACATGTTAAATCTCATGGATCGGATTAGTTCCGCGTGTAATGCATTGCCTCGGGAAGAAACCTCCCTGGAGAAGTTAAAAGGCATTTTGAGAATCTTTGTAAAATATGGCCAGATTCATAAAATTATTATGATTATCCCTCAGGTGAATGGGGATGCCTCCCAGAAAACGAGAGATTCCTTAATGCAGTTAGCCCAGCAACACCATGATTTGCTTTCCAAGCTGCTTTTATGGATTCGAGAGGGAAAGAAGGAAAAGCTTATTCGAGAAGAGGTACCGGAAGCAATTATTGCCGGGTTATTTTTCAATATTATTCAAATTCCAAATCATGGAGGCATACCCTCTGAAGAGTATATTGATCAATTATTTGATATGCTTTGCCATGGTTTTGTCAATTGACGGTCTGTTGAAAATAGGGTACTATTTTTTTGACAGTACTGTCATTTTTATTTTCTCTTTTTTTAACTCATTTCGACATCAGTGTCAAATATAAGAATGGAGGTATGAAATGAAATCCTTTCTTGTTCGCCTCACGAATGCTGTGAGCACCCGTAAAGGAGCCTGGATTACCCTGGCCCTTTGGCTGGTTCTTGTGGGCGTTCTTAGTGGTGTTGCTAAGCCTGCTAAACAATTCGCAGTGAACGTGAATAGTTCAGGGTTGCCAGCAGATGCACAATCCGTCATTGCCAATGAGAAATTAGATCAGTATTTCTCCCAGGACAAAGGCACACCAGCCCTTATTGTTTTTTCTAATAAGGATGGCATTAAAGACAAAGATATGGAGACCATTAGCAAGGTTAGTGAAAAGATAAAAGGCGACGGCCAACTGGAGTATTTGAAGTCCATTATGCCTTTTTCTGACCTGCCTATGCCTGTGAAACAATCTCTTCTGTCTGAAGATAGAACCACCCTTTTGCTTCCTGTGTTATTAGAAGATAACATGGAAATGAAGGCCATCCAGAATTCAATTAATAGATTGAATGAAATCATTCATCCAATCCTTACAGAAGGATTAACTGTTAAAATTACAGGGCCTGCTGGCATTGCCTCGGATACCCTTGCATTGTTCTCAAAAGCTGACGTGGTGTTATTGCTTTCTACCGTAGGCTTAATCCTTATTCTATTAATCGTGATTTATCGTTCACCCTTACTTGCTATTCTTCCTTTATTGGCAGCAGGATTGGTGTATCAGGTGGTAGATCGTACCCTTGGCTTGCTTGGAAAATCCGGGCTTGTCATTGAAACCCAGTCTTTATCCATTATGTCGATTCTATTGTTTGCGGCTTTAACGGATTATGCCCTTTTTGTCTTTGCTCGTTATAAAGAAGAATTGCGAAAACATGAAAGCAAGCATACAGCCATGAAAAATGCCATGGCTGGAGTAGGGGAACCCATTGCTTTTAGTGCGAGTACGGTATTGGCGGCTATGCTTGTATTATTTGTTGCTTTATATAAACCCTATCAAAACTTTGCCCCAATTTTTTCGATCACTATGTTTATTTTAATGGTTGCCGGGGTCACTTTACTTCCAGCATTATTTACTCTTTTTGGACGGAAAGCCTTCTGGCCAGCCATTCCTAAAACAGAAAAGAAAGAAGATTATTCTAAAGGATTATGGTGGAATCTCTCTACCTTTATTACAAAACATTATAAAGTGTTAGGTTTAGTGGTAGTTGCTTTACTTGCTGTAGGCTCCTACCAGATGAAAAACATCCAGTATTCCTTTAACTTAATTAAATCCTTCCCGGCTGATATGGAATCCCGGCAGGGGTATGAAATTCTGGAAGAAAAATATAATCCAGGGGATTTGGCTCCAACCAGTGTGCTGGTTTCTTCAGAAGATAAAGCTCCTACCAAAGATCAGTTGAAAAAATTACGTGAAGTGTTATTACAACAACCAGGGGTACAGGAAGTAGCCCCTGATGCAGCAACCATGGATGCTCTGGCTAAAGGTATGAGCAAGGGCCATCCTGATTCTTTCCTTGGGAACGATGGAAAATTAGCCAAATTGGAATTAACTTTTAAGGACAACCCATATACCTTAACATCTATTGGAAACTTAGAAAACATGCGAAATAAGGCCAGCCAATTATTAAAAGATAGCGGTTTAAATGATGCAGATTATGAGCTTTATTTTGCAGGGGAAACGGCAAAACAGGCAGATGTGAAAGAAGTGAATGACCGGGATACCTGGTTGGTGGTGCTTTTAGTTACAACACTAATAACCCTGTTACTTATCTGGCAAACCCGTTCCCTTGTAGCACCGATTTACATGATTGGAACCATTCTTCTTTCCTATGCTGCAGCTATGGGAATCGGAAATTTCTTCTTCCAACAAGTGTTTGGCTATGATAGCATGAGTTACCGCATACCCTTGTATACCTTTGTGTTCCTTGTTGCTTTAGGGGTTGATTATAGCATCATGCTTATGTCCCGCATTCAAGAGGAAATGAAGTCTTATCCTTTGAAAGAAGCCATACAACGGGGATTAGCGAAAACCGGTGGCATCATTTCATCTGCAGGTTTAATTCTTGCAGCTACCTTTAGTGTATTGATTACTCAGCCCATTATGGAATTGTTTATGTTTGGTTTCATTGTGGCTGTAGGGATTCTCTTAGATACCTTCTTAGTAAGAACCATATTGGTTCCTGCTATTATTAACGTCCTGGGTAAGTGGAGTTTCTGGCCGTATAAGAAAGGAAAAGAGGAAATTTTAACAAAAGTAGAAGTTTAATAGCATGAGGAAATAGGGAGAACTTTAAATAGGGTTCTTCCCTTTTTAAGTACAAGGGAAAAAGAGGTGGACTTATTGTTTAATTTTGGATGATTTACTTTTAATATGGGTTATGTGGGATTTTTTTGGTTTGTCCAACTTGTTCTACAGGTGGTATTAAGCACATGGGCTTATAAGGACGCAAGAAAAAGGGGAAGTAGCAAAGAATTCGCAATCGTTGTAATGATTGGAGTATTACTTGTGCCCCTCGCTGGTGCCATTGTTTATTTTCTTATCCGTGATGATATTTAACAGTGCTTTGTGAATGGGGAGAACTTCTTCATCCTTTGGATAAATTGGTATTTTTAAGTTAATTAAGAACAATTATAATTATTCGTTAAAGATACACAGACGAAAATCGCTCTGAGTGAGATAATCTCTGTAAAAGGGGCGGAGGTTGATCCAGTTGAGAGGCTTAAAGATATTTATTGGAATCATGGTTTCGTTAATCTTCATTGTTCTTTCATTTTTCTGGTGGGACAAGTATCGGTTAAATAAAGCAGAGAAATTAGCAAATGAATACTACAGTGCTATAAAAAGCGGGGACTATGATAAAGCCTTTGAATATCTGTTGCTTTATAAAGGCGCTACTGATCAACCAGAAAAAATAAGTAAAGAAGTGGCCAAAGAAAATTACAATAAAAATATAGCGATATTAAAAAGCATAGATTATAAATTGCTAGATTATAAAGTTACAGCTAACAGAGATGACTATGTTATTGGAGCCCATGCCACAATAAAAGTGCAATGTGATGGTAAAATTATTGAAGCAAGTGAAACGATTCAATTTTCTCCATCCCTTGAAAAACTTTGGATTGATTACTCAGATGACCCCTTCTCTCAGTATAGCCATCGCTATACCGACTTTTATGATGTAAATTATGTTGGGAAACTGGCCACTAAACTTATGATTGAAAAAGCAGAGATTTTTAAGGGTTTTGGACAGGTTTATGCCAGTGATGGGGGAGCTTACTATATCGAGGCAGAAGCTATCAGTGAGTTTTTGCAGGCAATTAAGAAAGCTGAAAAAGCGCAAGAAAAAGTAGATTTAAATAAGCCAAACTATATGGTACGAATGGAATTCATGAAGAATAATCCAATGAATTTTAAGTTCTGGGTTAATAAGGAAAAAATCCTGTTTGTCTTTGCTGAAGACCCCAATACAGTATATCAGTTTTCAAAAGGGACTTTCCCTGAAAAGGATAATGTGTTTGATTTTGTAGAGTGGAAATACATCGGTACAGTTAAAAAAATATAATTTAGAAAGGAAAAGTCTTCCTTTATCAGGAAGGCTTTTTTAACGTTTCATATTTGCCGTGCTGCTAATGTGTCTGTAGGTTCCATTTACTTTTATTTTAAAAATAAAGAAGAAATTTATTCCGCTGTTTATGAGGGGATTTTAGAGGACATTGTTCAATCTACAGATGTTGTTGTAGAGGAAGAAAGTGACATTAAGGAAATCGTAGAGAAAAGTATTCGGGGATTTGTTAGTTATATGGCAACCCATGAACATGCTGTTCGATTTTTAGTAAAAAATAGTTATTCTGTAAATATGAATCTATAACGAGATGATGTTTTTCAGGCTAGTTCCATTAAAATGAAAAAACAGTTTGATGAGTGGATTGCTAAGGGGAAAATAAAACCCATCAACACGGATCTAGCTTCTATGGCCTGGATGGGGTCAACCTATCATGTTATTCGAAGTTGGAATTTTACTGATAAAACAATGGATGTAGACGAGGTTACCCGTTTTTTGACTGAATTTAATTTACGAGGACTGGGGATTCAATAGTTTAATCATCTACTAAATGGAGATGAATACAAATGGGAGAGTACATCAAGAGTCTCAATGAAATAAGTAAAGAAAATCATGCTCTTGTCGGAGGTAAAGGAGCAAACCTTGGGGAGTTGGTCAAGGGAGGGTTTCTTGTTCCATCAGGGTTTTGCATAACGACTGAAGCTTTTGATTTATTTATAAAAGAGAATAACATTGATATAAACAATGTGGCAGAGGATCCAGATGTTTTCAGAAAGAGAAAAATGCCAATTCAGTTAACCAGGGAAATCATAACTGCTTTTGATCACATGTTTGATAAAAATAAGAGGTAGAAAACAGAACAAATAATATTAATTGAATTTTATAAAACCTACTGACAAAATCAGTAGGTTTTATTATAATTATAGCATAAATGAAAGATGGGGGTATTTTCCTTTGAAACTACCTATTGGAAAAATAGCTAAAGAAATCGGTGTCTCATTAGACACTTTACGTAGATGGGAAAAGGAAGGCAAGATAACCTCCGAACGAACTTCTGGTGGTCATAGGAGATACAATCTTGACCAAATTCTTACCTTTGTGAACGCAAAGAAAAACAAAATGGTTGAAAAAATAGCTGTAGGTTATGCAAGGGTTTCGACACCGAATAAAAAGGATGATCTTGAACGACAAAAACATGTTTTAGAACTCTATTGTGCTGCGAAAGGTTTTAAATATCGAATAATAGAAGATATAGGTTCAGGGTTAAATTACGAAAAGACAGGTTTAAAAGAGTTAATTCGTTTAATAGAAACCAATCAAATCAGCCATTTAATTATAAATTATAAAGACAGATTGTTACGTTTTGGTTCTGAAATTATTTTTGAGATGTGCAGAATTAGAGGGATTGAAGTTGTTGTTTTAAATGAAGACGACCAAAAATCCTACGAGGAAGAATTAGTGGATGATGTATTATCGATTATTACCGTATTTTCAGCCAAATTGTATGGTAGTAGAAGTCACAAAAATAAAAAAGTGATAGAAACAACAAATAAATTGTTTAAAGGAGAGGAGGTTTCTGATGGCAAAACCGAAAAGACAAAAACCTAAAGTAATCAAAAGAGTTCCCAAAAACGTAAAACAACACGTCGTTTATTTTAGTGATGATCAGGAGCTATTCATCATTGCTAACCGGTACAAAAACGTGAAAAATTACGTTTATTCAAGGTATTCCGGAA
>CAMLDI010000016.1 GCA_946478845.1 uncultured Paenibacillaceae bacterium
ACAAAACGATAACCACCAGGAATGGTGGTTTTTCCATTTGTGTAAGCTAAGTACATAAGAGAGGGTCAAAAAAAAGGGATGATTTTAATGAATCGGAGAAAAGCCCGCGAAAATGCGGTTAAAGTTTTATTTCAAATGGATTTAGCACAGGTGGATTTGGATTATGCTCTTCTTCATCAAATTGATGATGAAGAAAATCCCCAGGAAGATGTAGAGAATGATTTTTTTGTAAAACTTATTAAAGGAACAAATGAAAATCTGGAACAAATTGATCAATTGATTCGTAAACATCTTCGTGGGTGGACACTGGAACGATTATCTGTAGTAGACCGTGCAATCTTGCGCCTGGCTACCTTCGAGATGTATTTCCTAAAGGATATGCCTGCGGGAGTCACTTTGAATGAAGCCATTGAATTGGCGAAAACCTTTGGTACCGATGAATCCCCCAAATTTATTAATGGGGTATTATCTGGCCTGGTGAAAGATTCTGGGAAACTGAAGGAAAGGTCGTAAGTTGGATGGATGTGATTCTTGGGATTGATACCAGCAACTATCGAACTTCTTTATGCTTAATTAATTTGCAGGGAAGTATTGTAGCGGAAGAAAAACAGTTGCTAATGGTAGAGACAGGAAAAAGAGGATTGCAACAATCGGAAGCCCTATTTCAGCATATAAAACAGTTACCTTTACTGGCTAAAAATATGGCCATGAATCATTATCGGTTAGTGGCTGTAGCTGTAAGCCGTAAGCCTCGGCCTGTAGATGGAAGTTACATGCCCGTATTTCTAGCCGGTGAGACGGTAGCTGAAATGATTAGCCATTTTCAGCAGATTCCTTTAATTTATACAACACATCAGGAAGGGCATATTGCTGCGGGAGAATACACTCTGGAGAAACCATTGGAAAAGGATCATTTTTTGGCTGTTCATCTTTCGGGTGGTACCAGTGAATTAATAGATTGCCGCCGTCATGATGGGGGATATGAGATCCACCAGTTAGGGGGCACAAAGGACCTTCATGCAGGCCAGTTAATTGACCGCATTGGTGTGGCTTTGGGACTTCCTTTTCCTTCAGGGCCATATTTAGAAGAAATGGGTCGTACAATCAACGGTGAAGAGAAGGATTTTTCCGTTCCCTCTTCTGTAAATGGATATTGGTTTAGTTTTTCTGGCCCTGAAGCAGCTCTGTTGCGAGCCTATAAGGAGGGCGTATCCCTGGCTAAAATTGCCCGTGGGGCAGAGTCTTGTATTGCAAACACCCTGGAAAAAGTTTTGCGAAAAGCCATTGAAGAAGGCTATCCAAAGGATGTTCTTGTTGTTGGTGGAGTGGCAGCCAATAGCTATATACGGAATCGTTTAATCCATCGATTATCTCCCAGGTCCATTGGCGCCCGCCTTTACTTTGCTGACCCCCACTATTCAGGGGACAATGCCTTCGGTGTGGCTCGAATTGGATTAAATCAATATAAAAGACTAAAGGCGAACGTTATCTAACGATTTCTGTATTAACTTTCGTTTTTTCTCAAGGTTACTTTACATTTATCCCTTTTTTTCGATAAACTGATTAAGGAAAAGAATTGTAGGAGGTATTTTTTCATGGCAGCAGAAATTATTAGCGGGAAAGAAGTAGCAGCGGATATTCGTGGCCAATTGAAAGAAGAAGTTTCAGGTTTAAAGGAAAAAGACATTCATCCCGGATTAGCTGTTATTCTTGTTGGTGAAGATCCAGCATCCCAATCCTATGTTAAAGGAAAAGCCCGTGGCTGTGAAGAAGTAGGGTTATATTCTGAAGTTATTTTAAAAGATGCATCGATTACCCAGGAAGAGCTATTAACTGAAATCGACCGTTTAAATAAAGATCCAAAAATTCATGGTATCCTTGTGCAACTTCCATTGCCAAAACATATTTCCGAAAAAGCGGTGATTGATTATATTACTCCAGAGAAGGATGTAGATGGCTTCACTCCAGTGAATGTAGGAAATTTAGTCATTGGCGGAGAATGTTATTTGCCATGTACACCTCATGGAATTATTGAGTTAATTAAGCGTTCTGGCCGTTCTATTGCAGGGAAACATGCTGTAGTCATTGGTCGCAGTAATATTGTAGGCAAACCTGTATCCTTATTGTTGCTGCAAGAAAATGCTACAGTTACTATTGCCCATTCACGTACAGAAAATCTGGCAGAAGTAGCCCGTCAAGCAGACATTCTTGTTGTGGCTGTTGGACGAGCTAAAATGGCAGGTGCAGATTATGTGAAGCCAGGGGCAGTGGTTATTGATGTTGGGGTTAACCGTGGTGAAGATGGAAAATTGGTTGGAGATGTTGATTTTGAAGAAGTAAAAGAAATCGCTAGCTTCCTCACCCCTGTACCAGGTGGGGTTGGGCCTATGACCATTACCATGTTATTAAAGAATACAGTAGAAGCCGCAAAAAGAATTTGCGGAGCTTAATATAAAATAATTCATTGCGGGAGGGGAACTATGAAAGAGACCCGGTTCATATATTCTGTCAAAGAAATTACCCGCAAAATTAAAAATCTCTTTGAACAGGATGAAGACCTGCAAGATGTTTGGATCAGAGGGGAATTATCTAATTTTACCCATCATTCCAGCGGCCATATGTATTTTACCGTAAAGGATGAGTCCAGTCGGATGCGTGGGGTGATGTTCGCAGGAAATAATCGTTACCTTCGTTTTCTTCCTAAAAATGGGGATCGAGTCATTATTCGAGGTTCCATTACCATTTTTGAACGGGATGGGCAATATCAATTGTATGCAAAGGAAATGCAACCCGATGGAATTGGGAGTCTGTATTTAGCTTATGAACAATTGAAGGAGAGGCTTAGCAAAGAAGGGTTATTTGACCATCAATATAAAATGCCTATTCCATCTTATCCGAAAACCATTGGTGTGATTACTTCACCTACAGGGGCAGCAATCCGGGACATTATCACGACCATACACCGCCGCTATCCTTTAGGGAAAATTCTCCTTCTTCCAGTTCTCGTACAGGGAGAACAAGCCCCGTCTTCCATCAGTCAGGCGATTGATCATATGAATCAAAGAAATGAAGCAGATGTACTGATTATTGGGCGTGGGGGTGGTTCCATTGAAGAATTGTGGGCCTTTAATGAAGAAATCGTTGCTCGCAGTATCTTTCATTCGAAGATTCCCATTATCTCTGCAGTGGGCCATGAAACGGATTTTACCATTGCTGATTTTGTAGCAGATATTCGGGCAGCAACCCCAACAGCTGCTGCAGAAATTGCTGTCCCCCATATTCTGGAGTTGCGGGAGAAAATTGACCGTTTACAAGACCGGATGCTAGGCGCAATGAGGCATCAAGTGGATGATGGACGCAACCGTTTACTAAGAGCGGAGAAATCCTATGTATTTCGTCAACCAGGCCGTCAGGTATTGCAATACCAGCAAGCTTTAGATCGCTTACAGGACCGCTTGAAGTTCACTATGAAAGAGAAAATCACAGTACAACAGAATCGTTGGAAAGAAAAACATCGGATGCTCCTTTCTTTTGCGCCAGATATGAAGATTGAACTTCTATATAAACAAAATCAACAATTAAAGCATCGTTTAGAACGTGCCATGAATGCTTTATGGCGTGATCGGGTGCGGCAGGCAGATCATCTGATGGGGAAACTAGATGCCTTAAGTCCCTTAAAAGTCATGGGCAGAGGATATGCCCTGGTTTTTAAAGAGGATGAAGAAAAGAAAATGTTGGTTAAATCTGTGAGAGTTGTAGAAACAGGTGATCATATACGAGTTAAATTATCAGATGGGGAGCTTGCCTGTGAGGTTCACGGGAAGAAAGAGGAGGTTCAATAAATGGAAAAGACAAATGAAGAATTGTCTTTTGAGGTAGCCATGAAACGATTGGAATCCGTTGTTGAACAACTTGAGGGTGGGGAAGTTCCCCTTGAAGAAGCGATTGCCCTTTTTCAAGAGGGGATGGAGCTATCCCGGGTGTGTAATCGTAAACTAACGGATGTGGAGCATAAAATTGAAATGCTAATGGAAAAAGAAGGCCAATTGACTCCTACACCTTTTGAGTTGGAGGGAAATCAGGAGTGAGTGAATTAAAGAGTTTTATGCAAGGGAAAAGCAACATCATTGAAATTGAACTAAGGAAATATTTGACCGATAAGGGCATTCCTGAGAATCTCCAGCAATCCATGGCTTATTCAGTGGATGCTGGAGGAAAAAGAATGAGGCCTATTTTAATTTTGGCTACTCTGGAAGCGTTAGGGCAGCCATCAGACAAGGGATTGGCTGTGGCTTGTGCGGTGGAAATGTTACACACTTATTCTTTGATCCACGATGACCTGCCCGCAATGGATAATGACGATTACCGTCGTGGCAAATTAACCAATCATAAAATGTTTGGTGAAGGAATGGCCATATTGGCAGGGGACGGTTTATTAACATTTGCCTTCGAAATTATTAGCAGCGGGGCCTATGAAGGGGTCCAACCTCAGGGAATTATACAGATTGTTAGGGAATTAGCTCTTTATGCAGGGCCAAAAGGAATGGTAGGCGGCCAGGTAGCAGATTTAGAAGGGGAAAATAAAACCCTTTCTCTCGAGGAGTTACAATATATCCATCAACATAAAACTGCTGATCTTTTAATTTTCTGTGTCAGGGCTGGAGCTATTTTAGCAGGTGCCAGTGCAAAACAATTAACCAATTTAACCCAGTATGCACAACATATTGGCATGGCTTTTCAAATCCAGGATGATATACTGGATGTTATGGGCGATCAAGAAAAAATGGGCAAACCGGTGGGCAGCGATGAGAAATTAAATAAATCCACATACCCCTCTTTATTAGGTATGGAAGAATCTCAACGTCTCCTTGAAGAACATGTACAATCTGCCCTGCAAGCGTTAGAGGCAGCAGAATTAACAGATTCCCGGGTACTTGCTTCTCTTGCTCGCTTTATACAGCAAAGAGATCATTAATAAAGATGCCGTAGCCAGATGGTTGCGGCTTCAGTTGTTGTTTAATATCAGTTTGTGATAACATAATGAAAACCATGCAGTGAAAGTGAGGAGTTTTCCTTGTTAGCATCTATACATTCCCCGGAACAGTTGAAAAAATTAAATACACAACAACTGGTGCAATTGGCTGGGGAGATTCGAGAATTTCTCGTATCCAATTTGGCGGTAACTGGCGGGCATTTAGCCCCTAATCTTGGTGTTGTAGAATTAACTCTGGCATTACACACTGTGTTTAACAGTCCCCAGGATAAATTGATTTGGGATGTTGGGCATCAAGCCTATGTCCATAAAATCCTAACGGGTCGCATGAATCGTTTTAGTACTTTAAGAAAATATAAAGGGCTCTGTGGATTTCCTAAGTGTTCTGAAAGTGTTCATGATGTTTGGGAAACAGGGCATAGCAGCACATCCTTGTCTGCAGCGATGGGAATGGCCATTGCCCGTGATTTGAAAAAGGACAAGAACCATGTGGTTGCTATTATCGGAGATGGTGCGTTGACCGGTGGAATGGCTTTTGAAGCATTAAACCATATCGGCCATGAAAAAAGGGATTTAATTGTTGTTCTTAATGATAATGAAATGTCTATTGCCGAAAATGTAGGGGCGTTACACAAGTATTTAAGCAACCTTCGCACCAATGGAAGTTATCTTCAGGCAAAGAAGGAAGTGGAACAGCTACTTAAGAAAATTCCCGCAGTAGGCGGCACCATGGCTCGCCTGGCTGAACGCCTGAAAGATAGCCTCAAATATCTGTTGGTATCCGGTGTGCTCTTTGAAGAATTAGGATTAACTTATTTTGGTCCTATTGATGGCCATAATATTAACGATTTGATGGAAAACATGAAAAGGGCGAAGAAAACGAAAGGCCCTGTTCTTCTACATGTGATTACAAAAAAAGGGAAAGGCTATGCTCCAGCAGAAGCGGATTCGGATACTTTCCATGGCCTGGGCCAATATAAAGTGGACAGTGGCGAAGTGATTAAAACAGAAGGCCCTCCTTCTTACACCAGTATATTTTCTCGTACCATAGTACGGTTAGGGAAAGAAGATGAACGAATTGTTGCAATTACAGCAGCTATGCCTGGTGGAACAGGATTGAAAGATTTTGCTGAAAAGTATCCTGATCGATTTTTTGATGTAGGCATTGCAGAACAACATGCTACTACCCTCGCCGGGGCGATTGCTTCCCAGGGGTTAAAACCTGTTTTTGCGGTCTATTCTACTTTCTTGCAGCGGGGATATGACCAGTTATTGCATGATGTGTGCCGGCAAAATTTAAATGTGGTCTTTGCTGTGGATCGTGCAGGATTGGTTGGCGCTGATGGGGAAACCCATCAGGGGGTTTTTGATGTCGCATTTATGCGTATGATTCCCAATATGACCATTATGATGCCGAAGGATGAAAATGAACTTCAGCATATGTTATATACTTCTTTCCAATATAATGATGGGCCAATCGCGGTTCGGTATCCTCGAGGAAATGGGGAAGGGGTACCTTTGGATGAAGAATTCCATGAGATCCCTATTGGAAAAGGGGAGATTTTATCTCAAGGGGAAAACGTGGCAATTGTTGCCTTTGGCAATATGGTACCTACAGCTCTGCAAGCCGCTACCATCTTAAAAGGGGAGGGTATGCAACCACTGGTCGTTAATGCCCGTTTTGCCAAACCTCTTGATGAAGAATTACTTTTTACACTTGCCAGAGAAGGTTATTCCATCATCACTTTAGAAGAAGGATGCATTACAGGGGGTTTTGGCAGCGCTGTTATGGAAACTTTATCTCATGCTGGTTTCTATCATACAGTTGTAGAATGTATGGGTGTGCCGGATGAATTTATTGAACATGGTAGTGTGAAAGAGCAAAGGGAGGAAATGGGTCTGACTCCGGATGTGGTTGCAAAGAAAGTGATTTCTTTGTGGCCGGCTCAGAGACAGCGCGCATAAATCATATGGGGAAAAAAGAACGATTAGATGTTCGTTTAGTACAAGAAGGCTTTACCTCCAGCCGGGAAAAGGCAAGAGCAGTGATTATGGCTGGACTGGTTTATGTTGAAAATGAAAGAATGGATAAACCGGGTATGAAAGTGGATTTGGATTGCCCAATCACAGTAAAAGGACAAGTGCATCCTTATGTAAGCCGGGGTGGATTGAAATTAGAAAAAGCAATTAAGGCCTTTTCCCTGAATTTAAGGGAAAAGGTAATTATGGATATTGGCGCTTCCACTGGAGGCTTTACCGATTGTGCTTTGCAAAATGGGGCTCGCCTGGTTTATGCCATTGATGTAGGATATGGCCAATTGGACTGGTCATTACGGCAAAATGAACAAGTGGTCGTGATGGAACGTACTAACTTTCGTTACCTTACTCCCCAGGAATGGGAAGGGGAAGCCATTGATTTTGCCACTATTGATGTGTCTTTCATTTCGTTGCGCATTATTTTGCCTGTGCTCAAAGATTTCCTGAAAATTGGCGGCGGTGTAGTGGCGTTAATTAAGCCTCAATTTGAAGCAGGAAGAGAACAGGTAGGGAAACACGGAGTTGTGAGAGACCCGGCTGTTCACCTGCAAGTCATTGAAAATATTGCGTCTTTTAGCGCAACATTGGGGTATACTATCAAAGGCCTTTCTTTCTCTCCGATAACGGGAGGAGAAGGAAATATTGAATTTTTACTTTATCTTGAGTGGGAAGACAAAGCCCAGGGATATCCGGACCATTTTGCTGAATTAATGAAGAAAACCGTGCAAGAAGCCCATAATGTTTTTTAATAAACGAAAGAGAAAAAGGCGGGGGCTCCCGCCTTTTCTTTGGTTTTTCCCAGAAAAACAATGTATAATAGGAAAAAAGATTAACTTGCTGTTCACCCTTATTCAAAGAGGTGTTTTTTTTGACGACCATCGGGATCGCTTTAAATAAAGATAAACCACATGCTTTTCACGTTGCTATTGAATTAATTCGTTTATTAGAGGAAAAAAAGGCCAAAGTGTTTATTGATGATACAGTAGCATCAGATATTGGACGTGCAGATCTTTCTTTACCCATATCAGATTTTCACGAATTCGTGGATATTCTGTTTGTACTTGGGGGGGATGGGACCTTATTAGGTTTTGCCAGGGAAATTTCCCATTATTCCATTCCTATTTTAGGCATTAATCTGGGCCATCTTGGTTTTCTTTCTGAAGCGGAACCGGCAGACCTTCCCCAGGCCATTGATAAAATACTAAATGGCCATTATTATGTGGAACATCGGATGATGTTAGAGACAGAAGTTATTCGCAACGGAGAAGTAATTTATCCATCTATTGCCTTAAATGATATTGGCATTGCTAAAGGCAGTTTCAATCGTATGATTAAATGTGCGGTTTATGCTGATGATTTATATGTTGGGACCTTCAATGGGGATGGAGTGATTGTTTCAACCCCAACAGGGTCGACTGCTTATTCACTATCTGCTGGCGGTCCTATTGTTGTTCCATATATTAGTGTGATTTTACTTACACCTGTTGCACCACATTCTCTAACAGCCAGACCTTTTGTTTTTCCTGCTGATGAAGAAATACATATTATTGTGGAATCAACCCATAAAGATATTGGATTAACCATTGATGGACAATTAGGATATCCTTTAGAAGCGAAAGATAAAATTGTGATTCGGCGTTCAGCCAATATTACTTCATTAATTAAATGGGAAGAACGGAGCTTTTTTGAAGTAATACGGAAGAAGTTACATGGGGAGGAAGGGGATTCATGAGTGATCAACAAGCGGGAAAAAGCATGAATAAAGGGCAGCGGCATATTAAAATTCGTGAATTAATCACCAAGTTTGATATTGAAACCCAGGATGAATTAGTTGATTTTCTGTATAGTGATGGGTTCCATGTTACACAGGCTACAGTATCAAGAGACATAAAAGAATTGCAATTAATTAAAGTGCCCACTCATGATGGAAAATATAAATATTCTCTGCCTTCACCTTCAGATCAGCGTTTTAATATTCACCTTAAATTAAAACGGACCTTGATTGACAGTTTTATTAGCATTGATCAGGCAGATAATTTATTGGTGATGAAAACCATGCCAGGAAACGCCAATGCAGTTGGTGCCCTCATTGATAATTTAGATTGGCAGGAAATCATGGGCACGATTTGTGGAGATGATACGATCCTGATTATTTGCCGAACAAAGGAGAATGGAGAGGAAGTATCCAAGCGTTTTCTTGATATGTTATAGGGAGGAAAACCATGTTACTTGAACTATCCATAAAGAATTTTGCTGTCATTAAAGAAATAACAATCCCTTTTCATAAAGGACTGACCATTCTAACCGGGGAAACAGGTGCAGGAAAATCCATTTTAATTGATGCCATTGGTTTATTATTGGGTGGACGTGGCTCGGGAGATTATATACGCCATGGATGCAAAAAGGCGGAAATCGAGGGGTTATTTGAATTTGGAACTAACTCTCCTGCTATAAAAATCCTCAATGAAAACGGAATTGATTGTGAGGATCATTTGTTTGTGGTGCGCCGTGAAATTACAGAGAACGGAAAGAGCCTGTGCCGGGTTAATGGCAGATTAATTCCCCAGAGCATTATGAGAGAACTTGGTCCATGGTTTATTACTGTCCATGGGCAACATGAACATCAGTCTCTTATGCAAGAGGATCGCCATATTCAATGGTTGGATTCCTATGGCGAAGAACAATTGCAGTCCACATTGAAAGAATATTCTAAGCTTTACAAACGGTATTTACAATTGAAATCGGAATTGGATTATATGAGTACCAATGAACGGGAAATAGTGCAACGTATGGACATGCTTCGCTTTCAATGGAAAGAAATTGTTGATGGCTCCCTCGAACCAGGGGAAGATGAAAAACTTATGATCGAACGAAAACGTTTGTCAGGCGGAGAGAAAATAGCCAAAGGCATTGCTGCTGCTTATCATTCTTTATCTGGTGAACAACGGGGAGTCGATTGGCTTGGCAATGCCTTAGAAAACATAGAACCGCTCCTTTCCTTTGATCCCTCTTTTGGGGAGATTCATAAAACATTGGAAGAAGCTTACTATCAAGTGGAGGAAATTGCCCGTTCTTTACGTCAATTACAGGATGAGATTCAATTTGATCCGGAAAAACTCTCTTTTATTGAATCCAGATTGGATGAAATAAATCGGTTAAAAAGAAAATATGGGAAGTCTGTAGATGAAATTCTTGAGTATGCAGCTGCTATAGAAGATGAATTAGAGAAGATGGAAAATCGGGAAAACCGTATTGAAGAACTTCAAAAGAAAGTACAGGAAACAGCTCAAGATTTAGCCATTGAAGCAAGGGAGCTTTCGGAAATCCGCAAAAGGGTTGCCCTCCAATTGGCTTTTCTTATTGAGAAGGAATTAAAGGATCTCCATATGTCCCGTACCCAGTTTGAAATTGCTATCACCAGAGAAATTGATGAAAATGGAATCGATATTAATGGCGAAAAAATACGTATTCATCCAAAGGGAATTGATCGGGTAGAGTTTATGATTTCCCCGAACCCTGGTGAACCATTACGGCCTTTAGCCCGTATTGCTTCAGGGGGTGAACTGTCCCGCATTATGCTGGCGATGAAGACGATTCTTGCTAATGCTGAAAATATTGATACCCTTATTTTTGATGAAGTAGACACTGGAGTTAGCGGAAGAACCGCTCAGGCCATTGCCGAGAAATTAAATCGTGTTGCCAATCGGCGCCAGGTATTATGTGTAACCCATTTGCCTCAGGTGGCCAGTATGGCTGATGCTCATTTACATATTGTGAAACATATGGGCGAGAATGAAACAGAAACCAGAGTAAAAGAATTAAATGAGGAAGAAAAAGTACGGGAATTAGCTCGGATGCTTGGTGGGGTTGAAGTGACTGATAAAACCCTTGAACATGCCAAAGAGATGCTTTTACAGGCAAATTTACGTAAGAAGGAAGACATTGTTTCTCGGGCGTAGGTTATAAATAAGGCCAAGTACGGAAAAATTAATATTACAGAGAAAATGGAGGTGTAGGTAGGGAACGTGTAGGAGCGTGATGCCCAATTGTCTAATTCAAAACGAACTAAAACCTTATTTGGCTGGATCTTAATTATACTCGCTCTATTCACATTCTCTTCGACCCCCTTCCGGCAATTTGCTTCAATACCGGAAAAGATTAGAATTGTTCAAGGATCCCTGGAGCAGCTATCTTTTGCCATGCCTGTCAATGCTAAGGTAGTGACTTCCGACCCTAATGTGGTTCAATTAAATGGGAATCAAACTGGGATGGAGAATCATGACTTGCGGAAGCCTTTGATTATAGAGCCAATCAAGCCAGGTGACACTCAGGTAACATTAAAGGTGGGAGATATCCCTGTTAAAACTGTTAATGTAGAAGTATTGCCTGAAGTGAAATTGATTCCTGGTGGACAATCCATTGGTGTTCAATTGCAAACATCCGGTGTATTGGTAGTAGGCCACCATCTTATTGAGGGGCAGGGAAGAAAATATTCTCCCGGAGAACAATCTAATATTAAAGTCGGTGACCGGATTATGAAGGTCAATGAGGTCTCAATCCGGAATATGGAGCAGGTAGGTAAACTGGTAAATGAATCAGGAAATAAACATGAGCCTGTTCGTTTGGAAGTTATAAGGGGTAAAGAAAAATTGGAATTAAAAATTAATCCCGCTTATGACGAAAAGGAAAAAACCTACCGCTTAGGGGTCTATATTCGTGATTCTGCCGCGGGTGTTGGAACGTTAACTTTTTATGATCCAAAAACAAAAAATTATGGCGCACTAGGCCATGTTATTTCCGATATGGATACGGGAAAACCTATTGTTGTAGGTTCAGGCCATGTGGTGCAATCCAGTGTAACATCCATTGAAAAAGGCCAAAGCGGCTCCCCAGGTGAGAAATATGCCATTTTTAAAAATGAAAATGTAAAATTGGGGAATATCGAAAAAAATACTCCCTTTGGGATTTTTGGTAAAATGGATAAATTTCCTGACCATTCTGTTGGTACGAAACCAATTCCTATTGCATTAAGCGAACAGGTCAAAACAGGGCCTGCGGAAATTTATACAGTAGTGAATGGACAAAAAGTGGAGAAGTATAAAATTGAAATTGTAAATGTCATTCAACAAAAATTCCCTTCAACAAAAGGATTAATTATTAAAATTACGGATCCTCGCCTGCTGGATAAAACTGGTGGGATTGTGCAAGGGATGAGTGGAAGCCCGATAATCCAAAATGGACATCTTGTCGGAGCAGTTACCCATGTTTTTGTAAATGACCCAACATCAGGATATGGAACCTATATTGAATGGATGTTGAAGGACGCTGGATATAATTTAGAAAAAGAACAACCCAGAGCTAGTTAATATAGCCTGGGTTGTTCTTTTATAATTGGTTAAAATATGTTATCGCCAAGACATTTAATCTATACTATTATAGTAAGAAAAGACAGTTCTGTCGAAATGAGTGGTAAATGGTCGAAAGGATTTTGGGTTACATAAGAAGGAAATGAAGTTTCAGTTGTCGAAGAATCAAAGGGGAAAATTTATACAACAATTACATTACATCCTACAATGATGATATAAAATATGTCGGGAAGAAGGAGCGAAGGGATATTGAATAAAAAAATTAGAGTCATTCTTGCGGACGATAACAGGGAGTTTACGGAACTTTTGAGAGATTATCTGACAGCACAGGACGACATAGATGTGATTGGCATTGCTTCCAATGGGAATGAGGTTCTATCCTTATTGGAGGAACAGGTACCAGATGTTTTAATATTGGATATTATTATGCCTCATTTAGATGGACTAGCTGTTCTTGAAAAAATTCAGCATTTAAATTTATCCCCGATGCCCCGTATTATGATGCTCACTGCTTTTGGACAGGAAGAAATTACAAAGAAGGCTGTGGAATTAGGCGCAAGTTATTATATTCTTAAACCATTTGATATGGATGTTATGGCTAATCGCCTGCGACAAATTGCTGGCGTATCAGTAAGTGAAGGGGTGCGCCCAAATGTAAATGTGCGAGTGCCAATTTTGCCAACTCGCGGAAAGAATTTGGATCAAAACATTACTTCTATAATTCATGAAATTGGCGTTCCAGCCCATATTAAGGGGTATCTATACTTAAGAGAAGCCATTACCATGGTTTATAACGACGTAGAGCTTCTGGGGTCCATTACAAAGATACTTTATCCAGCTATAGGTAAAAAGTACAACACGACAGCCAGTCGCGTTGAGAGGGCCATCAGACACGCTATAGAGGTTGCCTGGAGTAGGGGCAATATGGAATCCATTGGACAACTTTTTGGTTACACGGTGAGCAACAGCAAAGCGAAGCCCACTAATTCAGAATTTATTGCCATGGTAGCTGATAAATTAAGATTAGAGCATCAAGTGAGTTAATATTTTTATAAAAAGCCTCCATTAAGGGGGTTTTTTAATTTTTATAAATTGGTTTTTAAATAAACCCCTTGGGGTATTTTTTTATTTTAGGATGGGAATCCTCGTGTTATACTATTATTATTGGAGAAATGTAGGTAAGGGGAATGAATAATGGAATATTCTGATGCGGTAAAAAACCGTTTAAAACGTATTGAAGGTCAGGTTCGTGGCGTATTGCGCATGATGGAAGAAGAAAAAGAATGTAAAGATGTCATTACCCAATTATCAGCTGTTCGTTCTGCTGTTGACCGTGCCATTCTTTTTGTTGTTGGGTCAAATATGGAAATATGCCTTCGCCAGCAAATTGAAAATGGTGGAGAAACGGATGATGTATTGAATGAAGCCATTCAATTATTGTTGAAAAGCAGATAAGAAATAAAGGAAAAATAATGCTTTGTCCCGAAAATAAAAGGATAAGACTTGGTTTTTAGGCCTGGTGCCAATCAGGGTTACTTTGCACTCGCCAAGTTTTTTTAAAAATTAGGAGGTTGTTGTAAGGATGGATTTATTACAGGGCAAAAATATTCTCATCATGGGTGTAGCTAACAAACGCAGTATTGCCTGGGGCATTGCTGAATCATTAAGCAAAGCGGGAGCAAATTTAATTTTTACATATCAAGGCGACCGCTTAAAGGAAAACGTGGAAGAACTAGCTTCTACATTAAACCAGGACAATACAATTTTAATTCCCTGTGACGTTACCAGCGATGAAGATATAGAACAAGCTGTAGCTCAAATAAAAGAACAGGTGGGTGTCTTGCATGGTGTTGCCCACTGTATTGCCTTTGCTAAATCTGAAGAACTCGAAGGTGAGTTTGTTACTACTTCCCGTGAAGGGTATGCTTTAGCCCAGGACATTAGCGCTTATTCGCTCGTAGCTGTTGCCAATAAAGCCCGGGAAATCATGACAGAAGGTGGAAGTATAGTAACATTAACTTATCTTGGTGGCGAACGGGTAATTCAAAACTATAATGTAATGGGAGTAGCTAAAGCAGCATTAGAAATGAGCGTACGATATCTTGCGAATGACCTTGGCAAATCCAATATTCGGGTCAATGCCATTTCTGCTGGCCCTATTCGCACTCTTGCTGCGAAAGGGATTAAGAACTTTAATGATATTAAGAAAACGATTACTGAAAAGGCGCCTCTCGGCCGCATGATTGATCAAAGTGAGGTAGGAGATACTGCTCTCTTCCTCTTTAGCCAACTTTCACGGGGGATTACTGGCGAAGTAATCCATGTGGATGCTGGATTTAATATCGTTGCTAACTAGTTGTTTAAAAGGTGGTTATGGATTCCCATACCACCTTTTACTTTACTTTCTTAGGGGATGATGAAAATTACAAGGGTGGATTTGCATTCCCATTCAACTGCTTCTGATGGGACATTTCATGTGAAAGATATAATTGCCCGTGCAATTGAAAAAGGGTTGTCTGGATTAGCCATTACAGACCATGATACCGTTGCTGCACTTACTGAAGCTGTGGAAGAAGGGAAGAAGGCAGGAATTGAAGTAGTCCCCGGTATTGAAATCAGTTCTGTTTATAAAGGAATGGATATTCATGTACTGGGATATTATGTAGATTATGAAGATGAACAGTTCCTTAAGACGTTAGCTGAATTAAGGGATGTTCGTAAGATTCGCAATCAGATGATGATTGCTAAGTTAAATCAATTAGGGATAGATATAACGATAGAAGAAGTAGAAAAAGAGAAACAAGAAAAAGGGAATACAGGCCGGCCTCATATTGCATCTGTGTTAATGAAAAAAGGCATTGTTTCTTCCATTAAAGAAGCATTTGACAAATATCTGGGAAGAGACGGCCTTGCGTATTGCAACCCACCTCGCATTTCCCCAATTGAAGCCATTGATATCATTAAGCAGGCGAAAGGAGTTGCTGTGATTGCCCATCCAGGCTTGTACAATGATGAAGAAATGGTTCGATCTCTAATCGCCCATGGTTTAATAGGAATTGAAGTATTTCATCCCGATCATGGAGGGGAAGAGGAAAGAGTATATAGTCAAATGGCTGATGAATTTCAATTAATTAAAACAGGTGGTTCTGATTTTCATGGGATACGAAATGGGATTGTATTTCATGGGGATTTAGGGGATAAAAGCGTTGATATAGAAACCCTTGAACAATTGAAAAAAAGTAAAATTTCTTTTTAATGTTTGGTATCCCTTCAGAAAAAAGTTGATATGATGTATTACAATGATTTGTCTGTTGGATTGAATGGGAAGGGGTAAAAGATATGAAGAGACAGGTTCATAGCAAAGAAGTAAAAGCAACGGCACTTTTACGACTATCTGAACGTGGGGTTGCTTTAAGTGATATTGCAGAAATTGTATATATAATGCAGGCACCTTATAATGTTGGATTAAAAATGAGCTCCTGTCTGGAGAGTGTTGAAGCTGTATTAGAAAAGAGAGAAATTCAACACGCCATTCTTGTTGGAACTGAATTAGATATTCTTGCTGAGAAAAAGATGCTTTCTGAACCATTGCAATCAATTGTAGAAAGTGATGAAGGCCTTTTTGGATGTGATGAAACACTCGCTTTAGGTTCAGTATTTGGATATGGAAGTATCGCTGTTACAACCTTTGGCCATTTAGATAAACAAAAAATAGGCATTATTAAACGATTAGATACAAAACGAGGAAATGGGATTCATACATTTCTCGATGATCTGGTGGCAAGTATAGCTGCCTCCGCATCAAGCCGAATGGCCCATCGTTTACGGGATGAAGAGGAAGCGGAAAAAGATCGCCAGTTACAACAAAAACAGCAGGATGAGCAAGCAGGTTAAGTGGAGGGCAATTTTAGCCTTCCTTTTTATATGTTTTTAATGGAGTATATTTAGAATTGCATTTGTTTATTATTTGTATTATATTGGTTAATGCAAGGGCCTTTAGCTCAGTTGGTAGAGCGGTCGGCTCATAACCGATTGGTCACAGGTTCGAGTCCTGTAGGGCCCACCATAATATAATATATTAAAAAGTCCAGTTTGGGCTTTTTTTAATATGGTTATACATAACTTTCGTTTAAAAAATTCATAAAAAATGTTATAATGGTTTTACTTATAGATAATTTAAATGAAGAAAGGAAAGAGCGCATCGTATGAAAGCGAAGCCTAAAGGGCAATCATCCAGTGACATGGACGTTCCGGATTTATGCATATCCTGGAAAGATATGCATTCACTAGTTGCGACATGGCTTGTGAGAGACCAAGAAAAGGAGGCCATAGAACAACGTTTCGGAATACCAGTGTCTGAACTGCCATTCGTTCTTCGTTTATATGATGTAACTGACCGAATGATTAAGAATGATGGCCTTGACCAATATGTAGATTTCACCATAAACTTCCAGGCTCCGGAATGGTTGCTATTTGGTATTGAACTGACGCGGAAATATTGTGTAGAACTTGGAGTTCGCATGGTAGATGGTAGGTATTACTCACTTAAAAGGTCAAATGTTATTCATCCTTGTGCATAATAGAGGAGTCAAAACAAAAGAAAAAAGGAATCAGGATGATCCTGATTCCTTTTCATATGTCCTAAATACCTGGGCATGTTTTTCTTATTTACGTGGGTTAAAGTACATTTTCCGACCGTTAAACATAGTCAATTCAGCTTTATAGTATCTTGCCAAATATCTGCTGAATTCATTTGCTTTTCCTTTATCTCCTGCAGTAGAGATATCAGTTAATGTGATTTGGATATAGTGTTCTTCATTATCTTCTGCAGGACGGGATCCTACACCAATTAAAATATATTGGTAAAGTTTAGGGTTGTCTCCTTTTAAGTAAAACCATTTTCCCTGCGCTTCTGGCTTTTCATGAATTGTGTAAGGAAATGCAGCTTCATTATATGCCCAGTCAACTTGATCGGCGGTTTTTTTAGTTCGAGATATGTATTGGTTTAACATTTCTTTTACTTCATTTAAAGTAACCTGTTGGACTGCGGAACCTTCAACAAATTGAATATATGCGCTTTTTCCCAATGGATTTCACTCCTACTAAATTTTCTCTGTCCAATTCTATGTACAAGTTTAGCATTGCCTAACTTCTTTTACAACCAAAAAAGATAGTTGACTAAATATTATAAAAACAGCAAAATAAAATAAAAATAGTTGATAAAACAAATAAATAGGATATGGGGGACCAGGTTTTTATGAATAAGACAGACCGTACCTTTGAAATATTGGAAATGTTAAATGTAATGCGAGCGATTGCAGTTGTTAATAAAGATGATTGGGAAACTGCAGCAAAGAAATTATCATTGGATTCAGCGGTCCAATTAAATATATTATGGATTGCTTTTTGTTTTGAAGCAGTTAGGGTTACCCAAATTGCTGAATGGGCATTCTGGCATCCATCTTCAATCGTGATTCATGTAAGAAAATTGATGGAGAAAGAATTGGTTACCATCGAAAAAAGCGATAAAGATGGCCGTGTAGTGAATGTTTATTTAACGGAAAAAGGAAAAGAAGTAGTGATTCTTAGCCAAAAAGAGGCTTCAGAAGTTTTTCGCCTTGCCTCAGCTATCCATAATTTAGTGGAAAAGTACGGCAAAAATGTGGCTGCATTATTTATTGAATGCCTTCGCTTCCTGGCAAGTGAAATTCATGGGCAAGAAAAAATTGAATGGTTAAATGAAAGTGAAGAAAAAATACGAAGTTTAGCTAGTAAATAACGAAAATCCCACCGTTTAGAAAACGGTGGGATTTTTTGTTTTATTATTATTTTCTGCCAGGGAAAATGTTAATTTGTTTTTCCATGGTTTTTCCATCGGAACTTTTAATTTCAAGAACAAGAATATAGTTTTGATTGTAGCTACTTTGTTCAGCTTTAAACAGAATTTTGTTATTGTAAGCTGAGTTTGGATCGATGGTAATAGTGGCTGGAATATCAACTTCCCATTTTTCTGGAACATTTTTCAATGTAACTGTGTAGGTTTCTTTTTCGGGTTTTAGATTTTCCATTGCTAAATCATATTCATAAAGGTAGAAATTTTGGTACTTAATACCAGCAACATCATTATTTTTTGCAACACTTACAGAGAAACCAGTACTTGTATACATTAAAAATAATGCAAAGGAAGCCATACCAACTAATGCAAGGGTAAGAACAAGTCCTACACCTTTAAACATATTTTTGAATCCGCCTTTTTGGGAGTTCTTATCGGAAAGAATCATTTGTAACATTCCATAAGGACAAGTGCTTCGGCAGAACTTATGGCGTAGACGGTTGATCATGATAAAGAAGAAACCGATAATTACAATAAATGCCCAGAATGCCCAACCGCTTGCATTTACAGTTACAATATCATTTAAAAGTTCCTTTGGATCATAGAAATAAGCGACAAAGGCAAAGGCGATAATTGGTGAAAAAATAACAGAAAGAGTGATATCAACGGTTTCACGAAGCCCTTTGTTATTTTTTAACGTTTTAGAATTTGTGATTTTAGTTAAGTACCCTGAGAATGTGTTGTGAGGGCACATCCACCCGCAAAATTGCCGGCCAAACCATTTGGAAATACCAAGAAAGAAGACTACCAGCGTAAGAATGACGAGTAAAAGAATGAGACCTTCACTAAATGCAAAACTTCTCCGGAGAACATAAAAATGCAGGTGTGTCAAGTCGATCCGGAAAAGATCAAGAATTGGCACCAGGAAGAATAATACAAGGACAGACACCTGCGATAGTGTTCTCTTATTCATTTTTACAACACCCCTATTTCCCCCAAAAATTTCTCTTGATGACGCTATGATACAATGTAATTCTCACACAACCAATAATGGTTGTGAAGTGAACATTTTGTAACCTTTAAATACGAAAAAACCTTATAAATCAAGGGTTCATCCAGTTCATTTCTTTGAAAAAGGGGGGATTCCCCTATGTACGCAGATAAGATATTTTAAAATGAATTAGCTAGTTTTGCTTTTCACTATTTTGTAAATATTTTAGATTACAAAGTATAAAACATATGTTATAATCTAAATTGTAAGAAAATTTAGAAAAGGAGGTTTTCTTAATGTTTGAACACATGTATGACGATATGGAGAACACAAAAGTGCGTTTTGTCGGGTTCACATCCGAAAGCGATCGCTATGACTTTGGAATCGTATTTACCAGTAAATTCTATGGAAAACCTCTAGTTGTTTGCATGCAAACAGGACGCTCAGCTCTCTTAAGTGCTGAAGATGCTAAAGTAATTGACAACATTAAGAAAAAGTTTATGATCCAGGACGAGGAAGAAGCCACTCAATTATCAATCTTTTTCCAAACTGCGCTTCCAAAAGTGCTTACTGGTGAACCTCAATACTAATAAATTTACCACGTGCATCGACAAAAAGATACACAAAATAGAAAAAGTCCTCCTAATTTTGCTAATTAGGGGGACTTTTTCTTTAGGTTAATTGTTTATTGACTAAAATAGAGTGACAGAATATATTATTAGTATAACACATTTCCCTTTTCGGAGGTTGAGAGTAAAATGGGAACCATTGTATGTAAATGTTGTGATGAAGTGATTGAACACTACGAAAATGAAAAAGTTTCTGTCCTTTATGGCGTATGTACGGATTGCAAAAAGCAAGAAGATAAATAATTATTTTTTTACATAGAAGCCTATCCCTCAGGGATAGGCCTCTTTTTTATTATTTAATTGCTCTGGATTGTTTAATAACTTTAATGGTTTTTAATGATTCGTCTTCAGGGCCCTGGACAGGCAATCCAGCCTTAATGTTTTCGATAATATAGTCAATGTTATCTTTGGAAATAATCTCCCCTGGAAGCAAGATGGGAATGCCAGGTGGGTAAACCATTACAAACTCTGCCATAATTCGATTGGCTGCTTCTTCTAAAGGGATGTATTCTGTTTCGGAATAAAAGGCTTCCCTTGGAGAAAGGGCTAGTTCTGGAATTTCAGGCAGGTGAACGTCTACGATTCTTGCTGATTCACTTCCCATATGAATCCGTGCCAGTTCTCGCAATGCTTGTACAAGGGTTGAAACAGTTAAAATGGTATCTCCTGGAGTGATAATACAAAGGATGTTGTATAAATCACTTAGCTCCACTTCAATATTATATTTTTTTCTTAGCCAAACTTCTGCTTGATGTCCTGTTAAACCGAGTCCACGAACTTGAATAATCAATTTAGAGGGATCCATGTTGTAGGTGGCTTCACTACCAAGAATTTCTTTCCCTACACAATATAATCCTGGAATTAAGTTGATTTCATCCCGGGCAAAAGTAGCTAAATCAATGACTTTTTCCATCATTTCTCTACCATGCTCTACCAGCTGTTTCCTTGCTGTATCTAGGGAGGCCAGTAAAAGGTAAGAAGTAGATGTTGTTGTCAACATGCTAATAACGGATTTCACTCGATTTGCTGATATCCGCCCTTCACGTACATTGAGGATGGAACTTTGCGTCATAGAACCGCCTAATTTATGTACACTGGTTGCAGCAATATCAGCCCCAGCTTGCATGGCAGACATAGGTAATTTTTCATGAAAATGAATATGAACACCATGGGCCTCGTCCACAAGTACAGGAACATCAAAGGAGTGGGCTACCTCCACAATTTCTTTCAAATTGGCTGATACACCAAAATAGGTAGGATTAATGACTAACAATCCTTTAGCTGTTGGATTTTGTTCCAACGCTTTACGGACCGCATTTGTTGTTACCCCATGGGCAATCCCTAAATTCGCGTCCATCTCAGGATGGATAAAAACAGGAATCGCACCTGAGAATATAATGGCCGATAAAATAGATTTATGTACGTTCCGAGGAATAATTATTTTCTCCCCCGGCCCTACAACAGACATAATCATGGCCATAATGGCACCGCTGGTTCCTTGCACAGAGAAAAATGTATAATCAGCCCCGAAGGCTTCAGCAGCTAAATCCTGGGCTTCTTTAATAATTCCTTTTGGGTGATGCAAATCATCCAGAGGTGCAATGTTAATTAAATCAATGGAAAGTGCATTTTTCCCAATGAAATTATAGAATTCCGGGTACATGCCCGCCCCTTTTTTATGTCCGGGAATATGGAATTGAACCGGATTTCGTTTGGCATGTTCTATAAGTCCTGTAAACAGGGGAGTTTTAGATTGATCCACGGTACATTCCCCATTTCTTACTTTCAAAGTAGTTTTTAAACATATAGAGTATATCAAAATGTTCTTTAAATGCAAGGGACGAAATAAAAACGTGAAATATCTGAAAAATTCGAAAGGATTTTTAATAAAAAAGTCGAATAGTAATATATTCTAATGATTTTTAAAAGGAGGGGAGAAGCCATGCAAACAAGAGTAACAGAACTGTTAGGGATACGCTATCCAATTATTCAAGGAGGATTAGCCTATCTTGCTTATTCCGAATTAGCTGCTGCAGTTTCAAACGCAGGAGGACTTGGTCAAATCACTGCAATGACTTTATCGACTCCTGAAGAGTTAAGAAGAGAAATTCAAAAAGTAAAACAATTGACAAACAAACCCTTTGGCGTGAATTTCGCTATTGGCCAACATGGACGGTCTTATGAAGACATGTTAGATGTTGCTGTTGATGAAAAAGTGCCCGCCATATCTATAACAGGCGGGAATCCGGCACCTATTCTTGATCGATTAAAAAATGAATCCATTCGTAGTCTTGTTCTGGTTGCTGGAGTTCGTCAGGCTGTAAAAGCAGAACAACTTGGCGCTGATATGGTAATGGTGGTAGGCCAGGAAGGTGGCGGACATCTTGGTCGCGATGACATTGGTACCATGATTCTTGTTCCCCGTGTTGTTGAATCAGTGTCAATCCCTGTAATTGCAAGCGGTGGCATTGGGGATGGAAATGGTTTTCTGGCTGCACTTGCTCTCGGAGCAGAGGGGATTGAAATGGGTACCCGATTTATTGCTACAAAGGAATGTGTACATGCATCTGAAAAGTACAAAAGGGATATTTTGGAAGCGAAAGAAACAGATACTGTGATCATTAAAAGGACTCTTGGTGCACCAGGAAGGACATTAAAAACGGAATTAGCTCTCGAAATTATAAATCAAGAAAACAAAGGGGCTAATTATGAACAATTAAAAGAAATGATTAGTGGGAAATCCAATCTTAAGTACATATATGAAGGGAATTCTGTCGAGGGATATGGATGGGCTGGCCAGGTAGTAGGGCTGATTCATGATATTCCTACAGTGCAGGAGTTGTTTGACAACATGGCAAAGGAAATAGAAAAAGGCTGCCATCGTTTAAATCAACTATTGTTAGAGGAGAAGTAAAGGCTAAACTGCCTTTACTCTTCCTTTAGCCAATTCATATAGAGGTTTTAAGGTGAGAAAAGTGGATTCAATAAGATTCATTAATTCTTTTCCATCGCTAACTGAAGGATGTGTGGAATTGAGGTTTATGCCACATAGAAGTTCAGACTTTTTATTATTTTTCAACTTATTCAGGATTAACTCCATTTTGTTGTCATTCATTTTAAAATGGGGAATGCTATCAGGTAAGGTATGATCAATTGACCAAACATAGTTTTCCGGAATATGTTTTTTGATGGTTGACCAATTTTCTATTAATTTTTGAGCATAATTTCCTTTAATGGGAGACTCATAAATGATTGCAAACCATATGAAAAGATGGGATTGCCATAGACCGACCTGGAAATGAGGCAAAGATTTATATCCTCTTTTGTTTGTAGACCAGGCCACCCATGTATCATTTGGGGGATTAACAGTTCTTCGTGCGTGTTTAGCAACATGAAAAAAGAATTCCTCACCAAGTTCTTGAGATAAAATAGGAGAAAAAGCCCTTCCTATTTCTTCTAATTGAGGGCGAATGATTGTTTTTATGGCTTCCATCCTTGGTTCAAGACCAGGAATCGTAAACACATCAAAGGAATTTTGTTGAAAACCGCGTAACATCGAACATTGCCTCCTTTTCCTTTCTTTTTTAGTACTTTAACATACCATGTAAGGATATAAAAGGATAAAAACACCAAAAAAGTAGAAAGCGTTTTCATTATAACCATTCCTGTGGAGGTGCCTTATTTATGAAGATATCAGTTTTAGCAGAACAAATTACATCTGTTGCAACAGAATGTTTAATGGTTACTTATTGTGAAGATCAAAACTTTGTAAGAGGGTATACCAATCGAGTTGACCAGGCCCTGGATGGCCGAATTTCCAAATTAATTTCCGATAAAGAAATTAAAGGAAAATTAGGGGAAGTAACAATGTTGCATAACTGGGGCAAAATTGCAGCCCAGCGAACCCTTGTTGTTGGATTAGGGAAAGAAGAGAAATTAACCATTGATAAAATTAGAGATGCCATTGGAACTGCTGCTCGGTTTGCTGCGAAAAAAGGGATCAAACAGGTGGCTTTTGCAGTTTCCAATTATTATGTAGAAAAGAAATTTTGGAACACAGTAGATGCGATTCAGGCAGTGGTTGAAGGGGTTGAATTAGGGTCTTACAGTTTTCCAGGTTATAAAAAAGACAATCCTAAACAATGTATTGAGGAATTCATCTTGATTGTAAAACCAGAATTAGAAAGAGGGGCAGTTGATGCAGGGGTAACCCGGGCTGATGTAGCAGCAACATCCACCACATTAGCAAGGGATCTGGTAAATGAACCCGGAAATTTCATGACTCCTTCTATTTTAGCAGAGAGAGCCAAAGGAGTTGCTGAAAAGCGCAATCTTGAGTTTAATGTTTTAAATAAAAATGAGTTGGAACAATTAGGAATGGGAGCCCTTCTTGGAGTTGGGCAGGCAAGTGCTAATGAACCTAAAATGATTGTTCTAAAGTATAAAGGGGACCCAGATAGCCAGGAAATATTGGCATTTGTAGGTAAAGGGGTCACTTTCGATAGTGGTGGAATTCAGGTGAAACCTGATGAACATATGGGGGATATGAAAACAGATATGGCTGGGGCTGCTGCAGTTATTGGAGCTATGGATGCCATTGGAGAGCTTCAACCTCATGTGAATGCAATTGCTGTAATTCCTACATGTGAGAATCTCATTGCTGGAAATAATTTGAAACCAGGGGATGTTATTACTTCTTTCTCTGGTAAAACCATCGAAATTATCCACACAGATGCTGAAGGACGCTTAATTTTGGCTGATGGGATTTCCTATGCTAAACATTTAGGTGCCACAAGAATTGTTGATGTTGCAACCTTAACAGGTTCTGTCATTTCTGCTTTAGGGCACACAACAACAGGGATTATGTCAAACAATCAAGATTTATTAGACGAGTTAAAAGAAGCAGCGCAGATTTCAGGTGAAAAAGTTTGGGAACTGCCCAATTTTGAGGAGTATCAAGAATTAATTGAGAGTGAAATTGCAGACGTTAAGAACGATGCAGGAAGACCAGCAGGTTGTATCCAAGGTGGAGTATTCTTGGGGGCTTTTGCAGAAGATACCCCTTGGGTACATATGGATATCGCTGGAACAGCAACAACAGAAAAGGATAAAGGCCATAATCCAGCTGGGGCTACCGGGGTAGCTGTACGGACATTAATTCAGCTAGCCATTCGTTTTGGGGGTAAATAATTAGTTTAAAAATCGTTGTAACATTTTTTGCAATGCGGGATTTTGCAATAGTTCCATCATTTGCACGATGTTGAAATCACCCAGTCCCAGGGCAGATAAAGGATTGGAAGCCGTCTCTTTTTTCTCCGGTTTGTTACGGGCAAAGGAAAAGAGGCGGTTCTTTTTTCTTTCTGTTTTTTTCTGTTGTTTACTTTCAATATTTTCAATTTGATTCTCAATCCTACGCATTGAATGCAGCAAGTTTGAAACATCCTTTTTTAGATCTTCAATTTGTACTAAAATTTCTTCTTGTTGTTTATGTACCTTTTTCCATTGAGGGCTCCGTTGGCTTTTTTTCATTTATGATTCACTCCATTCCACAGGCTCTCTATAGTTTATGTACAGAAGATTTTCTCTGGCACTAAAGCATGGCCCAAAAAATTGTGGTAATTATAAGATTAATTGATATAAAATAAGGTCTATGAATTAACAGTGGAAGGATGAAAAAAAGAAATGAATGTGGAATTAAACACAGAAACATTAGCATTAATTTGTGGGGTGCTTGGGGTATTATTTGTAATTTTACTAATTTGGAATATTATCCTTTCTGCAAAGCTGGGTAAAGTAAAAAAACAATTTCTCCGTCTTGCTAAAGGGACTTCAGAAGAAAACCTGGAAGAAATCCTTAATGGATTATTTGCAAAGATAGAGGAAATGGATCAATCCCATGGTGGAATTCGGGAAGAAATTAACGGTCTTAAGAACTCTATTACGACGGTGAAAGGAAGAATGGGTCTTGTCCGATTCTCTGCCTTTGATCAACAGGGGAGCGATTTAAGCTTTTCTCTGGCATTGCTTGATGAGGAACAGAATGGGGTTGTATTAACCAGTTTATTCGGGCGAGATGATTCAAGAATATATGCAAAACCAGTTGAGAATGCACAATCTATTTATAACTTAACTGATGAGGAAAAAAGGGCTATTCAAGTTGCATCAGAAAATAGGCTTACAAACTAAAAAAAAGTATTGAAAGTTGCTTCAATCCATGGTATTTTAAAGTTCGTCAAGGAAAAATTAGATAGGAACCAGGATTCACTTAAAGGGTGGGATATGAAATCGCTCACTTGCCCCCGTGGTGAATGACGTAGGTCCTAGAGATGTTTTAATTCTCATCCTAGGAAAGGGGGAACCGGAAGATGGAATACTCAACTTTCGGAAGACACATCGCTGTAGATGTTTGGGGAGTGGACTTTGAACAACTTAATAATTCTGAGTTTTTAACCAATCATATGGTTGAAGCTGCAGATGTATGTGGTGCTACGGTATTATCTGTTCAATCAAAGCAATTTGAACCACAAGGCGCAACTGTTTTGGTAATGCTCTCTGAGAGTCATATTTCAATTCATACCTACCCCGAAAAAGGGTTTGCAGCTCTTGATTGTTATACCTGTGGGGATACGGTTGACCCGCAATTAGCGATTGATTACCTGGTATCTATCCTCAAACCAGAACGTTACTACGCTAAGAAAATTATTCGTGGAATTGGCGAACTTGAGGTCGTAACACCAGAACTTAAACTTGGCTATGCACTCGTGACAGAATAAAGGGAGATACATTGTATCTTCCTTTTTTTATTCGAGTTATCTAATTCCAGATAAGGAGCGACAAAAATGGAAGGAATGGAATGGCATTTTTTGGTTGATTGGAAATTTTATATTTTAGCAATATTATTAGGAGCTACTTATAAACTGGGTTTTGCCCGAAAACTACCCCTTTTAAAATCTGTTATTGTTTATTTTGTATTAGTTTTAGGAGCTATTCCTTTATATGCTTTAATGCTATTTGGATTGCCTATGATTCCAGCATTAGCGGTTGCAGTAGTGATTCTTTTAATTGCTCGTTTTCGCATGAAGAAATCAGCATGAAAATAATCATGTTGAATTTCCTATCTTTTCCGTTATAAAATAAAGGTAATAGATAAGGGAGGTTTGCCTATGGCGGAAATCGTCTCTCAATCATTGAATCAAGATTTACTGCCTTTATTGCAGACAGAACATTTAGCAACCTTATCAACAATTGGAGTGGATGGTGTACCTTGTGTAAATGCAATTTCCTGGGTTTATGCACCTAATCCTTCCAGGATTTATTTAGCTGTAAATAGCCGTTCTCAAGTACTTGAGAACATTAGAAAGCATGAACATGTGGTTTTAACGGTTTTTGGTTCAGGTTCTATTTTTGCCATTGTTGGAAAAGCCAGTGTAAAAATGGATCGAATTGATCAAGTGCCAATTAAATTATCTATGGTAGAGATTGCCATTGAAGAAATTCGAGATGTCATGTTTTATGGGGCGTCTCTTACTGCATGTCCAAAATTTGAAAAAACATATGATGCACATGTAGCTGAACAATTAGATCACCTTGTATTAGAAGCATTAAAAAATGCCAAGTCTATTTGACCTGGCATTTTTTCTTTTCTTAACGTTGTTGCTTTGCTCGTATATCTGTTGGTGTTTGGGGAATAAGTCTTCCTGTAATATCAGCGAGTTCTTCTGCAATTCCTGCAATGGGGCGTCCTTTGCGTATATCTTCATTCATTTCGCGAATACGTTGTACCAGTCCAGGATCTGCGGTAACCAGAGCAGTGGCACCCAACGGATCTTCCTTTAAGGATTCTGCGACAGAATATTTAATTGTTCCAACCCTGGACCGTTCTAATTTATCATCAACTGTAATGCCAACAACTGCTACTTTATTGACTACAACAGCTGTTGCTTTTTGTACACCTTTTACCCTGGTTGCCAAATCTACCAGATGGTCCGCTTTTGATGTGGAATTTGTTTGCTGAATGTTTGTTTGATTTTGAGGGTTAGCAGGTTTGCTTGCCTGGCTGCATCCGCTTATAATCAACAAGAGGAGCAATAAGGAAAATACCCATCTCATACTCATCATGCATCCTTTCTGGCTAATAAAAAGTAGTGTTGTTAGTATTTCACACAGAAAGAAAGGTATACCCTGATTTGTACTACAATAAAATAATTTAAGCACGTACAAGAATTCTGTAAAAACCATATAGTACAAATAAGCAAGGATATACAGGCTTGGGGAGGCGAAACATTGAGAAAAAAGATATATGTTCTTGATACCAATGTTTTATTACAGGATCCACTGTCCATTTATTCCTTTCAAGATAATGATGTAATTATTCCTGCTGTTGTTCTTGAGGAAGTAGATTCCAAAAAAAGATTAATGGATGAAATAGGGCGAAATGCAAGGCATGTTGCCCGATTACTTGATAACTTAAGATTAAAGGGGCAATTGCATACAGGGGTAGCTTTGGAAAATGGAGGACAATTAAGGGTTGAATTAAATCATCGATCTTTTAATCAAATGCAAGAGCTGTTTATTGATAAAACCAATGACAATCGGATTCTTTCAGTTTCCTTAAATTTGATGATTGAAGAAAAGCAAACAGATCATCCTCGCCCAGTGATTTTAGTAAGTAAAGATGCCTTAATGCGTGTGAAGGCGGACGCTCTAGGATTAACAGCGGAAGATTTCCTTTCGGATCGTGTTGTGTCTGAATATTCAAGCTTATATGAAGGGTATCAAGTGTTAAAGGTCTCTGTAGATTTGATTCGGCAATTTTACACCCAGGTTCCTTTCCCTATTAAGAATTTTGTGCCTGGTCTCCATTTATATCCCCATCAGTTTCTCATTTTGCGTGATGAATTAGGGGGTTCCTCCTCGGCGATTGCCCGTGTAGGTGAAGATGGGCACAATATATATCCACTTTTTTATGGAGATGAAATTATCTGGGGTGTAAAGGCCCGTAATGCCCAGCAGAAAATGGCTATGGAGCTTTTAATGAATAAGGATATCCCCCTGGTTACATTAACAGGGAAGGCTGGCACAGGGAAAACCCTTCTTTCTCTGGCAGCAGGTTTAATGCAAACAGAGGATGAACGATTATATAAAAAATTGCTTGTGGCTCGTCCAATTGTTCCTCTTGGCAAAGACCTGGGTTTTTTGCCTGGCGAAAAGGAAGAAAAACTTCGCCCATGGATGCAGCCTATTTATGATAATTTAGAATATCTGTTTAATACAAAACAGTCAGGGGATTTAGATAAGATTTTAGCGGGATTAGGCAGCATTCAGGTGGAAGCTTTAACTTATATTAGGGGACGCAGTATTCCTGAGCAATTCATCATTATTGATGAAGCGCAAAATTTAACCAAACATGAGGTGAAAACCATATTAACCAGGGTAGGGGAAAATAGTAAAATTGTCCTCATGGGAGATCCACAGCAAATTGATCATCCTTACCTGGATGAAGTGAATAATGGTTTAACCTACGTTGTAGAATTGTTTAAAAATCAAAAAATGGCCGGCCATATCAAATTGGAAAAAGGAGAACGGTCAAATCTGGCTCAATTGGCTGCCGATTTATTGTAAATTAGTCACCCCGAGGGTTACTTCGGGGTGTTTTCTTTTCTTCTATAGTGATAAATATGGTATGATATAAGTACCTATAGACAGGAGGAATTCTTTTGCAAATTTTCACATATCCTTTGGGGCCTTTACAAACAAATAGTTATTTGATTGTAAATGAAGAAACAAATAAGGGGATTATTATTGATGCAGGGATGAACCCTGGTGAATTATTAAAAAAAGCATCTGAGTATAAAATAGAAGGGATTTTACTTACCCATGCCCATTTTGATCACATGGGGGGTGTGGAAGAAATCCGTAAAGCTGTACAAGCCCCAGTTTATATTCATCCAGGGGAACAATCTTTTTTACAGAATCCTGACTTGAATTTATCTGCCAATTGGTTTATGACAGGGCATGGAATAAAAGGGCAGCCTGCGGAGAAAGAATATATAGATGGAGATTTAATTGAATTGGCCGGATTGAAAATTATTGTGTTGGAAACTCCGGGCCATACACTGGGAAGTGTATCTTTGCTTATTGGAAACCATGTTTTTACAGGGGATGCATTGTTTCAAGGCTCCATCGGCCGCACTGATTTTCCTGGAGGCAGTTTTACCCAATTAAAGAAAAGTATCTTCAATAAATTATTCACACTATATGACGATGTAGTGGTTTATCCCGGGCATGGATTAACGACAACCATTGGAAAAGAAAAGAAGGAAAACCCATTTTTATTGTAAAGGAAAATGCTGGACATAAATATGTCACATTTTTATCACAGGGTGAGTGTTAAACTACTACATTCAAGCTGTAAATATTGATAAACTAACATTGAATTTATTATTTATATTTATTTATTTTGGAAAAAGGGATGATGTTTGGATGTTACTTGGATTATCAACTGGTACTTGGATGCTTCTTACCATTATGGTTGCTTTTACTGTTGGCGGAATCGGCTTTTGGCTTGCAGCGAGAAAATCAGGCCAATTTGATGATGTGGAAGGAATTAAATACCGCATGATGGAAGATGGGGCTTTGGACATCGAAGAACCAAAAGAAGATAAAAAAGCAGAAAAGTGATCTGTTAAAAAAGCATGCCATAAAGGGCATGCTTTTTTAGATACTAGAAGAATAAAAAACCAATCTTCCGGGGGGAGGAAGATTGGAAGGGGAGGTTAAGATCATCTTCGTTGAGCATATGAGATATTACTTATATAATATAACGGTTTTTAAACTATGTCAATAGTGGTAAAGGGAGAGTTTATGGATAATTTATTAAAGAAAAGAATCATGGAAAAGATCGAGCAAAGCGGCGAAAAAGGGATTTCTTTTGCTACCTTTATGGAATTAGCTCTCTATTCAGAAGGAGGCTATTATACTAAAGAACAACAAAAAATTGGCAAAGAGGGAGACTTTTATACAAGTTCATCTGTTCACCCTGTTTTTGGAGAAATACTGGCAGAATATATATGGAAACAAATGGATAAAATAGAATCCCAGCCGAAATATATTGTTGAAATGGGCGGGGGAACAGGAGCCTTAAGCAAACAGATTATTAGTCATTTCATGAAAAAGGAAGAAATTTCTAATATAAAGTATATATTAATAGAAGCAAGTCCTTTTCATCGCAGGTTGCAACAGGAAAAACTGTCCCAATATTTGACAGAGGAATGTGTGGAGTTTTTCTCCACCATTTCTGAAGCCAAACAAAAGATACCCCAACTGAATGGTGTGTTTTTCTCCAATGAACTTCCAGATGCCTTCCCTGTCCATATTGTTTGTTTCCAGGGGGGAGAATGGAAAGAAGTATATGTTACTTGCAATGAAGAAGGTGAATTTATGGAAAAGCTTTTTCCTGCTGCACCGGAAATTCTAAATTATTGTATTGAACGAAAAATCCCCAAACAAGAAGGGTATCGAACAGAAATTAATTTATATAGCATTCGCTGGATGGATGAGGTGTCCTCATGGCTTCATGATGGAACCTGCATTACCATCGATTATGGTTATACCTGTGAGGAATACTATGCTCCCTGGCGCAATCGTGGCACCCTTATGTGTTATCAAAATCATAAGGCAAAGGAAAATCCATATGTTATGGTGGGAGACCAGGATATTACCGCTCATATTAATTTCACGGATTTAATGGAAACAGGAGAAAGAAATGGGCTTATGCCTCTTCTTTTTCTGAATCAGGGTGAGTTTTTAATTCAGTCAGGAATACTTGAAGAGTTACAGAGCCATGCTGCACGGGATCCTTTCCGTAATGAAACAGCACGGAGAAACAGAGCCATTCGCCAATTGATTATGGATGGGGAGATGGGGTGTGTTTTTAAAGTGTTGGTGCAAGTTAAGAAAAAAAGGTGCTTGTCCCAATAGACAGCACCTTTTTTCAAGCTATGTTTTATAAATAAGCTTTTAATAAATCTAATGCTGCACTTTCTCCTTCGGCCATTGTAGGATAGTCTCCGAAGAATGCATAATACATGAATCCGGTAAATGCAGCAAATAAGTATACCATGAAAATGGTCATATAGGACTTTTCAGAAAGATCGATGTAGCTAAGTGCAATGAAAAGTCCGGTTTGAGCGAAGAATAGCACTGCCATAATCGTCAGGTTACCCCATAAAGCCATAAGTGCAGTAACAAGCGTAAAGAAAGCCAGAACGCGAAACATACGTGCCATTTCTATTTCCCCCCTTTTTCGACATACTATGAGTCCATCATTTATTATAATTCAGAGGTACATGACTGTAAATGTTAAGGTTTGATAAAAACGAAAAATTATTCAGGAAGACGTAATAATGTATAATCGCAGGATTGGCAACCGGACATAATAGAATTCTCTTCAATCAGTTGAATCTCTTTCCCGAAGAAGGTTTCGAATATTCCGATTAGTAACATGTGATGCATTTGGCAAATGCTTGCAGGATGTTTTAAAGCAGTTTCTTTAAATGTGCAATTAAATACACGGAAACGAATGGTGCGTTCATCCACAATGTTAATTTCAGGATTTAATCCCTGGGCGAGAATAACACGGCGAATGGTATTGATTTTCTCTTCATAGCTCATTCGAGAAAGAACAAGATGTTCTCTTTCAATGGCTTGTTTGGCTGCTTCCTGACCAAACCGTAGACCCATGTCATCCATAGCTTTTTGTCCCACTTCCCCTAGAGAAAGAAGGGTTTCAATTGCAATGGTGGCAAGAAGTTGATAATCCCGTGGAGGGAATTGGAGGTTGACCACCTGTTCGGATAAATTATAAAGCCGGCTTGGCCGTCCGCCTTTTCCGGTTTTTTCAGAAGATGAAGTGAGAAGGTTTACATCTTCTAACTTTGTTAAATGGAGGCGGGCAACATTAGGATGAATTTCAAACTCGTCCGCAATTTCCTGTACGGTTACCGATTGATGGTTGGTAACTATATAATGGTAAATTGAAAAACGTGTGGGGTCGGCTAAAACGCCGGTAAGTTTTAAAGTATCATTTTCCATAGAAAATCCCCCTATTTCTCTCTATAAACAAGTGAGCTAGTATCTCAGGTTAATTATAGTACAAACCATGGCAAAGGGGAAATGTCGGTTTTGTAAACACTATTGACATAGGAATAAATTAAATAATATACTTATGTTAAAAATATTGGGTATACATATATCTTACCCATTTCCTATAATTTTAAAAAAGATTTGAAATATACAAGGAGATGACTATTGTGATGGATCATCAACTTACTTTCTATACTTATCCAAGTTGTACTTCCTGCCGCAAAGCAAAAGCTTTTTTAAAAGAAAAAGGAATCCAATATGAGGAGCGCCATTTATTCAAGAATCCTCCAACAGTCAAAGAGTTATTGGATATTGTAAAAATGACTCACAATGGAATGGATGATCTTTTGTCTACGAGAAGCAGAACTTTTAAAGAATTGGATAAGGATATAGAAGATATGACTGTATCCGAGTTATTAGAAATGTTAAGTGAGGAACCCCGTCTTCTTCGTCGACCTATTATTTTTGATGGGGAGAAGTTAATTATTGGTTTTAATAAATCAGCCATGGAAAATCTTTTAGCGTAAATCATTATTAAGAATAGAGAAACCAGCAGATAATAAGTCTGCTGGTTTCTCTACTTTAGCGGATAAGATTTTATAAATTTTATCTTATCCGCATAAGGGCAACTAGGGCTGCCGCCGTCGCCTAAAGGCTTGGCGCCAGCCAAGTTTACTTTAAAATAGTTTAATCATCAAGTTTTTTTGTGGTAAAATGAAAAAAGAGTATACATTGAAAATTCAAAAGATATGAAAATTGAGACGAGGGATTCAGCATGGAAAACATTTTATTAGAAAAAAATAATGGGATTGCATTAGTAACTTTAAATCGTCCTGAAGTGCGAAATGCTATTAGTTTTGAAATGGTAGAAGAATTAGACGAATGTTTAGATGATTTAGCAGCAGATCCAGAAGTAAAAGTCGTTGTTTTTACTGGTGCCGGTGAAATAGCTTTTGCTTCCGGCGGAGATTTGGTACAATTTGGGTCTGTTCGCACAAAAGATAAATCACAACCGATGTTACTTCGGGTATCTCGGTTATTAAGTAAAATAGACCGGTTTTCCAAACCAACCATTGCTATGATTAATGGGGCTGCCATTGGGGGTGGATGCGAATTCGCAACAGCTTGCCGTTTCCGCTTTGCCAGTGACAAATCTAAATTAGGTTTTGTGCAAATTGGCATGCATATTATTACGGGGTGGGGAAGCGGTACTCGTTTGATGGAAAAAATAGGGACAAATCAAGGGTTAATCCTTCTTTTAACAGGCGAAATGTTCAATGCTGAAAAAGGGAAAGAAATTGGTTTTATCACTGATGTTTATCCCCATGATGAATTAAAAGAGAGAGTATTCAGTTTTGCAGAAAAGATTGCCAGCCAACCTCTCCAGGGGATTTTAGCCTATATGAAAATTGCTAAAATGGTGGATTCCAATTTATCCAGAGAAGTTTGCATTGAAGAAGAAATTGATCTTTGTTCCGATTTATGGGGCTCTGAAGACCATTATGCCGTCATTCAAAAATTCCTTAATAAAAAATAATGGCGAATGATTTCCTTCGTATAAATTGCAGAGGGTTTGGATATGCTGTTTTACTAGAAATTCATTCTATGAATTCTATTAACAGCATAAAGATAGTTAAACAGGAATGCAATGAAAAACGGAGGGATATATAGATGACAGCGATACGTCAGGATGCATGGACACCCGATGACGACCTGCTCCTTGCGGAAGTAACGCTTCGCCATATTCGAGAAGGTAGTACCCAGTTGGCTGCCTTTGAAGAAGTGGGGCAGAGGTTAGGCCGTACTTCAGCCGCTTGTGGATTTCGATGGAATAGTGCTATTCGCAAAAAATATGAAGCTGCTATTCAAATTGCGAAAGCTCAACGGCAACAATTAAAAAAGACCAGAAGAAAATCAATCATCGAACAACCTGAATTAAAAGTTGTTCATGAGGTAGAAATGGCTTCGGAATTAGGGGATAAACCCTTTGTTCTTGAAGAAGAGATTTCTCTTGATACGGTCATTCGCTTTTTGAAAGGCCAAAAGGAAAATTACAAAAAAATGAAATTAGTTGAAAAAGAGTTGGCTGAGAAGAATAAAGAATTACAGCGCCTTCGTTTAGAAAACGAATCTATGAGAAAAGAATTAGACAGCATGAAAACAGATTATCAAGTTGTTAATGACGATTATAAAGCATTGATTCAAATCATGGATCGAGCGCGTAAAATGGCATTCTTATCTGATGAGGATATGAATGTGGAGGATAAACCTCGTTTTAAAATGGATGCCAATGGCAATTTAGAACGAGTGGATTATCGATAAAGGAAAAGATGTGACTAGAATCCCAGGGACACGTTTATTTTTGCCCCATGGGTTCTTTTTTTTTGTCCTGATAAATAGTCAGAATAGTAAAGGTATTGGAATAATTATTGTAGAAGAACAATGGGGGTGCATGGGATGAAGGAAATTGTTGCTACTATGGCAGGAACCATCATTGAGGTGCTAGTCCAGGTAGGGGATGAGGTTGCCATAGGGCAGGATGTGGTGATATTAGAATCTATGAAGATGCAGGTTCCTGTTGAAGCAGAAGTTGCTGGAAAAGTGTCTTTGATTAAAGTAAACATCGGCGACTTTGTTAATGAAGACGATGTTCTTGTGGAATTGGAATAAATACTTTTTAAGAGAGGCGGGTGAGGAATATGGATGAGGTATTAATGAATCGAATTTCTCAAATTACCAGGGGTGGCGATGCAAAATACCATGAGAAAAATAAAGAGAAAAAGAAATTATTTGTACGGGAGCGTTTGCAGCTATTATTTGATGATGACTTTTTGGTAGAAGATGGGGTTTTCGCAAACTTTATGGCAGGAGACCTTCCTGCAGATGGTGTTGTGACTGCCGTTGGAAAGGTAAATGGGGAGATTGCATGTATAATGGCAAATGATTCTACAGTAAAAGCAGGCTCATGGGGGTCGAGGACAGTCGAAAAAATAATTCGTATTCAAGAAACTGCAGAAAAAATGCAAGTCCCATTAATATACCTGGTTGATTCAGCGGGTGCTCGGATTACAGACCAGATCGAAATGTTTCCCGGACGCCGGGGAGCGGGAAGAATCTTTTACAATCAGGTGCGATTATCGGGCATGATTCCCCAAATTTGCGTTCTTTTTGGGCCTTCAGCTGCAGGAGGTGCTTATATTCCGGCCTTTTGTGATGTGGTTATTATGGTGGAAGGCAATGCTAGTATGTATTTAGGATCTCCCCGTATGGCTGAAATGGTGATTGGGGAAAAAGTTACACTGGATGAGATGGGTGGAGCCCGTATGCATTGCAGTGTAAGTGGCTGTGGGGATGTTTTAGTAACTACTGAAGAAGAGGCAATTCAATCTGCTCGCCACTATCTTTCTTATTTTCCTGGAAATTATCAAAAAAAGCCTCCCCACCAAACAGGAAAGCCTGTTAAAGAAGGCATTCGTTCCATTGAGGATATCGTCCCTAAAAATCAAAATACTCCTTTTGATATGATGGAACTGATTGAAGCGCTTATCGATGCAGGAAGCTTCTACCCGATCAAGAAGTTATTTGCTCCAGAAATCATTACTGGTTTTGTCCGTTTAGATGGGAATCCCATAGGGATTATTGCAAACCAGCCCCGTGTAAAAGGGGGAGTGCTTTTTGTGGACTCTTCGGATAAAGCTGCCCGTTTTATTCATTTATGTGATGCGTTTGGAATTCCCCTTTTGTTTCTGGCAGACGTTCCTGGTTTTATGATTGGAACGAAAGTGGAAAGAGCCGGGATTATACGCCATGGAGCAAAGCTTATCGCAGCAATGGCTCAGGTTACGGTCCCAAAAATTTCTGTGATCGTGCGCAAGGCTTATGGAGCTGGTTTATATGCCATGGCGGGTCCTGCTTTTGACCCCGATTGTTGTCTGGCTTTGCCAACGGCCCAAATTGCTGTGATGGGGTCAGAAGCTGCGGTTAATGCAGTATATAACAATAAAATTAACAGCATTACAGATCAGCAAGAACGCCAAAAATTTATTATGGAAAAAAGGAAAGAGTATCAAGAAGACATTGATGTATATCGTCTTGCATCGGAATTAGTGGTTGATGCCATTGTTTCTGGAGAGGAATTACGGAAGGAACTTATTGCTCGCTTTGCTGTGTATACCCACAAGCAAATTACTTTTAGCCAAAGAAAACACCCTGTTTATCCAGTTTAATATGTTATACTTCTGTGAGAGGAAAGGAGGCATTTGCCGGTGCATATAGAAGAAGTGCAGATTCCTGCACCCCATTCTTTAATGGAGGATTATCTTTTTCAATTTGAAAAAGTAGCTTCCTTTTATACATATTCCCCTTATCGTAAAGAGAGTTGGTTGGAAAGAGTTGAATGGTTAGAATGCCATCCATTGCATCATAGAGAAGAATTGGTAACAGGTTTAATGGAATATAATCAACAGGTGCAGAACCATCAAAAGGCCCTTGATAATATATCAAGGCTTTTGCAGGAAAAATCTTGCGTGGTGATTGGTGGACAACAATCTGGCGTTTTAACCGGGCCTTTATATTCCATACATAAAGCCATTACCATTTTGCAATTAGCGGAACAAAAAGAAAATGAATTGGGTATTCCAGTGATCCCTGTTTATTGGATTGCTGGTGAAGATCACGATTATGATGAAGTAAATCATATTTATATTCAAACAAAAGAAGGAAAGATTCAAAAACTAAAACTTGGGGAACAACCAGCAGGACGGATGTCCATCAGTCATTATGTCCTTGAGGGTCATACGTTGCCTGATTTTATTGAAGATTTTTTTGCCAGCCAAATTGAAACAGAGTACACTATGGATCTAAAAGAAACACTTCATGCCATGGCTGCCCAATCCCAAACCCTATCTGATTTTTTTGCCAGAATTATGGGCTGGCTTTTTGGTGAAAAAGGCCTGGTTTTGGTAGATGCAGCTCTCCCTTTTATTCGCCAATTAGAAAAAGAAACCTTTCGCGAAGTGATCATGCGCAATGAGGAATTAAGTGAAGCATTTTTGAAACAATCCTTGGAAATCGAGGCAGCAGGTTATCATCGACAGGTGGAAACAGAGAATAATCATGGGCAATTTTTTCTATATCAAGAGGGAAAAAGGGCAGGTGTCCTGAGGGCGGAAGAAGGATTATTTTACATTGCAGGCGGGAAAGAAATCTTTACCCGTGAAGATTTACTGGCCCTTTTAGAGGCAAATCCGGAAGGGTTTAGTGCCAATGTAGTTACTCGCCCTTTAATGCAAGAACGCTTATTTCCTACTCTTGCATTTGTGGGGGGACCCGGAGAAATTGCTTATTGGGGGTTATATCGCCAATACTTTTCCTTGTTTGGCATGGAGTTGCCAATTTTAATGCCCAGGATGACTTTTTCCATTGTGGAAGGAACCGTGCAAAAGTATATGGAAAAATATCAAATCACTCTAACAGATCTTTTTGGGCAACTCGAAGAGAAAAAGGGCGAGATTCTTCGTTCCATGCAAACCTTCCATTTCGAAGAGGTCTTTGACCAATTTCGCAACCATTTGCGCCAGCAGTATGGGGGAATTATTAAACAGGCCGGAGATATGGAAACAGGTTTAATTAAGATTGGTGAAAAAAACCTTGATAAAATCCTTGAACAGGTTAACTATTATGAGAAAAAAACCGGGGAAGCCTTTCTAAAGAAAAACGATGTTCTTTTGCGTCAGTTTGAACGCATTGGACATTCTCTTTTCCCAATGGACAAACCCCAGGAACGTGTTTACAATATATTTGGTTTTTTAAACAAGTATGGATTATCATGGTTTGAGGAATTTGTTGGGAATTCGTATCATATAGATTCTCAACACATCGTATATTTCACGAAATAAATTAGTTTTAAGGGTAGGAGGCGGTATGAAAATGAGCACACAAAGTGAAAGCATCATTAAAGATATAAATTTAGCCCACAGCGGCCATTTGAAAATTGACTGGGTTAAAGAGCATATGCCAGTATTAAATCGCATTCGGGAGCAATTTGAGCATGAACAGCCTTTTAAAGGATTAAAAGTGGCTATTTCTCTTCATTTGGAAGCAAAAACAGCCTATCTTGCAAAAGTTGTGCATGCCGGTGGAGCAGAAGTAACCATTACAGGAAGCAACCCTTTATCCACACAGGATGATGTATGTGCAGCTCTGGTGGAAGATGGAATCAGAGTTTTTGCGAAATACAATCCTGATCCTAAAGAATATAAGGAGCATTTAATTAAAACCCTGGAAACTGGCCCTGATTTAATCATTGATGACGGTGGGGACTTAGTGACAATCCTCCACTCTGAACGGCCAGATTTATTGGAACAAGTACGTGGAGGCTGTGAAGAAACCACCACAGGTGTCATTCGAAACCGTGCCCTGGAAAAATCAGGCCAGTTAAAGTTTCCCATGATTGCAGTAAATGATGCCTATTGTAAATACCTTTTTGATAACCGCTATGGAACGGGACAGTCTGTATGGGACGGCATTAATCGTACTACTAATTTAGTGGTAGCAGGCAAAACTGTTGTGGTAGTAGGTTATGGCTGGTGTGGCCGTGGTGTGGCAATGCGGGCTAAAGGGTTAGGATCTAAAGTTGTGGTTACAGAAGTGGATGGCATTAAAGCGATTGAAGCCTATATGGATGGGTTTGAAGTGATGCCAATGAGTGAAGCAGCTAAACATGGAGATTACTTTGTAACGGTAACGGGAAACCGGGATGTAATCCGGGGAGAACATATTGCAAATATGAAAGATGGGGCTATACTTTCCAATGCAGGCCACTTTGATGTTGAGATTAATAAAGTAGAATTGGAATCCATTACGACTTCCAAACGGGTGGTTCGCAAAGATATTGAAGAGTATGTTTTAAACAATGGCCGAAAAGTTTACTTGCTGGCAGAAGGCCGTTTGGTGAACCTGGCAGCTGGTGATGGCCATCCTGCAGAAATTATGGATATGACCTTCGCTTTGCAAGCGGTATCCCTTGCTTATGTCAATGAGAAATACAAAGAAATAGGCCCTCGTGTTTTAAATGTTCCATATGAATTAGATGAGAAAGTTGCTCGTTTAAAATTGGAAGCCCTAGGCATTGGCATTGACCAATTAACCCCAGAACAGATTAAATACCTTGAAAGTTGGAATGAAGAATAGAAATGGAAGAAAAATCCTCCTTTTATTAAGGAGGATTTTTTTATATAATCACGAATATGAAAAAGTGTGGTAGAAAGTGGGGCAAAGTGGGGCCTAAGGGAAATTTGGTGGTGAACAAATGATGTTCATGGGAGAATATCAACACAGCATTGATGAAAAGGGAAGATTGATAATCCCATCCAAATTCCGGGATGGTCTTGGTGAAACCTTTGTGATTACTCGTGGTTTAGACCAGTGCCTCTTTGTTTACCCTATGGAAGAATGGACCCTTCTTGAAAACAAATTGAAATCCCTTCCTTTTACCCGGGCAGATGCCCGTGCCTTTACCCGTCTTCTTTTTTCCGGAGCCACAGAATGTGTGTTAGACAAACAGGGGCGGGTGACCATTCCTTTTAATTTACGTTCCCATGCCCTGTTAGAGAAAGACTGTATTGTAATTGGCGTTTCCAATCGGGTTGAGATTTGGAGCGCATCACAATGGCATCAATATTTTGCACAATCAGGGGATTCATTCAACGAAATCGCAGAAAAAATTGTGGATTTTGATTTATAAAGATCCCCGGGAGGTTTTAGTATGTTTCATCACATCACTGTTTTACAGCAAGAATCTGTCGAAGGGTTACAAGTAAAACCAGATGGCATTTACTTCGATTGTACGTTAGGGGGAGCCGGACACAGTTATCTTATTGCAAGTCAACTGGGTCCAAATGGCCGACTAATAGGGATTGATCAGGATGATTTTGCACTGCAATCTGCCAGAGAAAGACTGTCTCCCTATTTAGATCGGGTAACCCTGGTAAAAAGTAATTTTCGCCATTTAAAAGATATAAGCAAGGAATTAGACCTTCCTCATATTGATGGCATATTGTTTGATCTGGGGGTTTCTTCTCCTCAATTGGATCAAGGAGATCGGGGGTTTAGCTATCAACACGATGCTCAGCTAGATATGAGGATGGATCGAGAACAGCCGTTAATGGCGTACCATGTTGTGAATGAATGGCCGGAAGAAGAAATCGCCCGCATTTTATTTGAATATGGAGAAGAGAAATTTTCTCGCAGGATTGCCCGAGAAATAGTAAATCAAAGAAATAAAAAACCTGTAGAAACCACTGGAGAATTAGTAGAGATTATTAAGAAATCCATTCCTGCAGCAGCCCGTCGGACAGGCCCACATCCTGCTAAACGGTCATTTCAAGCAATCCGCATTGCTGTCAATGATGAATTAAATGCTTTTAAAGAAGCGTTAAAAGATGGCATTGATCTTTTAAGTCCTGGCGGAAGAATATGTGTCATTACCTTCCACTCTTTAGAGGACCGAATCTGTAAACAAATCTTTCAGGAACATAGTAAAGGGTGTACTTGCCCTCCTGGTTTTCCTCAATGCGTATGTGGGAATCGCCCAATCATTAAGGTCATTACACGGAAACCTTTACTTCCTGGAGAGAAAGAATTAGAAGAAAATCCAAGGGCGCGTTCTGCTAAATTGCGCATTGGAGAAAAACTGTAGAGGGAAGGGGAATGGATTCGTGAAAATATTCAACCATGGGAATCTTGCGGTTGATATTCAAAGAAAGACACAACCATCAACCAAGACCATTCAGAAGAAAAAAGTCATTCATCGTTATGGCATGAGCGGCAGAGAAAAATTGGCCTATTTTATTGCTATTATGATTATTGTTTCTATTTCTATTATGGTACTGGGCAGGTATGGGGAAGTGTCCAGGTATCATTATCAAATTGTGGATATTCAAGAACAAATGAAAACAACACAAGAGGAAAATAACAAATTGAAATTGCAAATTGATGAATTAAGCAGTCCAGAGAGAATAAAAACCGTTGCCAATGAAATGGGCATGGCCCAGCATGAAGGTTCTGTAAAGGTTTATGAATAAGAAATAGCCTCAAATGAGGGGGTTACACCGGTGACAAGAAAGAGAATTGGGTATCGTACGTTATCTTTGGGAGTGCTATTTACGGCGCTCTTTTTTTTGCTTATTTTACGAACTTTCTGGCTTCAAGCGGTAAAAAGCGAAGAAATTATGGCGAAAGCTAATGATGTTTGGGAACGCAGCTCAGGAGTGACGCCAAAAAGGGGAGCGATTTTAGACAGAAATGGGGAAGTGTTGGCTTATACCTCTAAAGCTTATACAGTCATTGCTCGCCTTCAACCCTATTCAAATGGAAACGAAAATTATGTGAAGGATAAAGAAAAAACAGCAGTACAATTAGCATCGATTCTTGGTGGGTCCGTGGAAGAGATTATGGAAAAACTAAAAAAGGAGAATAAACAACTTGAACTTCGGCCCTGGGGTTGGAAAATCAACGAAGAACAGGCAAAAAAAGTAATGGCCCTTAAACTGCCAGGTATTAGTCTTTATGAAGAAAGCCGTCGATATTATCCTAAAGGGGAGTTTGCCTCCCATTTATTGGGTTATGTTGATTTGGATGGTGTTGCCCAGATGGGAATTGAAAAAACACAGAATCAATCATTAGCCGGGATCAAAGGCAGCATTAATATGAAAGTGGATCGGAAGGGGAATCCAATTCCTGGGGAAACAGAGGGAAATCGTCCTGTAATAGATGGAAGTAATGTGGTATTAACCATTGATAAACAAATTCAAGGATACGTAGAACAGGCGTTAAATGACATCTGGTCCAAATATCAGGCAAAGGGGATTACGGTTATCGTTTCTGACCCCAACACCGGTGAAATATTAGGGATGGGGAATCGCCCCTCCTTTAATCCTAACGAATATCGCAAAGCGGAAATAGGCAATTTTCTAAATTCAGCCATAGGAACGAACTACGAACCTGGGTCAACCTTTAAAATTGTAACTCTGGCAGCAGCCATTGAAGAAGGATTATTCAATGCAAACGATACATTTATGTCTGGTTCCTATTCCAAAATCAAGAATGCCCCTCCCATTAATGACCATAATGGGGGGGAAGGATGGGGCGAAATTACCTTTAAAGAAGGGGTAAAGCGGTCAAGTAACGTGGCTTTTACCATTTTGGGTTATGAACGTTTGCAAAGAGACAGATTATTTTCTTATTTTAATAAGTTTGGTTTTGGACAGCGTACAGGAATTGAATTGCCAGGGGAAGAATCCGGGTTATTGAATACGGAAACCGAGAATCCCCGGGATATTGCAACCATGACCTTTGGGCAAGGGGTTGGGGTTACCGCCATGCAACAGGTTGCTGCCGTTGGGGCTGTAGCCAATGGGGGGAATTTAATGAAACCCTATCTGGTAAAGGAAATTTGGGATAGCAAAAATGAAAAACTTCTAACAACCAATAAACCAACTGTAGTTAGAAGGGTTGTATCTGAGAAAACGAGTGCACAGGTGCGTGAGTTATTGTCCGCTGTGGTTAATGAAAAAAATGGCACGGGACAAGGATATGCTATGGAAGGGTTTGAAGTTGCCGGAAAAACAGGGACAGCCCAGGTTTTTGAAAATGGTAAGTATGTAGAGGGAAAATATATTACTTCCTTTATTGGTTTTGCACCAAAAGATCAACCTAAACTTCTTATTTATGTTGTTGTGGACCAACCTGAAATTGAGAATCAGGGAGCAGGTGGGACCTTAATTGCCGTTCCTATTTTTAAATCTGTCATGGAAAATAGTTTGCGGTATTTGAATTATATTCCTGTGATTCCCGGGAAAACAGAAGCAGGCAGCAATAGCTTATCTTTTAATATGCCTTCTTTAGCAGGGTTAACAGCGGTTAATGCTGAAAAGCAATGCAAGAATTTAGGATTGACATTGGAGAAATACGGTAATGGTAATACAGTGATTAAACAAATTCCTGCCCCGGGAACGTCTATGGTGCAGGGAGGAAACATTATTGTATTAACTTCCAATGAGAATGTTAAAATGCCAGATCTAAAAGGAAAGACATTACGGGAAGTTACGGATGTATGTGAATTGCTCGGCCTTAAATTGGTTAGTGCCAAAGGGGTGGGGTATGTGGTTTCCCAAACCATTGCTCCAGGAACCCCATTGGGAAAAGGGCAGAGCCTGCAGGTGGAATTGTCTCCGAAAAAACCATAGCTTGTTCTATCTTGTCTCTTCTTTGAATAGGGTATTTCTTGAGAAGTCCCTTAATGAGGAGGAGTATTAGATTGCGAGTATCTGGCGTAACTGTTCGAAGAAGAATCTTTGTCTCATTAATTGTGGGTGTGGTATTTTTCGGCATATTAATCTTTCGTTTAGGTTATATCCAAATTTTTAAAGGGCAATGGTTAAGTCAAAATGCCGAGGATCTTTGGACTCGGAATATATACTATGAAGCGCGTAGGGGAAAAATTTATGATAGAAATGGGGTTTTGTTAGCCTATAATGTTAGTGTTCCATCAATTTGGGCAGTGCCTGCCCAGATTAAAGATCCGGTAGGCACTGCGAAAAAACTGGCTCCCATTTTGAAAAAAGATGAAAAGGAAATTTATAAAGAGATTTCAAAAAAGCAACTACTTGTGAGGGTTCCCGGGGGACGGAAAATTGAGCAAGCAGCTGCTTCTCAGGTCCAACAACTAAATTTGCTAGGAATTCGGATAGCTGATGATAATGAACGGTATTATCCAAAAGGGGCGTTTCTTTCCCATGTGTTAGGATTTACGGGGATTGATAATCAGGGATTAACAGGGATTGAGAAAATTTATGATAAACAGTTAAATGGGGAAAGAGGATACATCTCTTTTAATTCCAATGCCAAAGGGGAAATTATCCCCGGAACAACAGAACGATTTGTCCCTCCGAAAGATGGGGTGGATTTGCAATTAACAATCGATGCCAATATTCAAACCATTATTGAACGGGAATTAAATCAAGTGGCAGCTCAATATCAGCCTGATGATGCTCTTGTAATCGCGGTATCTCCAAAAACAGGGGAAATATTGGGGATGGCAAGCCGCCCTCATTATGACCCTGCGCAGTATAAAAATTACCCCTCATCCGTGTATAACCGAAACCTTCCAATTTGGAAAACCTATGAGCCTGGTTCAACCTTTAAAATTATTACCCTGGCAGCTGCTCTGCAAGAAGGGAAAGTAGATCTGCTAAATGATACCTTTGATTGCCCTGGGGAAATTAATGTTGCAGGTACAACAATCCATTGTTGGAAAAGAGGGGGCCATGGCCACCAAACGTTCTTAGAGGGTGTTGAAAATTCATGCAACCCGGGATTTGTTTTGCTGGGACAACGATTAGGGAAAGAAAAACTCTTTGAATATATTAATAAATTTGGGTTTGGGAAAAAGACGGGCGTTGACCTTCTTGGCGAAGAAAATGGACTTCTTTTTAAATTAAACCGTGTAGGGCCAGTAGAGTTAGCCACTACCTCTTTTGGCCAGGGGGTTTCTGTAACGCCTATTCAGCAGGCTATGGCCGTTTCTGCAGCGGTAAATGGGGGGGCTTTGATGAAACCTTTCGTGGAGAAGAGCATGAAGGACCCTGTGACAGGCAAAGTCATTCAGGAAACGAAACCTCAAAAAGTAGGCCAGATTATTTCTGCGGAAACCTCTGCAAAGGTTCGCCATGCTTTACAAAGTGTGGTTGCTAATGGTACAGGTCGGAATGCTTATGTTGACGGATATCAAGTAGGGGGCAAAACCGGAACAGCCCAGATTGTAGAAAATGGGGTGTACTCAAAAAATAAATATGTTGTATCCTTTATCGGATTTGCTCCAGGGGATAATCCGGAAATGGTCATCTATGGTGCGGTTTCAAATCCTAAAGCATTGGCTTTTGGGGGCTTAATTGCGGCTCCTATGGTAAAAAATATCATAGAATCCTCTATGCAATATTTAAAAATCCCACCTAAATCTACCGGAATGGAGAAAAAGTATAAATATCCTGATAAAAAAATTGTACAGGTGCCCAATCTTGTTGGTTTAACCCGCAAGCAGCTGGTGAATAACTATTATTCATTCCCTCTTGATATACGAGGAACAGGGGATAAAGTCACCTATCAATCACCGAGTGCAGGTACCAGGGTTGAAGAAGGAGCGGGAATAAGTATCTATCTGGGTGACAAATAAGGAAAAGAGCATTACAATGAATGACGGTGGAAATTTTTTGATGTAGGAAACAGGGAAAGGCAGGTGGAATGGAATGCAACTTCGAGATTTGCTGAAGGCTTTGTCCATTTCCCGGACCATTGGCAATAATCAAATAGAAATTACAGGGATTACTGCAGATTCTCGCAGGGTAAAACCAGGGGATTTGTTTGTGTGCCTTTCAGGATTTACTGTAGATGGCCATCAATATGCTGCGAAAGCGGCAGCTTCCGGGGCTATAGCTATTTTGGCAGAAAAGGAGATCCAGGAGGATGTTACCACGGTGTATGTACCAGATACCCGAAGGGCGATGGCCATCCTTGCAGATTTTATTTTTGCACAACCCTCCCATGATTTAAGAGTGATTGGGGTAACAGGCACCAACGGCAAAACAACGACAACACATATGATTCAGTCCATTATGGATCAGGTGGGACGTTCCACCGGGGTGATTGGCACCATTGAAATGAGAATTGGAGATCAGGTACGAAAAGCGGTGAATACCACACCGGATGCCATTGATTTACAAGAATCTCTTCGTTGGATGGCGGATGCTGGTGCCGGGTATGCGGCAATTGAGGTGTCTTCTCATGCTCTTGATTTGGGCAGGGTGAGAGGGGTTCGTTTTGCTGGGGCTGTCTTTACGAATTTGACCCAGGATCATTTGGATTACCATAAAACCATGGACCACTATAAACAGGCTAAATCACTTCTTTTCTCTCAATTAGGAAATGAATATGAAAAAGACAGCATGAAATACGCTGTTTTAAACATGGATGACCCTGCAAGTGATTTTTTTGCCAGGGTTACTTCCGTTCCTGTGGTCGGTTATGGAATAAAAAATGAGGCTGATATTCACGCCTGTAATATAAGAATGGATGCCAGGGGCACGAAGTTTGACTTGGTAACCCATCTGGGAACCATTGATGTATATACCCCGTTAATGGGGCTGTTCAACGTTTATAATATCCTGGCTGCTGTAGGGGTTTGTTTAATGGAGGGAATCACTCTTCAACAAATTAAAGCAGGTCTTGGGAACGTACAGGGTGTAAGAGGAAGGTTTGAAAGAGTAGACGGGGGACAGGATTACACAGTGATCGTGGATTATGCCCATACCCCGGATGGATTGGAAAATGTTTTAAAAACCATTGATGAATTTGCAACTGGAGAAGTATACTGTATTGTTGGTTGTGGTGGGGATCGGGACCGTACCAAACGTCCTTTAATGGCCCGAATTGCTGCACGTTATTCCCATGTAGCTGTCTTAACTTCCGATAATCCCCGTTCTGAAGATCCTGAAAGGATTATCGAAGATATGGTGGAGGGGCTCATAACGGCAAAGGTACCACAGGAGAAATACGTTACCATTGTGGACCGTCGGGAAGCCATTCGTTATACAATCGGTCAGGCAAAACCAGGGGATGTGGTTTTAATTGCCGGAAAGGGCCACGAAACTTATCAAATTATTAAAGATCAAGTTTATCATTTTGATGATAAAGAAGAGGCTGATTTTGCCATACTAAATAAGAAGAAATTGGATGGAGAGAGTTAGAGAGGAGGCTTTACCATTATGGCTGTTCGAGTATTATTTTTCGCGATTGCCGCTGCATTTCTTATTGCGGTTATTGTGGCTCCACTCTTCATCCCGGTGCTACGACGTTTGAAATTTGGACAGACAATTCGCGAGGAAGGCCCACAGGGCCATCAGAAAAAAGCAGGGACCCCTACTATGGGCGGGATTATTATCCTCCTTGCATTTACCATTACTGTTTTGCAATTTGCCGGAAAAACACCGGAAACATTTTTATTGTTATTTATCACCCTTGGCTATGGGTTAATAGGATTTTTAGATGATTTTATTAAAATAAGCCTGAAAAGAAACCTTGGCTTAACTGCTAAACAAAAACTATTGGGTCAATTAATCATTGGCGCAGTCTTTTATTATGGTTATATTAAAAGCGGATATGATACGGTAATTTCTATCCCTTTTGTGGATTGGCACCTTGATTTAGGCTGGTTCTATTTCCCTTTAGTCATGCTCATGATGTTATACTTCTCCAATGCGGTGAATTTAACGGATGGTCTTGATGGATTATTGGCTGGAACCGGGGCCATTGCTTTCAGTGCTTATGCGGTGATTGCCTGGATATTAAGCCAGATGGATATTGCGATTTTCTCTGCAGCTATAGTAGGTGCTGTCTTAGGATTTCTTGTCTATAATGCACATCCTGCCAAGGTATTTATGGGAGACACAGGCTCCCTTGCCCTTGGAGGAGCTTTAATTGGAATTGCCTTATTAACGAAAACGGAAATTCTCGTGATTCTTATTGGCGGGGTTTTCGTGATGGAGGCATTATCTGTAATTATTCAAGTTATCTCATTTAAAACTAGAAAAAAACGAGTCTTTCGAATGAGTCCCTTACACCACCATTATGAATTAGGTGGATGGTCTGAATGGCGGGTAGTGGTTACATTCTGGGTGGCAGGGTTAATTTGTGCTGGTCTCGGTGTATATATTGGGGTGTTAAATTAAATGTCCATGGAGAATGCAAGAGAATTATATGCAGGAAAGAAAGTTGTCGTTTTGGGCCTTGCTAAAAGTGGGGTAGCCATTGCCAAAATTATGAAAAATGCTGGTGCCAGGGTAAAAGTCAATGATCGGAAACCTGAAAATCAGTGTAAGGGTGTAACCGAACTGAGAGAATTAGGAATTCCCGTCATTTGCGGGGAACACCCAGAGGATTTAATTGATCCTTCGGTGGATTTGGTGATAAAAAACCCGGGAATTCCATATGGGATCTCTCCTATTGAAAAAGCAATCCAATTAGGGATACCTGTTGTAACAGAAGTGGAAATAGCTTATGAAATATCACCTGCTCCTATCATTGGAATTACTGGTTCTAATGGGAAAACAACAACAACCACCCTTGTTGGATTGATTATGGAGGAAGGCGGCAAGTCTCCTGTTGTTGCTGGCAATATTGGAAATGTGATTAGTGAACAGGCAATCAAAATTCAATCCAATCAGGTGTTTGTGGCAGAATTAAGCAGCTTTCAATTAAAGGGAACCCGTTCTTTCCGTCCCTGGATTGGATGTTTATTGAATGTGTATAATGCCCATTTGGATTACCATAAAACAAAAGAAGATTATGTACATAGTAAAAGAAACCTGTTTGTAAATCAGACAGAAGAAGATGTTGCTGTTTTCAACTATGATAATTCCTATTGCCGGGATATGGCTATAGGATTAAAAAGCAAGGTTCTCTGGTTTAGCTCAACCCAGGAAGTAGAGCAGGGCAGCTTTCTTAAAAATGGAAAAGTATGTTTTCGCAATGCACCAGATGAAGCCGTAGAAGAAATAATCTCTATTGATAACATTGCTCTTCCCGGAGCACATAATTTAGAAAATGTTTTAGCTGCAGTGACCATCACCCGTGCCGCAGGAGTTTCACCCCAGGTGATTCAACAGGTCTTAACTAGCTTTACCGGAGTGGAACATCGCCTGGAATTTGTGGCAGAAGTAAATGGGGTTAAATATTATAACGATTCAAAAGCGACCAATCCAGAGGCAGCAAGCCGGGCGATTTGCTCTTTTAAACAGCCTGTTGTCCTTATTGCCGGCGGATTGGACCGGGGTATTGACTTTAAAGAGTTAACTCCTTATTTCCGTGATCGGGTGAAAACCTTAATCACATATGGGCAAACCGCAGAAATCCTTTTAAAAAGAGGGGAAGATGCTGGGATTAAGAATTTAATTCGCGTCGATAATGTTAATGACGCGGTTGCCAGAGCCCATCAGGTTGCAGAAGAGGGAGAAGTGGTTCTTCTTTCTCCAGCTTGCGCAAGTTGGGATATGTATACCTCCTTCGAAGAACGGGGAAGCATGTTTAAGCAATCCGTGCATAAGCTTAAAACAAGCCCATAACCTGTCCGGAGGTTTCATTGATCAGGAAATGAACGATTCCAGCAGGGGGGGCAAATATCCTTAAAAGTATGGGGTGTTTCTCTTGCCGAAGGTACGTTCAAATCCTGATTTTCTTATTATAATTACGACTTTTTTCCTATTGGCCATAGGAGTTGTAATGGTTTATAGTTCCAGTGCAGTGGTAGCTGCACAAACCGGAGATCCTTTTCATTTTTCCAAACGGCAGTTAATTTTTGCTGTTTTAGGGGTAGTCTCTATGTTTGTCACCATGAATATTGATTACTGGTTCTGGAAGAAATGGGCCAAGACCGGATTGATTATATGTTTTGTATTGCTTGTTGTCGTATTAATCATAGGCAATGAAGTCAATGGTGCAAAAAGCTGGCTTGGCATTGGCGCCTTCGGCATTCAACCTGCTGAATTTACAAAATTGGCCATGGCAGCTTTTTTAGCCAAGTGGTTATCAGAACATCAAAAAGAAATCGTTTCTTTTAAAAAAGGCCTTGTTCCCAGTTTATCCATTGTATGTTTAGCCTTCGGTTTAATTATGTTACAGCCAGATTTGGGAACGGGTACAGTATTGCTGGGAACTTCTCTATTAATGATTTTTATCTCTGGCGCTAGATTAAAACATTTAATGGGTTTAGGTTTAATAGCTGTGGTAGGCTTTGCTGCTTTAATTATTGCTGCTCCTTATCGTATTAAACGGATTACCGCTTTTATTGATCCCTGGCAAGATCCTTTAGGGGCAGGGTATCAGTTAATTCAATCCTTGTATGCTATTGGCCCCGGAGGAATTATGGGGTTAGGCATTGGCATGAGCAGGCAGAAATTTTTATATTTGCCTGAACCTTACAACGATTTTATTTTTTCTATTATTGCTGAAGAATTGGGTTTTATCGGGGGAAGCATTGTATTATTGCTCTTTCTTTTGTTATTATGGCGGGGAATGAGAGTGGCGATCACAGCGCCAGATTTATTTGGCAGTTTATTAGCTGTAGGGATTATTGGCATGGTAGCCATTCAGGTAGTTATTAATATTGGGGTTGTTACCGGACTGTTTCCTGTAACGGGGATTACCTTGCCCTTTTTAAGTTATGGGGGTTCTTCTTTAACCTTAATGTTAACTGGCATTGGCGTGTTATTAAATATTTCCCGGCATGTTCGAGGATAAACATGAATCAAACTAAAGGATGGGTTATGGGATGAAGATGATTATAAGTGGGGGAGGAACAGGCGGCCACATTTATCCTGCTCTTGCGATTGCAAGGGAAGTGTTGCGCCGTGAACCTGACTCTGAAATTTTATATATTGGCACGAAAAAAGGCCTTGAATCAGATTTGGTTCCAAAAGAAAAGATTCCATTTGAGTCAGTAGAAATTACAGGGTTTAAACGGAGTCTTTCATTTGAAAATATTAGAACGATTTTGCGGTTTATTAAAGCAACGCAGAAAGCAAAAAGAATCATTACTGAATTTAAACCGGACGTGGTTGTCGGGACAGGCGGGTATGTGTGTGGGCCTGTAGTGTATGCTGCTAGCTCTTTAAAAATTCCTACCCTTATTCATGAACAAAATGTAATTCCAGGATTAACCAACAAATTCTTATCTCGTTATACAAATCGGATTGCAGTAAGTTTTTCTGGGTCTGCTGAATACTTTTATAAAGGAAAAACCATTGTAACGGGGAATCCACGGGCAACGGAAGTGGTGCGGGCAGACGGAGAAAAAGGGCTACGGTCCCTACAAATACCTTCAGGAAAAAAGGTTGTCCTCATTGTGGGAGGAAGTAGGGGGGCTAGAGCCATTAATGAGGCAGTTTCCGAAATGATTCCATTCATTGGAAAATATCTCGATTATCATTTTATTTATGTAACAGGTGAAGTCCATTTTCAAGGGGTACAGGATAAAATTCGAAAATTGCCAACTTTCCCGGGAAATTTGACTCTTCGTCCTTTTATTTACAATATGCCTGAGGTACTGGCAGGCATAGATTTAATTGTGAACAGAGCCGGGGCCTCTTTTCTTGCGGAGATTACCGCTCTTGGGCTTCCTTCCATTTTAATTCCTTCTCCCTATGTTACCAATAATCATCAAGAGAAAAATGCTAGATGGATAGAAAAACAGGGAGCAGGTATTGTGATTCTTGAATCGGAATTAACGGGTACAGTGTTGTTGCAGTCCATTCATCAAATTTTAAGCAACCCACAATTAAATAATAAAATGAGAGTGGCTGCGAAAAGCCTGGGACAACCAGAAGCAGCAACGTTAATCTATGAACAACTAAAAGCAATTACCCGTTCCTAATGTCACACTGTCACCTGACGGGGCATACACTAAATTAGGCACGTGACCTATCGGATTTCAGTGTAGGCATTCGATTTAAGGAGGTTCTTACATGCAGAAATTGATATATGAATTAGAAGAAGCTCAGATTGGAACAATCCTCGTTGAGGAACCAATGTCCAACCATACCACGTGGAAAATTGGGGGACCAGCGGATCTTTTCATTGAACCAACTGATAAATATAAACTAGCCCACAGTTTAAAAGTAATAAAGAAATATCAAGTACCCTGGATCGTCATAGGAAAAGGGTCAAATTTACTAGTTAGAGATCAGGGAATACGGGGTGTAGTCATTAAACTTTCGGAAGGGTTCAGTCATATTTCCTTTCATGATAATGAAGTGACAGTAGGTGCGGGATATTCCTTTATTCGTCTGGCGGTGATGGCTGGGAAAGAGGGCCTGACTGGGTTGGAATTTGCCGGTGGAATCCCTGGTACGGTTGGAGGAGCCATCTATATGAATGCCGGTGCACATGGATCTGATGTCTCACGTCTTCTTAAAAATGCTGAAGTGTTACTTGAAAACGGTGATTTGGTGAAATATAAGCCGGAAGAATTGGAGTTTGCGTATCGAACTTCCATTTTTCAAACGAGGAAAGCCATTGTAACAGAAGCAACCTTTCAATTAGCCCATGGCGATCGTAAAGAAATTGCGAAACAAATGGCGACACATAAGGACCGACGGAGATTAACCCAACCCCTTACTATGCCATGTGCAGGTAGTGTTTTTCGCAATCCGCCAGGCGATCATGCCGGGCGCCTTATTGAAAGTGCAGGGTTAAAGGGTTTGAAGGTCGGCGGGGCACAAGTCTCCGAAAAACATGCCAATTTCATTGTGAATTGTGGTAACGCAACAGCGCAAGATGTCCTTACCTTAATCGAGCAAGTTAAACAAACTATTCAAGAAAGGTTTCATGTGACGTTGGTCCCTGAAGTGTTAGTGCTGGGTGAGGATTAAACGGAGGTGAAACATTGGAGACGTTTGCGATAGAGGGGGGAATCCCTCTCTCGGGAGAGCTACGGGTTCAAGGCGCAAAAAATGCGGCTCTCCCCATACTGGCTGCCACTGTACTGGCAGGGGGTTCTCATATCATTCACGATGTACCCCACCTCTTAGATATTAAAGTGATGTTGGAAATATTATCTTCGCTGGGCGCAAAAGCCTCTCATAATGAAAAAACAGTAAACATTGATACAACAAACATGAATTCCTCTCATGTACCAAGGGATTTAATGGGAAGAATGAGATCTTCCATCTTCTTGATGGGTCCTTTATTAGGAAGGTTTGGTGAAGTGACCCTTTCTCCTCCAGGGGGATGTGCGATCGGGGAACGGCGCATTGATTTTCATTTGAAAGGCCTTCAAGCTCTTGGCGTAGAAATTGCAGAAGAAGATGGTTTGATTTATTGCAGGGGAAGCCATTTAAAAGGTTCGCAGATTTTCCTGGATTTTCCCAGTGTTGGTGCTACTGAGAATATTATGATGGCTGCCGTTAAAGCAGAAGGAACAACCACTATTCATAATGCTGCCCGTGAACCAGAAATCATAGACTTACAGAATTTCTTAAATGTTCTGGGGGCTAAAATTGTCGGTGCAGGAACAGAAACTATTACTATTGAAGGTGTTTCCAACTTAGTAGCTACAGAATATACCATTATACCAGACCGGATTGTAGCGGGAACAATGCTCCTAAGTTCCTTAATTACTGGAGGTTCAGTAACATTAACCAATGTGAATCCATCCCATATGATGGCATTAATCGATGCTGTACAACAATGTGGTGTTGAAATCGAATTTGACCATGATATAATTAAGGCAAGTTCTAACAAACCATGGCAATGTACCCATCAAATTTTGACTTCACCTTATCCAGGATTTCCAACAGATATGCAGGCTCAGATGATGTCCTTTTTATCTCTTGCTGAGGGTTGCAGTATGTTGCAAGAAACAATATTTGATGCAAGATTTAAGCATGTAAATGCATTGAATCGTTTGGGAGCAGATATTTTTGTAGATTACAATACAGCATTTATCCGTGGAGTTCCCCGTTTATATGGAGATGTGGTAGAAGCAACGGATTTGCGTGCGGGAGCTGCGCTGGTTCTTGCCGGATTGGCGGCAGAAGGCCAAACGATTGTAAAAGAAATCTATCATATTGATCGTGGTTATGACAAAATAGATGATCAGTTAACCTGTTTAGGAGCAAGGATACAACGGATTGAACTACCTGATTAAAAGAATAAACGAAAACTGATAATGGATTGGAATCACTGGGCGGCATATTTTTCAGTATGCCGCTTTTATAAGTTTAAAGACGGGTGAATGATATGGCGAGTACGCAAAAAGTCCCACGCTTGCGTGTAGTAAAAAAGAAGAAAAGATTAAATCGCAGATTAATTTTTCTCCTGTTTTTATTTTTTATGTCATTGCTTCTGATTTTATTCATTCGTTCTTCTTTTGGAAATATTTCTGTGTTAGTGAAAGGAAACCAATGGGTTTCAAATGAAGAAATTATTAAGAATATGGGGATCAAATCAGGTTCTCTTTTATTGTTTGTTGATGGGAAAGAAATGGAACAGCGCATTCGTTCTTCTTTCCCGCTGATTCAGAACGTCACCATTCAGAAGAAATATCCTGCCACATTAGAGGTAGCAATAAAAGAAAAAAATGTGGTGGCTTATTTGCAGAAGGATAGCAAATCTTATCCTGTATTTGAAAACGGAACATTATTATCCTCCCGTGCTTTAGTCGAACCAATAGTGGACAAGCCACGTCTAAATTCATGGACAAATCTTAACCTGCTGCCAACGTTTATTAAGGAATTAAATCAACTTGAACCGGAAGTAAAATCCCTTATTTCAGAAATTGTATACAAGCAGGATGGAACACGTCCCTATTCTCTGGTTTTATACATGAAGGAAGGCTATGAAGTTCGTACAACAGTTACGGATTTTGCCAAAAATATGTACTGGTATCCTTCCTTTGTAAAAAGTTTAAAACAAGATGGAAATAATAGCGGCATTATTTATCTTTCAGAGGTGAAATACTTTGAACCTTATCAAACCCAGTAAAGCAGAAATGAAAAGAAAGTTTAAAGTTCGAAAAATTCACGTTTATTTAACTCTTGTCCTCCTCGTCCTGGGCTTTTTAATCTCTTATTCTGTACAGTTTACTTTTAATAATTTTGGAGACCTGGCTGCCATGCGTGATAGTGATTGGGAGCGAATGGTTAAAATGAATGAGCAAGTGCTTAATGAGCGGGAAAAAAATGCAGTATTGGAAGAACGTTTGCAAAAAGTGCGTGCCCAGGTTGATGCGAAAGAAAAAGAATTATCACAGAGCGATAATGTAGACAGTGGTGTTATTAATGAACTGGATATGATGCGGATGCAAGCTGGTTTAATCCCCGTAACAGGACCTGGTGTGATCGTAAAATTAGATGATAGCAAAACCCTGCGCAATAATTTTGATGGGATTGTCCACGACCGATATATCCGTGATGTGGTCAATGAGTTATGTGCTGCTGGTGCTGAGGGGATTTCCATCAACGATGAACGTCTCATTAGCAGTTCAACGGTTCGCTGTGTTGGTCCTACAGTGACAGTTAATGATGTCAAGATTGCTGCTCCTTTTATTATTAAAGCGATAGGCAATGAGAATACCTTGTACTCAGCGTTGCTTATGCCAGGGGGCGTGGTCGAATTGCTACGGAAACAAGATATTAATATTACCGTAAGCAAGGAACAACAAGTTGATTTGCCTGGATTTATTAGCAATAAAAACTATACTGTACAGAAATAGATAACAAAAAAGAGGGGATGACAGATGGGTAAAAATAGAAAAGTCCCATTAATTATTACAGTCATTAATCTAATTATTGGATTTATGTTCGCCATTCAATACCAATCCATGAAAACAACTTTCGCTGCAGGTCAGCAAGATTATTCAACCCTGCGGCAAAACTTGCAAAAAGAAATGGAACGTCGTGATGGATTATTAAATGATATTAACAAATATGATGATCTTTTAAAAAGATATAATACCTCTGGTGGGGAAATTAGTTCTCAGCTGGTAGAAGAACAATTGCTGGAAGCAAAAAAAGCAGGTGGATTAACTGAAATGGCAGGTCCAGGAATCATTATTACGATTAATGATTCCGGCAGCGGACAAAATGAAGATAATCTCATTTATGATCAGGACTTACTCGATTTAACAAGCCTTCTTTTTGCCAATGGCGCACAGGCCATTTCCATTAATGACCAACGTCTCATTGCTACTTCTTCAATTCGAAATATTGGAGAAATGCAAATCCAGGTGGATACCCATCCTATTATGATGCCCTTTGTCATTAAGGTGATTGGGAATCCGCAAAATTTGGAAACTGCATTGAAGATTCCGGGGGGAGATGGGTATTCAATGGAGAATTGGTTTCAGTTTTTAAATAAATCATTTGTAATTGACAAAAAAGATACAGTAACAGTTCCAGCTCATAATGGAAATCATCGCATTCAATATATGAAACCAACTGTTCAAAAAGGAGCGTAAATTAGTATATGTGGTTACCCCTTTTAGGCCTTATAATAGGAGTTGTACTCGGACTTTTCTTTGAATTTCAGGTTCCAGATGAATACCGAAACTATCTTTCAATTGCAATCTTAGCGGCTCTCGATACAGTTTTTGGCGGTATCCGGGCTTATTTGCAAAACTTTTTTGACATAAAAGTATTTATGTCAGGTTTTTTCTTTAATACCCTGCTTGCTGCTGCCCTTGCTTTCTTAGGTGTGTATATGGGGGTAGACTTATATTTAGCTGCTATTTTTGCATTTGGTGTACGTTTGTTTAACAACCTGGCTGTTATTCGCCGAATCTTGATTGGCAAATGGTTTGGCGAGAAAGAGCAAAATGATCAATGGGATGAATGATTTTTTTCTGTTTTAAGAAAAATTCTAATCCACAAAAAAAAGGGAATCCCATGATTGTGTGGAAATAAATACAGGGAGATTCTAAGCAAAAGGAGGTGCCATACATTGAGCAACAGTGATTATATAATCAGCTTAGATATCGGTACATCCAAAGTGAAAGTCATAATTGGTGAAATCCATGGAGGTTCTATTAATATAGTAGGCGTAGGCCAGTCGGATTCACATGGCATTAAGAAAGGTTCGATTGTTGATATAGATGAAACTGTTCAATCAATTCGCGAGGCAGTAGAACGCGCTGAGGGAATGGTAGATATATCCATAGAAAATGTGATTGTTGGCATTTCCGGTAACCATATTCAACTTCAGGCAAGTCGAGGCGTAGTAGCTGTTTCCAGTGAAAATAAGGAAATAGGTGATGAAGACATAGCAAGGGTCATGAAAGCAGCCCAGGTTATTGCGGTTCCACCTGAGAGGGAAATTATTGATGTGGTTCCTATGCAATATATTGTAGATGGGCTTGATGAAATCCATGATGCTCGTGGCATGGTAGGTGTACGTCTTGAAATGGAAGGAACGATTGTAACCGGATCGAAAACAGTGATACATAATTTGATCCGATGTGTAGAGCGGGCTGGGCTCCAGATTGTCGGCATGTACTTATTGCCATTGGCTACTGGAGAAATTGCTCTAACCCGTGATGAAAAGAATCTGGGTGTAGTACTTGTTGATATGGGAGCGGGGTCTACCACACTATCCGTTTTTGAAATGGGTGTCCTAACATCGTTTTCAGTTCTTCCCATTGGGGGAGAGTATATTATCAATGATATTGCCATTGGATTGCGAACCACGAAAGAATCGGCCAGGCAGATCTTGTTGAAATATGGATGTGCTTTAATGGAAGAAGCCAATAAGGATGTCCGATTTAAAGTAAAACGTATTGGAAGCGATGTGGAAAGAGATTATAATCAGGTAGAGTTATCTACTATTATTGAATCTCGCGTCGCTGAAATATTTAACTTCGTGGAAGATGAGTTAATTCGTTTAGGGTATGATACCCATATCCCAAATGGATTCGTATTAACCGGAGGTGTAGCTAATATTCCTGGTGTTCTGGAATTGGCCCGGGAGGAATGGCTGGCACCTGTGAGAATAGCCATTCCCGATTATATTGGCGTTCGAGATCCTTCTTATACTCCTGGAGTTGGATTGATTAAGTATGCTTCTAAGTTTTTGCGCGAGCTTCCAAGACAGCAGGAACCTAAAGCCGTTCCAGCGAAAACCAATCGAAAGCCTGTTTCTCCCCAGGAGCAAAAGGAACAAGGCGGCATGATCGAAAAGGTGAAGAATTGGTTTAGCGAGTTTATTTAAGCTGTCATGTTAAATGAGGGGGACTTTTATATATGTTGGAATTCGACTTAGAATATGATACATTAGCTCAGATTAAAGTCATTGGTGTAGGCGGGGGCGGCAGCAACGCTGTGAACCGCATGATTGACAGCGGAATTCAAGGTGTTGAATTCATCGCTGTTAATACCGATTATCAAGCCCTTAATCTGTCTAAAGCGCAGCATAAATTGCAAATCGGGGGAAAGTTAACCCGTGGTTTAGGTGCTGGGGCCAATCCTGAAGTTGGGAAAAAGGCTGCAGAAGAAAGCCGGGAACAAATTGAAAATGCCCTTCGTGGAGCGGATATGGTATTTGTAACTGCTGGTATGGGTGGCGGAACGGGAACCGGGGCAGCTCCTGTCATTGCTGAAATTGCTAAGGAAATTGGCGCTTTAACCGTTGGGGTTGTCACCCGTCCTTTTACCTTTGAAGGCCGCAAGCGCTCCCAGCAGGCTTATAACGGAATTAATGCACTGAAAGAAAAAGTGGATACACTGATTGTCATCCCTAATGATCGCCTTCTTGAAATCGTGGATAAAAACACCCCAATGCTTGAGGCGTTCCGGGAAGCGGATAATGTATTGCGTCAGGGGGTTCAAGGGATCTCTGACCTTATTGCTGTTCCTGGTTTAATTAACCTTGACTTTGCCGATGTGAAAACCATTATGACGGAACGCGGTTCTGCATTAATGGGCATTGGGATTGCCACAGGAGAAAACCGGGCAACAGAGGCTGCGAAAAAAGCCATTTGCAGCCCCTTATTGGAAACTTCTATTGATGGAGCCCGTGGTGTTCTTATGAATATTACTGGGGGAACCAATCTTAGCCTTTATGAAGTGAATGAAGCGGCTGATATTGTGGCTTCTGCATCTGATGAAGAAGTGAATATGATTTTCGGTGCTGTGATTAATGATAATCTTAAGGATGAAATTGTTGTTACGGTCATTGCAACGGGTTTTGAAGAAAGCCAACAAGAACAACCTAACCCTCGCAGCAGTAAACCGATTCAACAACAACAAGCTGCAATGAAGCAAGCTCGCCAGCAAGCAGCAGCAACCCAACAACCCATTCAGGAAGAAAGAGATCCTCGTTCCGTTCCTTTTACAGGAGATAGTTTAGATATTCCTACTTTCTTGAGACATCGTCGCCGTAAAGATAAATAATATTGTGTTAGATAGGAAGACCCCGGGCAGGTATAGCCCGGGGTCTTTAGCGTTTTTTAAAGGTAAAATTTTCAAATTGATCATTATGCAAGAACGATTTTGTCCCGATCCAGGGTATGAAGGACACGAAGTTCTTCCTCTGTGGGTTCAGGGATATAAGTCCAATTTGGATCGATATCAAGTTCAAAGCCACTGGCCTCTTGAATTTGATCTAATGTGATCCCTTCAAAAGCGTGGAGCAAAGTCATGCGACGGGTCTCTTCTGGGAAACCATACACACCCAATTGGGTAACAACACGGTATGGACCGGTACCTTTTGGCAAACCGGCGGCTTCCCGTTGTTCAGGACCCTGGAAATAGCCAGGGCTTGTTAAAAAGCCAAGTTTTGGCGTGAATTTTCGTTTGTCTTGCCCCATGAGAATAATGGTTCGCCAGCATAGAGAAGCGATATCTGAACCACCACCGGATCCAGGCAAGCGAACTTTTGGTTTCTCCCAATCCCCGATGACTGTTGTATTGAGATTGCCGTAAGGGTCAATTTCTGCTCCCCCAAGGAAACCGTATTCGATGAAACCGGCTTGGGCCAAACTCATCACATAGTCCATGGAACCAACAATGGTACCATTTTGATAGGTTAAAGATTCACTAACTTGAATAGGAAGTCGGCCATTGGGATTTCCGCCTACGCCGCCCCCTTCATAAATCATTAAAAGGCCAGGTGCATGAGTTTTTAAAGCAAGTACAGAGGCAAGTAATGGCATGCCCGTTCCTACATAAACCCCTTTATTGTCCTCTAGTAATCTGGCAGAGGTCACAATCATTCGTTCAATATCTGTCGCCATCTTCTTACCTCCTTTTTGCTACTGCAGGGAAATCACTTACCCCGCTCTCAATATGTTCCAATTCCCGCAAACGTTTTAAACCGCCTACTTTATCTAAAAATTCATAATGATCTTTGGTGCTGTAAATGTATTTTTCAATATATTGTCTGACCCCTTCATCCGTTAAGGAAGCATCTAGCCATTCTTGCCAATGCTCTTCATCAAAAGAGTAGAGGGAAGGCACTTGGTTCGGGAAAGAACCAAAGGGGGCTTCAACTACAGCATCTACCACAAAGTAAGGGATTTTTGTTAAATCAGGGCGATCACTAATCACGTGATCGGGCACAATTTTTTCCGCTGTTACAATGACATGTTTCGCCGCATGGGCCAATTCGATATCTTCCGCAATGTTTCCATCGATTTGGCAATTGCCATAACGGTCGGCCCGGTGCACATGAAGAAGGGCTACATCTGGGAAGCATGCTGGCAATAATTCAATAGGCCGGCCTGTAAAAGGATCGGTGATGGTTTTGGATCCGCTATAATGTAACGTATCGGTGCCCAGTGCAGAACGGGTGGGATAAAAAGGCAGCCCTTTCATGGCTGCGGTAAACCGCCATTGGAATCCCGCATTGGATATTTCGGAAACTACTTTTAATTTTCCCCTTTCTACAGCAGAGCGGGAAGGACGGGATAAACCACGAATTTCATCTGCGAAACCATAGGAAACTTCGGCCTGAGTCACCAACCCGGCGGCTGTAAGAAACTGCCAATCATGTTGAGAGCCTTTCGTTCCTACAGTTAGGTTGCCAATTCCTTGCCGGACAATTTCATAGACAGCAGCCATGGGATTACGGACCGAACCCATGCCACCGAAAACAATATAATCGCCATCCTTTACACCTTCCTGGATGGCTTGTTTTAAAGAAATACGCTTATCCCGGTGTTCCATTGATTTTTTTTTGCGACGTAATTCCCGAATTTCATCGGGATTTGCCCAACCATATAAGAAAGACTTTTGTTGGTCTTGAATAGCTTGACTCATAAACATCCTCCTTTGCTGTAATTTCTTTTGGCTAAGTTTTTATGAATCACTCGTTAATAGATTATAAACCTATAATACATAGTTGACAACTAAGATTTATATGTAATGAAATTAGTTTCATTAATATGTCTAAGATTGTCTTAAATAAGCAAGCATAATTTGTCTGAATTTTTCATACGATTTAAGGACAATAGTATACTTTTCTATGTGATAATGAATTAAAAGCAGACTGTAAAGGAGGGAGATCAATGAGGTGAAGGTTTATGCGGACCTTGTAATCATAACCAATTTTATTTTTGATCTGCTTTTACTTCTCTTAACTGCAAGAATTAGAAAAATACAGGTCAAAAAAATTCGTTTCATATTGGCTTCCTTACTTGGCGCTTTTTATTCTATTTTTTTATTGTTTCCGGAACTTTCCCTGGGATACACCCTGCTTTCGAAGCTCTTATTCTCTGGATTCATGATTTGGATTGCTTTTGGCAAAATGGGAATGTGGGCCTTTATCCAAAGTTTTTTAACATTTTATGGGGTTTCCATTTTCATGGGAGGAGGAATATTTGCTCTTGAATACCTTAGCCAACAATCGGTGAGTGTATCAGGGGGGATTGCCTTTTCCTATGGAAAACCAAGTTTTTTATTTATTTCTGTTAGTTTTTTTATTTTGTGGTGGTTTGCTGAGAAAGCATACAAATCTTTAAAAGTCACACGGCAAAAAGAAACACATTATGTGAAAACTCACATAGAAATTCATGGTACAGTTTTGTCCTGTACAGGCTTTATTGACACAGGAAATCAACTATATGATGCTCTATCCCGTACACCTGTTACCATTACAGAATTATCCCTGTGGAAGGATCACCTTCCCCCTTCACTTTATGAATGGATCTCCACGAATGATACCCTTACGACACCTCCTTCTGATGTGCCTGCTGAATGGGTGGGGAGAATACGCCTCATCCCTTATCGAACCGTCTCCAGTCAAAGTAGTTTTTTAGTGGCATTGCGGCCTGACAAAGTGATTTTTGCGAAAGATGGAATTGAATATTGTCCGGAAAAAATGTTAATTGGTTTACGGGACGGGAGTCTTGCCTCTGACGGCAGCTATCAAGCAATAGTACATTCATGTGTGCTACAGGGCTATAGTAATGAAATAGCCTCCTAAAATTATGTTAAAGGGGGAGAGATTGTGATTGCAAAATGGCGTTTAATTCTTACATTATGGTTTTACCGTGTCCTTTATTTGTTAGGTGTGAAAGGTGAAGAAGTTCATTATATTGGTGGAAGTGAGGCTCTTCCCCCGCCTTTAAATAGGGAAGAGGAAGAATATTTATTAAGCAAGCTCCATACAGGAGATTCGGCGGTTCGCGCCATGTTAATTGAACGGAATTTGCGCCTGGTGGTGTACATCGCCCGAAAATTTGAAAACACTGGAATTAATATTGAAGATCTTGTCAGCATAGGAACCATTGGATTAATTAAAGCAGTGAATACCTTTGATCCTGAGAAAAAAATCAAACTGGCCACCTATGCTTCCCGCTGTATTGAAAACGAAATTCTCATGTTTCTCCGCAGAAACAGTAAAATAAAATCTGAAGTTTCCTTTGATGAGCCATTAAACATTGATTGGGATGGCAATGAATTATTGCTTTCTGATGTGCTAGGGACGGAAAATGATATTATCTATCGGGATCTAGAAGAGCAGGTAGATAAAAAATTATTGTACAATGCCCTTGATAAGCTATCAGATAGAGAACGGGTGATTATGGAACTCCGCTTTGGTTTGAGTGGAGAAGAGGAGAAAACCCAGAAAGATGTTGCAGATATGCTGGGGATTTCCCAGTCTTATATCTCCCGATTAGAAAAGCGGATCATCAAGCGGCTGCAAAAAGAGTTCCATAAAATGATTTAAGGATTGTCCCTCATCGATTTTTCCTTCTGCATAATTTTTCCCCTGACGGAGATACTTAACAGTAACACGCTTGCTCCATCAGGAGGGAAACAGATGACACGTAACAAGGTGGAAATTTGTGGAGTAGATACTTCAAAATTGCCGGTTTTAACCAACGTTGAAATGAGAGCATTATTTGTCCGGCTCCAAAACGGAGAATATGCAGCAAGAGAAAAGTTAGTGAATGGAAATCTTCGTCTTGTTTTAAGCGTCATCCAGCGTTTCAATAATCGGGGTGAATTCGTCGATGATTTATTTCAAGTGGGATGTATTGGTTTGATGAAAGCCATCGACAATTTTGATCTAAGCCAGAATGTAAAATTTTCAACCTATGCTGTGCCAATGATTATTGGAGAAATTAGAAGATACTTGCGGGATAACAATCCCATCAGGGTTTCTCGTTCTCTAAGGGATATTGCCTATAAAGCATTGCAAATCAGAGATTCTTTAACCAATAAAAATTCGCGAGAACCCACCATATTTGAAATTTCAGAGGAACTGAATGTTCCTAAAGAAGATGTCGTGTTTGCCCTTGACGCAATTCAAGACCCGGTTTCACTTTTCGAACCCATTTATCAGGATGGCGGAGACCCGATTTTTGTAATGGATCAAATTAGTGATGAAAAAAACAAGGATATTCAATGGGTTGAAGAAATCGCCTTAAAAGAAGCTATGCGCCGATTAAATGATCGGGAAAAACTCATTGTTTCTATGCGGTTTTTTGAAGGGAAAACTCAGATGGAAGTGGCTGAAGAAATTGGCATTTCTCAGGCACAGGTATCCAGATTGGAAAAAGCGGCAATTGCCCAAATGCAAAAACACGTACATTAAAATGAAATGATACTTGAAGAACGCACTCCTTTGTGAAGCGGGTGCGTTTTTTCCTTTTTATATTTTAATAGGACATTTCCGCAGATACCTACATATAATGAAGTAATTGAAATCTTCGTGGACAGAACGGAGGAAGCCCATGATTAAAATCTCTGAATTTCAAGCGAAAGATGTTGTTAATGTATTAGATGGGAAGAATCTGGGGCAAATTACGGATCTTGAGTTAAATGTCAGTCTTGGCCGAATTGATGCTATTGTGGTCCCAGGAAAAGTTAACGCTAAATTTCTTGGTTTGTTTGGTAATGGAGATGAGATTGTAATTCCCTGGAGAAATATTGTGAAAATTGGAAGAGATGTGATTCTTGTTCGTTTGGATGAAAATATAATGACCCCTATGGTTGATTCAGAAAAAATAAACACGAATTATCGGCCCTAATGTTCATTTAGGGCAAGGAGTGATAAGATGGCATTAAGGGAGTGATTATGATGGAAGCTTTTCAAACTAGAAAAGATGACGTCACCTTGCATCTTATCTCCTGGGAGGATCGTTGGCCTCAGCTGGTGACGGGTTTTTCTACAAGGAAAGAAGGGTTTAGCCAGGACCCTTATACAGGCTTAAACTGTGGTTTACATGTGGGAGATAAAATAGACATAGTGATTGAAAATCGCCAAAAACTTGCCCGGCTTGCAGGGTTTCCTTTTCATACATGGACTTGTGCTGAACAAGTCCATGGGAATCAAGTGAAAATTATAACAGAAAAAGAAATTGGTTCTGGCCGTTTATCCCATGAGGATGCCATTAAAGGAATCGACGGTTTATTAACAGATAAAAAGGGAATTTTTTTGGCTTCTTTTTATGCAGATTGTGTTCCCGTCTTTTTTTATGCCCCAGAAAAAGAAATCATTGGCATTGCCCATGCCGGGTGGAAAGGGACAACCTCTCGCATTGTTGTAGAAATGCTACAAGTGATAGAGAAAAATTGGGGAGTATTGCCCCAAGATGTATATACGGCCATCGGGCCATCCATTCATGAATGTTGTTATGAAGTGAATAAAACGGTGATCGATAAGGTCTATGAAGCCCTTGGTGAAGATGGCAAAAAAGTGATTAAGCAGAATTATGATGATAAAGGGATGTTAAATCTCCAAGAAACCAATCGAATTTTGCTTGAAAAAGCAGGAGTTTTACCAGACCATATCGAAGTGAGTCAATTATGTACAGGTTGTAGAACGGATCTTTTTTTCTCCCATCGCAAAGAAGGGGGGAAAACGGGAAGAATGATTGCGTTCATCGGTTTGAAAGAGGTGTAAACCCATTGGGTAGTGTTGAAGAAAATTATGGACAAATTCTTGCCCGGATTGCCAGGGCATGTGCTCATATCGGTCGTTCTCCTGAAGAAGTGAATGTCATTGCTATTACTAAATATGTTTCTGTGGAAACCACCAGGGCTGCTCTGGATGCAGGAATTAGACATATTGGAGAAAGCAAAGCACAGAATGGGGTTCCTAAGTGGGAACAATTAGGGGACCGGGGAACCTGGCACTTTATCGGCCATTTACAAACAAATAAAGTAGGGGCCATCCTGGGGAAATTTACTTATATTCATTCCCTGGACAGGCTTTCTTTAGCAAAAGAGTTAGAGAAAAAAGGGAAACAGGCTGGAATAGTTACTCGCTGTATGGTTCAAGTGAATATTTCCGGCGAAGAAACAAAACAGGGATTGTCTCCAGAAGAGGTATTGCCTTTCTTAAAAGACATAGAATCTTTTCAACATCTTGAAGTGGTTGGCTTAATGACCATGGCACCCTACGTAGAAGACCCTGAGGAAACGAGATGGATTTTCCGGGCTTTACGAGAAATGCAGGACCAACTGCAAAGGGAACAATTAACTAATGCTCCACTCCAACACTTAAGTATGGGCATGTCCAATGATTTTGAAGTTGCAGTGGAAGAAGGGGCTACCTTTATACGAATAGGAACGGCATTAGTTGGCAATGAAATGAGTTAAAACATTTCCAGGGGGGTTCAAGATGGGGGTTATAAGTAAAATTAAAGACTTTTTTTCATTAGGTACTGATGAGTACTATGAGGAAATTGTTGAAGAGGAAGAAATTATTGAAGAAGAATATATTAAGCCGAAAAAGAATAAACAGGCAACCGCTACAGGGAATGTAGTGAATCTCCATGCGGTGAAAGATCAAGGGGTACGCATGGTTCTCATGGAACCTCGTTCTTATGAAGAAGCACAGGAAATTGCTGATCACCTTCGTTCACGCCGGGGCGTTGTATTGAATTTACAGCGTGTGACTCAGGAGCAGGGAAAGAGAATAGTAGATTTTCTTAGCGGAACCGTATATGCTCTAAATGGAGATATTCAGAAAATAGGCCCTGGCATCTTTATTTGTGTTCCGGAGCAATTTGATATGCAAGGAAATATTTCGGAACTTCTTTTTGAAGAGAGAGGGATTTAATCGTAGAGGTGATAGGGTTGAGTTTTATTTTAGACGTTGTATCAATGCTTTTTAATGTTTACATGTACATGATTATTGCTTATGTATTAATGTCCTGGTTCCCTCAATTAAGGGAATCGACAATTGGCCAGGTATTAGGGCGCCTGGTTGAGCCTTATTTAGCGATATTCCGTAGAATTATTCCTCCTTTAGGACCTATTGATTTTTCGCCAATTGTTGCGATTATTGCTCTGTCCCTGGCACAAAGTGGATTAGTGGTTGTAGTGAATTTTGTCGTGACTTTCATTGTTAAAACATTCGGACTGGCATGAGTATTTTAGATCATTTTCACAAAGATGAACATCCTTTTGTGGAGCGGATAGTTGAGATGATTGGCAGAGTAGAGAATCGGATGATGAGTGTTCGTACTGATTTTCTTGATCCTGGACAAGTGTTCATTGTGCAATCTCTCGTGCAACGCTCCAATGGGGTGTTTTTCTCTTTTTTTGGCGGATATGATGGGGCAGAACGAGTTAGGGTATACTATACCCAGAATACCAGGAAGCTGAACAGGAGGACTATGGGGTCAAAGCATTGGAAATTAGCGGTGGTGGAGGTTCATACCTAACTTTAGATCATCGCGATTATTTAGGGGCTCTTTTAGGGTTAGGCATTCGTCGTGAGAAATGTGGTGATATCCTGGTTCATGAGGGATATGGCCAACTTCTTCTTGGGGAAGAAATCTATGAATATGTACGAATGCATTTAACGAAAGTCCACAAAGTAGTTGTGGAAGGGAGAGAAATTCCCTTTACGGAAATTCAACCTGTGGCAAGGAAAGGGAAAACCATCAATTTTACGGTACAATCTCCCCGTCTTGATGCCATAGTTGGAGATGTTTTTCGTATGTCCCGGGCTAAGGTTCTGCAACCCATTCGCAACGGAAGGGTGAAAGTGAATTGGAGGACAGGGACAGACCCTTCTAGCCTTTTAAAACAGGGTGATATCATTTCTTTTAAAGGGTTAGGCCGGTTCCGGGTTATATCCCTGGGAAATGAAACCCTCAAAGGGCGAATTCCTGTAGAAATTTTCCTCTTTGGCGGATGATTCCTTGTAATAAAAGAAGGAATAATAATCCATGATGTCGAATTTTTCAGTACCAAATCTTGATGGAGGTGGGTTTTAACGTGACATTAACACCATTGGATATCCAAAATAAAGAATTTAGCCGTTCTTTTCGTGGGTATTCTGAAGATGAAGTTAACGAATTCTTGGATTTAATCATTAAAGAAT
>CAMLDI010000017.1 GCA_946478845.1 uncultured Paenibacillaceae bacterium
CTGTTACTCCTGTTACTCCCGTTTCCCCAGTCTCGCCAGTGGCTCCGGTTGCTCCAGTTACTCCTGTGGCCCCAGTCTCACCAATTGCTCCGGTTTCTCCTGTTACTCCTGTTACTCCCGTTTCACCGGTCTCGCCAGTGGCTCCGGTTGCTCCTGTTACTCCCGTTTCCCCGGTCTCGCCAGTGGCTCCGGTGACTCCAGTTACTCCTGTAGCCCCAGTCTCACCGGTCGCTCCGGTGGCTCCAGTCTCACCAATTGCTCCGGTTTCTCCAGTTACTCCTGTTACTCCCGTTTCACCGGTCTCGCCAGTGGCTCCGGTTGCTCCAGTTACTCCAGTTGCTCCGGTTTCTCCTGTCTCACCTGTTACTCCTGTCGCTCCAGTTTCACCTGTTACTCCGGTGGCTCCAGTTTCTCCAGTTACCCCAGTCTCACCAGTTGCTCCGGTTACTCCCGTTTCACCGGTCGCTCCAGTTTCTCCGGTCGCTCCGGTCTCACCAGTTACCCCAGTTACTCCGGTGACCCCAGTTACTCCCGTTGCTCCAGTCGCTCCGATCTCGCCAGTTACCCCAGTTGCTCCCGTTTCTCCAGTTGCTCCGGTCGCTCCAGTTTCCCCTGTTTCTCCCGTTGCTCCGGTTACCCCAGTTTCACCTGTTACTCCGGTGGCTCCAGTCTCACCTGTTGCTCCCGTTTCCCCGGTCGCTCCGGTCTCACCAGTTACCCCAGTTGCTCCGGTTGCTCCAGTTACTCCAGTTTCTCCTGTTACTCCCGTTGCTCCGGTGGCTCCGGTCTCGCCAGTTACTCCGGTTGCCCCAGTCGCTCCAGTTTCACCTGTTACCCCAGTAGCCCCAGTTACTCCGGTTTCTCCTGTTTCTCCCGTTGCTCCCGTTTCCCCGGTGACTCCTGTTGCTCCAGTTGATCCGGTTGCTCCTGTTAAACCATTAATCTGATCTGTATCCAATAATTCGATATCATCTACTAAAACATCAGCAGTTCCAAAAACTGCCGATTTTGCAATTACAATTAGGGCAAATGCTGCATTTGGCGGGGCAGGAGTAGTGTTTGCATAAACTTCTAACCAATCATTTTCCAGTACATTTGGAAGATGATTATAAAAAACATTAAATATAAGTCCGTATTCTATAAATTGCAGTGTTGATGAAAAATAAGCAACTGCTAAAGCAATAGGAGGGCTTGGTTGTGACCCAATCTTAGTCAAAGAAGCTATAAATTCTAAATTAGAACCAGGCATAACTGGTACAAACTGTAATAAACTGGATTCAGTATTCCCTCCAGGAAATAGTGCACTAAATATACCTGTATGGCTAAAAGAGGTGGTAAGTGTTACATTATTTGCTGTATACGGAGCCAGTGAACCTGTTTCAAAACTACTATTAACTATTAAATTATTAATACCCAGTTTGAGTCCTCCTTTCCTAAAATAAATAAAAATACCTTTTCCATGTCCATGGATGAAACAGAGAGGATAGGCCCCCATTTCTAATAAAACAAACCCCATGTTTAAACACGGGGTTAACTCATTTTAATGAACAGCTAAAGTGTAAAATAGCAACATCTACTGTTAATCCTGTAATTTCAATTTATTCTAAACAGACTTTAAAGTGCCATTTCATTTAACTCATTTATTAGAAAAAGGCATGACCTCCTATTCACTGTATTAGGTGGTGGCTCAATTCAACTCCCCTTATCTCAATGAAAAAAACTCCCTTGTCTTCCAGAGGTATTCCTCTAACTGGGCTACATTTTTTTCATAACTAAAATTTTGTGCGGTTTGAATGCCATTTTCTATTAATTTTCCCCTAAGTTCTTCATCGTGTAAAAGGCGAATGATCCCTCCAGCAAGCCCGTGAATATCTCCTGAATCAAACAGCAACGCATTGTTTCCATGTTCAGCATACATGTCTATTCCCCCACATTTTGTACTGACAACAGGGACACCTGAAGCCATCGCTTCCAATGGGGGAAGACCAAAACCCTCATATAATGAAGTCCATAATAATAAAGAGGAATCATGAAAAATGGATGCTAATTTCTCCTGGGAAGGATTAATGGTACATTCAATAGGATAACTTTTTACAGGCAGGTTACTTCGATATGGCATTACCCACTTCACTTTAAACCTAACCCCTAAACGCCATACCCTTTCTAATGTATCAAGGGCAACGGTTGATCCCTTTAATCGCACGGAAGGATTACTAATTAATAAGATGGTAGGATCCGTTTTGTCGATGTTCTTAAGATTAAAAATAGATAAATCAATACAGCAGGGTAATACAGGGGCTTTTCGTTGGAACTTTGTGAGGACAATCTTTGACAGGAGTTGTGAGGAGGCAAGAAGGGCCACATTCCTGGAATAGTTTTGTTGCATATATTCCCGTTGAATGGTCACGTTATATTCTCTGGGGATTTCACCAAATAAAAAAGGATAGCCTTGCTCCCAATATAACACGGGATAAGTTGTAGAAGACAATTCATTGAGTTGATCAAAAAATCCAGCTACAACTACGTCCGATCCTTCCAAATAATTTTTATAAGGCTCAGAAGGAGGAATCACCGTTTCTTTACTAATATAAATTTTCATATGTTCATGAAAAATAGGAAAGGAGGGGTCACTGGTGCGGAGCAGGGCATGCACATGATGGCCTTTTCTTTGCAGCCATTTCATTTGTTCTACTAACATCTTCAAACCGCCGGTCATGGACTTATGGGGAAGGATAAATGAAATCATTAAGGGGTCTCGTTTTGTCGTAGCCTGGAGAGGTTGAGATAAATATTCATCAATGGGATAGACATTCTTCTGTTGTTTCGGGGGATAAATCTTAATAATTTGAGCTCCGTTGTCTGCAATTTTAACTTCCTCATAATGAAAATCAAAGTCTGTAAAATCAATTTGGGACCAACGTCTTACATGTTTTTCATGGGGATTATCTAAGTAATACGTCTGGGAATGGGGATAGAGAGGTGTGGTAATAAGTAATGTTTTATTTGTTTTTAATAACAATTGCTCAATTAATTCTTTTCCTTCCTCTTTCGTAAAGTTTTGAATGAGATCGATTAATAAAATCACATCATACTTCTCTAGAACAGGCAGCATATCTTGTATATTGCCGTAAAACAAATTTTGATAAATATACTCATAAATAGGGTTTTTGTAACCCTCATGAATTTCAATCCCATCGATTCGGACAAGCCAATCCTTTTGTTCATACCGTTCATAAGGAAGATCGAGGACTTCTCTGACCAATACACCATATTTGCCAAACCCAATCCCAACATCTAAAACAGATACCGGATGCTCAGCCAATACATGATCTAATATAATAGGGGCAATTTGATAATAAGAGACTGGCATGATGAACCCTCCTCCCAGTTCATTTTATTTCGGATACAATTTTATAAATTGAGCCCCATTATCTAAAATGTGTTGGATCCAATAATCGCATTTATACATATTAAAATCTGCTTTTTCCCAACAGCTTTTATGTTCTTCAAATGTATTGCCCAGGTATTCCCTTTGATGGGCGGGATATAAGGGAGTAGAAACTAAAAGGACTTTATTCGTATGCTCTAATAGTACCTCTAATACCTGATGGCCTTCTTCTTTCGTAAAATGCTCCAATACATCAATCAGGAGAACACAGTCATATTTATTTAATTGAGAATGTACATTGAAAATATCCCCGTAATAAACCCGATTATAAGCATAATCATGGATTGGATTTCTGTATTGTTCATAAGCTTCAACCCCGTCAAGGCGCACTACCCACTGCTCTTTATAATACCTTTCATAAGGAACTTCCAAGTTTTCCCGAATTAATACTCCATATTTTCCAAAACCTACTCCTACATCCAAAACACTAGATGGATTCACCAACAAAATTTGGTGAACAACGGTAGGTATCGCCTGATAAAAGGAAACAGGCATAACGAACCCCCTTTACATAAATATCGTTTTTTCCCTTTACTCGGTATATGTAATTCATTTCAAAAACATACATTTGGACAATAAAAAGGCGCTTTTTGCATATCAACAAAAAACGCCTCATTTGTAGCTTATTTAGTTTTTAACTTTTACCCGTCTTCTGCGTTCTCGATGGTTCTTTTCCCCTTTATGCTGCTTTTTCACTCGTAAAGGAGCTTCATCGGTCAATTTAACTTGAACCTGACCTTCATTAGGTTCTTTGGTTAGTATTTTTAATGCTGCAGATACAAGAGCTACTGGGTCTTCTTCTTGCAAGAGATGACTAGCAATTCCATGGTAAGGATAAAGGTTGGCTTTCCCGGCAATTTCCAATAATAAATCAGCGGCTTTCCGCTGTTGATTTTCCATCGCCTCTTCTTTCGTAGGCACTGAAACCCATTCCATTTTTCGTTTTGTTACTTTTTCAATGGTTTTAATATGATCGATTTCTGAAGGGGTAACAAAAGTCAATGCCATGCCTGTTTTCCCGGCACGCCCTGTACGGCCGATCCGATGGACATAACTTTCCGGGTCCTGGGGAAGATCGAAATTATATACATGGCTTACGCCACTGATATCCAGGCCACGAGCTGCCACATCTGTAGCAACTAATAAATTGATTCTGCCTTCTTTAAACCGTCTCATAATGGAACTGCGTTTATCCTGGCTAATATCTCCATGAATGCCTTCTGCCTTATACCCAAATTTATTTAAAGCCTCAGATAATTCATCAACCCTCCGTTTTGTCCGGCCAAAAACGATAGCCAATTCAGGATTATTCACATCGAGAAGACGGCATAGGGTTGGGAATTTTTCCTTTTCCTTCACTTTATAACAAAGCTGAGATATATTTTTAACGGTAACTTCCTTTGCTTTAATCGCAACAGTTTCCGGGTCCTTCATATAGGTTTTGGCAATTTGCAATACCGCTTTTGACATCGTTGCTGAGAAAAGCAGTGTTTGTTTCTCTTCAGGCATCTCACTCAAAATCATGGTAATATCCTCAATGAAACCCATATTCAACATTTCATCTGCTTCATCTAAAACAACCATTTCTATCGTTTTTAAACGAATGGTTTTCCTGCGCATATGGTCCATTAAACGGCCGGGAGTAGCCACAATAATCTGCGGTTTTTTCTTTAATGCCTTAATTTGCCGATTCATTTCCTGTCCGCCATAGATCGCCAGGGCATGGACATTTTTAAAACGACCAATTTTATTTATTTCTTCTGCCACCTGAATCACTAATTCCCTGGTGGGAGCGATGACAATTCCCTGAATTTTTTCAACTTCTGTGTCTACCATATTTACAAGGGGCACACCAAAGGCGACTGTTTTCCCAGTTCCCGTTTGGGCCTGTCCAATGATATCTCTTCCCGTTAAAGCAATGGGGATGGTTTGTTCCTGAATCGGGGTAGCTTCTTCAAATCCCATATGGTTAAGGGCACGATGGATTGTGTAGTTTATTTCAAATTCATAAAAAGTAGTCAAAAAATTAATCTCCTTTAATCCTTCACTTTAAACAACTTTTCTTTATTATTCCCAAAATTCTTCAACCATAAAAAAGGGCAATTCCTCTCTTGGAATTGCCCCATTATTTTTAAGTTGCAATGTTCAAAATTAGAGTTTTACAACGTTAGCTGCTTGAGGTCCACGGTTGCCTTGAACGATTTCAAATTCAACTTGTTGGCCTTCTTCTAAGCTTTTGAAGCCATTTCCTTGAATAGCAGTGAAGTGTACGAATACATCGTCTCCGTTTTCACGTTCAATAAATCCATAGCCTTTTTCAGAATTAAACCATTTTACTTTTCCAACCATGTTTTACGGTCTCCTTACATAAATAAATTGATAAAAAGCAAAAATCCAAAAAACTCATTCGTCCCAAACCAGAGACCGCTCAATGGTTCTTTGTAAATTCCTGACTTTTTAACTTACTACCAGCTTATCATTTTCTTAGGTAAAATTCAATGAGAAAACAAGCTTTAATCCTTTATATATGTAGCTGGTTTAGCCTGAAGAATGAAGGGGCTAAGCTCTCCTTTTACATATAAATTCAATTGGTGCATTGCCCTGGTACATGCCGTATAAAAGAGCTTCCGCTCACTTTCTTTACCATAGCTTTTACGGGAAGCATCATAAATAATGACTGCATCAAATTCCACCCCTTTTGCCAGATAAGATGGAATCACAAGAATCCCCCCTTCGAAAGAAATGGTTTCTTTGGAAACTAAACGCAGGGGAATAAATTGTTTTAATACTTCATAGGCTGCCTTGCTCTCCTTAGCACTTTTTCCGATCACAGCGATCGTTTTATATCCAGTTGCTTGAAGTTCCTTAATTTGATAAATGATTTTTGCAATGCGGTCTTTATCATCCTGAACCTGTGTAATAGCAGGTTTTTTTCCGTCCCGTTGAAAAGGTTCAATGTCTTCTCCTCCAGGGATAAACCCTCTGGTAAAATCCACAATTTGCCGGGTAGAACGATAACTTCGCTTAAGAACAATTACTTCTGTTTGTTCCCGGTTATGCAATACATCTTTATTGATTAACGTTTCATTCCCTGTAGAATGGGAAAAAATGGCCTGATTTACATCCCCGAGAATGGTCATTTTCCCCCGGGGAAATAATCTTCTTAAAAATTCAAATTGAAAAGGGGAATAATCCTGGGCCTCATCAATAAATACATGCTTGATAATATTATTGGTGTGAAACCCTTGGATTTTTTCTTTTAAATATAAATAGGGAGTAGCATCTTCATATGCCAGCTCTGACCGTTCTAACTTGTCTATGGTTTGTTCGCAAATTGCACTCCAATGGCGTGTCAAGTTTCGAACCTTTTCAAAAAACTGCTTGTAGATTTTCTTGGTATCTATAAAACCCATCCCTTTTACCATACGGCGTAAAGGCCTGAAGTATTTTTGCACCACAATCATGGAAAGCATTTCCTGCTCCCGTTCTGAATCATCAAAGGTATCTTCAGAATATCTCTTTTTCTTCTGTAAATTTTGATGGGCACGAATATAAGTTTCCTCGTCCAACAATTCGATGGCTTCTTCTACCCAGGGTTCGTGACGTTCCTTGCGGGCCAATTCTTTTAAAGATTTCAAAAGCCATTCACTTAACAATTTCATCCGATTGGGAATCGATAAATAGGAATCATAGGAATAAAATTGTTCTTTAATTTCCTGGGATGAAATAAGAATTTTACCTCTTAGTTTTAAGTTTTTAAAAATCATCCCTTCTTGTTTTAACTGCTCTGCATACTCATCTATGACATGCAAGAACTCTTTTGAAGCCTTATATTGAATCCCCTCAATTCGTTCAGCATATCCCTGCTGATTTTCTGAGGTTAAAGTGTACTCCATCTGAGTAAAGGGATCCTCAAGTTTAAAGGAGGTCCCCAGCATATGGGTTAAATACTCCTGGAAGGTAGTTTGTTGCATATTTTCTTCCCCTAATTCGGGAAGAACGGTTGAAACGTAACTATTAAACATAGGATTAGGGGAAAATAACAAGATTTGTTCTGCCTTTAATGTTTCCCGATACCGATACAATAAATAGGCAACTCGTTGCAATGCTGCTGAAGTTTTCCCGCTTCCTGCCGCCCCCTGGACAATGAGAAAAGAACTTCTTTCATTGCGGATCATCCGATTTTGTTCCCTTTGAATGGTAGCGACAATACTCTTCATTTGGGAATCTGCCTTATTTCCTAACACTTCTTGCAACAATTCATCCCCAATGGTGACTCCCGTGTCAAACATGCTAATAATTTGGCCATCCCGAATGATGAACTGCCTTTTTAATTCCATGTTCCCTGTAATTATGCCACCTGGGGTTTTATACCGGGCAGGTCCAGGAGGGTAATCATAATAGAGACTGGAAACAGGGGCACGCCAATCATATATAAGAAAGTTCTCTCCCTCATCATCCATTAATGAGGAAATCCCTAAATAAATTTGTTCCGTATTCTTTTCGCCATCTTCTAAGAAGTCAATTCTCCCAAAATATGGGGAGCTTTTTAGTTTTTTTAATGCTTTTAATTGATTATAATCATGGCGGTGTGTGACTTCCCTTTCCGTGAGAATTTCCGCCTGTTGCCTCATGCTTGCATAGGTTTCGGCCATTTCATAAAGGTCTTCAGAGTTTACTGTTACATCATCCCAGAAATTCTGGCGAATCTCTACAATCTCAGATTTTAAATCCCCTACACGCTCTTGCAGGGTAGTGATCCGTCTTTTAATGACGTCAATGACTATATCTACTCGTGCTTGTTCCTCCATCCTATTCACTTCCTCTGCTCTTTTTATTAGGACAATTTTTTAAATTTATCTTTGCAGTTAGACTGCTTTTTTTGTCGTATAATGTTTGTAGAAATTTTTCGGATAATTCTGTACTATATAATATATAATAAAACCTCTTAGGGGAGGCTTTTTTTATGGGTAAATTAGAAGAAATAGTAGAATTTAACCAATCCTTTGTAGATCATAAGCGCTTTACCCCCTTTTCCGACAAGGAAAAACAAGAAAAACCAGTTTTAATTCTTTCTTGCATGGACTCTCGATTTATTGAATTAATTCCGGAAGTCATGAATTTAAATATTGAAGATGCAAAAATTATTCAAAATGATGGGGGACTAATTAGCCATCCCTTTGGCAGTGTGATGCGCAGTATTATTGTTTCCATTTATGAAGCAAATGTAAATGAAATTTTTGTAATTGGACGAAATTACCGTACCAATAAAGGGAAGAAGAAATCATGTCTTCGAAAACTAATGGAAAATGACCACTCCCTTCATAAAATAAAAACATTGCAACATGTAGGAATTAACGTAGAAAAATGGCTGAAAGAATATGATAATCCAGTAGATGGAGTACGTCAAAGCGTACAAATGATTAAGAACCATCCTCTTCTTCCCGAACACGTGGTTGTTCATGGGCTGATGATGGATCCAACCACAGGCAAATTAGATTTAATTGTAAACGGATACAAGGAAGAGAAAACATTAATCCCTTCCTTATCTTAAAGAAGAAATTCTTTTTATTGAACCTACTGTCAAAATCAGTAGGTTTTTGTTCTGATTATGGGGTGCTTTACTCCTTGATTTATCATACAATCATGCTATGGATAATTTCTGAATGAAAGGTGAATTACTACATGAGCATTTTAACTGTGACAAATTTAAGCCATGGTTTTGGTGATCGGGCCATTTTTGATGATGTTTCCTTTCGCCTTTTAAAAGGAGAACATATTGGATTAATTGGTGCCAATGGAGAAGGAAAATCTACCTTCATGAATATGATTACGAGCAAACTAGAACCAGACCAAGGGAAAATTGAATGGTCAAAAAACGTACGGGTCGGCTATCTTGATCAACATGCAGTTCTTGAGCGAGGAATGACCATACGAGATGTTTTACGAAGTGCATTTCAATATCTATTCGATTTAGAAGCACAAATGAATCATATTTGTGAGCAAATGGGAGACGCTTCCCCGGAAGAATTGGAAAAATTATTGGAAGATATGGGCACAATCCAGGATTTATTAACCAATAATGATTTCTATATTATTGATGCCAAGGTTGAAGAAATTGCCAGAGGACTTGGCTTAGAAGATATTGGCCTTGAACGGGATGTACAAGATTTAAGTGGGGGACAACGGACGAAGGTTCTGCTAGCAAAACTGCTGTTGGAAAAACCAGACATCTTATTGTTAGATGAGCCCACCAACTATCTAGATGAACAACATATTGAATGGTTAAAACGCTATCTTAATGAATATGAAAATGCCTTTATTTTAATTTCCCATGACATTCCCTTCTTAAATAGCGTGATTAACCTAATTTATCATATGGAAAATCAACAGTTAAATCGTTATGTCGGAGACTATGACAACTTCCTGGAAATTTATGAAATGAAAAAGTCCCAGCTTGAAGCTGCCTATAAAAAACAACAACAAGAAATCTCTGAGCTGAAAGATTTTGTAGCCAGAAATAAAGCAAGGGTATCCACCAGGAATATGGCCATGTCTCGCCAAAAGAAATTAGATAAAATGGAGATTATTGAATTAGATAAGGAAAAACCGAAACCTGAATTTAATTTCAAAGAGGCCAGAGCTTCTGGAAAATTAATCTTTGCAACAAAGGACCTGGTTATTGGCTATGATGAACCTTTATCCCGCCCTCTGAATCTTCAAATGGAAAGAGGGCAAAAAATCGCCCTGGTAGGAGCAAACGGCATTGGGAAAACTACATTGCTCAAGAGTATTTTGGGCCTCAATGCCCCGGTTTCTGGATCTGTGGAAAAAGGGGATTACTTGCATATTGGATATTTCGAACAGGAAAGCAGGGAATCTAACCAAAACACGTGCATTGAAGAAGCTTGGCAAGAGTTTCCCTCCTTTAGCCAATATGAAGTACGTGCTGCCCTCGCGAAATGCGGATTAACAACGAAACACATCGAAAGCAAAATTCAAGTATTAAGCGGTGGAGAAAAAGCGAAAGTGCGGTTATGCAAAATTATTAATAAAGAATCCAATTTGTTGGTATTGGATGAACCCACCAACCATCTGGATGTTGAAGCAAAAGATGAATTAAAAAGGGCATTAAAAGCTTATAAAGGAAGTATCCTTCTCATCTCCCATGAACCAGAATTTTATCAGGAAATCGTAACAGATATTTGGAACTGTGAATCCTGGACAACCAAAGTATTCTAGTTACTATGGTAATAAGCCTTAATAAATTGGTAAAATAACTTTTCTGTCGGTAATAAATCCCTCTCAGATGGAGTAATCACGCCCACGGTTCTCGTTACCGTGGGCTCACTTATAGGAAGCTTCACGGTTTGTCGTGGCAAGCTATCAATCAGAGTGATTTCAGGAATAAGTGTAACTCCTAACCCTGCTGCAACCAATCCTTTGATGGCATCAATATCATCTCCCTCAAAAGAAACAATCGGTTGAAATCCAACACCTACACATGCTTTCATAACCAGGTCTCGTAAAATAAATCCTTCGGGAAATACTACAAATGAATCATCTTTTAATTGGCTTAATTGAATAGACGGCTTGTCTGCAAGGGGATGGTCTGTAGGCAAAAGGGCAACAATATCTTCTACAAACAACACATGCCCTTGAATGGATTTGTCTCCTTCAGGTACAGGACCGATTAATGCTAAATCAATTTTTCCTTCTGCGACTGCATTGATGAGAAAACGATATGAACCCTGGTGCAATTCAAATTTCACATGGGGATGTATTTCACGAAAAGCGGAAATGGCTGTTGGCAACGTTGAAGCAGCCAGACTACTTGGAAAGCCAATGCGAACGGTCCCTCTCTCAGGATCAAGGGATTCAGCAATTTCTAGCTTTGCATTTTCGATTACTTGCATGGCTTGTAGCATGTGATCTAGGAACTTTCGTCCTATTGGAGTTAATTTTACATTTCGTCCATCTCTAACAAACAATTTAACTCCTAAATATGTTTCTAAATTAGAAATCTGGCGACTTACTGCAGATTGGGCAACATGTAAAGCAAAAGCAGCTTCACTCACATGTTCCCGTTTCGCTACCTCAATAAAATATTGAATTTGTCTTAACTCCATTATTTCACCTCCACAATAATCCATCACATTCCGACATGATTCTTATCTATATATTATATTGATTAGATGAATTTCGACAAGTTATAATTGAAAGTGGAGAAAAGCCTAACATAAAATACAGAAAAAACCAAATGATATGCAATTTTACGTTATTTACCAATAAAATATAGATCTTGAATAACGGTTTTTTTGCATATACATAAGCAAGGAGGAAGACCGAGCATATGACTACTTTATTAGAAAAAGAGGTAACTGAAGAGATGCAAATTGCAAAGAAATACGTTGATGACGTTTATGCAATTGTTCTCAAACGTAACCCAGGTGAAAGTGAATTTCATCAAGCTGTTAAAGAAATTTTTGATTCCTTAGTACCTGTTTTTGCCCAACATCCTGAATACTTGAAAGCAGGTATTCTTGAAAGAATCGTTGAACCAGAAAGAATCCTTACTTTCCGTGTACCTTGGGTAGATGACCAGGGAAATGTACAAGTAAACCGCGGTTTCCGTGTACAATTCAGCAGCGCAATTGGACCTTACAAAGGCGGATTACGCTTCCATCCTTCTGTAAATGCTAGTATTATCAAATTCTTAGGTTTTGAACAAATTTTGAAAAATTCCCTTACTGGCCAACCTATCGGTGGTGGTAAAGGTGGTTCTGACTTCGATCCTAAAGGCAAATCCGACATGGAAGTTATGCGATTCTGCCAAAGCTTTATGACTGAACTTTGCAAACACATTGGTCAAGATACTGACGTTCCAGCTGGTGATATCGGTGTAGGCGGACGTGAGATTGGATACCTCTTTGGACAATATAAAAGAATTCGTAACGCTTATGAAGCCGGCGTATTAACTGGTAAAGGCCTTGGCTACGGCGGAAGCTTAGCTAGAACTGAAGCTACTGGTTATGGTACTGTTTATTTCGTACAAGAAATGCTTAAAGACCAGGAAGATAGCTTTGCTGGAAAAACTGTTGTTGTTTCTGGTTCTGGTAACGTTGCAATTTATGCCATTGAAAAAGCGTATCAATTTGGCGCAAAAGTTGTAGCTTGCTCTGATTCCAATGGTTACATCTATGATGAAAAAGGAATTAACCTTGATACAGTTAAACAATTAAAAGAAGTTGAAAGAAAACGCATTTCTGAGTATGTAAAAGCACATCCACATGCTAAATATGTTGAAGGTTGCGCAAACATCTGGACTATTCCTTGTGACATTGCTCTTCCATGTGCTACTCAGAACGAAATTAATGAAGAATCTGCTAAAATTCTTATTGCTAACGGGTGTAAAGCAGTTGGTGAAGGTGCAAACATGCCTTCTACATTAGAAGCCATCGATGTATTCCTTAACAATGGCGTTCTCTTCGGGCCTGCAAAAGCTGCTAATGCTGGTGGGGTAGCCGTTTCTGCTTTAGAAATGGCACAAAACAGCCAAAGAGTACCATGGACTTTTGAAGAAGTAGATGCTAAATTACATGACATCATGGTTAATATTTACCACAACAGCAAAAACGCTGCTGAAAAATATGGCCATTCAGGCAACCTCGTTGTAGGTGCTAACATTGCTGGCTTCCTTAAAGTTGCTGATGCAATGTTGGTTCAAGGAATTGTTTAATTAATACCTTAAATAAGAAAAGGGTTATCACGTTAACGTGATAACCCTTTTTTAGTTTGGAATTCTTTTGTTCTTAAATGGAGGGAGGAAGCATGAAGCTGAATTGTATAATGGCAAATTTCCTCTAAGTCCACTGGGTCATGGGAAACTATTAAGCAGGTCATCTCGGCTTTCCTTAATAGCTCACTCAGTTCATTGCGAATATTTTTCTTTAAATCCACATCTAAATTACTAAAAGGTTCATCCAGCAAAAGAAGGGAAGGTTTTGGGGCTAATGCCCGGGCAAAAGCAACCCGTTGTTGTTGTCCACCGCTCAATTCATGGGGATACCGTTTTTCTAATCCTTGCAATTGAACCAATTCCAACATTTCTTCGACCCGTAATTTCCTTTCCTTTTTTGATAATTGATGAAGGCCAAATTCAATATTTTTTAACACTGTAAGGTGGGGAAACAACCCATAATCCTGAAATACCATGCCCACTCCCCGGTGTTCAGGGAGGACAAAGTGTTTGTCATCAAAAACGACTTTTCCAGAAATAGCGATAGATCCTTCTGAGGGCATTTCCAATCCTGCAATTAATCGCAATAAGGTGCTTTTTCCGCTTCCACTAGGCCCTAACAATCCTACAATTTCTCCTTTATTCATTGTAAAAGATACTTTTTGAACAATGGATGGCTGTGCCTTCTTATATGAAAAAGAGAGGTCCCGAATTTCAATAAATCTCATGATTCCAACCTCCTTCCCAATAGATGAATAATAAAAATGGAAAACAGACAAACCCCAATAATAAACAGGGAGGGAATGGCTGCTTCTGCAATTTGTTCATTGCTTGCATATTGATAGGTTTTTGTCGCTAAGGTTTCAAAATTGAAAGGCCTTAGTAACAATGCCATGGGCAGTTCTTTAATTATTTCTACAAATGTCAAAAGAGTTCCGCCTAAGATTGCTCCTTTTATTAAAGGAAGATCCACTTTGAAAAAAGTACCTGTGATACTGTGGCCTAACAAGCGGGAAGCCTCCAGGTATCTGACTCCCATCTTTTGAAATCCTGCTTCAACAGGATTATAACCGGTAGCCATAAAACGAACCACATTCCCAAAGATCAGCATGAAAAAAGACAGGCTTAACAATAGAGATGGGTTGAATTGGTTCGTGAAATTGATAAAAACCGCTAATACCCCAATAGCAATGACTGCGCCAGGGAGAGAATAGCCAGATGTAATCAATTTTGATAATAGAGTGGTAAACCAGTTGGTTTGAAAACGGGTGACATTGGCCACTGTTAAAGATAAAAACATAACCAATGCAGTTGCCAGGGTGGCTACCCAGAGAGTATTAACAGTCCACTCCCAAAAAGAAAAAGTAAAGACTTCTTTATAGGTCCAAAATGCCCAAATCATCAGTTGAACAAATGGGATGAGAAAGGCAAGAGCAAAAACAACACTACATAACATAATGGCGATGATTGAACCCAATCCTTTTAACGTTCTTGGTACAAGAGGATTAGATTTGCTTGTTGTAGCATGATATTTTCGATTGTGGCGTATTTTCCGTTCTAAAATAAACAATCCAATCATTACAATCATAAGCCAGGCTGCCAGGCGAAGGGCAGAATCCACATCATACATGCCAAACCATGTATGGAAAATGGCCGTGGTGATGGTTTGGATGCCAAAATAACTGGTGACCCCATAATCGGATAACACTTCGAATACCACTAACATTACTCCGCCAATCATAGCCGGACGAGATAAAGGCAATACTACTTGGAAAAAAATCCCTCTAGGTTTACGCCCAAGGAGAAGTGCATTTTCCATATATGAACCACTCTGTCCCTCTAAAAAAGCCCGGGTAATCAGATAAACATAAGGATAAAGAAACAAAGTAAAAATCAATACCGCACCGGGAAGAGACATAATGTCAAAATAACGGGGGTCTATGGCAATTCCCATCTTACGCAATGTCGTTTGGACAATCCCTGTATAACTTAGCATGTTACTGTAAGTATAGGCTCCGATATAAGGGGGAAACCCAAGGGGCAAGATTAAAGCCCAACGAAAGAAAGTTTTTAATGGAAAATCATATACAGAAAGAATCCATGATAAAATCACACCAATCGTTAATGTGCAAAGACCTGTAAATAAAATCAGGGTAAAAGATTGCAGAATATAGTCTTTTAATAAATAATCCTGAATATGTTGCCAGTTTTCATTAGGCTTAGAAATTAAAGAAGTTAAGATAAAAAAAGAGGGCAGTAAAACACCCGCTGCCCCTATTAAACTGAGCATGAACCAACCATTTGTATGTCTTTTTAAGTTACGTACAATGGTGTTCATGGCCCTTTACTTCCATCCTGCTTTGTTCAAAATTTCTAACGCCTTTTTATTGTGGATTCCTAGTTTGGCAAAATCAATTTTCTGCACTTTGAAATCGCCCCAAGATTTCAAAAGTTCGGGCAATTGAGCCTGGGAATTTACCGGGAATTCAAAGTTTTCCTTTGCTATGGTTTCCTGGGACACTTTCCCCGTCAAAAACTCAATAAGCTTCACTGCATTCTTTTTATTTTTACTATATTTCGTCAATCCTGCACCACTGATGTTAATATGGGTTCCCGTGGTTTTCTGATTAGGGAAGAATACGCCCACTTTTTCTGCTGCTTTGACCTCTTCAGGGTCCTTGGAATGAAGCATGGCCCCCACGTAGTAGGTATTCATAATAGCCACATCCCCCATGCCAGCAGCAATTCCTTTTGCCTGGTCTCTGTCGCCACCTTCAGGGTCTCGGCCCATGTTATTTACAATTCCTTTTGCCCATTCCTCTGTTTGCTTCTCCCCAATTAATTCAATTAAAGAAGCCACAAGGGATTGGTTATATAAACTTGTAGAAGAACGAACCAATACTTTCCCTTTCCATTTCTCACTAGCTAAATCTTCATAAGTAGATAATTCCTCTGGTTTGACCCGGTCTTTCGCATAGACAATGACTCGAGCACGGGTAGAAAGTCCAATCCAGTGATTATCCTGATCCCGCAAGTCTTTAGGAACTTGTTGATTTACCACATTCGATTCTACAGGCTGAAGAATACCATTTTCCTTCGCAAGGTTTAATATGCCACCATCAACAGTGATAAATAAATCTGCCGGGCTATTTTCTCCTTCACGTTTTATACGTTCAATGAGTTCTTCAGCTTTTCCCTCAATTACATTTACTTTAATTCCTGTTTCCTCTGTAAATTTTTTAAATAATACTTTATCCACTTCATAATTTCTAGCTGTATAAACATTTACCTCCTTTTTATTGGATAGTGTAGGGGACCCACACCCTACTAAAAAAAACATCACCAGTACTACCGAAAATATAGCTGAAAAAATCTTACGCTGTTTCAAGGTGAACCCTCCCACTTAATAATGAAAATCATTATCATTTATTTATGTATGTAATGATAAACATTCTCATTTAGTTTGTCAATGGAAGGATGTGTTGTAAATTTTTCAAGATAAAATTTATCAATTGAATCTCTTTAACGAAAGGAATCGTAAATGAAAAAAAAGTATATATAATAATCACAACCAATTTATTGAAAGAGGGGAAACAATGAAATCACTCATCTTTATCATTGCATTTATTGTAATTGTTTTACTTATTGCTTTTAAAAGGGGGAAAGGGCGCGACCATCGAGGTTATCACCATTCTCATGACTTTGACAATACCTCCTATGATTCTAGCAGCAGCGATTCTGGCTGGGGAGACTCAGGTAGTGGCGATGGCGGTGGTGGTGGAGGTGGCGATTAGCGTCGATGCATTATAGGATGAAATCCGAAGATTTCATCCTTTTTTATTTATTGCACACTTGTCCATTTCTTATCTGACGATGAATTCATATTGTAATAGTGAACCATTTTAATATGCAAAGAAGAAAGGAAGGATTTTTTTTTATTGCTTAATAAAGAAGAAAAACTCATTGTCTCTGTAGAAAGTGAGGGGAAACGCACCACTGCAGAATATCCGGTACCTGATAAATTAAGAATCGTCATCATTATTAATAATCAAATTACAAATGTACCGAATACCACACAAATTGCCAGTGGAGCCGGGTATAACAGTGCTGCAGGAAATAACGCTGCCCTGGATTCATCAAATACCCTGCAGCAACAAAGTGTAGGAGGAGCTGGGGTCGCTAAAAACTTTGGATTAGGGGGTTCACAAATCGAACCCCATGTTTCCCAGGAGAAAACGAAAGATGGGGAAGAAATTGTGATCGTCATTAATAACCAGATTAATCAATCACAGCTATCTCCGGAACCAGTTGCTCAAGAACCGCCTGAACCTGAAGTTACAGCATCGGCTACACAGGTAGCCAGTGGCGGTGGAAATGATAGTACCGGGGGAACCAATGCTGCGATTGGAAGTTCCAATACCAAACAACAATTTGCCGTAGCTGGAAGCGAAAACTCTGAGGCAAAAAATTTCACAAAAAAAGCTCCCCAAAAAGAGACGTAAAAAAGAAGGGAGGTTTGCACCTCTCTTTTATTAATTCTCTATTTTTTTGAAGTAATGATAAACCTGCTCCAACTTTTCCTTTTGTTTTCCCCTTGGACTTTCCATATTGCCAAATTCAAAAAATTTCACTTTTTTAATTCCTACATAGTTAAATAATGCTTTTTTCATCAACATCTTATGGGCATTATTTAAATAGAACATAGGATAATGAGTAGGTCCCTTCATCGTAGAAACACACACTACGGACTTGCCCTTTAATAATCCTTCAGGGAGAAGTCCTCCCTTATCCTTATAAGCAAAATTTGCAGAAAATAACTGATCAATATACCCCAAAAGCATAGCAGGGGGTCTTCCCCACCAAATGGGATAAACAAAGACAATCTTATCGGCCCATTTCATTTGTTTTCTATACTGTTCAAAGTCAGGATCACAATACATATCTCTTCTCCGTTTTTCTTCATTAAATACAAGAATTGGATTAAATCCTTCTTCATATAGATCCAAAATCTGAACATCTGTTATATGAGGGTTTTCACTGCTTCCCTTTATAATGCTTTGTAAAAATGAATAATTTAAGCTGTTATGATTTGGATGTGTATAAATAATAAGCATCTTCATAAATATCAATCCCTTTACTTGTCATTTGATAAGTAAATAATACCACAATGCCATTTTATTATCAAATGATAATTATATTATGATAATTGTTTTATGATAATATTTTTGGTACTTTGTTAGTATGAGGTGATAATAATGAATAAGGCCACTTTATTTCAAAAACTAGTTGTATTCACAGCTTCAGTACACCGTGTAACCCATGAATTAACAAAAGATGCGAAAGGGGACCACATTACATCGGTTCAATATAGCATTCTTGAATATATCACAGTTTGCCAACCTGTAACACCAAGCCAAATCAGTGATTGCCAACATTTATCCATGCCCAATACCAGCAGAGAATTAAAAAAACTGAAGGAAAAAAATTTAATAGAAAAAGTAGGGGATCCAAAAGATCGGCGAAAGCAATATATTCGTCTTTCAAAAGAAGGGGAATTAATGATGAAAAACGCCTTTCAATCTATAGAAACCAGGTTCCTAAACCGAATACAAAAGGCTTCAAAAGAAGATTTAGAGGAAATTGGCCGGGCTATTGATACCCTACAAACCAAACTATTTTTTTAATCTGCATTCCATAAAGGGGGGAGACAATGAAACCTTTTATTAAATACCGTGGCGGCAAATCATCAGAAATACAACATTTCCTTCATTATATTCCTAAGGAATTTGACACATATATCGAACCCTTTGTAGGTGGCGGGGCTGTTTATTTTTATTTAGAGCATGAAAAAAATATTATTAACGATATCAATCCTAAACTCATGTCTTTATATAAAGAAATAAAAGATGATTTTCCAGAATTAAGAAGGCAGTTAGATTTGTTAGAAGATCTTTATAAAGTAAATCAGGATGATTATGAAAATAAGAAACAATGTGCCAGGGATGGAGAATACATTGAGAATAAAAACGAACTACTTTTTTATCAATTAAGAAATGTATTTAACTATCCGAATGGAGAATGGCTGGAAGGGGTTATTTACTACTTTATGAATAAGACCGCTTATAGCGGCATGATTCGATACAACAAAAAAGGGGAGTATAACGTACCTTTTGGCAGATACAAGCACTTTAACACAAAACATATTTCAGTAGCCCATTACAACCTGTTACAAAATACCTTATTATTTAATACGGACTATTCCCATATCTTTCAAATGGCACATGCCGATGATTTTATGTTTTTAGATCCTCCCTATGATTGCACATTTAATGATTATGGGAATATGCAATTTGAAAATGGTTTTGATGAAAAAGAACAACGTCGGCTAGCCGAAGAATTTAAAAAACTGAAATGCAAAACATTGATGGTCATAGCTAAAACAGAACTAACGAACAATTTATATAAAGATTACATCCTTTCTGAATATGATAAAAATTATTCAGTAAATATACGAAATCGATTTAAAAACAGCGCAAAACATTTAGTCATCACCAATTATTAGAAAACTTTATCATCCAAAATACTGTATATGTCTGTTAAAAGGGTGACTAATCTATCAAAAATCCATTTAATTATACTAAATACATTATCCAATAAATCTAATCTCCACAGGATAAATCCAACAATAAAAATGGCTAAACTAGCAAAACCCTCTCTCACACCAAAAACAGTAAATATAAAAAAGAACCCGATTATTCCCAAAAAGAGATAAAACATAAAAAGTCTACCTCCTTATCATCTGTCTTTTATATCTATTATATTTCATAACATACCAAAAAAGGGAAACTAAAAGGGAAACTAAGGCTAGCGCCATGCCTTTAAAGGCATGGCGCTAGCCAAGTTTTCTTTATATAATTAAGATTGTCTATTTTTAAAACATCATGGCAAAGGAGAAGAAGGATGAAAGTTATCAAGATCATTATCCAGGTTTTCATATTATGTATCTTTTCTATTGCCATGAACAAAGCAGTAGAGCTCCTTGATTGGCATATTCCAGGCAGCATCTTAGGCGTTGTTCTTCTTTTTGTTCTCCTTCAAGCCAAAATCATCCGTCTTGAATGGATTGAATTAGGAGGAAACTGGCTTTTAGCCGAGCTATTGTTATTTTTCATTCCATCTGCCGTTGGGATTATTCAATATAAGGAAATGTTAATGAGCAATGGAATTTTTATCATGGTAGTCATTATATTGAGTACCATGATTGTGATGGCCTTTACGGGGGTTTTGGCTAAAAAAATGGCAGAAGGTAAAAAGGAGAAAAGCCTATGATGTTTGCTATCTTTAGTTTTCTCCTCACTGTTGGTTTGTACTGGGGTGGAAAATGGTATTATCAAAAGCAACCAAAAGTGTATTGGTCTCCTCTTTTGACCACACCTATCCTGGTTATTGTCATTTTATTGAGTACAAATATTTCCTATGAATCCTATTATTCCGGAGGGAAATGGCTAAGTTTTATGCTGCAGCCTGCAACCATTGCCTTTGCCATTCCCTTATATAAGTACTTTCCTATTTTTAAAAAATACGCCAGGGAAATAATACTGAGCGTATTGCTAGGGTCAATTGTTGCTGTTATTTCGTCAATGTTCCTGGCAAAAGCCTTTCATTTAAATCAACAAATTACAGAAAGCTTGCTCCCACGTTCTGTAACAACACCTATCGCCATCGACATTGCGAAGATCATCGGGGGAGTGCCAGCCATCACAGCAGTTTTCGTTATTATTACTGGTATACTAGGGACTATAATAGGCCCTGCCATCATTCGCTGGTTGCGGATTGATAATGAAATCGCACAGGGGATTCTTTTCGGCACTGGTGCCCATGCTGCAGGCACAGCGAAAGCCTTTGAATTCAGCCCTATCACAGGAACCATTTCCAGTTTATCCATGATTATTGCTGCATTTTTTACCCTGGGAATTGCCCAATTGATGGAGTGGATGATTCATTACTTATGATACGGTTCTCCCTTAATAATCTTAAACCCACGATACACTTGCTCTACCAGAATCAAGCGCATTAATTGATGGGGAAAGGTCATTTTAGAAAAGGACAATTTTTCATCCGCCCGCTTCAGCACCTGATCAGATAAACCTAAGGAACCGCCAATAATAAAAGCCACAGAGCTTTTTCCATAGGTAGCCCAGGAATCAAGTTTATCCGCCAATTTTTCGGAGGGCCACATTTCCCCATCAATGGCCAGGGCCACAACATGCTGGCCATTTTTAATGGCTCCCAGAATTCGTTCCCCTTCCTTTTCTTTTACCCGAAGCATATCCCCTTCACTTAAATTCTCCGGCGCTTTTTCATCTGCCACTTCCACGATTGTAACACGGGCATAAGCAGACAATCGTTTCAAATATTCTTCAATCCCCATCTTCAAGTATTTTTCTTTTAACTTACCCACAGCCACAATTGTAATTTGCACAGAAATCCCCTCATTTTTCGACATTTATCTGACTTTTTCGTCTACTTATCCACCGAAATAAAAAAGTTATCCACTTTTTGTGGATAACTTAAAAACATCTATCCTCATTTTATTAACGCTTATATCCCCTTATTAGTAAGTGTGTCTTGTAGATAACTCACATAATCCACATGTAGATTAATGTAAATATCCACAACTTTTACAGAGATATCAACAATTTTTGTGGATAACTTACTTAAACAGAATAAACGCAACAGGTTTGTCACAGAACAAGCAACGAATTGGGCGTTCCTCTTTACCTGTAAATTCTTCAATGCGGACAATATCCGGCGCCTGTTCTACTTCATCCACAAATTCATCAATGACTACTTCTAAATGTTCAAAACAACTTCCTAAAATATAATCCATTACTTACTCTTCTCTTTTCTGTAAGGTCATTTTATCAGTTTTTAATTTTCCATCCCGATAATATGTGACTTGAATAGTATCGCCAATTTTCTTCTTGTAGAGGAATTTTCGCAATTCCAAAGAGTTTTCAATGGTTTCTCCATCTAATTTTACGATAACATCGTAACGTTTTAAGCCCATTTTATCCGCAGGTGAACCAGTGGATACATCTTTAACAACGACACCTGTCTTCACAGAATTAGGCAAGTTTAAAGTATCTGACCAATAGGATTTAGGAATGGTTTGCAAATCAACGGATTCTACACCCATATATGGCCGTTGTACTTGTTTATAAGTAATTAAATCATTAATTACTTTTACTGCATCATCAATGGGTATAGCAAATCCTAACCCTTCAATACCAGTTTGTGAAATCTTCAAACTGTTAATACCTACTACTTGTCCAGAAATATTCACTAATGCCCCACCGCTATTCCCCGGGTTAATGGCAGCATCTGTTTGTAAAACATTCAACTCATAATCATCCCGGCCATCATTATTTACATCAATAGGAATGCTGCGGTCAATGGAACTAATAATTCCCTGAGTGACTGTCCGGGAGAACTCTAACCCTAATGGATTCCCAATGGCGATTGCTGGTTCTCCTACTTTTAAAGTAGAAGAAGTACCGAATTCAGCAACACTATCGATTTTGGCCCCATCTACTTCAAGAACGGCAAGATCTGAGAGAACATCCGCTCCTACTACTTTTGCTTTAATGCGATCACCATTATGAAGAGAAACTTCAATTTCATTGGCTCCACTGATCACATGATTATTGGTGACAATATATCCTTTATCCCCTGTTTTTTTGAAAATAATACCAGAACCCGTTCCTTTATCCACGGAATCACTAGAACCTAAAAATGAGCCGCTTTTTTGGATGTTAACAACCCCAACTACTGCATTTTCAACCTTTGTTACTGCTTTAGTAATGGCAGAATCCACATTGACATTATAATTAGCAACAGGCAAGGTAGACCGATTCCCAGTCGCTATGGTTTCAGGCATGGCTGTGGATGCCCATCCGGGAAAATACCCTGTTCGAATAAGGAAAGGAACAACCATCAATGCAATGGTTGCCCCTGCTAACCCGGAAGCAACAGCAGTTATAAGAATGGATTTCTTCCCATGGCCTTTTTTTTCAATTGGAACATAGTTTTCTTGTTTTATATCCATATGCAAAGCTCCTTTCCTTGCTTGGGGACTAAAAAACGTTAAGAAGGGTTACAATTCTAGTATTACTTTTATTTCTTAAAATTAAATGAAAAGGAGTCTATTTTTTTATGAATGGGCGTTTATCCCCAATGTCAGAAGTAAATATGATGGCCAGTTTGGCAGATTTAAAAGAAGTCGATTACAAAAATACCTTACTCCTTACCGCTCTAATTGATCTCCTTTTAGAAAAAGATGTGCTAACCCAAATGGATCTTGCGAAAAAAATACAACAACTTGACCAATTTCCTACTTCCTTTTAATTTCCTTCATTGTTGTGGGCCGAATGGGGGAGGTATCCATTAGTTGAAATTCTTCCCCATCGGTCCAACCTTCTTCTTCAAGTATGTTTTTCACCGTTAAGCGAGCCAACTCTGTCATATTGTTTTCTCTGCTTAAATGAGCAAGGTAAACCCACTCTCCTCGCCCCTCTAATACATCCAGCAAGGCTTCCCCTGAAGCTTCATTGGACAGGTGGCCTACATCGCTTAAAATCCGCCGCTTTGTACTCCAGGGATAACTGCAAGTACGCAACATTTCTACATCATGATTCGCTTCAAATATATACGCATCAGACCCTTTTATTGTATCTTTTATTTTTTGGCTTACATAGCCCAAATCCGTAGTAAAACTTACTTTACATTGGTCTTCAAAAAAACAAAAACCCATAGATTGTACAGCATCATGAGAGGTTCCAAAGGCTTCAATGGTTAAGTCAGCTAATTCCAATACTTCTCCAACTTCAAGATAACGACGCTGCTTGTCCATAATAGTTCCTATTTGTTTATCTAATTCTTCCCATGTTTTCCCATTAGCATAAACAGGTAATTGATACCTTCGAGCCATGACACCCACTCCACGAACATGATCAGAGTGTTCATGAGTAATAAGAATTCCATCAAGATCACGGGCTGATTTCCCAATTTGGTCTAATAATCCTTCAATTTGTTTTCCACTGAGCCCGGCATCCACTAAAAGCCGGGTTTCTTCCGATTCGATATAAAAGGCATTTCCCGTACTTCCGCTTGCCAGTACACTAAATTTCATAAAATCCTTCGTCTCCTTTATAAGAAACCTCCCCATAATTATTAAAGATATTTCACTTTTTTTCAAGGGTAGAGGACCCTACAATAGCTCCGTTAATTCCATTGATATAATGAATATGACCACTATGGATTACTCGCCAAACAGGAACAAAAATCTGAATTTTCCCCGGTGTTTCCTGTGCATAATATCCTGGAGTTATGGAAGAAATGGTTTCGCCGAAACGAATATATCCATTATCAACCAGGGTACGCAGGGCCGTTAAAGCTGAAATCATACGATGATCTAACCCTTTATTCATTTCCTTCATATAACGTTGCTGAAATCCTTTTATTTCTTCATTCTCTTTTTCTAACTCTAACATTGCATTAAAAACAGGGCGATTATGAATGACTTGAGAATAACGATATACATTTCCTGTAGTAATACTTTTTTCAAAAATGTACTCTTTACTATAAGGTGCATCAATGATTTCATTTGATAAATAAGAAACCGGGGAAGTAAAAGTGACCTTGATTCCTTTACCAATCCCTGACACCACCCTGGTTTCTGTAGAGGGATAGAGAGGCAATAAATCAACATAATAACCGCTCACATAGGACAAGACCGGGGTCTCCTGGGGAAGAGAGGATTCCAGTGTAATGTTGCGGGAACTTAGTAATTCTTCAAAACTGGAAGGAACTAAATACCCGCTGGGAAATGGCCCTCCACCTAAATAACGGCTATAAACCTGATATCCCAGGAAAATATTTAATAAGAAAAAAGCAACGATGAGAATATTCTTTGCTTTGCCCCAATCCATTTTATTGTCCTCCTTCATTCCCATCTTGAGCAACTGATGCCTGAAGCAATATCGGGGAAGAAGATCCATCCTGGCGAATTACCCACACAGGAACCATTTCAATATAACCATTCTGCATCACGGTTTGATAAGCAAGTTCAACCCCTGCCAATTTTTTATCCAATTTTCTTTTCTTTAAGGTTTCAATAAGTTCTTCACTGGATTGGATGGTGACAGGCAATTTTTCAAAATAAGTATCCAAATAAACTAATGGTCGTTTATAGGCTATAACTTTTCCATTATCACTTCGAATATAGATTTGATGGATACCTTTTTCACCATACAAAGGGAAAGAACCAATTCTTTCTCTAAACACATAATTGTTTTGATCAATTCTCTCTAATTGATAATCCCCGCCAAACCCCCCATGGCCATTAATAAAAGAAACCATCTCCTGCAAAACGGTCAATTGATCCACTGGAGATTTCTCGCCATCCACTGACTCTGGAGAAAAATAATCAAAATACCGTAAGGAAGGAGGAAATTTGAGGACACGGATTCCGTCGGTATAATATAAGGTTCCATCTTTATCAACCACTTGATGGATCATCCCGGAATCGCCAAAAAGGGATTTTACCCCTTGTTGTGGGGTAATAGCAATATAAAAGTATTTATAACTGGATAATTTCTGTTGATCCCGTGGAATATAAGTGATTTCTTTATAAACTGTATCTGCTTTTTCGTATGTTTTCTTCTCTAAGGGTTGATAGAAAGGCAATTCCCAATCTTCCCCAAAGGAAAAATAGTATTTATTCATATTGTTCAGGTTCATATTTGTTTTTGCTAAAACAACCTTCTTTTTTTCATCAGATAAAAATATAGCATGGGTTAAACCTGTTTGAGGGTCTACATAAATCCATATTCGATTAATTTCCTGGACAAAATCTGATAACCCTTCTACACCAAACAGAGCAGAAAGAAATCCAACAGAAGTAGAAAGAGGGAGAAATATTTCTATCCCTTTTTTTTGGTTTAATAATTCTGCCCATTGTTGTTCATTGAATTTTGCCAGAGAGAAGTCTGTAAAATTCCATTGGCTTATATCCTTTTTCACACTTTGATAAACGGCACTTTCTGGAAATGCACAAGAATGTTGCCCATTTCCATGATGGAATACCACCTTTGTGGGTTGTAAAAGATCAGGCACTTGCAATACCCTACCAATCTGCAAAAGCTCTTTGGGATTTGTTGCAGAATTACCATCTATCATTCCCGTTTGTTTAAACCAAAGGATACTGGTTAAAAGTAAACTATTTAAGACCAGGATAAATAAGAAAGCGGATTTTACCTTCTCAAGCATCCTCATCTACCTCCTCACAAACTTCACAGAGAGGAAGGGTAAAACTTACTTTTGTTCCCTTTTGCCATTCACTTTCAATATTGATATTCCCCCCATGAGCCAGGATAATTTGCCGGGCAATAGATAACCCTAAACCGGTTCCGCCCATAGCCCTGCTGCGGGCTTTATCAACTCGATAAAACCGCTCAAATATCCTTGATAAATCACGATTGGGAATTCCCATCCCCTGATCGATCACATCGATGCAAGCCCAATTTTCATTCTGTTTAATGGCACGAACAAGAATCCTTGTTCCCTCATTTGAATATTTAAAGGCATTAGAAAGAAGATTATCTAAGACTTGGATAATCTCATCTTTATCGGCCCAGATTAACAAAGGCTGTTCTGGCAACTCAATTTCTAATCGAATATTCTGTTGTTTACTTTGGACATAGAATCTTTCCTGCAAATCTTTTAAAATTAAATCTAAACGAATTGCCCGTAAATCCAAAGAATGTTGACCTGCATCAAACCTGGATAGTTGTAACAAGTCATTTACGAGGCGGGTCATCCGGTCCGTTTCCCGGGTAAGCACCCCAAGAAAACGGTATGCAATTTCCCGGTCCTCCACAGCCCCTTCTAATAAAGCCTCAATATAACTTTTAAATGTTGTGAGAGGGGTTCGCAATTCATGGGAAACGTTAGCAACGAATTCCTTTCTCTCCTGTTGTAACGCTTCTTCCTCTGTCACATCATGGAGAACTGCAACAATCCCTTTCCCATTTCCTTCTTGGCTGGAAAAAGAAGAAAGCTTCATCCGAACCAGGCGGGATTCCCCGTCTACTTCTTTTTCAAATTGTAAAATGCCATTTTCATCTACTTTAGAAAGATCAATGTAATCCATTAACTTTTTCCCGGTGATTTCTTCCTTTGGTTCCCCAATCATGTATCGAGCGGGATCATTAATGAGGATAATGGTTTGTTCCCGGTCTGTTGCGATTACACCATCGCTCATATTCATGAGAATAGAAGATAATTTTTCTCTTTCCTCTTCATTCTCTTCCAATGCGCTTTTTAACCGTTCTGATAGGTAATTAAAAGCGAGAGCTAATCGGCCAATTTCATCTTTAGAGTAAATCCTTACCCTTCCACTAAAATTCCCGTTGGCCATTTGGGTAACTTGCCTGGTTATTTCTTTTACCGGGGTTGTAATCGTTCGTGCTAAAATAATTCCCAATCCTACAGTTAATAGCAATGCCATGACCGTGCCTGTTGCCAGAATATCAATAATTTGGCGTATGGTACGATACATCTCTTCCATAGAAGCAACAAGGAAGAGGGCTCCAAGCACCTTCCCATCTTTTTTTATGGGTACGGCCAAAACTTTCACCCGTTTTCCTGATTGGGGATCATACTGAATGGATTCACTACGGGTTCCCATTAACGCCTCATTAATTTCTTTCCGGGTATTTTTTTGCCCCAGTAAACCTCTATTTTCCTCCGTTGTAACGAGCACTGTGCCTGTTGAATCAATGACCTGCACATCGGCTTCCCGTAATGTAAAAAGATTTTGTACCAATTCACCCATTTTTTCTATGGAAGAGCTCTGGCGCTCTTCTAAGTATTGCTCAACATTTACAGCAAGCAAATTGGCCTGGGCATTTAATGTTTCTGTAAAGTTATTTGTATAATAAGATTCAGCAGCCCTAATAAAATAGGCACTAATCACCTGCATTGCGATTAAAATTAATAGTAAATAAAGAACAACAACTTTCCATTGTACAGTCTGAAGAAAACGTATGGGGCCCATGTGTATTACTCCTCATAAGGATCTCTCATAACATACCCTAAACCACGCCGTGTTACGATATATTGGGGGGTGCTGGGGTCATCTTCCACTTTTTCCCGTAAGCGACGAATGGTCACATCCACGGTACGTGCATCACCAAAATAATCAAATCCCCAGACCGATTGTAAAAGATGTTCCCGTGTTAACACTTGATTGCTATTTTGCGCTAAATGGAGGAGAAGTTCCAATTCCCTATGGGTGACATCGATAGGTTGTCCATTTTTCTCCACGGTATAGGATTTTTTATTAATGACAAGTTTCCCAATTTCAATTTTATCTTTTTCATCAACTTCCCGAGGCATGTCAGCAGATTTCTTCCTTCTTAATTGTACTTTTACCCTGGCCAATAATTCCCTCGTGCCAAATGGTTTCGTCACATAATCATCTGCCCCAAATTCCAGTCCTAAAACTTTGTCTATTTCACTATCCTTTGCCGTTAACATAATAATGGGGACATCAGAAGTTTGGCGAATGGTTCTGCATACTTCCATCCCATCTTTCATAGGAAGCATAATATCTAAAAGAATTAAATCCGGTTTTTCCTTATTGGCAAGCAGTATCGCTTCCTCTCCATCATAGGCGCAAACCACTTCATAGCCTTCTTTTTCTAAAGTAAATTGCAATATATCTGCAATAGGCTTCTCATCATCCACAACAAGGATTTTTTGCTTCAATCACTGCACCCACTTTCATACATTCAATAATTTTATTATAAATATTTTTTTTTTTTTTGCATCTTTTACCCTCTCCCTTACGTAATGAATAACAAAGACAATTTTTAGTAATACTAAAAAAAAAGATGCAGAAGACATGTCCTCTGCATCGACGATTCTTATCTTAAATAACTCATTGGGTTTACATTTCGTCCATTTTTAATGACTTCAAAATGAAGATGGACACCTGTTGAGTTACCTGTTGTACCTTTTCCAGCAATGACCTGGCCTTTAGTAACCACCTGACCAGCTCTCACTTTAAGACTGCTCATATGACCATATAAGGTTCTAAATCCATTACCATGGTCGATAATGATACAATTGCCATAACCACCGTTCCAACCAGCGCTAACCACACGACCATTATCAGCGGCAAAAATCGGGCTTCCAGTGCCACCGCCGGCAATATCAATACCTTTATGGAATTCACGGCCGCGATAACCATATCCTGAACTTATGTATCCATATGCAGGCATTCTGAATGATCCAGTGCCCCGATCACTTTTTACTTTGGTTCCTCTAACAACAATTCGTTTTGAAGGCTGATTAATAATTGTTTCTTTTAAAACCTTTTTGGTAACTTCAATGCCATTTTCTTTTATGGTGAAGTATGTAACCTGGCGTTTTCCATCTTTTCCGGAGGCGATTACTTTCTGGTCTCCTTTATACATGGAAGAATCGGTACGTACTTCAACAGGAGCAGGCATTACTTCCGTAACTTCTTCTTGTACTGTTGAAAGTACATGAATTTTAGGCGTGAATGCTTTAACATTCAACTCATTACCCGGTTTAATTTTATCATTGGATATTTGTGGATTTAATGCACGTAAATCTTTAATTTTTATACCGTGTCTCTTAGCAATCGAAGAATATGTATCCCCATCTTGTACGGTATATTTCTTAGGCTCTAGTTCCCCTTTTTGCAACAATTGAAGTAACTGCTCATTATTTAACACATTCTCGGGAGAAACGTTTTTTGCAACAGTTTTCACATTTTCTTTAATGGTCACATAAGGATCGCCAGGCAGTGAGCTGGATTGTCCAGATGCAACTGATTGATTGCTTGTTGAAGCAGTAAGGACTCCTTCAGCACGTGCTACTGGTTTACCACTATAAAGGGCTTTCAATTGATCTAACGTACTATTAATGGTATTTTGATCTTTTGCATATGCAATTACTTCGCCTTCTACAACTAGAGCTTGAGCACTTACAATAGCATGAACATTTTTACCTAAGTATTCGAATACTTGTTTATTATTTGTAACCCCTTTATATTCAGCATCCTTTTTATAATTTACTTTTTTATCAAAGTGAACGAACAATTGTGGATATTCTTCTACTTTCTCATTCAACTCTTCGTCCAACCATTTTTCTAATTCATAACCGTTGCTTATTACTCCAATTTCTTGGCCATCAACATATACACGATAAATCATGTTTAAGTTTTTCACATAATGTGCAGTTAAAACGGCACTTCCTATTAAAATGCTTCCAGCGACAATTCCTGCAATGATTCTCTGTTTCTTTGTAAGATTCTTATAATATTCTACGCCCCGAACAAGAACTTCCTTCCATGTCATTCCTTTTAATGGATTTTTAAGCCAGGACGTGTTCCACTTGATTCGCATCATAACCTCCTTATAATCTAATTGAAACAAAAAGGGTTTTTCACACTATTTGAGGATAACATGTCTCCTTTATATATGACAAGACATATTACGACAATTGTATTACAATTGTGTGTATTTAACGCAAAAATCGACACAATTCGTGGAATTGTGTCGATTTTTCTGTTTAAGGACAATTTAGGCTGTTACCGGCGCTATAAGGCTTGGCGCAACAAGTTTTCTTTATAGAGAATATACACTGCGAACAACATTCGCTTGATCACGGTCTGGACCAACAGAGAACATCGTTAAAGGAATTCCAGTTAATTGGGTAATCCGTTCAATATAATGGCGGGCATTTTCCGGCAATTTATCTAAAGAACGAACACCAGTAATGTCTTCTTTCCAACCTGGCAATTCCTCATAGATTGGTTCGCAATCAGCAAGAGTGTTCAAATTCGCTGGATAATAATCAATGACCTTACCTTGATAACGATAAGAAGTACAAATTTTCACAGTATCCAACCCAGTAAGAACATCTACAGAATTAAGAGAAAGGGCTGTAATCCCACTTACCCGACGAGCATGACGAACTACCACACTGTCAAACCATCCAATACGTCTAGGACGACCGGTAGTTGTGCCATATTCTTTACCCACTTCGCGAATACGGTCTCCGATTTCATCAAATAATTCAGTTGGGAAAGGACCATCGCCAACACGTGAAGTATAAGCTTTGCATACACCAACTACGTGGCGTATCTTCGTAGGTCCAACACCAGAGCCGATACATACCCCACCAGCTACTGGATTAGATGAAGTAACAAATGGATAGGTCCCCTGGTCAATATCTAACATAACACCCTGGGCTCCTTCAAAGAGTACCCGTTGGCCTGCATCAATAGCATCGTTTAAAACGACAGAAGTATCAGTAACATACTGACTAAACTTCTCTGCATAGCCCAGGTATTCTTTAAGGACTTCTTCTACATTGAAGCCTTCCATTTCATACACTTTTTCTAATAGTTTATTTTTTATCTCCATATTGTGACGGAGCTTACGTTCGAATTCTTCAGGATCCATTAAATCAGCCATACGGATACCAATACGTGCTGCTTTATCCATATAAGCTGGCCCGATTCCTTTTAACGTGGTTCCAATTTTCTCAGAACCTTTATTGCTTTCTTCCGCTCCATCTAATTTAATATGGTAAGGCATAATAAGATGGCAACGATCACTAATGCGGAGGTTATCTGTACTTACTCCATGGCTATGTAAATATTCCAATTCTTCTACAAGAGCCTTTGGATTAACAACCATCCCGTTACCCATCACACAAATTTTGTCCTTGTAGAAAATACCGGATGGAACCAAATGTAGTTTATACTTTGTTCCACCAAAAACAATTGTATGTCCAGCGTTATTCCCGCCTTGATAACGGGCAACGACTTCAGCTTTTTCTGCAAGAAAATCCGTTACTTTGCCTTTTCCTTCGTCCCCCCATTGGGTTCCTACCACAACAACGGTTGACATCGGCCAAGCACCTCCTACTCTAATGACAATACTAAGTTTAGCAATCGCTATCTCGAGTGTCAATAAAAACACGAACAATATTTAAATGACCGTCATTTTTGTTCGCAGATAAGGATAACAATTAATCATTACGATTTCTTTCTAAACTTACAAATTTATTAAATTCTTTAAGAAAAGCTAATTCGACTGTCCCTGTAGGACCACTACGTTGCTTCCCAATAATCACTTCAATGATATTCTTTTTCTCAGTTTCTTTGTCATAATAATCATCTCGATACAGAAAAGCGACAACATCCGCATCCTGTTCAATACTCCCTGATTCACGTATATCAGAAAGCATAGGGCGTTTATCCTGGCGTTGTTCAACTGCCCGGCTCAACTGTGATAAAGCAATAACAGGACATTCTAATTCCCTGGCAAGAAGTTTTAAGGTCCGAGAAATTTCAGATATTTCCTGTTGGCGGTTGTCCCCTCCCCGATGGCCTGTAATCAATTGAAGATAGTCCAACATAATTAACCCTAAGCCAGATTCCACTTTCAAACGGCGGCATTTTGCTCTAATTTCATTAATAGTAATGCCAGGTGTATCATCAATAAAAATGGGGGCCCCGGAAAGAGTCCCAATGGCCATGGTTAACTTATGCCAATCTTCCTCAGTAAAATAACCTGTACGCATATGCTGGGCATCAATATTCCCTTCTGCACAAATCATCCTTTGTACCAATTGGGTACCTGACATCTCTAAACTAAAGATGGCTACGGGCATTTGAGACCGGACAGCGACATTTTGCGCAACATTAAGAGCGAAAGCGGTTTTTCCAACCCCGGGACGAGCTGCAAGAATAATTAATTCTGAGGGTTTCAGTCCAGATAACATACGATCTAAATCTGGATAACCTGTAGGCAGCCCAGTTACATCCCTTTTACTGCTAACCAATGTTTCAATCTGTTCATAGGTTTCCATTAAAACATCTTTAATATGCCGAAAACCTGAAGAATATCGGCGTTGGGAAACCTCCATAATCCGTTTTTCCGCATCACTTAAAAGAGAAGTAACATCTTCTCCAGTAGCATACCCTTCAGAGGCAATTTGTGTGGCTGCACGAATTAATCGGCGCAGGATTGCCTTCTCTTCAACAACCCTGGCATAATATTCCACATTTGCTGCAGTGGGAACAGACCTAGCTAAATCAGTTAAGTAAGAAACACCTCCTACTTCTTCTAACTGTTTCAGCTTTTCTAATTCTGCCGTAACCGTCACTAAATCGACCGGCTCTCCCCGTTCGGATAAGCGAATCATTGCATGATAAATCCGCTGATGGGCTACCCGGTAAAAGTCTTCAGGCACTAAAATATCCGTTGATGTTAAAAGAGCTTCCTGTTCTAAAAAAATAGCCCCCAAAACAGCTTGTTCAGCCTCTATGTTTTGGGGTGGAATACGATCGAGGAAAAGTTCACTCATGTGGATCCCTCATTTTTATTGTTCAATAACATGAACATTTAATTTTGCCGTAACTTCTGAATGTATTTTTAAAGGTACATGGGTATAACCCATGGTACGAATCGGTTCATCAAGGAGAATTTTTCGTTTATCAATTTGAATATTATTCTTTTTCAATTCATCGGCAATCTGTTTGGTACTAATAGCACCAAATAGGCGGCCATCTTTCCCTGCTTTTGCTTTGATGGTAATTTCCATTTTTTCAATTTCTTTTGCCAATTGTTGTGCTTCTATTTTTTCCTGTTCTTTTCGCTTTTCATGTGCCTGGTCATGGGCGTGTTGCATTTTGATATTCCCCTCAGTAGCCACTTTAACCAGGTTTTTTTTCAGGAGAAAATTTCGGGCATAACCATCAGATACTTCTTTTACCTCTCCCTTTTTCCCCTGTCCTTTTACATCTTGTAAAAAAATTACTCTCATTTCAATTCCCCCTTTACCGTCTTTAAGCATTCTTTTAACCGGCTCACTGCTCCGGCAACGGTTTCATCTTTTAACTGTGCTGCAGCATTATTTAAATGACCTCCGCCGCCTAGCATTTCCATGATGACTTGCACATTAAATTCCCCAAGGGAACGGGCACTTATGGAAATTAAATGATCAGGACGACGACAAACCACAAAAGACGCTTCAATCCCTGCCATGGTTAGCAATGTATCTGCAGCCTGTGCAATTAATAATTGGCCATAGGTCTCATTTTCTTCCCCTACCGCTATTGCAATCACATTATTCATCACTTCAGTATTCTGGATGATTTCAGAACGCCGGATGTATTGGGTAAGATCTTCTTTTAAAAGAATCTGCACTAAATTGGTATCTGCGCCCATTCTGCGCAAAAATGAAGCTGCTTCAAAGGTACGGGCTCCCGTACGGAATGCAAAGCTCTTTGTATCTACGACAATCCCTGCTAAAAGAGCTGTCGCTTCAAATAAATCTAAAGATAACTTATCTCCTTGATATTGCAACAATTCAGTCACTAACTCGCTGGTGGAAGAAGCATAAGGTTCTAAATAAATAAGAACTGGATCGACAAAGAATTCCTCTGACCGGCGATGATGGTCGATGACAACCACCCTATTTGTTGATTGAAGAAGGCGTGGTTCTAAAACCATAGAAGGACGATGGGTGTCTACAATAATAACTAACGTTTTCCGGGTCACCAGGGAAATGGCATGGTCACTGGTAATAAAATACTCCCCTAAGGTATCATGGTTGTGTACCCCTTGCATTAAACGGTCAATAGAAGGATTGCTTTCATCTAATACTATATAAGCCTCTTTTTCATTGGCAATGGCTGCTTTAAGGACACCTATCGCCGCCCCAATTGCATCCATGTCAGGAATTTTATGCCCCATAATAAGAACATAGTCACTTTCTAACATTAAATCCCTAAGAGCATGGGAAATTACCCTTGCACGCACCCGTGTACGTTTCTCTACAGCATTAGATTTTCCGCCAAAGAAGGTAATCTTCTCATTGTTTTTAACCGCTGCCTGATCACCGCCACGGCCTAATGCAATATCTAAACTAGATTGAGCCATATCGCCTAACTCAATTAACGTATCTTTCCCTGCACCTACTCCAATACTTAAGGTTAAAGGAATTTTATTCTGGCCTGTCATTTCCCGCACCACATCTAAAATATCAAACTTGGATTCCTCTAGTTGATGAAGTGTGGCCTGATCCATAATCGCCAGCATCTTGTCAGAAGTATAACGGCGCAAATAAATTCCATATTTATTGGCCCATTTCGTAATAGCACCGGTAATTTTCGTTAATAATTCACTGCTTGTCTGTTCATCCATGGTTTGGGATACTTCATCCAGGTTATCTAAATGAATGATGGCAAAGACTGCTTTTTCTTCATGATAACGAGTCTGTAACTCTTTAAATACAGTAATGTCCTTAAAAAAATAAAGACGTTCATGGGGTTGAATTAAAACTTCATAAATCCGTTTCCGAAAGTTTATTTCTAATTTAGTCACATCACTTTTCACATCAGAAAGAGGAGGAATAATCCCGGTTATTTTCTCACCGATTAAATTGTCTTTTTCCACCATTTGTTTAATAAAAGGATTATGCCACTCTATGGTTTTATCCTCATTCACCAGTATGATGCCAATGGGCATCTTATTAATCACTTCTTCTCCTGATTTTTTGATGCGATGGCTTAATGTAGAAATATACCCTTCTAACTGTTCAATATATAATTGTTCATTTCTTACGGTTAAATAAACGACCCCCACCATAAATAAAACGCCTATAATCCCAATAACCCAATGTACAAAAATTGAAAGCAAAACGTTTGTTACTATTAGTAATATCAGGGACAAAATAAGATGTAATCCATACCAACGTTTTGCCAGGAACTTGGGCATACTCTCAGCTCCTACTTCTCAGAAAATCGATTCCTTAAATTAAATAATAGTTCTATTATACCAATGAATAAAAAAAATAGGTAAAAAGGAGTGAAAAATAAAAGAATCAACACCACAGCCAGGATTCCCCGATTCCACCCACGAATTACCCCATATTTTACAATCACTGATAATCCCAATAGAATGAATAAAAAACTGATCATGTAGCTTCCATTCATCGCTACATTATATAAAAATAAATAATTTTTGATATCGGGAAAAAGCAAAATAAAAAACACGATAAAATAATAATACAAAATCCAGCGAGGTAAGCGCAAATCCTGAAATGGTGGTAATCCTTTAACTTCACTCCCTAACCTCTTAAAAACTCGGCGGGATAAGAAATGGCTTACAAATGCTTGCATAAATGAAGCAGAAATGAGTAGGGAAGGAAGAAGAGTTAAAAACATTTCTTTCGCCAATATCATTTTATTATTAATATCTTGTTTAAAATTCTCCAATTGTTGTTTATATTCAGGGGAATTCTGATCAGATGGAATGCTTTTCAACATAGCATCCACATTAGATTGAGCTACTTTATTAATCTCATCCATCATGTTTAAGAACATAGTTGGCAAATTAATGTGGAATAAATAATTGGCGATCACTAAAGTCAGTATGTATACAACTAAATAAGCAAAGGTTCCTCGTGCAATTACTTTCCAGGCAGATAAATCCTTCTGATAAGCAATTCCCATAATAATTCCTGGGAGAATTGTAGATATAGAAACAATAAGGAAGGGAAAACTGCCTATAAGAAAAGACAGGGTTAACACTGCAAAAGAAGTAATCAAGACGGATTTAACATCATGGCGTTTAGCATAAATAATAAAAGGAATTGGCAAAACAAAAGTTAAAATCAGTGATAAAGGAGTGTAGAGGGCCAGCATAAGAATGATGATGTAAATCCCATTAATAATAGCCCCTTCAACAATGGCACGAGTTTTATTGTTATGCACAGACCATTTCACCTCATTATATATAAATTGATTATATATTAAAAAGACAGTAGGAATATCCCTACTGTCTTATCTATTTTGCAATTATTCTGTTACATATGGTAAAAGCGCGATTTGACGAGCGCGTTTAATTGCAATTGTTAATTGGCGCTGATATTTTGCAGAAGTGCCAGTTACACGACGAGGTAAGATTTTACCGCGTTCGCTAACGAATTTTTTCAGCAAATCTACGTCTTTGTAGTCGATATGGGTAATGTTATTAGAAGTAAAATAACATACTTTACGACGTTTGCCACGTCCACGACGTTGTGCCATGATAATTCCCTCCTTTACCTTCTTGGTTCAATTTAAAATGGTAGATCGTCATCGGATATATCGATTGGGCTTTGACTACCTGCAAAGGGATTCTTTTCAAAGGGATTTTGCCCGCCTAAATTTCGTTGATCGCCGCTAAAAGGTGCAGGTGCCCCAAATTCACTACGGTTAGCCTGTCCGGAACCTCCACCTAAAAATTGCACATTGTCTGCTACAATTTCAGTGACATATACTTTTCGGCCTTCTTTATTTTCGTAGTTGCGTACCTGAATACGCCCCTCAACAGCAGCCTGCTGACCCTTTTTCAGGTAATTGGCACATAATTCGCCAAGCTGGCGCCAAGCCACAATTGGAATAAAATCAGTTTCTCTTTCACCCTGTTGATTCGAAGTTCTCCGATCAATCGCCAGCGTAAAAGTTACCACTGCAATTCCACTTGAAGTATATCGAAGTTCTGGATCCTTTGTTAAACGACCTAACAAAATTGCACGGTTAATCACCTTAACCCCTCCCTAATCCAATTATGGATTATTGTTCATCTTCACGAACAATCAAATAACGAATAACGTCATCGTTGATTTTCATCACGCGTTCTAATTCGTTAACAGCCTTTGGTTCAGACTGGAAGTTCATGAGCACATAAAAACCTTCACGATTATCGCTGATTTCATAAGCAAGACGTTTTTTACCCATTTCATGAACCTTTTCCATTTCGCCACCATCATTAGTAATAATAGAAGCGTAACGTTCAACAGAAGCTTTTAATGCTTCCTCCTGAAGGTTGGGATTCATAATGTACATAACTTCGTATTTCCGCATACCTTTCACCTCCTTTTGGACTAACGGCCCTCTTATAAGGGCAAGGAGCGAGCATTCTTGTCAACCAATAAAACTCGCATTTTAAAATTATATCAGATTGGAAACCCATCTTCAAGGTTTTCAGTGCACACTTATAATATACCATTTATTTACATTTTTGTCTACTTTTTTATTTTCATTTTTTATAAGTTATGGTGGTTAAGATGTTTATGAATCAAAACCGATGCCGTTAGCGGGCCGATACTAAGCGTAACCGAAAGAAGGGCGAAAAAAGCCTGCAACTGTCTCCATCATTGAGCTACCCAGATGTTTTGAAGGCGCGCCCGTATTGAGGTGTAGCGACAGTTTTTACATCACTGTCGGCTCGGTAAGGCTCGATTTGATTCAGTAAACATCTTATACATTGAAACGGAAATGCATAATATCTCCGTCTTCAACAACATATTCTTTACCCTCTAAACGGAATTTTCCATTTTCTTTTGCCTGGTTCATTGAACCAGCAGTAATTAAATCATTATAGGCTACGACTTCTGCACGGATAAATCCACGTTCAAAATCATTATGAATCACAGCAGCTGCCTGTGGGGCTTTCGTTCCTTTACGAATGGTCCAGGCCCGAACCTCCTGTACACCGGCTGTAAAATAAGTAATCAAACCAAGGAGAGAATATGCAGCACGAATTAGGCGGTCTAATCCAGATTCATTAAGCCCTAATTCTTCCAGGAATAATTGACGATCTTCTTCTTCCATTTCCGCAATTTCAGCTTCTACTTTTGCAGAAATTACTACAACTTCAGATCCCTCCCTTTTCGCATATTCCCGAACTTTTTCAACATAGGGATTCTTTCCTTGCTCTGCATCCAGAATTCCGTCTTCTGCAACATTAGCCACATAAAGAACAGGCTTGGCTGTTAATAAATGAAAATGTTTAACTAACTTTAATTCATCTTCATTTAAATCTAAACTGCGGGCAGATTGTTCGTTTTCTAAGATCTCTTTTAAACGAAGAAGAACATCATATTCCACTTTAGCTTCTTTATCACCGGATTTTACTTTTCGCCCTAAACGGTCGATTCTCCGTTCAACAGATTCTAAATCTGCCAGAATCAATTCAAGGTTAATCGTAGTAATATCATCAATGGGATCAATTTTTCCTTCAACATGGGTAATGTTCTCATCTTCAAAACAACGAACAACATGAGCAATAGCATCTACTTCACGAATATGGGAAAGGAACTGGTTTCCTAGGCCTTCACCTTTGCTTGCACCACGAACAAGGCCAGCAATATCAACAAATTGAAAAGCAGTAGGTACAGTACGATTTGGAATAACAATTTCCGTTAATTTATTTAAACGGAAATCTGGCACTTCAACTACCCCAACATTAGGATCAATTGTGCAGAAAGGATAGTTGGCAGATTCAGCACCTGCCTGAGTTATTGCATTAAAAAGAGTTGATTTGCCTACATTGGGCAAACCAACAATACCGCAAGAATTAGCCATTTATTGAAGCACTCCTTTACTCTTGATTCTTCTCCAGAATTTTCTTAACTTTCTTTTCAAAGGTTTGTCGAGGGATAAGCACACTATGGTCACAACCCGTACATTTAATACGAATATCCATCCCCATTCGGATGATTTTCCAGGCATTTGTTCCGCATGGATGGGGTTTTTTTAACATAACAACATCATTTAAACCAAATTGTTTATTCTCCATGGGAAATCCCCCTTTTCTATTACATCCGTTATTATTAAATAAACTTTATTGGTGCCTCGCCTTAAGGCGTTGGGACTTTCTGAGTAAATATGAACCTATACGAGAAAACATTATAAATGGAAATTGCAAAAGAATCTACCTACAAACCTGAATACAATGGACATACTATAAGCAGGAGGTGATAAACATGGCTACAAATCAAGCTCAAAGCTTTTCCCCTGCGACATTAAACGAGAAAGAAATTGAGAAAATCCGGTCCTTTGAACAACAATTAAGCCAGGAATTAAACAAATCTATCATTGTCCTGGCTTATGAAAATCAAACTCATTAACTTTGTTGTTTTGCCGTTTCTCCTTGTACAGTTGGATTTACCATTACCATGGTTGGAAGTGGAATCTTAATTCCTTTTTCCTCAAACAACTGGACAATTTCAGAACGCAATTGACGCGTTACTTTTAGATTTTGTGTAGGTTGGCACTCTGCCGTAATACGGATGACAATATCAGATTGCCCAAACCGCTCAACCCCCAGGACTTTGGGGGTTTCTACTATTTCTTCAATGGACTCTTTCCAATGTTCAGCTTTTCCCTTTAAAAGCTCAACAACCTTATCAATATCTTCATTAAATGAAATACTTACATCCACAATGGCCAACGAATTTTCTACAGATAAATTGGTAACCTGTGCAATGGAACCATTAGGGAAAATATGTATTTCACCAGTCCACGCTTTAATTTTCGTAATACGCAATCCTATTTCCTGGACTGTCCCTGTTAAATTATTAATTGTCACCGTATCACCCACTGCAAATTGGTCCTCAAAAATAATGAAAAATCCAGTGATCACATCCCGAACTAAATTTTGCGCACCAAAACCTACGGCTAAACCAATAACCCCGGCACTGGCTAATATGGGTTTCGGGTCATATCCAAGGAAAGTAAAAATGTTAAAGAAAACGATAAAGTAAATCACATACTTGGAAACATTTTTCACCAGGGTACGCATGGTTTCACTTCGCCTGGGATCCAAACGAAGTTTATGAAACTTGTCCCCTTCCCGTTGGACAAAAATCCGGTCAATAGCTGCATCAGCTATTTTAACAATTAATTTTGCTAGAAGAAAAACAAGAATAATTTTTAAGACTATTAATCCAAAATTAATCCAGCGGTCTTCATTCATAATATAATCCAATAACGTTTGATAATAATTATTTAATTGATCCACCTATTTTTCACCCTCAAACTCAAAGTAATGGCCGTTTTTTTCATAATAAAAACCCTTTATTTCCACACGTTCTTTCTTAAAAGTTTCCTGCACTAAAGGAAAATCATCCATTGGGAAGTCGATGGATAATGCACAACCTGCTGTAATATCCTTCGGAGTGGGACGAGTATCAAGGTCAATTTCTAAAAACTCTAATAACGTTTCTGCTCTCAATGCTTGTTGCGTTGAATCAAAGGCAATTAACACTTTTCTCATTATTCCCATCACTCCTCAGTTCAGTTTGCTTTTATAAAAACTGCAAAGAAAATTGAATATAATGTATATTTTTTCTAACCCCATCTTATACTAGTACTACTATATGTGTATATAGGGGGTAAGAATGAAGAATAATAGTACGTTACCCACTCAACTGCTTAATCCTTTTAAAGTTAATTATCATGATGATTGCGCAGTACATGAATTAAACCAAAATCTACAGCAATATTTTAGAACATACCAAAGTTATTCGGATATCGTTCTTTTGTGTATCGGAACAGACCGTTCAACAGGAGATGCCCTTGGTCCCTTAGTGGGATCCAAATTGGAACGATTATATCCAACAAATTGTACCATTTACGGTACTTTAGATTCACCAGTTCATGCAGTTAATTTACAAGAAACCCTGGATCGTGTCCATGAACTACATCATAACCCCCTTATCATCGGCATCGATGCTTGTTTAGGGCAATTTTCAAGTGTTGGTAAAATATCCATTACAAATGGACCATTAAAACCTGGTGCAGGAGTAAAGAAAAGTCTACCGGAAGTAGGGCATTTCCATATTACAGGCATTGTGAATATTGGCGGGTTTATGGAATACTTTGTCCTGCAAAACACACGATTAAATCTTGTAATAAAGATGGCCGATGTCATTGCCACTTCTTTAAGTTTATCCATTGATAAAAGCCAGAAAAAAAGATTAAACCGATTTTTGCGCTAATCCTCATAACACTAAATTACCTGAAATTTATGCAATAAATATACACCTATAACTACTACCACTATCGATGGGAGCATATTTGCTACCCTTATTTTTTTGATACCCAGCATATTAATAGCAATGGCGATAATCATGATTCCACCTGTTGCTGTTAACTCGTTAATCATGATTCCCATTAAATCATCACTGATAAACTTTTGAATAAAATAAGCACTTAAAGTAATTGCAGATTGATAAAGAAATACAGGAATAGCAGAGAAAATCACGCCTATTCCCATGGTTGATGAAAAGAGAATAGCTGTAAAACCATCTAATAAAGATTTGGTTAGTAATAGTTGATGGTCATTGCGAATCCCACTATCCAATGCTCCCAGGATGGCCATCGCTCCGACGCAATAAATAATCGTTGCTGATACAAAGGCTAAGGAAATATTCCCCGGTCCTTTTTTTCCGACCCACTTTTCCAAATGGTGTCCCACACCTTCAAGTTTGTCTTCTAAAGCCCACCATTCCCCTAATATAGTTCCAATTACAATACTAAAAATAACAACCACAAAATTTTTGGATTCCAAACCCATTTCTATTCCCATAACCAAAACACATAAACTTATCACTTGCACTATGGATGTTTTAACATTTTCTTTCATCCTATTAATTGTTGTTCCAAGTAATGCCCCAATGATTATAGCTAGAGCATTTACAATCGTTCCTAATAAAATCAAACTTAGCCCTCCAATAAAGCTTCCAGTATTTCTTTAATGGCTATAATGAATTGTTCCACCTGTTCTCGCGTATTAAAATATCCAAAACTTATGCGAACTGAGCCTGTTTCAGCAGTACCTGCTGTTTCATGGGCTAAAGGGGTACAATGATACCCACCACGTACTGCAATCCCATATTCTTGATCTAAAATATAAGCCAACTCTGAAGCATCCATCCCAATTACATTGAAAGAAATGACAGCCACTCGTTCAATTTCATAATGGGGACCGTATATTTCTACACCTGGAAGATCCTCTAACTTTTGTAGAGTATATTTTGTTAATTCCCATTCTTTTTTACGGATTTTTTCTACTCCTACATTTAAAACAAATTCAACGCCAGCTAATAAACCTGCAATGCCAGGTGTATTAAGGGTCCCACTTTCATATCGATCTGGTCTTGTACCAGGTTGTTCAATTAATTCAGAATGGCTCCCGGTTCCGCCATGAAGCAAAGGTTCTAATTCAATATCGGGATGAACGTATAATGCTCCCGTTCCTTGAGGGCCATATAATCCCTTATGGCCAGGAAACCCTAAGAGGCTAATATTCATATCCTCTACATCAATTGGCAGAATGCCAGCAGATTGAGAACCATCTACGAGAAATGGAATGGCATATTCTTTTGCTATTGCACCAATTTCTTTTATTGGTGCAATAGTCCCTAATAAATTTGATGCATGGCTAACCGCAATTAAGCGAGTATTGCTTTTTATTGCTTTTTTGAAATCCTCAATTTGAAAACTATTTTCTTCTGGTTTAATATAAGTAATCTCAACACCATGGTTTTTTTTCATATATTCTAATGGCCGGCGAATGGAATTATGTTCTAACGTTGTAGTAATGACATGATCTCCTTTTTTTAAGAGCCCTTTAATCGCCGTGTTTAAAGCCATAGTGGCATTCATGGTAAAGAAGATATCATTTGGATTTTGAATATTAAATAATTGAGCTAGTTTTACTCTTGTCTTATAAATCACTTTACTTGCTCTCATGGAAAGCTGGTGGCCCCCACGCCCTGGATTTGCCCCATACTCTTGTATGCATTCCGCTACCTTTTGACTTACCTCCAGCGGTTTTGGCCAGGAGGAAGCTGCATTATCAAAATAAATAATATCCATACATTACACCACCCTCCAATAATGGTTTTATTATAACAAAGAAAATATAGTAGAGTAATTTGTGTTAGATTATCTTACCCAGTTGATTGAAGGTGACGTATAAAAGTAAGAAAAAAAGCAACCATAATGGTTGCCAGATGATGGCTATTCATTTTCTTTTTCTAAAATTTCCAGGATTCGTTCTAAATCTTCTTGAGAAAAATAAGCAATTTCTATTTTCCCTTTATTTTCTTTCCCAGGTTTAATAACCACAGAAGTTCCAAATGTTACTCTCAATCTTTCCTCAATATCTTCAAGGAATTTTCCTTTTTCTATTTTTTTTGTTTCACGTGAAACATTTCTCCCTGATTCAATTCTTTTAATCAATTCTTCTACCTGGCGCACACTAAGGTCTTGATTTACAATTTCATTAGCTATTTGAATCTTAAGTTCATTATTTTCTACAGCAAGAAGAGCACGTGCATGTCCCATAGAGATTGTTCCACGTGAAACAATTTCCTGGATTTCTTCTGGAAGATTTAATAAGCGAAGAAAATTGGCTACATGTGGACGGCTTTTTCCTACTCGATCTGCAAGTTCTTCCTGAGTTAATGAAAATGTAGTCATTAATTTTTGATAAGCTTGCGCAATTTCCATTGCATTTAGATTTTCCCGTTGTAAATTTTCAATAAGAGCAATTTCCATTACCTGTTCATCGGTAAACTCCTTTACAACTACAGGAACCCGTTTTAACCCTGCTAATTGTGCAGCTCTTAAGCGCCTTTCCCCGGCAACCAATTGATAACCTTTCACACTTTTTCGTAAAACCAATGGTTGTAATATCCCAAATTCTAAAATTGAGGATTTTAATTCTTCCAGGGTGTTTTCTTCAAAATGTTTTCGAGGTTGGTAAGGATTTGGACGAATTTCTTTAATGTTTACTTCTTGTACTTGATCTTCATCATTAACATCTAAAGAAGAAATTAAAGCATCTAGCCCACGGCCCAAACGCTTACTCATTACTTATCACCTCTTTTGCAAGTTCTCGGTATACTTCAGCTCCTTTTGAACGAGGATCATAAGAAATGATAGCCTGTCCATAACTGGGAGCTTCGCTTAATCGAACATTGCGGGGAACCACGGATTTATATACTTTTTCTCTGAAATATTTTTTAACCTCTTCTATAACCTGTAACCCTAAATTGGTTCGTGCGTCTAACATCGTTAATAAAACGCCTTCAATATACAAATCCTTATTTAATTGTTTTTGTACAAGCCGGATGGTATTTAGCAGTTGGCTTAACCCTTCCAGAGCGTAATATTCACATTGAATTGGAATCAGTACAGAATCTGATGCAGTTAATGCGTTGATTGTTAAAATTCCTAAAGATGGTGGACAATCAATGATAACATAGTCATACTTTTCACGAACGATATCTAAGGCTTGTTTTAGTCTTCTCTCTCTTGAATAAACAGGTACAAGTTCAATTTCTGCCCCTGCTAATTGAATGGTAGCAGGCAAAATAAATAACTTTTCAATGGCTGTTGGCAGAATTGCATCAATGGTATTTATATCATTTATTAAAACATCATATACACAATAACGAACATCCGCTTTATTTATTCCTAATCCACTAGTCGCATTCCCCTGAGGATCAATATCTACTAATAATACTTTTTTACCTTCAACTGCAAGACAGGCAGCAAGATTTACCGAAGTTGTAGTTTTGCCTACGCCACCCTTCTGATTTGCAACAGTAATGATTTTCCCCATTTTTTCACCTCTCTCACATCCAATAAAGAAAACTTGGCTGACGCCAAACCTTTAAAAAGGCGTTGGCATCAGCCTTAGTTGTCCTTATGGGGATAAGATAAAATTTCTAATTTCTTATCCGCAAACAAAGCGGCTAAAATTTAGAGCCGCATCATAATATAATGTCTCTATTTTTTTGGGATTTTAATAACAAATTGATAACAATCATCAAGCTCTTCTTCTTGAGTTTCAATGGATAAACCACTTTGAATAACCATATCAACAGATTTTCTCACAGTGTTAATGGCTAACCTCATATCTTTAGAAAAAGAACGCCGTGTTTGTTTCGGCTTTTTATCATCTTTCTCTAAAAGATGTTGAATCCGTTGCTCTGTTTGTTTTACATTCAATTCTTTATCAATAATTTCCCCTAAAACTTGAATCTGCAATTCTTCATCTTTTAAAGAAAGCAACGCCCTTGCATGTCTTTCAGTAATTTTTCGAATTAATAAAGCATCTTGCACAACTTTTGGCAAATGAAGGAGTCGAAGTTTATTAGCTACAGTAGATTGTCCCTTTCCCAATCGTTTTGCCATACTCTCTTGTGTTAATCCATGCAATTCAATTAATTTTTGGTACGCAACCGCTTCTTCAATGGCCGTTAAGCCTTCACGTTGTAAGTTTTCTATTAATGCTATGGAAGCAGCTTGCTCATCATTAAATTCTTTAACGATTGCAGGAATTCGTTCCATACCAAGCTTTCTTACTGCCCGCCAACGTCGTTCACCAGCAATTATTTCATATTTTCCATTTCGTTCTCTAACAACGATTGGTTGAATGACGCCATGAGACTTGATGGTTTCACAAAGCTCTTCAATTTTCTCATCATCAAATACAGTACGAGGTTGATAAGGATTAGGAATAATATTAGCTACAGGTATTTTTTTTATTTCCTCATACTCAGAACGTTCTAGTCCGAATAAACGTGAAAACTGATCTCTCATGAAAAAGCACCATCCATTCTCTTTGTTCCTCAGGTGTAATTCGCCAAAATATGATCTATTTCCTGCAAAAATTGTTTCACGTGAAACAAAAGGAAAAACCCATGTGAGCTTAACCCTTCACATGGGATCCTGATGAGGGAATTTATTAACTAATGGGATTCTTTGCTGGTATTCCCGCTTTACGAGGATATAACTTTGGCGTTTTCTTTTCTTTCTTGATTTCAATAATATTTCGTTCAGAGTTTTCAATAGGAAGAGCAAATATATGAATGTTCTTAAGTTGTCCACCTAAAACATGAATCCCTTTATTTGCTTCCTTTAATTCTTCTTCAGTCTGGGACCCTTTCATCACTAGAAATGTCCCGCCTACTCTTGCAAAGGGAAGACAAAATTCTGAAAGAACAATTAATCTTGCGACAGCCCGGGCAGTAACTAAATCATATTTTTCCCGATAGATTGAATTTTGCCCGGCATCTTCAGCCCGACTATGAACAAGGTTGACCTGTTCTAATCTTAACTCATTTATTACTTCCTGTAAAAAGTTTAATCGTTTTTTTAAAGAATCTAAAATAGTTAATTGTAAATGGGGAAAACAAATTTTTAAAGGAATCCCGGGAAACCCTGCTCCTGAACCCACATCAATCATCGTTTTGGTAGATAAAAAGTCATAGTGAAAAGCAGGAGATACTGAGTCGTAAAAATGTTTCTCATATACTTGATTTTTCTCCGTAATCCCCGTTAAATTCATTTTTTCATTCCATTCAACTAATAACTGATAATACCGTTCAAATTGCTGTAATTGTTCAGATGAAAGGGAAATCCCCTTTTCCTCTAATAATTTCTGAAAAGACCGGGGGTCCATGTACGTCCACCTCTATTCATTAAGCTTTTTTATCTGCTAAATAAACAAGTAAAACAGAGATATCTGCTGGTGTCACCCCTGATATTCTCGATGCCTGGCCAATAGAAAGAGGCTTTACTTGATCTAATTTTTGCCGCGCTTCTTTCGCTAAACCATGGAAATTCAGATAGTCTAAATCCATAGGAAGACGCTTTTTCTCCATTTTCTTCAAACGCTCTACATCTTGCAGCTGTTTTCGAATATATCCTTCATATTTTACCTGTATTTCAACCTGTTCAGCTATATCTTCAGATACTTTTACTGCTGGAGGCGCTAATTCTTCAATATGTTTATAGGTAACTTCAGGACGTTTTAATAAGGTATACAAATCAACCCCGTTATCTAATTCCCTTGAACCCACACTTTGCAATAAAGCCTGGACTTCAGGACGAGGCCCAATTTTTTCACTTTTCAACCGCTCTTTTTCTAATTCTATTGAATCTCTCTTTGCGTTGAATTTTTGATATCTTTCTTCATTGATTAAACCAATTTCATACCCAATGTCCATTAAACGGAGATCTGCATTGTCATGGCGCAATAATAGACGATATTCTGCCCGAGATGTCAATAAACGATAAGGTTCATTGGTTCCTTTGGTAACTAAATCATCAATTAACACACCTAAATAAGCCTGGGAACGGTCAAGAATTACACTTTCTTTTCCCTGCACTTTTCTAGCTGCATTAATTCCCGCCATAAGTCCTTGACCGGCCGCTTCTTCATAACCAGATGTGCCATTTAATTGCCCTGCAGTAAATAATCCTGGTATTTTTTTAATTTCTAAATTGGGCCAAAGTTGTGTAGGAACAATGGCATCATATTCAATAGCATAACCAGGACGCATCATTTCCACTTTTTCTAATCCTTTAATGGAACGAAGAATGTTAATTTGTACTTCTTCAGGCATACTGGTGGATAACCCCTGTACATAGACCTCATCTGTATTTCTCCCTTCAGGTTCAAGGAAGATTTGATGGCGAGGCTTATCATTAAAACGAACAATTTTATCTTCAATGGATGGACAATAACGGGGGCCTGTCCCTTCAATTACACCAGAAAACATGGGTGCACGATGCAAATTAGAATTAATCACCTGGTGGGTTTCTTCATTGGTATATGTTAACCAACAAGGCAATTGCTCATCAATTTTAAACTCAGTTGTTTCATAGGAAAAGGCACGAGGAACCTGATCTCCTGGTTGAATTTCTGTTTTATCATAATCAATGGTAGAACTATATACCCTTGGAGGGGTTCCTGTTTTAAAACGAACCAGTTCTATCCCTAATTCTTTTAAATGGTGAGAAAGCTTAACAGAAGGTTTCATATTATTAGGACCACTTTCATACTGTAAATCCCCAATAATAATCTTTCCTCGCAAATAGGTTCCTGTTGTTAATACAACAGCTTTCCCAGCATACTCTGCACCTGTATTGGTAATAACTCCTTTACAAGTCCCATCTTCCACAATTAATTGATCTACAGTGGCTTGTCTCAAAACTAAATTTTCCGTTTTTTCCAATGTTTGTTTCATTGTGTTTTGATAAAGCACTTTATCCGCCTGAGCTCTTAATGCATGAACAGCAGGCCCTTTTCCAGTATTCAACATTCTCATTTGAATATAGGTTTTATCAATATTTTTAGCCATTTCTCCGCCCAGGGCATCAATTTCTCGCACTACATGACCTTTTGCGGGACCGCCAATTGATGGATTGCAAGGCATAAAAGCCACTGAATCTAAGCTAATCGTTAAAAATAATGTAGAGCACCCCATTCTTGCGGAAGCTAAAGCAGCCTCACAACCAGCATGGCCTGCCCCTACAACTATGACATCAAATTCACCTGCTAGATATCCCATAAATTTCCCTCCCTTATCCTAGTTATTTTCCTAGGCAAAAACGGGAAAAAATTTGATCCAGTAAATCTTCACTTACTGTTTCCCCCGTAATTTCTCCAAGTAATTCCCAACACCTGCGAAGGTCAAAGGCAATCATATCAACAGGAAGCCCATTTTCACAGGACTCACTCGCTTCTTCTATCGAACCTTTTGCTTCTTTTAATAATTGAATATGACGTGCATTACTTACATAGGTTAAATCATCACTATGCAATTGTCCTTCGAAAAATAATTTTGCAATAGCTTCCTCAAGAAGTTCAATCCCTTTTTCGTTTTTAATTGACATAGTAACAAGGGGAAATCCTTCAGTTTTTTCCTTCAATACAGCCATATTAAGTTTCTGTGGAAGATCTATTTTATTAACTACGATAATCCCTTTTCTATTCTTTATGGTTTCAAGAAGTTCTAAATCTTCTTCTGTTAAAGGTTCCCCATTGTTTAATAATAACAAGATAAGATCCGCTTGATCTAATACTTCCCGAGACTTTTTCACCCCAATTTTTTCTACTACGTCCTCCGTATTACGAATTCCAGCAGTATCAATTAACCTCAATGGAATACCACGGACATTCACATATTCCTCAATAATATCCCTTGTTGTTCCTGGAATATCAGTGACAATTGCTTTTGATTCTTGAATTAATGTATTTAATAAAGAAGATTTTCCTACATTCGGACGCCCTACAATGGCTGTAGACAACCCTTCTCTCATAATTTTCCCTTGATGGGCATTCTGTAAAAGACGAGAGATTTCCCCTTTTACCCAATCCCCTTTGTCTATAATTAATGAACGGGTTACCTCTTCTACATCATGTTCTGGATAATCAATATTTACCTCGATGTGGGCAATTAATGCAAGCAATTCATTTCTAATCTTCTCAATGGACCCAGATAACTTCCCCTGCACTTGACCCATGGCCACTTTCATTGCCCGATCCGTTTTTGCTCTTATTAAATCAATGACAGCTTCCACCTGTGATAAATCAATTCTGCCATTTAAAAATGCCCGTTTCGTAAATTCCCCTGGTTCCGCTAATCTTGCCCCTGCACTTAATACTTCTTCTAATACCCGTTGTACGGACACCAATCCACCATGGCAATTTACTTCAACTACATCCTCTCTTGTAAACGTTCGAGGACTTTTCATGATAGTGACCATCACTTCATCGATTACCTCTCCTGATTCATTTACAATATGGCCATAGTGAATCGTATGGCTATCCACAGTGGATAACTTTTTCATTCCCCGATAAATCCTATCCACAATGTGAATAGCCTGATCACCACTAACTCTTATAATAGCAATTCCGCCTTCACCAGGCGGGGTTGCGATCGCTGCAATTGTATCAAACATTATTTTTCACCACACAAATTGTCTATGATTAAATCTTTTCCTAAAAGTATAGAATACCATACTCAACAAAAAAATCCTAAAATAAAAAAAGCTGCCATAAAAATTTACGGCAGCCTGTTTCTCATTATTTATCTATTTTGATTGCTAATTACGATTCGACGATAAGGCTCTGAACCTTCGCTAAAAGTAGTGATTCCTTTTCGTCCCTGCAGATAAGTATGGATAATTTTCCGTTCTGCAGGATTCATCGGTTCAAGACGAACTGGCTTTCCTGATCTTTTAACCTGGGCAGCAATACGATCAGCCAATTGCTCCAAAGTTTCTTTTCGTTTAGAACGATAATTTTCAGCATCAAGAATGATACGAACTCTTTTTTCAGAATAACGGTTTGCAACCGTATTCACTAAATACTGAAGGGAATCTAATGTTTGCCCACGCCGGCCAATAATTAAACCTAATCCCTCACCGTATATATTAAATAATATATTGCCATCTCTTGAAAGCCGTTCAACTCCAGCATTTAAACCCATAGTTTCAAGTACGTTAAGGAGGAATTGTTTTGCTTCTTCCACCACCTCTTGTTCATTTAATACCCGGTGGCTTTTTTCCGACCTTTCCGTCACTTCAACAACAGGATCCATTTCAGGCTCAGAAATAGATACTTCTTCTTTTGGTTCAACTAAGATTACTTCTTCAATCATTGTTACTTCGACTTTAGCTTCTCTTACACCGATTAAACCTAAAAAGCCTTTACTCGGTTCTTCAAGAACCTGATAAGTCACTTTAGATCTAGTGGTATTTAATTTAGTTAAAGCTGATTGAATAGCGTCTTCAATGGTTTTACCTGTTGTTGTAATTTTATTCATTTACTGTTCCTCCCTTAGGAGCAGTTTCTCGATAAATAAAATAGGTTTGCGCAATGCTGAACAAGTTACCAATTACCCAGTAAAGGGAAAGGGCAGATGGCAATGAAATAGCAAATACTAAAATCATAATAGGCATTGCATAAAGCATCATCTTCATTTGTGGATTTTCCATCATCGATGGGCTTTTTCGCATGGTAATCCACTGTTGCAGATAAGTTGTAATTGCTGCAACAATCGGAAGAATAAAAAATGGGTCTGCTTTACCTAATTCTAACCATAAGAAATCATGGGAACGAATTTGTTCTGTCCGCACAATGGCATGGTAAAAAGCAATCAAAATTGGCATCTGCACCAGGATTGGAAGACACCCGCTTAATGGATTAACATTGTGAACCTGGTATAACTTAATCATCTCTTGTTGTGCTTTTTGCGGATCATTTTTATATTTGTCTCTAAGTTTAGTTAACTCAGGTTGAAGCTCTTGCATTCTTTTTGAACTCTTCAACTGCTTCATCATTAAAGGCAAAATTAAAAAACGCACAAGCAATGTAACCACAACAATAGCAAGACCATAACTCCCATTAAATAGGTCTGCAGACTCCATTAACAACCATTTAAAGGGAAACACAAAATACTTGTCCCAAATGCCGCCGGTTTCAGGGTTAATAGGAAGCGGGTTGTTGGGATTGGCTGCAGTTAAACAACCAGAGGTTAATACAGAAATAGAAAGCAGCATCACTACAATACCAAAACGTTTGAGCAAGAAAAATTCCTCCTTGCAGGTATGTATTTTTTAACTCTTTAAATTAAAGAGTTCAATGAAAGTAATTAAGGTACATGGTCAATCCCGCCAGGATGAAAAGGATGACATTTTAAAATGCGTTTTATGGCCATCCACCCTCCCCGAAAAGGCCCATATTTCTCTATTGCTGTTAATGAATATTGAGAACAAGTAGGATAAAAACGACAACTTGGCGGTTTCAAAGGTGAAATCACCATTTGATAAGCTCTAATCATATAAATAAAAATCATTTTTATCCACTTCATTATTAATACTCCCTTATTATGCAGGATTCCTACTATATATTAAAGAAAACTTGGCTGAAGCCAGACTTATCTATCTTAGCTGGCAACAACCTTAATGTTCCTTCTTTTCTAATAGGAAAAGATTCGCCTTCTTCATGCAATGATAAAGGCTGCTCTTAAACTGATCAAAATCTAGATCTACGGCTGGAAGTCGGCAAATCACAATAAAATCTTGATTTTTTTTAATCTCTTCTGCCCGTAGCCTGATCAATTCCTTTATCCATCTGCGCAAGTGATTTCGTTTCACGGCATTCCCCATCTTTTTACTAACGGAGATTCCGACACGAAAATCATTTTGCTCCTCTTTTTCCAGTGAATAAATCACAAATTGCCGATTTGCAACGGATTTCCCCTGTTTGAAAATAATCTGGAATTCTTCATTTTTTCGCAAACGATTCTTGCGGTACAAAAGGGTACACTCCTAACCTCCAGGGATCGAAAATCTGCATAATTGCAGAAAAGGCCACTAAAGAGAGTGGCCTTATGCTGACAATACTTTTCTTCCTTTTCTGCGACGGCTAGCAAGAACTTTGCGGCCGTTCTTAGTGCTCATACGAGCGCGGAAACCGTGAACTTTTTTGCGTTTACGGTTATTTGGGTTAAATGTTGGTTTCATATCTACACCTCCTTGTGAAGGTTCCATCCACACTATAGACAGTCTATAACATTATAAATATGGTATATAAAAAAGTCAAGAGAGGTCACCATTAACAACTAATACCAACGCGAACACTTATTCACATAATTTTATTTCCCAAATTATTGTGGATAATTTATTTCCCTCTCATTTTTTTGTCGACAAATAATTTTATAGTTATACACAAAATATGGTGTTGTGAGTAAATATTTTTCACAATTTGTAGAGTTTGTGGATAAGTCCGAAAAAATCATTGATAGCATGCACTTTATTTGGTATCATATTTTTGTTTCAATACGTGGACAACTAAAAAATCATTTTCATTTATCAACAGGCTGTGGATATTTTTGTGGACATTTATACAGAGTTGTGGAAAAGCTATCCACACTTTTGTGGTTTATTCAACATATTTCTCACAAAAATCAGCGGAAATTCCGACATGATTATATAAAAGTTATCCACACTTTTGCCGGAGCTAAAGGGGGGATACACCTGATGACAAAGACAAAAGATTTATGGGACAAGGCACTCTCACATATTCAAACCCGTTTAAGCAAGCCTAGTTTTGAAACCTGGCTCAAATCAACAACCGCAACTACTCTCGATGATCATACCCTGATGATTATCGCTCCTAATGAATTTACAAGAGATTGGTTAGAATCCCGTTACTCCGATTTAATTTTGGAAACCCTTTTCGAAATTACTGGTAAGCACTTATCTATTAAATTTATCTTACCCATATCGGATCCCACGCCAGACGTGGAACCCGTTCCCACACGTACAAAAATTGAGGGTGTAAAACAAAACGGATCCCATGACGATTATCCGCAGACTATATTAAATCCCAAATATACCTTTGATACTTTTGTAATTGGGAATGGAAACCGGTTCGCCCATGCTGCATCTCTGGCTGTTGCCGAAGCACCTGCTAAAGCATACAATCCTCTATTTATATATGGAGGTGTAGGATTGGGAAAAACCCACTTAATGCATGGAATTGGCCATTATGTACTAGAACATAACCCAAACGCAAAAGTGGTTTATTTATCCTCAGAGAAATTTACCAATGAATTTATTAATTCAATTCGCGATAATCAGACTGAAATTTTTCGTAATAAATATCGAAGTGTTGATGTTTTGCTTATTGACGATATACAATTCCTGGCAGGGAAAGAATCCACCCAGGAGGAATTTTTTCATACATTTAATGCTCTCCATGAAGCAAGCAAACAAATCATCATTTCTAGTGACCGGACACCAAAAGAAATACCGACTTTAGAAGATCGGCTCCGTTCTCGCTTTGAATGGGGACTGATTACCGATATACAACCCCCTGATTTAGAAACAAGAATTGCTATTCTTCGCAAAAAAGCAAAGGCTGAGAATTTAGAAATTCCTAATGATGTGATGGTATATATCGCCGATCAAATTAATACCAATATCCGTGAACTGGAAGGGGCCCTGATTCGCGTGGTTGCCTATTCCTCATTAATTAATCGAGATGTGGATTTGGAACTGGCAACTGAAGCTTTAAAGGATATCATTCCTTCAAATAAACCAAGAGTGATTACCATTGCTAGAATCCAACAAGTTGTGGGGGCGCATTTTAGCTTAAAAATGGAAGAATTTAAAGCGAAGAAAAGGACAAAATCAGTCGCTTTTCCCCGTCAAATTGCCATGTATTTATCAAGGGAATTAACGGATTTTTCCCTGCCGAAAATTGGGGAAGAGTTTGGGGGAAGAGATCACACGACTGTTATTCATGCCCATGAAAAGATTACCAATGCATTACAAACAGATCGTCAAATACAAACAACCATACAAGATTTAATTGATACCATTAAAAACGGGAAGTAAGCGACTAATTGTGAATAAATCGCAGCCTGTACACAACCTTATCCACATGTGTATAGGCTTTATTTCTTTTTGCCTTTCGACTTATTCACATTTCCACAGGCCCTATTACTACTTCTTTTCTAAAAAAAAGATTAAAATATAATTATATTCACGAAATGCGGAATATATTCCTAAGGGGGATTTATAAACCAATGGAATTTATAATTCAAAGAGATTCATTAATTAATACAATTGCAACTGTAAGCAAAGCTGTTTCTTCTAGAACAACAATTCCGGTATTAACAGGAATAAAACTTGTAGCCAGTACGGAAGGAATTATCCTTACAGCGAGTGATTCAGATTTATCAATTGAAGAATTTATCCCTATTGAAAAAGAGGGAGAAATGATTATCGATCTTATTGAACCAGGCAGTATTGTATTGCCTTCTCGCTATTTCGGGGAAATCATTCGGAAATTACCTGGAGATAAGGTTAAAATTAAAACGAATGATCATTTAACGATTACCATTACAGCCGGCAAATCAGAATTTAATTTAAATGGCATGGATGCAGCTGACTACCCCCGCCTTCCTCAAATCGAAGAAAACCGGGTATTAAGTTTGCCTTCTGATTTATTAAAAACGATGATCAGACAAACCGCTTTTGCAGTGGCAACAACAGAAACACGTCCAATTCTTACAGGAATTATGTGGAAGTTAATTGATAGTGAATTAACCTTTGTAGCCACAGATAGCCATCGTTTAACCATGCGGCAAGCTGTCGTTGAATCACCGGAACAATTAACTTTTGAAAATGTTGTCATCCCAGGAAAGAGCTTAATTGAATTAAGCAAAATTTTGCCTGATGATAGCCGTCTTGTTGATATCGTAATCACAGATAATCAAATCCTTGTAAAAATAGATCATATTCTATTCTATTCTCGGGTTTTAGATGGTACCTTCCCTGATACAAGCCGGATTATTCCTAAACAAGGAAAAACATTAATTAATTTAAATACAAAAGAGTTTCTAGGAGCCATAGAACGGGCAAGCTTATTAGCAAGAGAAGGAAAAAATAATGTAGTTAATCTTGTCACAGAGGATCATCATTTAGTTGAAGTTTATTCTGTGACACCTGAAGTTGGAAAAGTAGTTGAAGAAGTGAATCCATTATCAATTGAAGGAGAAACGTTGCGCATTGCTTTTAATGCAAAATACATGATTGATGCTTTGCGGGCAGTTGATAGTGAGACGATTGAAATTTCTTTTACAGGGGCAATGAGTCCTTTTATTATTCGTCCATCTGATTATAATAAAATTCTTCACTTAATTCTTCCAGTTCGTACCAATCAATGAGAGGTATCTTATGAAAACTGATAAAATAGAGATAACGTCTGATTTTATTCCTCTAGGCCAGTTTCTTAAATTGGCGGGTATTGCTGATACAGGTGGCCAGGCGAAAATTATTCTTTTAGAAGAAGAAATCACAGTTAATGGGGAAAAGGAAAATAGAAGGGGCCGAAAATTATATCCCGGGGATCAAGTTGTGATAAAAGGTACAGGAGCATTTGAAATTGTTGCTAAGTAACTTGCAAATTGAAAAGTATCGAAATCTTAATTCTATGGAACTTTCCCTGGATGGAGAAATTATCTTATTCGTTGGACAAAATGCACAGGGAAAAACAAATATTCTCGAATCCATCTATGTTCTTGCAATGGCAAAGTCCCATAGAACCAATAAGGATAGGGAGCTTATTGCCTGGAATGAGGAATTTTCCCGACTTAGTGCATATGTGCAAAAAAAGAGTGGCCCTTTATCCCTTGAAATACAGTTGACAAACAAAGGAAAAAAGGCGAAAGTTAATGGTCTTGAACAAAGAAAGTTAAGCAATTATATTGGCGCTTTAAATGTGGTTATGTTTGCTCCGGAGGATTTAGATATTGTAAAGGGGAATCCTTCTATAAGAAGAAGATTTATGGATATGGAGATTGGACAGGTTTCCCCTATATATCTTCATTTATTATCCCAGTATCAGAAATTAGTTCATCAGCGCAATCAAGCGTTAAAGGAATCTTTTATTGATTTAATTGAAGTTTATAACATGCAAATGGCTGAATTATCAGCTAAAATTCTACATAAGAGAATGCAATTTATTGATAAGCTACAGGTGTGGGCCAATGAAATTCACGGGCAAATCACCAGTGGGAAAGAAAATCTATCTCTTATTTATCACTCTACTTTTTCTTACGATAAAGACATGTCAGAACAACAAGCTATCGATTCAATTTTCTATTATTTACAATCCATTCGAGAAAAAGAAGTCATGAGAGGGATAACCCTTGCTGGCCCCCATCGTGACGATTTATATTTTTCAATTAACAATAAAAGTGTGCAACAATATGGTTCCCAGGGACAACAAAGAACGACCGCTCTTTCTTTGAAACTGGCTGAAATAGAATTAATATATCAAGAAGTTGGTGAGTACCCTTTGTTATTGCTAGATGATGTTTTATCAGAATTGGATGCAAACAGACAAAGCCATTTATTGACGGGAATAAAAAATCGGGTACAAACTTTTGTTACTTCTACCGGGGTGGAAGGTCTTAATCACGATACATTGAAACATGCGTCTCTTTTCAGAGTTGACCATGGAAAAGTTACGCGGGAAATGTGAGGGGAAGGCATGTTTATTCATATCGGTGCTGATTATGTGGTCCGTTCCCGGGATGTAGTTATAATCTTGGATTCTGAACTGGGTAAAACATCAGAAGTGAATCAAGGATTTATCAAAAAAGCGAAAGAAGAAGGTCGCATGGTGGAAATGGATAAGGAAGCATGTAAGTCATATATTATCACCCGCAATCAAGTTTATTGTTCTCCCATTTCATCCTTGACCTTAAAACGTCGAGCTAGTTTTGTCAGTCGATTGGAAAGAAGGTGCAAATAGATGGTTTCAAACGAGCAAAACAATTATGGAGCAAGTCAAATACAAGTATTAGAAGGATTAGAAGCTGTTCGTAAAAGACCAGGTATGTATATTGGTTCTACTAGTAGCAGAGGTCTTCATCATCTTGTTTGGGAAGCGGTAGATAATAGTATCGATGAGGCTCTTGCTGGTTTTTGTACTGATATTCATGTGTATGTCCACCCTGATAATTCAATTACAGTTTGGGATAATGGACGGGGGATCCCTCCAGAAATTAATGAAAAAACAGGGAAATCTACGATTGAAACCGTACTGACCGTACTGCATGCAGGCGGTAAATTTGGCGGGGAAGGGTATAAAGTTTCCGGGGGCCTTCATGGTGTGGGGATTTCCGTAGTAAATGCTCTCTCGCAAAAATTTGAAGTTAAAGTTAGAAGAAATGGGAAGGTTTATTTTCAAAGTTTTCATCGAGGGGATCCAGATGGGGAGTTAGAAGTGATTGGAGAAGCGGAAGATACAGGAGCAGCTGTAACCTTTCTTCCTGATCCAGAGATTTTTACAGAAACAAAGGAATATGATTATGAAACCTTGCAAAAACGCTTAAGAGAACTTGCTTTTCTGAATCGTGGTGTAGCCATTACACTTCATGATGAAAGAATTGAAAAAGAAGAGCGTTTTCATTATGAAGGAGGCATTCGTTCTTTTGTTGAGTATTTAAATAAAAACAGAGAAAAACTTCATGAACCCCCGATTTATATTGAAGGTGATAAGGATGGATTGAGTGTAGAAATTGCTCTCCAATATAACGATTCCTATACTAGTAACCTTTACTCTTTTGCGAATAATATCCATACCCATGAAGGAGGAACCCATGAGTCTGGGTTTAAAAGTGCATTAACCCGGGTAATCAATGATTATGCCCGCAAAAATGCCCTATTAAAAGAGAAGGACATTAATTTTACCGGGGATGATGTGCGGGAAGGCCTTACTGCGATTGTAAGTGTAAAAATCTCCAATCCTCAATTTGAGGGGCAAACGAAAACAAAATTAGGCAATAGTGAAGCAAGAAGTGTAACCGAGTCTCTTTTTGCGGACCATCTTACTAAGTATTTAAATGAACATCCTCAAGAAGCGAAAAAAATCATTGATAAATCCTTAATGGCTTCTCGTGCACGGGAAGCGGCTAAGAAAGCCAGAGAATTAACCCGGAGAAAAAGTGCCCTGGAATCTAGCTCTTTACCCGGTAAGTTAGCTGACTGTGCATCGAAAGACGCGGAAATTAGTGAACTGTATATCGTTGAGGGTGACTCTGCCGGTGGTTCTGCGAAACAGGGAAGAGACCGGGCATTCCAGGCTATTCTTCCTTTACGGGGAAAAGTAATCAATGTAGAAAAAGCGAGACTGGATAAAATTTTATCCAATGCAGAGATACGAGCAATGATTACAGCGATGGGGACAGGCATTGGAGAGGATTTTGATATAACGAAAGCTCGTTACCATAAATTAATTATTATGACCGATGCCGACGTGGATGGGGCTCATATACGAACCTTACTGTTAACATTTTTATTTAGATTTATGCGTCCTTTAATTGAACATGGATATGTATATATTGCTCAACCGCCCCTTTTTAAAGTGACACAAGGAAAAATCATTCGATACGCTTATAATGATAATCAATTAAAAACGATTTTAAGTGAAATGCCAAATAAACCTGAACCAGGCATTCAACGATACAAAGGTCTTGGGGAGATGAACCCAGAACAATTATGGGAAACTACTATGGATCCGGAAAGCCGTACTCTTTTAAGAGTAAATTTAGAAGATGCTATGGCCGCAGATGAAATATTTGAAACCCTAATGGGTGACCGGGTGGAACCGAGACGAGATTTTATTCATGAACATGCGAAAAATGTAAGAAATCTAGATATCTAAAAAGATTAGAGACGGAAGATGACGGAGGTACCTTGAATGGCCCAGCAACCTTCTAATGTAGTTGATATAAATATTAATCAAGAGATGAGGAACTCTTTTCTTGATTATGCCATGAGTGTTATTGTAAGCCGGGCTTTGCCAGATGTACGCGATGGCCTTAAGCCTGTACATCGCCGGATTTTATATGCGATGAATGAAATGGGGAATACCCCGGATAAACCACATAAGAAATCTGCAAGAATCGTAGGGGATGTTATCGGTAAATACCATCCCCATGGTGATTCAGCGGTTTATGAAACCATGGTTCGGATGGCCCAGGATTTCTCCTATCGTTACCCACTTGTAGATGGCCACGGAAACTTCGGTTCTGTGGACGGCGATTCTGCAGCGGCTATGCGTTATACAGAAGCGCGTATGTCTAAAATAACCCTTGAGCTTTTGCGAGATATTAACAAAGATACCATTGATTTTGGCCCTAACTATGATGGCAGTGAAAAGGAACCACTGGTTATGCCTGCGCGAATTCCTCATCTTCTTGTGAATGGGGCGGCAGGGATTGCAGTAGGGATGGCAACCAATATTCCACCACATAATCTAAATGAAGTGATTTCAGGGGTTATCTATCTCATTGATCACCCTGATTGTACGAATATGGATTTAATGGATTTTATTACTGGACCAGATTTTCCAACAGGCGCGATGATTATGGGGCGTTCTGGTATTCGTCAAGCTTATGAAACGGGCCGTGGATCTGTTGTTATTCGGTCAAAAACAGAAATGGAAGAGGTTGGGGGAAGACATCGTATTATTGTCAATGAGCTTCCTTACCAAGTAAATAAGGCAAGATTAATAGAAAAAATTGCTGAACTTGTGCGGGATAAGCGAATAGAAGGAATTAGTGATTTAAGAGATGAATCTGACCGTAGCGGAATGCGTATTGTTATTGAATTAAAGCGGGATGTAAACCCTCAGGTTCTTCTTAATAATTTATTTAAACATACTGCCCTGCAAACCAGTTTTGGCATTAATATGCTAGCCCTTGTCGATGGCCAACCTAGGGTTCTTAATCTAAAAAATATGCTCCACTATTATATTCTGCACCAGGAAGAAGTCATTCGCCGCCGTACAGAGTATGATTTGCGGAAAGCAGAAGCCCGCATTCACATTGTGCAAGGCCTTTTGAAAGCCATTGATATTGTGGATGATTTAGTAGACCGGGATGGTCCAATCCGTTCTGCGAAAGACCGGGAAGAAGCGCGGCAATACTTAATGGCTGATACCTTCTCACTTCATGGACGTGAGGTTCCCCTAGGATTTACGGAAGAGCAGGCTAATGCTATTTTAGAGATGAGATTACAAACCTTAACCGGTTTATCCATTGAGCGTTTGACCGGGGAATATAATGAGTTGAATAAATTAATTATTGAATTACGGGCTATTTTAGCGGATGAAAATAAGATTCTCAGCATTATTAAAGATGAATTGCTTGCTGTGAAAGAAAAATTTGGTGATGAGCGCCGTACGGAGATCTCTGCGGCAATTGATAGTATTGAAGATGAAGACCTTATTCCTCAGGAAGAAGTCGTAATTACTTTAACCCATCGAGGATATATTAAACGTCTTCCCGTTGATACGTACAGGTCTCAAAAACGGGGTGGCCGGGGAATTCAAGGTATGGGGACTCATGATAATGATTTTGTCCAGCATATGCTAACGACCAATTCCCATAACTACTTGTTATTCTTTACAAACAAAGGAAAAGTGTATCGGTTAAAAGCCTATGAAATGCCAGATTTAAGCCGAACTGCAAAAGGGACTCCTATCATAAATCTCTTGCAAATTGAACAAGGAGAACATATTCAAGCTGTTATTCCGGTGAAAGAGTTTGATGAAGAACATTACTTGTTCTTTTCAACTAAGCAAGGGATTGTGAAGAAATCCCATCTATCTTCTTTTAGCAATATTCGTAAAGTAGGTTTGTTCGCTATTCATTTACGGGAAGATGATGAATTAGTCGGAGTGCACCTTACAGATGGAAAACAGGATATTATTCTAGGTACCTGCCATGGAATGTCCATTCGTTTCCCGGAAACCGATGTACGTGTAATGGGCCGTTCTGCCACAGGAGTAAAAGGGATTCATTTGGATGAGGGAGATTCCCTTATTGATATGGATATTATCAGCGAAGACTCTGATGTTTTAATCGTAACGTCTAAAGGATATGGAAAAAGGACACCTGTAGATGCTTATCGTGTACAAACACGAGGGGGAAAAGGGATTAAAACATTGCATTTAACTGAAAAGAATGGTTTCATTGCAGGGCTTAAAGTTGTAACTGAAGAACATGATTTAATGCTGGTCACCTCTTCTGGGATTATTATTCGTTTATGTATTCGAGATATTAGTTCAATGGGCCGAAATACTCAAGGGGTAAAACTAATTTCTCTGAAACAGGATGAAGAAGTAACAACTGTTTCAAAAGTCGAAATTGGCGATGATTGTGATATAGAAGATGAGTATATCAATAAAGAGGAAGACGGAACAGAGCAAGGTTCCGAATCTATGGAAGAAGAAGAGAATGAATAATGGATAGAAAGGGCCGTTGCACACGAGTTTTCGTCGTTTGCGACGGCTCTTTTTTATAGACTTTAGTCTGTTGAGCCTGAAGAAGGCGAAACATAAAACCACCCGCT
>CAMLDI010000018.1 GCA_946478845.1 uncultured Paenibacillaceae bacterium
TAATGGTCAGATTATCTCCGGAACAAATTATCTATAATTTATCTAAAATCCCGGGATGGGTTCTTTTACAGGGGGAGCGATTTATTGAAAGAACGTTGATTTTTGATGATTTTAAACAAGCTATTTCTTTTATCAATCAGGTTAGCGAATTTGCGGAATTAGCAAATCATCATCCGGAAATGATTATAAATTATAATAAAGTCACCTTAAGAATAACCACACATGATGTAAGTGGCTTAACAGGCAAGGACTTTGCTCTGGCACAGCGGATTAATAAATTATACCCTCCCTATGACAAAAAAAGGTAGCAACCCTTTGGTTGCTACCTTTTTTTGTCATCTAACTTACTTATAATCGCGGCGAGGGTCATCTGCTCCATATTCCCCACTATATTTCTTTTCAATTTGTTTTTGAATATCAGCTAAACCAGTACCATTCTTAGCAAGAGTGGAAGCATCTCTGCCAATGGCTAATAATTCCCCACTTTTCAGTGCATGGTTATTCCAAACCAGGGTTCCATCGGCATTTTCTTTATGAAAAAAGGTTTCGAACACGTTTTTATAAGGACTGTTATCATATGTGGGAATTTGCTTTAATATATCCTTATATTCATAAACTTTTTTATAGGTGTCTTTCGTATCTTTATCGGAACGAGTTAAAAAGGTGGGGATTTCCCGAATGCCAGTTGTGGTTTCCAGGGTATCTCCATTTAATTTTTGCTGATTGGTTTGACATGCTGATAAGATGAGAAATGAAAGAGTAAAAATGATTAGTGCGGCTTTTTTTAGCATTAGTTTTCTGACACTCCTTACTATAATTCGTACATAATTTATAATTTGTGACATAGATAAAAAATAATAAGGCAGGCATTGATGAAAGGAATGATGATACGCCATGTGGCTGCGTAATATCATTTGGTTTATTCTTTTGACAGGAATTATTATTTTTAGCATATTCCTCTTTATTTTAATCACAAATCCTGTGTCTGCACCTAATTATACACCAATCCCAACACCTACGAATACCCCGCAAAAGCAAACAGAGGTGCCGAAAGATCAAACTGTCACACATCAACCCCAAAAAAGTTCAGGTGGATGGGGTGTTTTCGGGGGTTATTTGGGATATCTTCCATTGTTCCTCTGGATTATTCCTATTCTTCCCCTTTTTCAATGGCAACGTTCATTATCTTTTTTTGTGAAAGGAGTTCTTCTCTTTATCGCCCTTGCTTCTATTCATGGAGGGATCTTATTAAGTCAAGTTCCATTCAATACCAGCTCGATGACTGGCATCCTACTTTATTTCTTATTTTTTTTATTTTTTTTACGTATGATGTCTTTTTTTTCGACATCCCGTAAAATCCACTGGAAGAAAATATGGATTCCCATAGGGATCCTCTTGTTTTTTATTTTTCTCCATTTGTTATGGTAAGAGGTGCTTTTTGCTAATTTTCCCGGTTGCATTTTTAGGCAATTCAGGCAAGAATTCAATAATACGTGGAAGTTTATAACTTGCCAATTTCGTTTTTAAGAATGAATGAATTTTTTTATTGGTTATGTTTTCTCCCTCTTTTAAAACAATAAAAGCTTTTACAATTTCTCCTCTTGTTTCATCGGGATAACCAATAACAGCGGCCTCTAAGATTGCGGGGTGCTGATATAATACTTCTTCAATTTCCCTAGGGTAGACATTTAGTCCACGGGTAATAATCATGTCTTTTTTTCGGTCGACGATAAATAAGTACCCATCATGGTCAAGATAACCCATGTCTCCTGTAAAAAGCCATCCATTATTAATGGTTTTATTGGTTTCTTCTGCCATGTTCAGGTAGCCAAGCATTACATTTGGACCTTTTACCAGGATTTCTCCCACTTCGCCCTGTGGCATTGTTGTTCCATCTTCACCCTGGATTTTTATTTTCACATTTAATAAGGGGAGTCCAACAGAGCCAGGTTTCTTTTCTCCTAATACCGGATTAAAGCTAACTACAGGTGAAGCTTCCGTTAAACCAAATCCCTCCATAAGAGGAATTTTATAATGATGGTTAAATAAGGTCAAAATTTCAACGGGAAGAGGAGACCCTCCTGATACAGCAAGACGTAAGGATGGGAAAGAGGCTTTGCCGTCTTTTAGGGCCTGGGCTAACACAATAAACATGGAAGGTACACCGCAAAAAACGGATATGTTTTGTTCCATAATGGAACGAATGATTTCTTTTGGATAAAACATTTCATGGATGACCAAGGAAGAGCCGATATACAAAGGCAATAGGACTGAAGTTGTAAACCCAAAGGTATGAAACATGGGAAGAACGCTTACAAAAACATCTTTTCCCACTGGTTTTAAGGCATCTGTACAGGAAATGGTATTCTCTACGAGATTATTATGGCTTAACATCGCTCCCTTTGGTTTTCCTGTGGTACCAGAGGTATATAGGATAGTAGCCAGACTCTGAGGATCAATGTCTATCGGTTGAGCGGGTGCCAGTTTACTCACTTTTTCATTGGTGTCCTCATTTAAAACAATCACATCTTTTAAGCCTAGCATGCCTTTTAATTGTTCAACTTGAATCCCTAATTTTTGTAGAATTTTTTCATGGATGACAAGATATTGGGTTTGCGAGTCTTTTAAGATATAGGTTATTTCTTCCATTGTTAAGGTTAAATTAATTGGCACAACTATTGCACCAGTCTTCACAATGGAAAAATAGCTATAAATAAATTCCGGGGTATTAAAACAACTTATGGCAACCCGATCCCCTGTTGCAACACCAATTTCAGATAATAATGTCATGTAACGCCGAATCCAAAGATCCATATCACCATAGGTTACCTTTAAATTATGATAGATTAAGGCAGGATCTTGTTTGTTGGCATTGTTTAAATATAAATTTCCTAAATGTAATGGGTTCATGAATTTAACCTCCTTTATCAATTTTACTATACATTTGTCTTGTTAAAGGGTAAAGGGATTCATTACAATAAGAATAAGAATTTATACCTATTGGGGGTGAATAAATTGGAAAAGGTTTCATTGCTGGAATCCTTCTTTTCATTAAACGAAAAAGAACTTCGCCTCATTTTAGCCGTTCTGGAAAAAGTAAATGGAATCGATTTATTATCTGAACGTTTTTCTCAAACATTGGAAAAGGAAATGGTGGAAGTTGTAGACTTATCCTATAACGAATGCACCTTAAAAATCTTACAGAGGCTAAATGGTGTTATTGGGGTTGAGCGTCTCCAATATCATTCAAGAGAGGAATTAGAAGATAATATTTCTTTTATTATTGAACACACAGTTGCGTTATTAAAAAAGAATGAAAAAGGGTTTCAAGGAAATCAGTTCTTAGACCTTCTCATTTATGAAGGTGAAAAAGTATTTGGAGATGTAGAAGTTCAACAGGAAGAATTTAAGATTCAGGAATTATTGCTGCGCATTGTAGACAAAAGTGATCTGATGATTACATCCTTTTCCGGGAATAAGTTGCGGGAAAAAATTCTCCCTTTTCTTTTGTATTATGTTTTTAAAATGGGTGTAGGAGAAGAACTGGAAGTTGTAGAAGAGAGAATCGTCTCCTTTATCAATTATTGGAAGGAGAAAAAAGGGCGGTATACGTATTTTCATAATAAGTGGGAGGAGATTGATTATTCTCTTGAATTAGAAAAACGTTTATTAGATCAAAAGAAATCCCATGTGAATAAATTAGAGCAGCAATTGGACGAAATGGAAGGGGAAAACGATAAAATAAAAAAAGTGATTCGCCACAGAATCCCTGTTGATAGCAGAAAATTAGAGGGATTGTTAGAGGGAAAAGCAAGAGTTATTGCGGAAAAAATTGCTGTTTTAGAAGAAGAACAAAGGTTATCTGCTGAGAAATCCCCTGAGAAAAAAGGAATCTTACATAACCTGTGGAACCGTATTGACCAGGGGTTAACAGGAATTCAGCTTGAAAAAGAAATAAAAAAATTGTCTAGCCAACTTCTCGAGGAAATGTTAAATATGAAAAAAGATCTTCTTCGCTTTCCTGTTTTCTATGTAGACCGAATCAAAATGGTCTTAGAGAATGAAAGAAAAATCCAAGAAAATCGAAGATGGCGTTTTCAATTAGAAGAAGAAATGGATGTCCATGAAGAAGTGATTCAACAACATAAACATGAGCAGAAAAAAATAGAGAAAGAAATGTTTGGCATAGAAAAAGAATATCTTTTAACAAGAAGCTGAGGAAACATTCCTTCGCTTCTTTTTTTTCTCTAAAAGGCTAGCATAAAATAGCCAGGGACAAGAATATAAATCTATAAACGGGACAAAGGGGTGTGGATGAATTGAAACGAAAGATCGCCATGAATATTTTGCTGGCGGGGCTTATTCTAGCCGCACTTTATTTAGGCTTTATTAAATACCAGGATTATCAAAGCCAGAAATATTTAAATGATTTTCGTGTGTTGAAAGGTGAACAAACTGTAGAAAAAATTCTTAGTTTATATAAAGAAATCATTGAATACCAGGCCACATATAAGTTAACGCCTAAAAATAGCGATCATTTGGTTTATGAGTTACTTAAAGCTGGGAAGCAATTAAAAGAAGTAGAGGAACAAATGAGAACAAAGCACCCCAATGAATACATTGATTTTTCTTATATTTATCAGGACTTATATTTGGTTGTAAAGCAAATTCAGGATAAGGCCAATGATGCGAAGTTAGCCGCTATGGTAGTCCATGGGGTAGAGGGAATAGGAAATTTAAAAGTGCAATTATATATGAGCAATCGATAGATGTACCAAAAGAAAAAGGTGAGGAATAAAAATCCCTCACCTTTCTTCTCTTTATATAAATAGTGCAAATAATTTATAAATCAGTGCTGATAACAGAGCAGATACAGGAAGAGTGATAATCCATGTCATTACAATTCGTTGGGCTACCCCCCATTTTACCCCTTTTAGCCTTTTAGCAGCGCCTACGCCCATGATGGAAGAGGAGATTACATGGGTAGTACTTACGGGCAGTTTTAATGCGGTAAAGGTAAATATGATTAAGGCTGAAGAGATATCGGCAGCAGCACCGTTTACAGGCTGTAATTTCATAATTTTATTTCCAACGGTTTTAATAATCCGCCAGCCACCAATGGAGGTACCAATCCCCATTGCTGTTGCAGCTGCTAATCGAACCCATATGGGAATATCATGGCTTGTTTGCAATCCCCCAGCAATTAAGGCCATTGTAATAATTCCCATTGCTTTTTGTGCATCGTTGGTTCCATGAGAGTAAGATTGTGCCGCAGCGGTAACAATCTGGAATATACGGAACCCTCGATTGGTTTTACTAAGACTGAAATTCTTAAATATTAAGGTAAATAAAGTCATTATGGTAAAACCGATTGCTAATGCGACAAAAGGTGAAATAATTAATGCTTCAAGAATTTTTATAAATCCGCTGTAATTTAAAACAGCAATACCTGCTGAAGAAATTGCTGCGCCAGCTATGGAGCCAATAATGGCATGGGATGAACTGCTTGGAATTCCGTAATACCAGGTAATCAGATTCCATATGATTGCTGAGAGAAGAGCAGCTAATACCACAATAAGTCCATTTTCAAGCTTGAAAGGGTCAACAATGTCTTTACTAACTGTTTTTGCAACCCCTGTAAAAGTTAAAGCCCCTAAAAAGTTCATACTAGCTGCTAATACAATGGCCAATCGAGGTGGCAATGCCCGGGTTGATACAGAAGTAGCAATGGTATTTGCAGTATCGTGAAACCCATTAATCAAATCAAAAGTTAATGCTAGAAGAATAACTAAGATAATTAATAATAATGTTGTATCCATGCTAACTCCTCAAAATAATTATTAAGCATTTCTCATTATGATAACTTCAAGGGTATCAGCTACGTCTTCACAGCTATCAGAAACATTTTCAAGAATTTCATAAATTTCTTTAAACTGGATAATCTTAATCGGATCTTTTTCTTGATGGAATAAATCCTTAATGCTTTTCCGTAATAAGTCATCACATACGGATTCAATATCGTTTATTTTAATAAGGTGAGGGCGCATTTCTATTAATTTGCGTTTAACGAGCAAATTGGTTGATTTTTCCACTTCTTCAGTACTATCATAAATGTGTTGGGCAAATTGAATCATGCTTTCATCTGCTTTGGTGATTTCATACATTTCAAAGCGAGAAGATGCTTGTTCTAACCCATCAAGAATATCATCAAGGCGAATGGCAAGAGCCAGAATATCTTCCCGCTCTAAAGGAGTAATAAAAGCCTTGTTCAATGCGACAGTGATTTCGTGTACGAAGGTATCGCCGTGAGTTTCATATTCTTTCATCTTTTTGGCAAATTCTTGTAAATCTTTTTCATTTTTTATTTTAAAATCCACAAAGTATTTAGCTGCCTGCTTCACGTTTCCAGCAATGGTAGAAAGTTTGTCCAAAAAAACATCTTTCTTTGCCGTAAAAATCATCTTAATGATACCCCCAAATGTTTATTGTCATGCCAAAGATCATTTTATCAAACTTTGTCGAAACTTTACAGAAAATATCTATATCTTAATATAATTTTAATATTACAGCCCTTATGTTACAGTTTTATTAAATTGGAGGCGGTGTTAAATATGGAAATAAAAATAGGTATTATTGGAGCCGGGCGTTTAGGTACTTCCTTTGCCCTATTTATGCATCAAAAAGGATACCAGGTGAAAGGATTTTATAGCCGTACATATGATTCTGCATGTAAAAGCGCGAATCTCATCGGTGATTTTTGTAAAGCATATGAGGTTCTATCCACATTCATTCACGATTGTAATTGGATTGTTATTACTACTCGGGATGATGCCATTTCCCAGGTGGTTAGACAGATTACAGATTTGGAAATCAATATGGCTAATAAAGTTGTATTTCATATGAGCGGCGCTTCAACATCATTAGTTCTTGAATCTTTACGTCCTTTAGGAGCAGAAATTGCTTCATTGCATCCATTGCAAACCTTTTCAGATCCTGTTCAAGGGGCCAATGCGCTGGAAAAAGCTTATTTTTCCTTAGAAGGGACTTTGATGGCGGTAGATATTATAAAAAAAGAACTTCTTCAATTAAATCTTCGCCATTTTATTATAACCGCAGAACAAAAGCCACTATACCATGCCGCAGCATCCATGGCGTCAAACAGTCTTATCGCTGTCATTGATTATAGTTTGTCATTATTGGAACAGGCAGGGATTGATAGGGAGAAGGGAGTAGAGGCATTATTCCCTTTAATGGAAACAAGCCTGTTTAATTGTAAAGTAAAAAGCCCGGCGAAGGCATTAACGGGCCCTATTGTACGGGGAGATGTGGAAACGGTCGCTCTTCATGTGAACAAAATAAAGCAAGAAGTTCCTTTCTTATTACCATCTTATTGCAATTTGGCGCAATTGATACTGGAAACGGCTGTAAAAGAGCAATTAACCGATGTACAAATTATTGGAAAAATAAAGAAGCTCCTTCTCCCGGATTAGGGAATAAGGAGCTTCTTTATTAATTGAGGGAAAGATCTTTTTTTAATGAGTTAACCAGTTCTGGTGCAAGTACCTGTTCTGATTGGAAGGATGGATGATTAATGTGAATGGCCACTTCACCCTCCCAACCCTCAAAACTGGAAATCTGTTCCTGGGTAAAGGGAAAATGAAGATAGTGGACAGACTGGGTATACTTTTCATCCTCTTCTTCTTGATCACCCTGTTCGTAAGAAGTGATGATTTCCTCATCAAACCGTAATTCTACATGGTTCTCAATGCCTACAATGGTTTTATTAAAAGCCCGTAACCCTTCACGGTCTGGGATTTCAATAAATAAGGTCATGCTTATTTCATGGTTCTCCGGAATTAGATCATTATAGATCTCAATCATTTCTTCAATATATTCTTCCCGGGTAATTTCTTCAGCACGAATCATTTCTTGAATTTGAAACCATACGCTCAGTCGAGTTTCAAACAAGCCGGACATCCTGTCGTTAAGGGAAATGCGGCGCAGTTTTTTCTCTTGAATTACCCTTTGTAAAAAACGTTCTCGGACCTGGGCATATTCTTTATATGGGAGAATTTCATTCTTAGAGATTTTTTTCAAAGAAAGGTCCCTTCCTTTTATTCTTCTTCGCTTAATTTATTAAGGAGTTTTTTGAAAGTACTGGCATGGGCTTTTTCAGATTTCACCATTACTTCTAACCATTCTCCAATTTCATCGAAGCCTTCTTCCCGGGCGGTTTTAGCAAATGCAGGGTACATTTCAGAGTATTCGTATTCTTCACCAGCGATTGCTGATTTAAGATTTTTTTCAGTAGTGCCTACAGGAAGATCTGTTGCAGGGTCTCCAGCCCCAAAACGAACTAACATATCAAAATGTCCGTGGGCATGGGCAGTTTCCCCATCTCCAATGCGGCGGAATGCGTTAGCAATATCTGAATGACCTTCTGTGTCAGCTTGTTTTGCAAAGTAAAGGTAACGACGGTTTGCCTGGGATTCACCAGCAAAAGCAGCTTTTAAATTGTTTAGGGTTTGGCTAGATGCAAGAGTTTTACTCATTTTCATATCCCTCCAAAACAGTAATTTAAAATAATTTTAAATCTGTTATAAGTATAAAATAACTTTTTTCGAGTGGCAAGTTTTAGCATTATGTCCCTTATTGCTGTTTCATTTTGAATGATATAGTGTGAGCGGCAAAACGCTCCAGAAAGGGGGAAGTATAGATGGCAATTGTGACAGTGCCAAAAAATGCACGTCTGCTTTTAATTTTACAGGATGGGGTGGATGCAAAAGGAAATCCTCGATTGGTGAACCGCACCTTAGGAAAGGTGAAAAGTGGTGTATTGCCACAAGATTTATATGATGTGGCTAATGCAATTAGTGGCTTGCAAACCTTAACCTTTGCCGGGGTACAAGAGTCTGTTGTAAATGAATTTAATGTTCAATAGGAAGTAAATAGCTAAAGAAAACTTGGCTAGCGCCAAGCCTTTAGGTGCAGGCGATAGCCTTAGTTGCACTTATGCAGATAAGATAAAATTTATAAATTCTTATCTGCTAAAAAAGGAGGAAATAAATATGCAAACTTTAGAAATGTTATTTGCGACTTCAGTAGGTACCACCTTTCGCTTGAGTATTCCCAATCCCATTGATCCTATTGATCAACAACAGGTAAATCAAGTAATGGATTTAATTGTTGCCAGGAAAGTATTTGATACAGGGGCAGGGGAGTTAGTAAACAAAAAGTCGATTCGCTTAGTAGACCATACTGTCTCTGAAATCCCTTTGTAATTAACTAGGAGGGATAACTATGGAAGAATGGGTGACACTGGTATCTAATGTGGGGTTTCCCGTGGCTGTGACAGCGTACCTTTTAGTACGAATTGAAGGAAAGTTAGAACAGCTGGCAGGATCTATATCTGAGTTAAACCGTTCCATTCAAGAATTTAAATAGGAATAAATTAGAAATCTGGCTAGCATTGAACCTAATTGGTTATGATGCTAGCCTTTTGTATGAAATAGGCTAAAAGTAGTCGAAATATTGTAACACTTTCTTAAGATAAAAATAACATGTTTTACATAGGGAAGTGATATAATTAAATTAAAGCGTTTTCATTTAGGAGGTCCGCCATGCAAGAGATTTTGGGGATTAAAAAAAGTTCAAAGATTTATGAGATTCGATTATTAATTTGTGTTGCACAGGCGGATGGATATATTGATGAAATAGAAAAAGAATGTATATTTCGGCAAGTCCAACAAGATTTGTTCTCTGTAAAAGAACGGCAAATTTTTCATGATGACATAGAGAATCCAAAGGATTGGAAATTATTAGCGGAAGAAATTGCTCCTTTAATAAATTGGGGTGAAAAATTATATCTCATTCGTAAATTGTTTAAATTAGCTTCCAAGGATAACTTGATTCAAAAAGAGGAAACAGATATGATTTATCAAATTGCCTGTACTCTAGGTATTGGCCAAAAGAAAATTAAAGAAATAGAAAATTGGGTGATTGATGGGATGAATTGGGTTGCTCGTTGGGGCAATATCGTTACTAATGAAACTGAATAGGTCGAAATATTCAGAAAAAAGAGGGAATTTTTGGTCCTTTGACGAAAACTAACCCCATAGATTAAAAAATATGGGGGGCTAATTGATGGACAAGGTGCTTTTTGAGAAGAAAGAAAACATGGCTTATATTACATTAAATCGTCCCGATGAGTTGAATTGTCTGGACTATGAAACCCTGGATCAACTTGAAGGGATAATGGATACCATTCATGTGGACAAGGATATACGCATTGTGATTATTACAGGGGCTGGAGAAAAGTCATTCTGTTCCGGAGCTGATTTAAAAGAACGGCGTAATTTTACAGAATCTCAGGTGCGGCGATCAGTGAATAAAATCCGCAGGGTTTGCGATCGGATTGAAGAGTTACCCCAACCTACCATTGCAGCAATCAATGGATTTTGTTTTGGCGGAGGATTGGAACTGGCATTAGCCTGTGACTTCCGTTATGCTGTAGAAAGTGCCAAAATGGGACTGACAGAAGTAAGCTGGGCCATTATTCCTGGCGCAGGAGGAACCCAGCGATTGCCCCGATTAATTGGCAGTGCAAAGGCGAAGGAATTAATTTTGACAGCTCGGAAAATCAATGCCCAAACAGCAGAAAGCCTGGGAATCTTAAATGGGGTTACCACAAAAGATCAGTTACTTTCTAAATGTTTAGAGCTAGGAGCAGAGATCATGCAAAATGGTCCAATTGCCGTTGCTCAGGGGAAATATGCCATTAACTATGGCAGCAGTGTAGATTTGAAAACCGGTTTAGCCATTGAGGCGAAATCATATGAAGTGATTATTCCAACAAAAGACCGTATTGAAGCACTTCAAGCCTTTCAAGAAAAAAGAAAACCGGCCTTTCGTGGAGAATAAAAATAATATAACAAGAAATAGGGTCGGCCAATGGTCGGCCCATTATTATCTGGTTATTTTAGTCGAAAAACAGTAGGAGGGATTCCTAGTGTTTAAAAACATTTTGCGAAAAATATTGCCCCGTAAGGAAAAGGCATATGACAAGGCATATGAAGCGCAACATATTGTTGTTCTTATCACAAAAGAAAAACTGAATTTAAACATGTTTAATGATGCAATTGAAATTGTTGATGATGTTATGGAAAGAGGGGGATCTATTCGCCTGTTATTAGAGGAAGGATTAAAGGAAGATCCATCCCCCATTACATTTCATAATGTAAAAGAGTATATTCTTGCTATGGAAAAGGAAGCGCCAGATATTCTTGTTGTGTTAGACTGGGAGGACAGGGAAACAATTGAAATATATAAACATTATTTGTTTCCTTATCACTCAGATGATTGCATTTCATTTGTGGAAAAAAGGGTCATATTTATTTATGACACCTGTGATCGGTTAGGGATTCCATATCGTCCCATTGCCAATACGTTTGTCACATCCCTTGGGTTAAAATTGGAAGAATCTTTTTTTGCCCAACTAGAATCATGGGTACAACAATTGGAAGTGGTGGAGAAATCTCCTTCCCGGGAAATAGATACAATGAGAATCCAGTTTTCTCGTGAAGAAGTAGAAGGATTGGATATAAGAAGCATTTCTCGATTGATGGATTCTCTTTTAGTTGACCCACATCTTGCAGTGCAAAAGAAGAATTCCTTGGTTTTTTCTTTTTATGGTTTTTCAGGAAATCTGGAAGAGCTCCTGGACCAGAATGAGATTCGTTCCTGGGCAAGTTATCTCGTGGAGAAATATCCTTTTATTTTTTATTTTTTAAACGATGGGGACGTTCCTATGACACGCTTTTTAACTTCCTTAGTGGTTTCAAGCCATATGAAGGGGGAAACCCTATATTATGATGGAGATGAATTAGAGGAATTCTTCCTCTATATCCATCAGTCCCTGACAAGTTTTGCTCATTGGATTGGAGAGAATCCTGATCAATGTATTGAAGAATTTTATGAAAAATTTCATAACAAAGGAGTTTAAACATAAGTGGATAAAGAAGCTTTGGAAGAGATGGTAAAAGAGTATGGAAGTACAATCATTATCAAAGAACACATGGATAAGGTTTATCCCGTATTGCGCCATCCATCCTTTATAAAGGAAAAGGGGACAAATCCAATTTATCGTAACCATTCCCCTGAAACAATTATTGTTTATGGGGTTGAACTTCCTTTTGGGTATATGGTGATTACAGAAGGGCAGGGGAAAGAGGAAGGGATAACTGAGGAAGAGCTTTATGAAAAGGCCATCCAAAACCTTTCCGCTTTAGAGGTGTCTTATAAAGTAGACCGATTAGGGGAAAATCTGTTTTGCTTTTTTTCTTATAAGGATTCGTTCAGTGCCAGCCGTATCTTAAATCCCGAATTATTGCCCCAGATGAAAAAAGAAATTAAGGGAAAAATGGGAGTGGCAATTCCTCATCAAGATGTACTGATTATTGCTGATTTAAAGGATGGGAAAGGGGCTTCAGCATTAGCGCAAATTGCCTTTGATTTCGCTATGCAGGGTGATACTCCCATTTCCCCTCTCCCTTTTATGGTCGAGGGAGATACGCTAGAGCCATATATTGCTTTGCGGGATACAAAATCCCGTCATTTAAAACGGGATTAAACATTGGTATATAAGTCTTTCCTTAGTTGTTGCCATTTTACTTTGTAATACAATTTATTTTTTGCCCCATAACCCATCATATAAAAACCATAGGATTCAAATAAAAATGTAGAGAAGTGCATTTTTTGCCAAAAGATTAAATTTTCTGGGGCACTTTCAAGGATAATAATCCAATGATGTTCTTTTACGTAATTTTTTAAGGCTTTTACTAACTTTTCCCCAATTCCTAAACCACGCTTTTCATGGGGAATACGGATCATTCCAAGAAAAAGGGATTCAAGAGCTTCGTTCAGGATAAAATCTAGCATTACACGATCCGGGGTAATCCCTGCGTCAATCATTTCTTTATTGGTTTTATATATCCATCGGTTTTCTTTTTCAATATATTCACATGTATAAGGAATTCCATTCTCTTTAAAAAGGCCTTCAACTTCCTGAAAAATGTTCATAAATTTTCCTTTCTTTCTATGAATATGTTTCTTCAGTTACACTATACATTGATTGTTGATTAGAAACAAAGAACTTTTGTTTGTTTATGTGAATAATTAATGGCAGCAAAAAAAGTATAATGAATATTCGACTAAAAATGGAGGACTTGCTTTTAATGTATACAATTGTTGTTACAAACGATGATGGAATTCATGCACCAGGCATACATAAACTAGTTCAATCACTAGATGGGTTAGCCGATCTCTATGTAGTTGCACCTGACCAGGAAAGAAGCGCAGAAGGCCATCGGATTACCGTACGAGAAGGATTGATCATTCAGCAGCATGATTTCCATGGCATGAAAAATGTAAAAGCTTTTTCGGTGAATGGAACCCCTGCTGATTGCGTAAAAATGGCCATTCATGTCATTTTACAAGCACGGCCTGATTTGGTCATTTCGGGTATAAATGCAGGATTAAATTTAGGGAAAGATATATATTATTCAGGGACTGTAAGTGCAGCAAGGGAAGCTGTTATTAATGAGATTCCGGCCATTGCTGTATCTTACGATAATTATGTTTGCCCTGACAATTTTGGTGAAGTAGAAAAAATACTCCGGCCTATTTGGGAAGAGATTAAAATTAGGGATATACCTGTTGGTGTTTTATTAAATATGAGTGTTCCCCATGTTCCAGCCAGTGAACTTCTTGGTGTAGTGGCGACAGGGTTAGATATTCACCATTATAGAGATCGAATCGATGAAAAGCCTGGCACCTGTGGAGAACCTGAATATTGGATTGAGAGGGAATATCGAAATCAAAAAATCTCAAACAGGGATTATTATTTGGTGGGAAATAAATATGTCACCATTACTCCTGTCCATATTGATTCAACAGATCATCGTTTTATTCAAATAATGAAGGAATGGACAGTCATGAAAAAAAATATGTGGAGGGAAAAGGAGTGACACAATCCCATAAACCATTAACAGAAGAGGATATGGGGGCTTCTCTTTCCCGGTTTTTTTTCCCGGATGTTTATGAAAAGGCTAATTTTCATAAATTCCCCTATTTTTTCCGAATCAATCAGCTTGGGCAAATAGAACTTATTTTTATTTATGGAGATATAGATGAATTCAGTGAGAATGAAGATGCCTCCATTGAATTGGAGTTTTCATCAAGGGAATCCCAGTGGATTGTTATGTTATGGATGAAATTGCCTGGAAAGGAGCCTGTGGGTTATCCCTTTTTATTTGATACCCGGGATGCTGCCACGAGAAAACAGGCCCAACGCTTTCTTGGGCAAGAAGAAGTATCAATCCATTATATGGCATGGGAAGGAAATCACCTCTGGTATATTTTTAAGGAAGATGTTTCCTTTAAACAACACATTGAAGAAGGAACTCGTTTATTTTTTTATGCTAGCCAGTATGATGATGGACTTTCCACTGAGGAAGAAGAATGGGTTGAAAAAACAATGACATCTTCCCAACTTCCCTCAGACTACCTGGAACAAGAGGGATTATCTATTTATCTTAATTATGGTGCCCTTGTAGAGGAACTGGGAGAAGAAAAAGCAAGGGAAAAAGTAATGACCAGAGCATTTCGGGGAATACGTAATATTAAGGGCGATGAATATCTTTTATGGGTTGGGAATCGGAAAAACCATAGATTATCCATTACATTAACCCCAGGTTTTTTTAAGGAAGGGGAACATCCTCTCCTCCCCTTTTTTATGTTTCTCCCAGAATATGAAAAAGCGGAAAAAGAAAAACCAGGTTCTTTCTGTGATATTCCAATTGTAAGCGTTCAAGAAGGCATCCTGACCTTTATTGAATGGAATGGAGGTTAGTTCGTTTGGACCCGTTTTCGATTTTTTTATATTTATTGGCCGTTATCGCTTTAGTATTATTAAATGGATTTTTTGTGGCTGCTGAATTTGCCATTGTCAAAGTAAGAGATACCCGGATTTCCCAGCTTGTTTCTGAGGGGGACCGTCGTGCTGAGCGGGCACAAAGAGTCATTGACAAATTGGATTCATACCTTTCAGCTACTCAATTAGGGATTACCTTAGCCTCTCTAGGTTTAGGTTGGCTAGGGGAACCAGCTGTTGCTTCTCTTTTACGCATCATTTTTGCAAGTTTTTCCCTGTCTGAAGCACTTATTCATTCTATATCCATTGTTTTGGCTTTTTCTATTATTACTTTTTTACATATTGTACTGGGGGAGTTAGCCCCTAAATCATTAGCCATCCAAAAAGCAGAGTCAACAGTCTTATGGGTAGCGGGCCCTATGATTTTATTTAACACAATCATGTTTCCTTTTATCTGGTTATTAAACCATGCTTCTATTTTCTTTTTGCGTATCATTGGCATTGAACCTGTCAATAATCCTATTTCTGCCCATACGGAAGAAGAAATCCGCATCCTCATGAAACAAAGCCATAAAAGTGGATTAATAGATCAAACAGAATTAACCCTGGTAGATAATGTTTTTGAATTTGCGGAACGGAATGCAAGGGAAATTATGATTCCCAGAATGGATATGGTATGTATGTACCTGGAGTCCTCCTTTGAAGAAAATTATAAAATTGCCATGCAGGAATTGCATACCCGTTATCCTTTAGCATCAGGGGATAAAGATAATATTATTGGCTTTGTTCATATAAAAGACATGTATAATTTATTCATGAGTGACCGTAAAAATGAATTATCAGCGATTATCCGTCCTATCCAAAAAGTACCCGAATCCATTCATATTAGTGATTTATTAAAACTCATGCAACGCAAAAAAACCCATATGTCTATCGTAATTGATGAGTATGGCGGTACAGCTGGGTTAGTTAGCATTGAGGATATTCTAGAAGAAATTGTTGGGGAAATACAGGATGAGTTTGATGAAGAAAGGCCCCATATTGAGAAAAAAAGCGATGAATTATTCTCGGTAGACGGACGGCTTTTAATTGAAGAAATCAATGACCGTTTTGGCATTGAAATTCAATCGGAAGATTATGATACTATTGGAGGATGGTTTTTTTCGAAAATGGAAAGGCCTCCGGAATTAGGCCAAACCATTGTAGAACAAGGGTTTGAATTTACCGTTTCCGAGGTAGACCATTTGCGGATTGTTCGACTAACTATTAGGAAATTGCCAGAAGAAGAACATGAGGAACAAAAGAATCCAGATGAAGAAGTGCATTTGACCGATTAGGTCAAATGCACTTTTTGTTGTTTGCGCATAAAGAGCCAGCGGAAAAAACGGGCAAGCAGGTTTTTTCTGCTTTCATTTTTCATCGCATTCATTAGTTGCATTTCAAAATTAATTTTTCGTAATTCCAGTTTTAATGTTTCTTGTTTTTTTTCGATTTCATCCATTTTCTTTAGGATTTCTTTTTGCATGGTTTCATCTTCTTGACGTACAGCTGTAGAAGATTGCAATTCCACTGCAGCACTAATTTCATGAAAGGCCTGAGTAATCCGTTGATTTATACTTTCCATAAACTCCTGGGCAAGATGAGGTTCTGGAGTAGCTTCTTTAATGGATTCAGTTTCCACTGCTGTTTTACGTTCTGGCAGAATTTTTTCGTGCAGGAGTACATCCTCAATTTCTTTTAACGTTTGAATTCCCGAATCCTTTATCCGTTTAATTTCAATTAATAACTGATAAGCCTGATCACTTAGCAAATAGTGTCCCTGGCTGTTTTTTTGCAAAACCATATATGGACTAAATGTATCAATCCAATTGCGAAGCGTGCGAACGTGGACATTGAGTTTAACGGCGGCATCCTTCGAAGACATCCATACGCCAGTTTGAGGCATAGAGAGCAGTCCTCCTCCCATATCAATGTTACCAAAGAATATACGCCATTGTGATTCTACTTCCTTCATGGTCGACAAAGGTTATCAAAAGAAGTGAACCCTTTCATGTCTTCGACAATTCTTTAAGTGTTATAGAGGGGGTTGTATTTGCAAAAAACCCCTTTCAATGGCATATTGCACCAATTCTGCCCTATTTGTTAGTTGGAGTTTTTTCATAATGCTGCTTTTATGATTTTCGACCGTTTTGACACTTATAAATAGCTGTTCGGAAATTTCTTTATTGGTGTATCCTCTGGCTGTTAAACGTAAAATCTCCTCTTCACGGGCGGTGAGTGGGTGGTTTTTCGTATCCTCGGTTTTTATGTCTTTATAACAACGTTGTACCGTATCTTCTGAGAAAAAAGAATCAAAATATTTTTTCCCCTGGGTAAGAACATGAATGGCTTCTAAGAGTTGATTGGGGTCCGTTTGTTTAAGGACTAATCCCTGGGCCCCCAGGCGGATAATTTCTTTTAAACAACTTTCATCATCAAACATTGTGAGAATGAGCACAGGCAAGTCTGGAAAAGAACGTTTGATTTCTTGTAATGTGGTAAACCCGTCCATGCCCCGGGGCATGGAAAGGTCAAGGATGACAATATCAGGGTGAACAATATGTATTTTTTGTAATCCTTCCTGGCCTTCATCAGATTCACCCACAACCACTAAGTCAGGTTGGCTGTTAAAAAAAAGGGAAAGTCCAGAACGGACAATGGTATGGTCTTCAATCAATAAAATTTTTATTTTATGCATGCTTTACTTCCTTTCTCACATCAGGGATCGAAATAAGTAAGCGGGTTCCCTTACCAATCTCAGATTGAATTTCCAAACTTCCATCAAGAAGATAAACCCTTTCTTGAATATGTTTCAATCCTAATCCTGTGGAATGTTGGCCTGCTGCCTCAGGGTCAAATCCTTTACCGTTATCTGCAATGATAATTGCAAGCCCTTTTCCATTTTTCATCCATTTTATAGAGACAAATGCTTTTGGACTTTTAGAATGTTTCACAATATTATTTAATCCTTCTTGAATAATTCTGTATAAATTTAATTCTACATGGGATGGGAAGCGGTCGTTATAATGTAAAACACTTTGATAATCAATGGAAATCATTGAGTGCCTTTCAATTCGGGAAATCAGGGAAGAAAGGCCTGCCTCAAGCCCTAACATATCAAGAGATGTAGGGCGCAAATCTTTAGAAAGTCGTTTTACTTCATTCATTGTATCATTTAAGACATGAAGCAGGTCAGAGAGAGTGGTACGCAAGTGTTGATCCTTCGTATTGAATAAAAGGCCATTTAAACCAATGGAAATACTATACAGGGATTGTCCAATTCCATCATGCAGTTCTTGCACTAATCGTTTTCTTTCAGTTTCCTGAGCTTCAATGGTTTGTCTGGCCATTAATTTGGCCATTCTCGCTTCTTCTTCCTTTTTTTTCTTTGAAATATCCCGAATCATAAGGACCATTTGCCGATCCCTTTCATTATTCCCAGGCAAAAAAGTAGTACTAAAAGCAACAGGAAGGTTTTCTCCATAGACGGTGGGCATTTCTGATTCGAAATAGGAAACAGGTTCTTTTCCAGCTAAAATACAACGTTCTTCCCCAGGTTGCAAAACTCTTTTTTGGCAAAACGTACAGTGGGGAACTTTTTCCCCAATTTGCCAACCGGTAAGCCGGTGGGCTGAGGGATTCATATGAAGGATGGTTCGTTGTGAATCCATTATGACAAGGCCATCGGTGAGATGTTGGAATAAATCGAAAACAAACATATTCGTTCCTCTTTTCCCGAATTAGTATTATTTTCATAGTACCTGGTCAACGTACCCCCACTGAGAACCTTACGGTTCCTGTTTCAGTGGGGGCTTGAGTTAGCCATTCAGGTCTCCTCTCTCAATGTTGAGATGATTTGACGCTCTGAATAGCAAGCACGATTAAGCACTCCCCAATCACTGTTTTTGGTTGGTACTGGCGACGAACGATCGTTTTCCCACTTGCACCACCCTTCCGAAAAAGAGCAGTTCTTCCTTATGGAAGAAGCCACCGCTCAGATTGCTCTGGCGTGTACTACAAGCCCCGACAAGTCGAGTACACATGGATGGTTGACGCACCCACTAAGCTATGCGCGAAGCAACAGCCTTACGTTTTTGTACTTCCGTTTTTGTTGGAGTTTTCACTTTGAGATTTTCGTCCAATTCTACAACTTCTGATTTACGCAAAATATTCAATGCACCATTAATGTCAGCGTGAATACATTGTCCTGTTTTAGTTTGATACAGACCACGATTTATACGTTTACCACTGAATGAATAGGTCGATTTATCATCCTTTGACCAAACAGGAATCGTATCTTGGTCTAGGAAACTAGCTTTTGATGTATAGCTTTCTTCTTGTTTCACGAAACGAATGCCATTTTTTAAACATTTGTTTTCGATTGCAGAAATCAGCTTATTAAAGGGAATTTGAACAAATTTCTGATTGTTCTTTTTCCCCATATCAACCTCTTGTTTCCAACCAGCGTTATAGCCGACAACAATTGTATCGATGCTTAATTCGTTTACCTTTTTGAAAAGTAGGCCTACGGCTTGCGAGATATAACCGTCGATTTGTTTTTCACGTTTGCCCCAAAGTTTCGCCATAGGGTTTGTCACGATCCGTTTTGAAATGCCGTTTTCGATATTTTTCTGTTGCAGATTGCTGATCGTTTTGTTGAAGTATTGGTTGATGGACTTTAGCTTTTTACCATCAATCAAGAACGTATCACCGTTATTTGTTGCACAACTCATTATGTTGTCCACACCTAAATCGCAACTCAAAGCGTTAATCGTTGTCGTTGGTTGTTTCTTCATTTGAGGGACTTGCATTTCATACGTGTAATGCACCTCAAAGAACCGATCTTTTTGCTTTGGTACGATTTCAATGTATGAAATTTTCTTGTTCAACAAATTTTTAGGCATACGAATTTTGATAGAACCAAAACGCTTTCTGAATTCAACATTCATCGGAATCGCCCAGTATCCGTCTTTATCCACTTTTGGCACTTGGTAGATTTCGATAATGCGTTTCTCCGTAGAGCGGGAATACTTCGGAAACTTGGGGCGACCAGTGAATTCCTCAGGGTTTTCCTTCCATTTTTTTATCGCTTCAAAAAAACTCTTCACTTCTGAATACAAAGTTCTGCGAATGGCTTGAACGGAGTTTGATTGAACTCCCCAATAGTTCACATCCCCTTGCATGGCAGCGTCAACTTCTTTCACGGTTGCAATCTTGCCGTTGTTTAAATAGCTTTGTTTAATCGTATACAATCCAACATTGCGCAACGCTTTTGAACTATGGGACATACGGCGAAGAAGGCGGAATTCTTTAGCCGTAAGGACACCACTTCCGATATTCTGTTTCTGAGTGAAACGTTGAATGTTTTCGGTTTTCTTTTGTTTACGCAATACTTTAACTGGTTTCTTCTTAGACATTTGTGTTCACCTCCTTTCTCAGTGAGTCTGAAGGATTATTTCATTCCTTTCAATTCAATGTATTGACGAATTACTATCTAATTTCATTATCATGTCATTTCGCTTCTATCTACAACTATTATATAATAAGACAAAAAAATAGCGAATATTCGTTCGCTATAAAGTGAGAAATTTTTTTGAAACAAGAAAAAAGTTCAGCCTATCGGCTGACGGTAATTCATCTCACCTGAATTGTTAGGCTTACGCCGTAACACAAATTAGATGGAGTCTTTTTGCCGAAAAGGATAAAAGGAACCAGGACAAATGCACATTTTTTTGGCCTTATCATAGGATAATTCCGTACAACAAATAGAGGAGGTTTATTATGAGTCCCGATGAATTCAGGCCGGTTTATCCATCCTACCCGGGCTATCCTGGAAAATACCCAGGTAATCCAGGCCATTACCCGGGCTATCCTGGAAAATACCCAGGTAATCCAGGCCATTATCCAGGTTACCCAGGTTCTTACCCAGGATATTATCCAGATAAGTATCCTTATCCTTATAATCCGGTTAACAAACTTCTCCCTCTTTTTTTACTTCTTCCTTTCCTATTTCGTGGGGAAAGAGATAATGAAATAGGAAAAGATTTTACGACTCATATGATCCAAGAAGGCGAGGATCTTATGGATATCGCCAAAAAATATAATATACCCATACAAATTCTTTTATTGGCTAATCCAGATTTGCAACATCCAACAGGTATTCAACCTGGTTCAATTGTTCATATTCCTCAGCTGTGGGATTGGTCTTGCCATCCCATGTATATGAATGAGGAAAATGCTCAATTTATGATGCCTCAATCTGCACCTCAACAAGGTGGATTTATGAATCCAATGACGGGGTTTCCTCAGGCTCCTTTTTCTCCCCCATATCCTATCCAAAGGGACTTTGATTTTTCTTTTGATGAAGATAATTAATCAATCACTTGTATTCAAAAAAAAGTTGCGGTAATATACTTTTGGATGGATATATTGAAAGGGGATATGGTATATGGATTGGTTACCCTATGCATTACTTGGAGCAATTGTTATTTTTATTCTTATTCGTATACTTCCGCCAAGGGGAGTTAAATCCATATCTGCAGATGAATTGCAAGAAGCTTTAAAAGATCCTAAAGGAAAGCAATTAATTGATGTACGCGATCCCAATGAATATAAGACAGGCCATATTCAAGGGGCTAGAAACATCCCGTTAGCACAAATTGGTTCTGCTGCAAGCGGCATTCCTAAAGACAAAGATACTTATTTAATTTGCGCAACAGGTTTACGTAGTGCTCAAGCTACTCGTATTTTAAAGAAACAAGGGTTTACTAACTTGAACAATGTTGCAGGTGGATTGAAAAACTGGAAAGGCAAACTTGTAAAAAAATAAGGATGATATTCACACCCATTTCTTATACAAAGAAATGGGTGTTTTATTTTTTCATTGATTTTTTGTATTTTAAGTCCATTCATTTTCCATACTAAAGGAAAATGGCTAAAACCCTTTAAATCATTTGCTGCCAAAAAGGAGATGAGGATTGTGATTTCCCTTTTAAGACACTTTCAATGTCATAGGATGAAAGGAATAGTAAGGTGTGGCGGGATTACAAAGCATTTGATCTCTATTCTTAATCCTGGGGAAATTGCGGTGATTAATCATGAAAACCTTGATAGTGTTGCAGCCAGCGGATTAATAGAAAAAAGGGTAAAGGCAGTAATTAATTGTTCCACATCCTTTACGGGACAATTTGTTACATATGGAGCAAAACAATTACTTGATTTTGGAATTCCACTTTTTGATTATGTAGGAAATGAACAACTATTTGATGTATTACATGATGGCGAAGAGATTCTCATTCAAGATAAATCCATAATGATCATGCAGAAAAATATTCGTCTGGAAAAAGTGCTCTTGCCTGTAACGGAAATGGAATGGATGAGGAAAATAAAAAGCACCCAATTTCATTTGCCTTTTGTGTATTCAGATTTTATTGAGAACACTGTGGAGTTTATAGAAAAAGAGAAAACATCATTTATTTCCAGATTACCGGAACTATCCATAAAAACGATGATTGCAAATCGCCCTGTAGTGGTTGTTATACGGGGAAAACAATATAAAGAAGACCTGGAATCTCTACTTCCCTATATTCAAAGAGAACATCCTGTATTGATTGGAGTAGACGGAGGTGCTGATGCCCTATTGGCCCATGGCTTGTCCCCAGATTTAATTATTGGTGACATGGACAGTGTAAGCAATGAAGCCCTATTACGGGCAAAAGAGATTATTGTTCATGCTTACCTCTGGGGATTTGCTCCAGGGGAAGAACGAGTAAAGGAAATGGGAATCCCCTATCATTTATTACCGGCTCCTGGAGTAAGCGAAGATGTAGCCATGTTATTTGCCTATGAAAAGAATGCAAAAATGATTGTGGGTGTAGGCTATCATTCCTGTATGGCTGATTTCCTGGAAAAAGGAAGAAAGGGGATGGGAAGTACTTTGTTAGTTCGTATGAAAATTGGGGATCGTTTTATTGATGCAAAAGGATTTAATCAGCTTGGATTGGATGTGAGAGGCAATGAATACCAGCATCATTATTCCCGCTTATAATGAAGAACAACAAATACCATGCACCTTACATGCCCTTCGTACATTCCCTTTGCCAGGCAAGTCAGAGTTAATTGTAGTAGATGATGGCAGTTCGGATTTAACCAGCAGTATTTCTGGAATATGGGCAGACCAGGTCATTCAGTTAGAGCAAAATCACGGAAAAGGCTATGCCCTCTACAAAGGGTTAGAAGTTGCCAAAGGGGAGCGAATCCTATTTATTGATGCTGACCTGGGAGATAGTGCGGCACTGGCCAGCCATCTGGTGCGAAGGATGGAAGAAGCAAATGCTGATTTAGTGATTGCCAATTTTCCCCCAGCCAAAAAAGGTGGATTTGGATTGGTGAAAAAGTGGGCACAGAGGAAATTAAAAAAGAATTTAGGATATCATTTGATTTCCCCCCTTTGTGGACAGAGAATTTTAAATCGAAATGCAGTAGAGGCAATCAAAAAATGGGATTGTGGGTTTGGCATTGAGATGGCTATGCTTTTTGATGTTTATAAGGCAGGGTTAAAGGTTACTGAAGTCAATATTCCCTTTAGCCATCGGGAAGGGAAAAAAGATATTTCTGGATTTTTACATAGAGGAAAACAATTTATTGAGATAAGGAAAACGGTGAAACAATGGGAGAAGGAATGTACGTAATTCTGTGGTTTTTTTTATTGATCCCGGCTTTTTATTTGTTTCGCTTTATTGCCCTAACAAAAGGATGGCTCACAAGGAATTATATGGGTGACTTGATTCCTTCCGGGTATGGCATTCTTTTGCTATTTTTTATCCTGTTGTATGTTTCCTTATATAATCAACAAGTTACATCCATTGAAGGCAGCCTCCTTTTTTTTATAGGGTTGCTTATTTTTGTTGGTTGGATAGATGATCGTTATGGCAATCCAGCCATTAAAGGGATGAAAGGGCATCTTTCTTATCTTTTTAATACAGGAAAATTAAGTATGGGATGTGTAAAAGCCATCATGGGAGCAGGGGCAGGGATGGCATTGGCTTTTCAATTAACAAATAATCCTATTGAATTCCTCCTTTACAGCGGGGTCCTTACCTTGTCTACGAATTTTATTAATCTCCTCGATGTTCGCCCCGGGAGAGCATTAAAAGGATTTGGGTTATTTTTTTCCTTCATTTATTTGCTGGGGACATTCCCTTCTTATTTATCCATGTATTCGATTCTTCTTGTCGCTTTCTTCTTTGCTGCCTTAATTTTTGATTTACAAGGGGCAATGATGCTAGGGGATGCAGGGGCTAATGGACTTGGATTTTCCCTGGGGTCTTTTTTTATTCTTTCTTTGCCTATCCAGTGGATCTGGGTGCATTTCTTTTTTTTATTGGGAATCCACTGGTATGCGGAAAAAAGTTCAATAAGCACATTTATTAAAAAACACGCCTTATTAAGGCGTGTGGATGAATGGGGAAGAAATGTGGACCCCTAATTTAGCGGATAAGTTGTCTTTATTCTTTGCGGAAGCGGGGCTGAACAAGGCGCCGCTTTCTATCTTTATATAGGATGTATCCTCCGATAAAGACAACTCCTGCAAGAAAGAGAACAAACCCGAGGAAAAACTGTCCTGTCTGAAAAGTATGGATATTAGGATCAAAATATAAATATAATGTATCACGCATAAGTTTAAAACCATAGGCAGCAATCCACCCTGGAATGATATAAATGAGAATTAATGCGATTAAACGAAGAATCATGTTCCGTCCTCACTTTCGTACACTTTAAACACATATTACTTGTTTTAAATTTGTTTGTCCACGGAGAAGGTGGAACATGAAAAAGACTTGACGGCTGGAAAGAATGTTATATAAACTGGTATTAGTATCAGGTATTAAATTTTAAATAATTTAAATAATTATAACAATTAAATATAATAAAACCTGGAGGGGATAACATGGTTAAAGAATATGATCTAATTGTACTGGGCGGTGGAACTGGAGGATATGTAGCAGCGATTCGAGCATCCCAGCTGGGTATGAAAGTGGCAGTGGTGGAAAAGGACAAACTAGGAGGGACATGTTTGCATCGCGGTTGTATTCCCAGTAAGGCCTTATTGCGAAGTGCATCCCTTCTCCATTGGGTACGAGAAGGGGAAAGTTTTGGCATTTATTCCGGTGAAGTAACCTTTGACTTCCGAAAAATGCAAGAGAAGAAAGAAGAAATTGTTTCCCGACTTTATCGTGGGGTTACCCATCTAGTTAAAAAAAATAAAATAGATGTGTTTCAAGGGACAGGCAAAATACAATCCTCTCAACCTATTTCCATTCATGTGGAAAAAGCTCAGGAAGGAAAAGAAATATTAACAGGGAAGTTTTTGCTTATAGCAACTGGCGCCCGTCCACGTGCCATTGCCAATTTACCCATTGATGGCGAGTTTATTATGACCAGTGATGAAATTCTTACATTAGAGCAATTGCCAGAATCCCTTTTAATTATTGGGGGTGGAGTTATTGGCGTTGAATGGGCTTCTCTCTTATCCGATTTAGGTGTAAAAGTAACCATCGTAGATACAGCAGAGCGGATTTTGCCTGGAGAAGACGTAGATATTAGCCGTGAAATGGCACGTCGCCTTCAAGGACGTGGTGTACAAATTTATACAGAGGCAGAAATGTTGCCTGATTTTTATCGAGATCATTTCCAGATAATTTCGAAGATAAAAACTAGAAAAGGAGAAATCATAGACCTTCATGTGAATAAAATCTTACTTTCTGTGGGACGAGTTGCCAATGATCAGGAGATTGGAATTGAAAAAACAAACATTGAAAAAATAAGTGGCTTTATTCAGGTGGACAAAATGTACCAAACAAAGGAAAAAAACATCTATGCTATTGGGGATGTCATTGGAGGAATGCAATTAGCCCATGTAGCTGCCAGAGAAGGAAGAATCGCTGTAGAACATATGGCTGGGCTTCAACCTTCTCCGATAGATTATGTGATGATTCCCCGCTGTGTATATAGCCGACCTGAAGCAGCCTCTATTGGTATGACCGAAAAAGAAGCGAGAGAACAAGGGTATCAAATAAAAGTAGGCAAAGTTCCTTTTGTATCCATTGGCAAGGCACTAATCAATGGGGATAGTGAAGGATTTTGCAAAATCATTGAGGATCAACAAACGAAGGACCTGTTAGGGATGCATTTAATTGGTTCAGGTGTAACGGAATTAATCGGAGAAGGGGTATTAGCCCGTACCTTAGATGCTACGGCAGGGGAGTTGGCCAGTATAATTCATCCTCATCCATCCCTTTCCGAAATTTTTGGAGAAACCGCGTTAGATATTGATAAATTAGCAATTCATTTTTAGGGAGGGATACAAGTGAAAATTGTTCATTATGAAATGGGTTTAACAGATCAGCAGGTCATGGACATGTATTACTATATGCTATTGGCCAGGAAACTGGATGAAAGAATGTGGTTATTAAATCGTGCAGGAAAAATTCCATTTCTTGTATCTTGTCAGGGTCAAGAGGCAGCACAGATTGGGGCTGCCTTTGCTTTTGATAAAACAAAAGATTATGCTTGCCCCTATTATCGGGACATTGGGTTTGTCCTAGTTTTTGGCATGACACCGAGAGAGTTAATGCTGTCTGCTTTTGCTAAAGGGGAAGATCCAAATAGTGGGGGGCGGCAAATGCCAGGGCATTTTGGCAGCAGAAAATTACGCATCCTTACGGGTTCCAGTCCAGTAACGACCCAGGTTCCCCATGGGGCAGGTCTTGCCCTGGCTGGAAAAATGAATAAAGAAGATTTTGTTGTGTACGCCTCTTTCGGTGAGGGTTCTAGCAACCAGGGGGATTTTCATGAAGGGGCCAACTTTGCCGGAGTACATGGACTGCCCTTAATCATGTTTTGTGAGAATAATCAATATGCTATTTCCGTCCCAGTCTCTAAACAGGTAGGGTGCCGCCGGATTTCTGATCGGGCGATAGGCTATGGTTTCCCTGGTGAAACGGTAGATGGAAATGATCCATTAGCTGTATATCAAGCGACAAAAAGAGCAGTGGAAAGGGCCAGACGAGGGGAAGGCCCAACCCTCATTGAAGCGATATCTTATCGTCTCGTTCCCCATTCCAGTGATGATGATGATCGTTTGTATCGTTCCCGAGAAGAAGTAGAAGAAGCAAAGAAAAAAGACCCTATCCTTCTTTTTGCCAATTATTTAAGAAGCATTGGTTTAATGGATGTTAGAGAAGAAGAAAAAATACTGGATCGTGTAGGGAAAGAGGTAGATGATGCCACAGAATATGCGGAAAAAGCCCCCTATCCAGCACCAGAAACAGCACTTCGCTATGTTTATATGGAAGAGGAGGGAGAAAGATGGCAGTAATCAATTATATTGATGCAATTACCATGGCATTACGGGAAGAAATGGAGAAAGATGAAAGAGTGTTTATCCTGGGCGAAGATGTAGGGGTAAGAGGTGGCGTGTTTCGTGCTACAACAGGCCTCTATGATCAATTTGGAGAAGCCAGGGTTTTAGATACCCCATTAACAGAATCAGGTCTTGTTGGTGTTGCTATTGGTGCGGCAGCTTATGGATTGCGTCCTGTTGCAGAAATACAGTTTGCCGACTTTATTATGCCGGCAGTCAATCAAATTATTAGCGAAGCAGCGAAATTTCGATATCGCTCTAACAATAATTGGAGTTGTCCCATGGTCATACGGTCACCTTATGGTGGTGGCGTTCATGGGGCTCTATATCATTCCCAGAGTGTAGAAGCTATTTTTAATTCAACCCCTGGACTGAAAATTGTTGCCCCTTCAACCCCATATGATGCAAAAGGATTATTAAAAGCAGCCATACGGGATGAAGACCCTGTTTTATTTTTTGAACATAAAAGATGCTACCGTTTAATTAAAGGGGAAGTTCCTGACAGTGATTATATTGTGCCCATTGGACAGGGAGAAGTTAAACGGGAAGGCATGGATTTAACTGTGATTACCTATGGAATGATGCTTCATCACGTATTGGAAGCAGCAGAAAAGTTACAGAGAGAAGGGATTAGTGCCCACGTTCTGGATTTGCGAACCTTATATCCCCTGGATAAGAAATCCATAGTGGATGCAGCTATAAAAACAGGGAAAGTGCTTATTGTCCATGAGGATAATAAAGAAGGTGGCATTGGTGGAGAAGTTGCAGCCATCATTGCAGAAGAATGTCTTTTTGATTTGGACGCGCCTATCCGCAGACTGGCAGCGCCTGATGTTCCCTTAATGCCTTTTAGCCCGTCACTGGAGAAATATTGTCTGGTTAATAGAGAGCAAATTGAATCAGCCATGCGGGAATTAGCGTTATTTTAAGAACGATGATTTTGCATCAAATCGTGCCTGTGAAAAGAAAAAATAAAGGAGGGATCGGGATGGAAATGAAAATGACCATGCCTCAGTTAGGGGAATCTGTAACGGAAGGAACCCTTATTCGCTGGTTAGTAAAACCAGGTGATCGGGTGAAAAAATATGAAGCGATTTGTGAAATTACCACTGACAAAGTAAATGCAGAGGTACCTAGTACCTATGATGGGAAAATAAAAGAGCTTGTTGTAAAGGAAGGAGAAACCGTTGCTGTTGGGGAGTTAATTTGTTATTTAGAAACGATGGAAATTGCAGAACAACCCCAGAAAAAACGGTATTCTCCTGCTGTTCTCCAGTTGGCCTCCGAACATGGCCTTGATTTAGAAGAAGTCCCTGGAACAGGGTTAGATGGGCGGATTACAAGAAAGGATGTTTTATCCTTTTTACAGGAAAGGGAAGAGAAGCAAAGACAGGAGATCATCCCCTCTCATGTGCCTATTAAACCAGTAAAAGAAGAACAACAGCCCGAAATTAATTTTGAAACAGGAATCCCTGTTGACCCCATACGCCATCTTATTGCAGAACGGACTTTAAAAAGCAAAACGGAAATTCCCCATGCATGGACCATGGTGGAAGTAGACATGACTGGATTGGTACGTTTGAGAGAAAAAGTAAAAGATGAATTTTATAAGAAAGAAGGGTTCTCTCTTACATTCCTCCCTTTCTATTTGAAAGCTGTTGTGGAATCCATAAAGAAATACCCATTAATTAATTCTGTCTGGGAAGGAGATCGCATTGTCATTCATAAAGGAATTCATATTTCTGTAGCTATGGCCACAGATGAAGCCTTATATGTTCCTGTTTTAAAGGATGCAGACCAAAAAAGCATTTTTGGCCTGGCAAAAGAGCTGAATGTATTAAAAGAAAAAACAATCCATAAAAAGTTTCAACCTGGAGATATGTCAGGTGGAACGATTACGGTAAACAATACGGGGTCTTTTGGTTCCATTTTATCTATGCCTATTATTAATCAACATCAATCTGTAAATTTAACGTTGGAGGCTATTGTTAAACGTCCAGTTGTTATAGATGATATGATTGCCGTTCGGCATATGGCCAATTTGTGCCTTTCTCTGGATCACCGTGTGTTAGATGGGAAAATCTGTGGCCTCTTTTTGCAACATTTAAAAACCACATTAGAAAACTTTAACGAACAAACAACCATTTATTGAGGAATGAAAATGGATATGAATACTAAACCTATAATCGAGGTTTACCCTCTTCAAGGACTAACCCCCTATGGACCGGCCTGGGAATTGCAAAAAAAATGGGTGAAAGAAATTGATGAGGGGTTGAGAAATAGCAGTTTATTGCTCTTGCAACACTTCCCTACTTATACCATGGGTAGGGAAGGGAAAGAGGAACATATTCTTTTTGACAGGGATTCTTTTCGTCAGCAAGGGGGAGAAATTGTTTATGTAGATCGCGGGGGAGATGTAACCTATCATGGGCCAGGGCAAATTGTCGGTTATCCTATTATAGAATTATCCCATTATGCAGGAGGTCCCCATGAATATTTAAGGGATTTGGAAGAAGTCATCATTCGAACCTTAGCTCTTCATGGCATTACTGGGGAACGGAAATCTCCTTATACAGGGGTTTGGGTAGGTGACCGAAAGATTTGTGCCATTGGCGTAAAATTAAATCGAGGAGTGAAAAAGCGGCAATTTATTACTAGCCATGGTTTTGCATTAAATATCTCTTGTGATTTATCCATGTTTGAAGGGATTATCCCTTGCGGCATTCGACAATACCGTGTAACCTCTATTTTAGAGGTTTTAGGCAGGGAAGTCGAAATTTCACTAATAACCATGCAGATTGTCGAACAATTTAAAGAAGTTTTTGGAATGACCCCCTGTTTTAAAAATTCTTTTTTAATTTCTTAAAAAATTTTGTCGAAATAAGGAGGAATAATAAAAAGTAAATCGAATATAAAGAAAGATTGTAATAATTTTTTCACAAATAAAAATAGAGAGATTTTATTGATGGAGTGTGTAAGGAGGGATATAACCGTGAGTAAAGAAGAAAACAAAAAGACCATTGAAAATTGGGAAAAATCGGTTAATGAGACTGTGGCAAAGAGACCTGAAAGAAAAACTCAATTTGCAACTACATCCGATATTCCAGTAGAACGTGTCTACTTCCCTGAAGAGACTACTGATGAATATATGGAGAAATCCGGTGTTCCTGGAGAATTCCCATATACCAGAGGTGTTCAACCAACGATGTACCGTGGACGTTTCTGGACCATGCGCCAATATGCAGGGTTTGGATCTGCGGAAGAAACAAACAAACGTTATAAATATCTGCTTGAAAATGGACAAACGGGTTTGAGCTGTGCATTTGACCTTCCAACCCAAATCGGTTATGACTCCGATGATCCTATGTCTACCGGGGAAGTTGGAAAAGTAGGGGTAGCTATTGATTCTCTTGCTGATATGGAAATTTTGTTTGATGGCATTCCTTTAGACAAAGTAAGTACGTCTATGACCATTAATGCTCCTGCATCTGTTTTATTAGCAATGTATATTGCTGTTGCTGAAAAACAAGGGGTAACATCTGAAAAGCTTTCTGGTACCATCCAAAATGATATTTTAAAAGAATACATTGCGCGTGGTACATACATTTTCCCACCAAAACCATCCATGCGCTTAATTACCAATATATTTGAATTCTGTGCTAAACAAGTGCCAAAATGGAACACGATTAGTATTAGTGGTTACCATATTCGTGAAGCTGGATCTACTGCGGTACAAGAAGCGGCATTTACCATTGCTGACGGTTTAGCTTATGTTGATGCAGCATTAGAAGCTGGATTGAACATTGATGATTTTGCTCCACGTCTTTCCTTCTTCTTCAACGGACATAATAACTTCTTTGAAGAAGTAGCGAAATTCCGTGCAGCTCGCCGCATCTGGTCTCGCTTAATGAAGGAAAAATATGGTGCGAAAAATCCGAAATCTTTACAATTCCGGGTACATACCCAAACAGGCGGTTCTACCCTTACAGCGCAACAACCAGATAACAACATTGTCCGCGTAACCATTCAGGCTCTTGCTGCTGTTCTTGGGGGAACTCAAAGCTTACACACCAACTCTCGTGATGAAGCATTGGCTCTTCCAACAGAAGATTCTGCTCGTATTGCTCTTCGTACACAACAAATTATTGCCAATGAATCCGGTGTAACTGATACTGTTGACCCATTAGCTGGATCTTACTATGTAGAACAATTAACTGATGAAATCGAAACTCGTGTTCTTGATTATCTGAAGAAAATTGAAGACCTTGGCGGGGCTCTTGCCGCTGTTGAACAAGGATATATGCAACGTGAAATCCATGACAAAGCTTATGAATTCCAGAAGCAAGTTGAATCTGGTGAAGAAGTGGTTGTTGGCGTTAATAAATTCCGGATCGAAGGGGAAAAACAACCTGAACTTCTCCGCGTAGACCCGAACCTTGGCAAAGTACAAAAAGCGAAACTTGAACAACTTCGCCAAACTCGTAATAATGACCAAGTTCAAGAAAAATTATCCGCATTAAGAACCGCAGCTCAAGGGGATGACAACTTAATGCCATTAATTCTTGATGCAGTTCGTGTATACGCTACTATTGGTGAAATTTGCGGAGTTCTTAGAGAAGAATTCGGCGAATATCGTCCAGTTTAATGACGGGGAAGGAGTAAGAGAGAAATGGAAAAGAAAATTCGTGTATTAGTTGCAAAACCCGGCCTTGACGGACATGACCGAGGCGCTTTAGTTATTGCTCAAGCTCTTCGTGATGAAGGGATGGAAGTAATTTATACTGGATTACGCCAAACCCCTGAACAAATCGTAAACAGTGCCATTCAAGAAGACGTTAATGTAATTGGTCTTTCTTGTTTATCTGGTGCCCATAACGAACTTTTCCCTGAAGTAGTTCGGTTGTTAAAAGAAAAAGGTGCCGATGATATTGTGGTTGTTGGCGGCGGGGTTATTCCTGATGAAGATATCCCATTCCTTGTAGAAAACGGAATTTCTAAAGTGTTTACACCTGGTACTTCAACTAAAGATGCTGCTGATTTTATTCGTGCTACCCAGGTTGGAGGGGAACAGTAATGTCTTTAATGACTTCACCAGAAAAAATTGATCATATCGGAATCGCAGTGAAGAACCTTGACGAATCCGTTCAATTCTATACACAATTCCTTGGTTTAAAATTACAGGGCATTGAAACTGTAGAAAGCGAAAACGTTCGTGTAGCTTTCCTGGAAGTTGGTGAAACTCGCCTGGAATTGCTTGAACCTACTAGCGAAGAAAGCGCAATTGCAAAATTCTTAGAGAAAAAAGGCGAAGGAATTCATCATATTGCCTTAAAAGTGGATAACCAACAAGACCGTCTTAATGCTTTGAAAGAAGCTGGCATTAAATTAATTAATGAAACGCCAAAAATAGGCGCACACAACAATATGGTTGCTTTCTTACATCCGAAAGCGACAAAAGGCGTTTTAATTGAATTGTGCGAAAAAGCTAGCGAATAATTGAGATCGTTTGGATTGAACAGGAGGCTATTCAACACATGAGTACCATGTACGATAAAATTGATGAAATGTATGACAGGCGACGCAAAGTCGAATTAGGTGGCGGAGACAAACGGATTGACGCCCAACATAACCGTGGCAAATTAACGGCACGGGAAAGAATTGATTTGTTCCTTGATGACAATTCATTTGTAGAATTAAATCCATTTATTGAACACCGTGCAACAAGCTTTGGTATGGACAAAATGGAAGGCCCTGGTGAAGGGGTTGTAACTGGTTACGGAAAAGTAAACGGCCGTCTTGTTTATATTTTCTCTCAAGACTTCACTGTATTTGGTGGCGCTCTTGGTGAAATGCATGCATTGAAAATTGCCCGTGTCATGGATTTAGCTGCTAAAACTGGTGCACCAGTAATCGGCTTAAATGACTCCGGTGGAGCTCGTATTCAAGAAGGGGTTGAATCCCTTGATGGATATGGCCACATCTTCTATCGGAATTCCATCTATTCCGGGGTTGTTCCACAAATCTCAATTATCATGGGACCTTGTGCCGGTGGCGCTGTTTACTCTCCAGCAATTACGGACTTCGTTTGTATGGTTGAGAAAACCAGCCAAATGTTTATTACCGGTCCTAAAGTAATTGAAGCAGTTACAGGGGAGAAAATTTCTTCTGAAGGCCTTGGTGGAGCAAAAGTGCATGCTTCTGTAAGCGGGAACGCTCACTTTACTGCTCCAAGTGAACCAGAAATTCTTGAAGATGTTCGCCGTCTTCTTGGCTTCCTTCCACAAAACAACATGGAAGATCCTCCTGTTGTTCCTTGTGATGAAGATAATGATTGGGATGAAGAAATGTCTGAAATCGTACCAATCGCCGGTACCAAAGTATATGACGTGCGCAAAGTCATTGAACGTGTGGTTGACAAAGGAGACTTCATGGAAGTTCAACCTAACTTTGCGAAAAACATCGTAATTGGCTTTGGCCGTATTGATGGGCATAGTGTTGGTATCATAGCTAACCAACCTAAATTCATGGCTGGTGGCTTGGATATTAACTCCTCTGATAAGTTAGCTCGTTTTGTTCGTTTCTGTGATGCCTTCAATATTCCATTAATTACCTTTGAAGACGTATCTGGCTTCTTCCCAGGAATCAATCAGGAACACGGGGGAATCATTCGCCATGGCGCGAAGATTCTTTATGCATACTCTGAAGCTACAGTTCCAAGAATTACTGTTATTCTTCGTAAAGCTTTCGGTGGCGCCTATGTTGCATTAAACTCTAAAGCAATTGGTGCAGATATCGTTTACGCATGGCCTAACTCTGAAGTTGCTGTTATGGGTGCAGAAGGTGCTGCAAACATTATCTTTGCGAAAGAAATCGACAAGAGCGAAGATCCTGTTACTACCCGTGCAGAAAAAATTGCTGAATACCGTGAGCGTTTTGCCAATCCTTATGTGGCAGCTCGCCGTGGGATGGTTGATGATGTTATCGATCCACGTGAAACCCGTAAGAAGTTAAAAGAAGCTCTTGAAATGCTTCGCAACAAACGTGAAACACGTCCACCGAAAAAACACGGAAATATTCCGCTCTAGGGTGATAAATCATGAAATATGAAGAACTGGAACGAAATTTTCTTGAAAATAACGATGGTTCTTTTGACTCCTGGGTACAGGGAGGCCGTACACTGCAAATGAAATCTCGTACTTTGATTCGGGATAGCCGTGCAATGTATATGCGTTCTAATGTAGCCCGCAATAATGGTGAAGAAAGAAGTTCCATGATGCGCCGTTCATTTAGATAGGTGTTGGTTGGGATAAAGTAGATAACACCCCCGGTGTGGTATAATAAACAGGTAGAGATTTCCTGTCCTTTATACCATGATACGGGGGTGTTTTTTTTTGGTTAATAAAGAACGATTAATCAACGAGTTTATGGAATTGGTACAAGTGGATAGTGAAACAGGTTCCGAACGTGGAATCTGTGATGTATTAAAAGAGAGGTTTCGTTCCCTTGGGTTACAGGTTGAAGAGGACGATACAATGGGGATTACAGGTCATGGCGCCGGGAATCTTTTGGCTACCTTAGAAGGGAATGGGGAAGGGTTTGACCCGATTTATTTCACTTCCCATATGGATACAGTGGTTCCAGGAAAAAGTGTGAAACCTTCCATACAAAATGGATATATTGTAACGGATGGAACAACCATTTTAGGAAGTGATGATAAAGCAGGGATTTCTTCCATGTTAGAAGGCATCCGTATTCTTAAGGAACAGCAAATTACCCATGGGAAAATACAATTTCTCATCACTGTAGGGGAAGAATCAGGATTAAAAGGGTCTAAAGCCTTTGATGCCAATAAGCTAGATGCAAAGTATGGATTTGCCCTTGATAGCGATGGGAAGGTAGGAGATATTATTGTTTCGGCGCCAACCCAGGCTAAAATTAACGTAATCATTAAAGGAAAAGCAGCCCATGCAGGGGTGAATCCTGAGGCAGGGATTAGTGCTATTCAATTAGCAAGTAAGGCAATTTCTCGTATGCCTATGGGCCGTATTGATAAAGAAACAACAGCAAACATTGGCAGTTTTCAAGGAGTAGGCCCTACCAATGTTGTGTGTGATCGGGTGGAAATTCTGGCAGAAGCCCGTAGCATTTCTCAGGAAAAAATGCTGAAACAAGTAGAAACCATGGAAAAAACCTTTATTGAAACAGCCAGGGAATTTGGTGGTGAAGCTGAGTTTCATTATGAGGTAATGTATGCAGGTTTTTCTTTCGGCAAAGAAGATCGGGTTGTACAAAAAGCCATAGAAGCAGTGAATCGCATTCAGCGGACACCTCGCCTGCTGTCTAGTGGGGGAGGAAGTGATGCCAATATCCTGGCTGGCGGGGGAATCCCAACTGTGAATATGGCTATTGGATATGAAGATATTCATACAAAAAAAGAACGGATTCCCATTGAAGAGCTGGTGAAAACTGCGGAGGTGGTCGTTGCACTCTGCCAGGGGGCTGTTGGGAGCGTTCAGGCTTGATTACCTGGACTATAGGGGAAATCATTTCTATTCTAAAAGAGACTTCATCCTTGCAAGAAGTGGAAGTCCTTATGCCTGATGGAAAAAAAGAAAAGGCCATTCATTATCTTTTATGGCAGGAAAAAGTAAAAAAACAGGATCGTGTTTTATTAAATACAACAGCAGTTTCTTTATCCCTTGGCAGCGGGGGATACCATTTTATCATAATTGGTTTGGAAAAAGAGGGGGGATGGCACCAAAAGAAACAAGTCTCTTTTCCCGGACATATAATGAAAATGAGATATACTCCTTTACAATTTGCCATTCAATCTGCTGAGGAAGAAACTAGCCCTTACCATGATGTTTTTCAACAAATTAATCAGAAGTTGTTGATGGAAACCCCGGTGCTGATTGGTGAATTGCACAGCATGTTACCTGGAATCTGTTATAGCCTATCTTTTTTAAGCAAAAAAGAGGGAAAAGATCCTTTGCGTGTTTGTTATATCATGTCAGATAGTGGAGCTCTTCCTCTTTCATTCAGTACTAATATCCATCAATTAAAAAAGGAGAACTTGCTCACCTATACCATCACCATTGGCCATGCTTTTGGGGGAGACCTGGAATGTGTCAATATATATAGTGCCCTTCATGCTGCCGTTGCTATTTGCCAGGCAGACATTATTATGGTGGCTCCAGGGCCAGGGGTTGTAGGAACGAAAACAGCCCTGGGATTTAGTGGGATGGAACAGATCTCTCTCCTGCAGGCTGTTGTCCTTTTAGGTGGAAAACCCATTTTTATTCCAAGGGTAAGTTTTACAGAAAAAAGAGAGCGGCATCGAGGAATTAGCCACCATTCTTTAACTGTTCTTCGCTTTGCTGCCAGTATACCCCTTGTGTTGAATGTAGCCCAACATCCTATAATTATGAAGCAACTACAGAACTCATCTCCCAATCATGACCTTGTTTTTTATGAAAAAGAGGATGGCTATTGGAGAGAATTTCAAAGGGAAGAGCGTTCTATTTTAAAAACCATGGGGCGAAGTTTGCAAGAAGATCCTTATTATTTTTTACATATTTTTTATAGTGCCTTCTATACATGGAACCTGAAAAAAGGCGGGAAAGGAACATGATGATGAAAGAAAAAACAATATCTAGCCGTTCGATCTATGATGGGAGAATCATTACAGTGCGAGTGGATGAAGTTGAATTGCCTAACGGAAAAACAGCTTCCCGGGAAATTGTGCATCATAATGGGGCTGTTGCCGTATTAGCAGTGACAGATGAAGAAAAGATCGTCCTTGTTCGCCAGTATCGTAAACCCATGGACCGTATATTAATAGAGGTACCTGCGGGAAAACTAGAGGGAGATGAAGACCCTAAATCATGTGCTGAACGGGAATTAGCAGAGGAAACAGGATTTAAAGCAAATTCCATGGAATTGGTTGCTTCCTTTTATACTTCTCCCGGTTTCTCCGATGAACTGGTTCACCTTTATCGGGGTAGGGGATTAACAGCCGGAGAAGCTCAACCTGATGAAGATGAATTTGTAGAAGTACTCTATTTAACATTGGCTGAAGCGAAGAAGTATATCGAAACAGGAGAAATCAAGGATGCAAAAACTATCATGGCAATCTATGCCTGGGAATTGGATAAGTGAATGTTTTACAGATCTCCATATTCATATTGGGAGAACCATGCATCAGCGGGCTGTTAAAATCACCGCTTCAAACAATCTTACCCTATCTACGATTATTCATGAATCCATGCATCGCAAAGGAATGCAGATGGTTGGGATTATTGATTGCCATTCCCCAGAAGTTCAGGAGGAAATCGATCTTCTTATTGAACAGGGAGTCCTCTTGGAAATGGGGGAGGGTGGGCTAAAATACGAAGCTGAACATGGCGAATTGACTGTCATTATGGGGGTAGAAATTGAAGTGCGCCTGGGAAAAGGGAACGCCCATTTTCTTTGCTATTTTCCTGACAGAGAATCCATTCGTTCCTTTCTGGGGTGGTATCAATTAAAAGTTACCAATGTTTATTTAAGTACCCAACGTTTATATAGTGATGCGCAGGGGTTGTTAGAAGAGACCTTAAAACATGGAGGGATTATGTTTCCTGCCCATGCCTTTACCCCATATAAAAGTGTGTATGGGGCTTGTGTTGATTCCCTGATCGACCATTTGGATTTGGCAAAAATCCCTGCGATTGAACTGGGGTTGAGTTCTGATTCATCCTTGGCTAATGGGGTAGAAGAACTGCGGGATAAAACCTTTTTAACCAATTCAGATGCCCACTCTTTGCAAAAAATTGCCCGGGAATACCAGGATTTCCGTGTAAAAAAGGCAACTTTTCAGGAGCTGGTGTTAGCTCTCTGGCGTCGGGAAGGACGTGGGGTGAAAGAGAATTATGGATTGCATCCCCAATTGGGCAAGTATTATCGTTCCCGCTGTTTAAACTGTATGGAAATTCTCGCCGACCCCAGTGTACTCCATTGTCCATTTTGCGGGAAAGAAGGGACAAAAGGATTTGTCAAAGGGGTATTGGATCGGTTTAAAGAAATCTCTCATAGCCATTCCAAATTGCCACCTGCCCATCGTCCACCTTATATCCATCAAATTCCCTTAGAATTTGTGCCAGGAATTGGCCCTGGACGATTGAGAAAACTCCTTGATTCTTTTGGCACAGAAATGAATATTCTCCACCATGTTCCTCTAGAACAACTGGCAATGGTTGTGGGAATGGAAAGGGCAAAAAATATTGATTCTAGTAGAAAAGGGAAACTATCATTTTCCGAGGGTGGAGGGGGTGTCTACGGAAAAATTCATTTATAAGGCATAACTTCTCCAATTCTATCATATACGTAAAATATGAAGGATTGGGAGGGAGAATCCATGGTACGGAGCCGTGTAGGACAAACCCTACAGCAGAAGATTAAGGAAAATTCGTCTCTTTATTTGTTTACCATTGTCTTGTTTATGATGGGTATTGGGTTTGGCGCAGTCGTTGTAAATTCCATAGGATTGATGCAAAAACAAGATTTGTTTATGTACATGAATCAATTTTTCCAGGAAGTGAAAACAAACAATATCGCAGAACCTATGCTAGCGTTTCAACATTCCCTCGGCAACTACTTTAAATACATTGGATTTTTGTGGATTTTAGGATTGTCCATCATTGGCATTCCCATCATATTAATTATGGTATTTTTAAAAGGGGTTATGGTAGGATTTACGGTTGGTTTCCTGGTAAATCAAATGCATTGGCAAGGTTTTTCTTTCGCTCTTGTTTCTGTGTTGCCCCAAAACTTAATTGTGGTCCCTGTTATTATTATTATCGCTACATCAGCTTTATCCTTCTCCATGAGAATGATACAGAATCGCTTGAAAAAACAAAGCGGAGTACCGGTATATTACCATTTAATTTCCTATAGTGTCCTCATTCTTATCATGTTAGGGGCGACCGTTGTAGCAGCTGGAATTGAAGCCTTTATTTCACCTAATTTAATGAAGCAAATCCTTGCGAGTTTATGATAAATATGAGTGGTATCACTCATATTTTTTTTGTCCTTTTTTCCTATACATATAAAAAAGGGCCATCCGATAACTAATCGGATGGCAATGATAATGATAAGGGGGAAGGTTATTGGTATCCTTTCGCTTGTTCTGGAGAGATCCTTTTAGCGAAAATGCGATACATCCAAATTTGATAGATAATAACAATAGGAACAATAGCAATAGCAACAAAGAACATGATTTTCAGATTTAATTCACTGCCTGCAGCGTCAAATAAGGTAACACTATATGCTTGATTGATTTTTGAAGGCAGCATGTTTGGGAATAAACCGATAAATCCTGTTGCCATAAAGGTAAGAATGCTAGTTGATATAGAAGCAAATGCTAAGCCGAATCGTTTCATTGAAGCAAATAATCCGGTTAGAAGCATTGCGATTAAAGCAAGACCAGGAACAATCCAAAGGATTGGTGTTGCACTAAAGTTTGCAAGCAATGTAGTTTTCATAGCTGTGGCTACAAGGAACATAGCAAAGGATACAGAAGCAAAAAGCCATGTTGGAATCACCAGGCGACTGGCATGAGTCTGAATAGGGCCTGATGTTTTTAAATTAATCCAGAGAGAGCCAGAGAGTAAGAACATGGTGATAAAGGTGATTCCTCCAAGGAGGCCATAACCATTTAATAAGCCAAAGAAGGTAATGTGTGATCCTTGATCATCAAAGTTCAGCCCATAGAAAAGGTTAGCAAAAGCAACACCAAATAAAAGGGGAATTAGAGCACTGCCTGTAAAGAAAGACCATTTCCATGTTTTTTTCCATAGTGGAGAATCATGTTTATGCATAAACTCCAGACCAATAGCTCTAAAGAATAAGGCAAATAAGATTAAAAACATAGGAATATATAAATAGCTAAACATTAAGGCATATGTTTTCGGGAATGCGGCAAAGGTTGCACCCCCTGCTGTGATTAACCACACTTCATTGGCGCCCCAGAACGGGCCAACGCTTTCTTGCAGTTGTTTTTGTTCTTTCTCATTTTTCGTGAGAAAAGGGAAGAGCATTCCGGTACCAGTGGTATAGCCATCGAGAATAAAATAGATGGCCCAAATTAATCCCCATAATCCAAACCAGATCATGGCCAGTGTATCATGTGTCATATTTTAAATCCTCCTTTCATTAGCTTGCAATTTTATGTTCTTTAGTTCCGGCAGTCTCATCAGATGGGCCTTTGATTGCATATTTTCTTAATAAGAAGAGGTCTGCAATAATTAATAAGGTATAGAAAACAAATAGGCCAACCATAGAGAAGATAATTACATCTGCTGGTACAGGTGAAACTGCTTCATTGGTTTTCATTAAGCCATAAACAATCCAGGGTTGACGGCCCATTTCTGCAACGATCCAACCTAAGGAAATAGCGATATAAGGCAATGGAATTGAATACAGTACAAGTTTTAGGAATTTTTTAGATTGTTGTAAACGGTTTTTCCGATGGAGATAGAACCCATACCAGGAAAGGCCAAGCATAAAGATTCCAATCACAACCATAAGGCGGAAACTCCAGAAAACAGCAGGTATATTAGGACGTTCATCTACAGGAATATCTTTTAATCCAGTGACTTCACCGTGTAAATTATTCGTGTATAAGAAACTGCCAAGATAAGGAATACTTATGGCTTCAAGGGCATTTTTTTCATTTGCAGCATCAGGGATTTGCAGTATATGGAAGGGGTGATCTTTGCCAGATTCCCATACAGCTTCCATGGCTGCAGCTTTTGCGGGTTGCATTTTTGCAGTATTGACACCATGAGCATGACCGATAATAGGAATAAGCGTCGTTGCAAAAATTGAAAGAGTCATGCCCAATTTAAAGGAAGTTTTAAAGAAATCGGTGTTTTTATTCCGGATTAAATGGTAAGCACTCACTCCCATTACGAAGAAACCGCCAACGATATAACAGGCAATAATCGTATGGACAAACATATACCATGTATAAGGATTGGAGATTAATTCTCCAAAGCTGGACAGTTCAACCCGTCCATTGTTCAGCATGTATCCTGTGGGAGCTTGCATAAATCCATTGGCTGTTATAATCCAAAGGGCAGAGATATTTGTTCCTAAGGCTACCATCCACATGGAGAAGGCACGGAGTTTTGGACTAATTTTGTCCTTGCCAAAAATCCAGAGACCAATAAAGGTAGATTCTAAGAAGAAGGCAAAAAGAGCTTCAATAGCTAGAGGAGAACCGAAAATGTCACCCATGTATTCGGAATAAACAGACCAGTTTGTCCCAAATTGGAATTCCATAGTGATTCCGGTGACAATCCCTAAAGCGAAGTTGATTGTAAATAATTTCCCCCAGAAATCTGCCATACGGCGGTATTTATCATTTTTTGTTCGTGCATACATAGTTTCCATAATAGCTACAAGAATAACGAGGCCGATTGTTAAAGGCACAAACAAAAAGTGGTATGCCGCTGTTATCGCAAATTGTAATCTGCTTAATAAAACAGCATCAAGCATTGTGAAATCCCTCCCGTAAATGTATTGTAGTTTACATACTTAATATATTTTCTATAGTTAAAAACATATATGAGTGGTTTAACCTAAAGGAAAATGGATACATAAAAAGTTTGAATAAATTGTGTCGAAAGAGGTTGAAACTATGAAATTAAAGTGGTTTAAGACAATGATGGACCATCTGTCAGAAGGGGTGGTGATGATGGATAAAGAGAGAACCATTAAATACATAAATAATTTGGGATTAGAAATGACAGGATGGAAAGTAGGGGGGAGAGTGCCCTACTGTTCTTATTGCCAATTGCGAGAAGTTAAAAATGGAGAAGAACGGTGTTTACTCGTACAGGAAGACCCACTTCCTGTTTTTCAAGCCCATATGCCTACTTATAAAGGATTAAAAGAGTCCTTTCAAATGAGTACATCCTCCATTGATATTGAAGGAGAACGAATGGTCCTCCTGATTCTTCGCAATCCAAAATGGACTTTTGAGGAACATGACCATAAAGTTCGCGAATTATTAATGCAAGAAACCATGATTGCCCAGGAGGCAGAACGGAAACGTATTGCCATGGAACTCCATGATCATATTGGACAAAGTGTTTTCAGTGTATTTTTAGGGTTGCAAGGTTTTAAACAATACTTGTATGATGATAGACATAAGCAGCATCTTTACAAAATGGAAAAGCTGCTCCATGATACAATTGAAGATTTGAAAATATTAACAAAGGATTTATGTCCTTCTATTTTAGACCATTTAGGGATCGAAAAGGCATTGCGTTCCGCCATTAAAGACTGGATGGAAAACTATGAAATTGAAATCGAAGGGGACTTCATAGATATTACTGATGACACTCTTTCCCGGGAAAAATCTCTTCAATTATTTAGGGTGATTCAGGAAAGTGTACACAATGCCGTCCGTCATGGAAAAGCCACCAGGGTAAAAATTTTCCTGCAAAATGAAAAAAGAAAGTTATACTTTAAAGTGGTGGATAATGGAAATGGCTTTGATATTGAAGAGGCAAGGGAGCGAGGTGTTGGTTTGTATCATATGATTGAGCGGATTGAAATGGTTGGAGGAGAAATTAAATGGTTTAGTTGTATGGGCGGGCCAACAAGAGTAGAGGGGTATATCCCAATTGATTGAGGTGAATAAATGATGAGAGTTCTAATTGTAGACGACCATGAAATTGTAAGGGATGGACTCGCGTTATTACTTCAAGACTTTTTTACGATTGAGAATGTTCTTTATGCATCGGAAGGACGGGAAGCCATTAAGAAGGCATTAACTTTTCCGGTAGATTTGATCCTACTGGATTTATCTATGCCTGGTGGACTCGATGGTTTACAAACAGCAGAAGAATTAAAAAAAATACAACCTAAAGCAAAAATTGTTTTCTTTTCCATGTTCGAAGAAGAAGCTTACCAGCAAAAGGCTTATGAAGTAGGAGCACATGGATTCCTGGTAAAGCGATTAACGGGAGAAGAAATCATTGAGAAAATAAAAGAAATACTGGCAGGAAAAAAGGTATTTAGTCATAAAATGTTAGAAAAAAAGGAAGAAGAACTTCCTAAGAATCAGACCCCATGGGATCTTCCTTTCTCCAAAAGGGAGAAAGAAGTATTTATCCTTACTGTTTTGGGGCATTCTCAGAAGGAAATTGCTGAAAAAATGCATATTTCTGTTCGAACGGTAGAAAACCATCGTCACCACATTAGCAAAAAGATTGGCTCTCCGAAAAAAAGTGATTGGTTGGAAATTGCCCGCAAATACAATATTGAAAAGATATATTAATTTCCACTATAATGGGAAAGTAAAAGCTGCAAGGGGGTGTCTAGTTTGGAAGAGAGACTAGAAAGAATAAGGGATGAATTACATCGCCAAAATTACAAATTGACACCGCAGCGAGAATCGACGATTCGCGTTCTTTTGGCTAATGAAGGGGACCATCTTTCGGCAGAAGACATTTACTTACGTGTAAAGGCAAAATCCCCGGATATTGGTTTAGCAACCGTATATCGCACACTGGAACTGATGAGCGAACTCCATATTTTGCATAAAATCAATTTTGGCGATGGTGTGGCTCGCTATGAATTTAAAAGCGAAACTGGAGAACATCATCATCATCATCTAATCTGTCTCGACTGTGGTAAAGTGAATGAAATACATGAAGATCTACTTGGTGAAGTGGAACGGGCCGTCAGTGATAAGTATCATTTTTTGATTAAAGACCATCGCTTGATTTTCCACGGACTTTGTGAAGAATGCACAAAAAGAAAAGGGAACTCCCATTGAGTTCCCTTTTTAGAGTCCATAGTACTTATCATAGATTTCAAAGATTTTCCGCGCAATCCCCCCACAGGATTTTCCCCCATATCCCCCCTGAGGAATGACTACAGATACTGCAAGCTTAGGGTTATCCAGCGGGGCATAGGCAATGAAAACCCCGTTGGCTACGGTGCCGAATTTTTTATAACTTTTCTTCCCATTGCTATTTAGGACGGGAATATATATATCCTGGTCTGATGTCCCTGTTTTTGCGGCCACCCGATAGGGGAAGGAGCCAAAGGTGGAATTCGCTGTCCCATGCCGCTGGGTGACCATATACATCCCTTCGTGGACAGTATCCCAAATTTCATCAGCCAAATTAAGTTGGTTCAGCACTTTGGGAGCTACTTGTTCTACAATTTTACCTGATGAATCAACGATTTTATCCACAATCTGTGGCTGCATTCTTTTTCCTTTGTTGGCGATAGTAGCTGCATACTGGCACAATTGCATAGCCGTATACCGTTCTTGTTGCCCAAAAGAAGCTTGCACCATAGCGGCCAGAGAACTAATGTTGTGATTGGTTGCAACAAAGTCTTGTACTCCATGGTTTTCAAAGGGGAGAGGAACTCCTGTTTTCACACCCAGTCCAAGGGCATGGAAATATTTTTGCATAATATAAATGGAATTTTTGTTGTATTTATCATTAATTAACTTTCCGATTCTTGCCATATAAGTATTTGATGATTTTTGCAAGGCAATCTGAGGGGTAATGGTCCCATAATTATGGTTTTTGTCATTGCGTACAATATCTGTCCCAATCCCGTACTTGTATCCTCCAGGGGGATCCTGCCATACATCATAGGAGGGAACTACCCTTTCTGATAGGCCCATGAGCAGGGTTGCCGGCTTAATTGTTGATCCTGTTGGCACAATAGATTGGGGATGCTTTGCAATTTCTTCAAGTGCCTCCATGCCTTTTTTGGGGCTTACATCATAAGGGGCGCTTTGAATGGTTCCATTTGGAACATAGTATTTAATTTGCTCATAGAGGCTCTTTTCCACCCCTTTAATCCAGATATTAGGGTCATATTCTGGATAGCTAATCATGGAGACGATTTTTCCTGTTTTTACTTCCATGGCCACGGCATAAATGGATTTGGTGTCAACTGCATCTTTTGTTTTGCGGATTTGGGGTAGGTAATCATGAATAAAATTACGGATTTCTAGCTGCATTCGGCTATCAATGGTTAAATAAATATCGTTCCCTGTTTTAGGGAGGACTTCATTAAACTCACTTTGTACATTCCCGTTGGCATCCACAGTAAAATACCGCTTGCCATTCTTTCCATGAAGTTGGTCTTCATAGGACAATTCCACCCCTTCAAATCCAACCAGTTGGTTAGGGGTGTATTCCTCGTTTTTACGTTGATAGATTTCCTGAAGAGAATTATTGGAAGATGCCATAATATTATAAGGCCGTACATAACCAATGGTTTGCACGGCAATTCTCCGGTTATCATACACTCGGATGGGCTTGGTTTGGACAGAGATTCCGGGAAAATCCAGATGGTGCTCAGAAATGTAAGCAATTTCTTTTTGGGTTAAATCTATTTTTATATCTTTCTCCATAAACCGCTGGGAGTTGCGGGGAGTTGCTTCACAGGTGGGTTTTCCTTTTTCGTCATAGATGATCTTCCCCTCTTTATCGATCTTATAAACAAAACCTACATCCATTTTTTTTAAGATTTCTACTCTAGGGCGTTGCAGCACTTTTTCCAAATCTACGGATAGTTTTATCAGTTCTTCTTTCTTCATTTTCTCCACTTCTGTAAACACAGCAGTGGGGGAGGGACGGTTATAGACAATGGGTTTATTCCCGTCACGGGAAAAAATCCTCCCCCGCATGGCAGGGATGGCAATGTATTTATCAGAGCGGGATAAAGCTTTTTGGGAATAATGTTCTCCTTTCACAATTTGCAAAAAGGAAAGGCGGATAATCAATAGGATAAAAAGAAGAAAAATAACAAGGAGCAAATAATTGATTCGTTTATGAAAGGGTTTAAAAATGTTTGATTTTTTTTCTTCATAATTATTTTGATAATTATTCTGCATATTCTCACCCTGGACCTTAGATGTTTTTTCTATTCTAAGTATTCCCAGGAATAAAAAAACGAACTCATTAAGAGTTCGTTTTTCAATCATTATTTATTTATTTGCTGCTGTGTTCTGAGCAGATCCAAGTCCATAATACTTGTCATAGGACTTAAATATTTGTTGGGCAATGGTACCGCAGGAAAGGCCGCCATAGCCCCCTTCAGGAACGACAATGGCTACAGCCAGTTTCGGGTCTTCAATAGGGCCGTAAGCCACAAATACCCCATTGGCAACACTGCGGTCGTATTTATAACCAGTTACATTTCCCTTTGCATCTTTTACAGGGACATAAATATCCTGGTCAGAAGTCCCTGTTTTCGCGCCAAATTTATAAGGGAAGGAAGTAAATACCCAGGAAGCCGTACCGTCACCCTGGGTAACCATGTACATCCCTTCTTCAACGGTTTGCCAGGCTTCTTCAGGAACTGTAAGCTTGTTCATTACTTTCGGTTTGAATTCCTCTACCACTTTCCCTGTTTGTGGGTCTACAATTTTGTCTACAATCTGTGGTTGCATGCGTGTTCCTTTATTAGCCATTGTGGCAACGTATTGGCACAATTGCATGGCAGTAAACCGCTCCTGTTGCCCGAAGGCAGATTGCACCATGGCTGCTAGAGGGCTGACAGTTGAATTCGTGGTGATAAAGTCCTGTACCCCAACACTTTCATTGGGAAGGGGTACCCCGGTTTTTACGCCAAGGCCCATTGCATGAAAATACTTCTGCATAATGTAAATGGAATTCTGTTTATATTTGTCATGAAGGAATTTGCCAATGCGCGCCATATAGGTATTAGCTGATTTTTGCAACGCTCTTTGGGGTGTTAACGTTCCATAGTTGTGTGACTGGTCATTTCGGACAATGTCTGTGGCACTGCGTGCATAACGATAGCCCCCTGCTGGGTCTTGCCATACATCATTGGGTTTAATAACCCCTTCTGAAAGCCCCATAAGTACGGTTAGGGGTTTAATGGTTGACCCTGTTGGGACGATGGACGAAGGATGCCGTTCAATTTCATCGACTGCTTCCTGTCCTTTTTTAGGGCTTACATCATAGGGAGCGCTCTGGATGGTCCCGTTATTCACATAGTAACGAATTTGCTCAAAGATATCGTTATTCACACCGCTGACCCAAACATTGGGGTCATATTCAGGAAAACTAACCATGGAAACAATTTTTCCTGTTTTCACTTCCATAGCCACAGCATATACATTGCGTGTTCCTTGTGCGCCACTGTTAGCCCGAATGGATGGAAGGACACTTTTAATATAGTCCCTTACTTCAACCTGGATGCGGCTATCGATGGTTAAGTAAAGGTCTTTGCCTGGAATGGGGTCTTCTTGTTCTAATTCCTTTTGAATACTGCCATCAGAAGCGATTTGAAAGTTTCTCTTTCCATTTACCCCCCGCAGATAATCTTCATAAGTAAATTCAACGCCATCATAACCTACAGGTTGATTGGGAGTGTAAATATCATCTTCTCCGTTATAAAAATTTTTAAGAAACCCATCTGTTGTTGTAGCTACATTGTAAGGCCGCACATAACCCACTGCCTGAACGGCAACTTGCCGGGGATCATAAAGGCGGACGTTTTTCGATTTAGATTCAATGCCAGGCAATTCCGTGCGATGTTCCGCGATATACGCCACTTCTTTATCGGATAAGCCCATTTTCAAATCTTTTTCCAGAAAGCGTGGGGTATAACGGTGAGCTTCAACGATTTTTGGGTTCCCTTTTTCATCAAGGACATAGTTACCCTTATTATCTAATTTATAAGCAAAGCCAACGTCCATTTTGGCTAAGATTTCTTCTCGTTTGACATTGAGGATTTCTTCCAATTTTGTTGCTAGAGTAATATAATCTTCCTTCTCCATTTCATCTGTCTCTGTAAAGACAGCGGTGATGGAAGATTTATTATCAGCGATGGGAGTTCCCCCTTCACGTCCAAAGATTTTCCCCCGGGGAGCGGGAATAGGTATATATTTATCCGCCTTGGACATCGCTTCCAAACTATGTTTTTTACCGTCTACGATTTGTAAAAAAGAAAGCCGGAAGATCATTAGAATAAATAGGGCAAAAATAAAAATAAGCAAATATAAAAGCCGTTTGTGGAAAGGCTTTAAAATTATAGACTCTCTTTGTTCGTGGTTAAACATGTCTCTCACCCGTATTTCGTTATATCTCTATCAAATCTTAATTCTATCATTAGATTATGAAAAGTAAATGAAGAACGTATATTTTTCCACAGACTGGAATAGGATTTAAATATAACATGGAAAAAATTAAATCAGTTTGAGGTGAAACAAGCGTTGTATATCCCATTTCGCCGTCTATCAGAAGGAATAAAATACATTCTCATTTTTGTTGCCTTTACCATTCTCTTTTATAATATCATTACTATCGTTTCTAATGTGATTAAACCGAAAGATCCTTATAAAGAACCTGAGGGCAGGGCATTAAAAGTGTTAAAATATAGCGAAGTGCAACAACTCAGCTATGAAGATTTTAAACAGAGGCTTTTAAATTTTTATTACTATGGTGAATAAATTTTCATAATTTAGGAGAAGGAAACCGTAGTCTATTGTTGAAATAAATACATACTCCAAAGATTAAACAATATGAGTTGTGCCAGCCTTGTGCCAGCTAATTTTTTTCTGAGTTTAAGGGGAAAGAAACGTGGAAAATTACATTAATCAATTTATTCATTATCTTACCGTTGAAAAAGGACTTTCTAAAAATACTCAGGAGTCTTATCGCAGAGATCTTTCCAGTTATAATCAATATCTTGCAGAGCTTGGGATTCAGGAAGTTAATAATACAACACGCCTTCATATTGTGGATTATTTAATGCGTTTGAAAGAATTAGGGAGGGCGACCACAACCCTTTCACGCAACCTGGCTTCCATTCGTTCCTTCTATCAGTTTTTGCTTCGGGAGAAATGGATTGAAAAAGATCCCAGTTCCAATGTAGAATCTCCCAAGATTGATAAGAAATTGCCGCAGGTTTTAACTGTAAAAGAAGTAGAATCTCTGTTAAACGGCCCTGAGCTTCACCATCCCTTTGGCATCCGTGATAAAGCCATGTTAGAGTTGCTCTATGCCACAGGAATTCGTGTTTCAGAGTTGGTATCTTTAAATGTGAGCGACGTAAATTTAAATATGGGTTTTCTTAAATGTTTTGGGAAAGGGAAAAAGGAAAGAATGGTACCTATTGGCCAATTTGCCATTGACCATCTGGCCAATTACATTGAACGCAGCCGCATGTATATTAAGCGCAATGCAAACGAAGAAGCTTTATTTTTAAATTACCATGGCAAGCGGTTAACAAGACAGGGTTTTTGGAAAATTATCAAGAAATATTCAGAATTAGCACATATTAATAAAGAGATTACTCCTCATACCCTTCGCCATTCTTTTGCAACCCATTTGTTAGAGAATGGTGCAGATTTGCGGTCAGTGCAGGAAATGCTTGGTCACTCTGATATTTCCACAACGCAGATATATACCCATGTGACCCGTACCCGAATTAAGGAAGTGTATGCGAAGGCTCATCCCCGAGCGTAAAGGTACTTCATCTGAAGTACCTTCTTTTAATGACTTTTTCAAATGGAAGGTGGCAGAAAATGTTTAAGCGGATTTTTATTACCGTTTTAGATAGTGTTGGCATTGGAGAACTTCCCGATGCCCATGAATATGGGGATGTAGGGGCTAATACTTTAGGACATATAGGGGGGGAAATGGGAGGGATCCAATTGCCTAATTTAGGCAAAATGGGAATAGGGAATCTATTGTCCCTGCCAGGAGTAGCCCCTGAAGAAAATCCCATAGGCAGTTATGGGAAAATGCAAGAAATCTCCCTGGGAAAAGATACGTCAACAGGCCACTGGGAGATGATGGGGGTGGAAGTGAAAACCCCTTTTAAAACATGGCCCAATGGGTTTCCAACTGAATTAATCGATGAGTTTTCCCTCCGTATTGGCCGGGGAGTCCTTGGCAATAAGCCAGCCTCAGGAACGGCCATTATAGATGAACTAGGAGAGAAACATATACAGACAGGAGATGTGATTGTTTACACCTCCGCGGATAGCGTTTTTCAAGTGGCAGCCCATGAAGAAGTGGTTCCCTTAGCAGAACTCTATGAAATCTGTAAGACAGCCAGGGAATTGACCCTTGATGAACGATTCTCTGTGGTGCGAGTCATTGCACGGCCTTTTGTGGGAAGCCCAGGCCATTTTACCCGTACCCCAAATCGGAAAGATTTCTCTCTGTCTCCCCCGGAAAAAACAGTGTTAGATGTTTTACAGGAGAAAGGGGTGCATACCCTGGCTCTGGGTAAGATTTCAGATATATACAATGGGCAAGGCATTGCTCAATCTGTGAAAACCAAATCCAATGAGGATGGGGTTAATAAATTGGCAGAAGCCATGAAAGAGGACTTTACAGGTCTATGCTTCTTAAATCTGGTGGACTTTGATGCCATGTATGGCCATCGTCGGAATCCTATAGGGTATGGGAAAGCCCTGGAAGAGTTTGATCAGCGGGTTCCTGAATTGCTAAGTGGCCTTGGCAAGGAAGATTTGTGGATGATAACCGCAGACCATGGCAATGATCCTGTCCATTCAGGGACAGACCATACCAGGGAGTATGTCCCCTTGCTTGTTTATTCTCCAGCATTAAAGGGAGGAAAAGATTTGGGCATTCGCCAGACATTTGCGGATGTAGGGGCAACGGTTGCAGAGAATTTTAGAGTTCCCATGCCACCTATTGGAAACAGTTTTTTGAGTGAATTATAGATTTGGAGGTCAATGTGATGAATTTTTTAGAAAAAATGAACCAGGTGCAACAATTTATTGAAAGCAAAACTCCGTTGAAACCTGCCATTGGTCTTATTCTTGGATCAGGATTAGGGGTATTAGCTGATGAAATAACCGATGCAGTGAAAATTCCCTATGAAGAAATTCCCCATTTCCCTGTTTCAACAGTGGAAGGCCATCAGGGGCAATTGGTGATTGGGCAGCTAAATGGAAAGAATGTAGTGGCTATGCAGGGAAGATTTCATTTTTACGAAGGCTATAGCCTGGAACAGGTGACCTTCCCTATTCGGGTGATGAAGGCAATGGGCGTGGAAACCATGATGATTACCAATGCCTCCGGGGGCATCAATATGGATTATGAACCTGGAGATTTAATGATTATTAAGGACCATATCAATTTAACAGGCCGGAATCCATTAATTGGACCAAATGAGGCTGCCTTTGGGGTTCGTTTTCCCGATATGTCTACAGCCTATGATCTTGAATATCGAGAGTTAGCCCATAAAGTTGCCAGACAAAATGGAATACATGTCCGTGAAGGCGTATATGTTGGATTAACAGGGCCTACTTATGAAACCCCTGCAGAAATTCGCATGCTGCGGATTTTAGGGGCAGATGCTGTTGGGATGTCTACGGTGCCAGAAGTGATTGTGGCCCGCCATGCAGGCATTCGGGTATTGGGGATTTCCTGCATTAGCAATATGGCTGCAGGCATTCTTCCTCAACCTTTATCCCATGCTGAAGTGATGGAAACCGCTGAAAAAGTGAAAACCACCTTTTTGTGTCTCATGCGAGGCATTATTGAGGAGATGCAGGAGGGATAAGGGATGGAAAACCGCTTGCAACAGATCGAAGAAGGGGTTCGTTATATTCAAGAAAAAATCCAACAGAAACCAGACATTGGCCTTATTCTTGGTTCTGGTTTAGGTGTACTTGCAGATGAAATCGAGAGCCTGGTAGCCATTGATTTTCATGACATTCCTCACTTTCCCCCATCAACAGTCCCGGGCCATGCAGGAAGATTGGTAGCAGGGACTCTTGGGGGAAAGTCTGTGTTAGTAATGCAGGGGAGGATTCATTATTATGAAGGCTATACCATGTCCCAGGTTGTTTTTCCTGTGTATGTGATGAAAGGATTGGGCATTTCCAGTCTGATTGTCACCAACGCCTGTGGAGGGATTAACCGGGGATTTCAACCCGGGGATTTGATGGCCATCCAGGACCATTTAAATTTAACAGGGGACCATCCATTAATTGGACCTAATCTAGAAATCTTCGGTCCCCGTTTTCCAGACATGTCCAGAGCCTATGATCCCCAGTACCGGGAGCTGGCGAAAAAGAAGGCGGCAGAACTTGGGTTTACTCTGCAGGAAGGGGTGTATGCGGGGATTTCTGGCCCTTCTTTTATGACTCCCACGGAGTTAATGATGTTGGCCCGGGTTGGGGCGGATGCTGTTGGCATGTCAACGGTACCTGAGGTGATCGCCGGGGTTCATGCAGGCATGAGAATTTTAGGGATTTCTTGTGTAACCGATCGGGCGGTAGGTGAAGAACTGGAACCATTAAGCCATGAGCAGGTGATGGAAATGGCCCATCAGGCCCGCCCTCGTTTTATCTCCTTAATTAAAGGGATTCTTCCGGAGGTTAATTGAAATGAGAACCGTTGATATTATCCAGAAAAAAAGGGATGGTTTTCCCATGGAGGAACAAGAAATCCGTTTCTTGATTGAAGGATATACCCGGGGTGAAATCCCTGATTATCAACTGTCCGCCTGGGCGATGGCCGTTTATTTTCGCGGGATGGATGCCAGAGAAACCGGGGTATTGACCGATGCGATGGCTTCTTCCGGAGAACAGGTGGATTTATCCCCCATTCATGGCATCAAAGTGGATAAGCACAGCACAGGGGGAGTAGGGGATAAAACGACTTTAATTGTAGGCCCCCTGGTGGCTGCCTGTGGGGTGCCTGTCGCCAAAATGTCTGGCAGGGGACTGGGGCATACGGGAGGAACCATCGATAAATTGGAAGCTATCCCCGGGTTCCATGTGGAATTAACCCGGGAAGAATTCATTCACAATGTAAATACCATTGGATTATCTGTGATTAGCCAGAGCGGCAATGTGACCCCTGCGGATAAGAAATTGTATGCCTTGCGGGATGTTACAGCTACTGTGGATTCAATTCCCTTGATTGCCAGTTCTGTGATGAGCAAAAAAATTGCCTCCGGTGCAGATGCCATTGTCCTTGATGTGAAGTTTGGCAGCGGAGCATTTATGAAAACGAGAGAAGAGGCTGAAAAACTGGCAATTGCCATGGTTGAGATTGGCAAAGAAGTGGGGCGAAAAACCATCGCCATTTTAAGCAGCATGGAACAACCTCTTGGTTATGCAGTAGGAAATGCCCTGGAGGTAAAAGAAGCCATTGAAACGTTGCAGGGGAAGGGACCGGAAGACTTAACTGAACTATGTTTAAGCCTTGCATCCTGGATGATTTATCTGGGGAAAAAGGCACCCACCATCGAAGAAGCCCGCTCTCTGGCAGAACAAGCCCTTTATAATGGAAAAGCACTTTCTTTATTTGCTGAATTTGTGGCGGCCCAGGGAGGGGATTCCCGAGTGAGTGAGCAGCCTGAGGAAGTATTGCCTAAGGCCAATAAAGTGATCCAGGTTCTTTCTCCTATAACCGGCTATATATCCCGCATTCATGGAGAGAAAGTAGGATTGGCGGCCATGAAAAGCGGGGCGGGACGAGAAACAAAAGAATCATCCATAGACCCGTCAGCGGGGGTTGTACTGTATAAGAAATGTGGGGACAAAGTTGAAGTGGGTCAGTGTCTGGCAGAAATCCATTGTGATTTGAAGGTAGATTGGAATCAGGCTATGAATCTTTTGTTAGAAGCTTATGAATTCACTCCCCAACCTGGGGTACAATCCCCTTTACTTGGGGGAATCATCCAGTAGTATTGCGAAAGGGAGGTCAATCCGGTGCAGAAAAGGCTGGTTGGCATCGTGTTGGTTATGGCACTTTTTCTTACCTCCTGTGTACCCCCTGCTACTGACTTTCATAGATACAGCAATGGGGAGCAACAAGTTATGCGGGTGAATAATCGGGAAGAGCCGGCTTCTCTTCACCCGGGAAAGGCTGCAAGTCCGGCAGACTTTTGGCCTGTGGACCATTTGATGGAAGGATTAATGAAGCGAACCCCTGATGGAAAATTAGTTCCTGGCATGGCACGGGATTATCGTATGAGTTCAGACCATAAAACCTATACTTTCACTTTGAAAGAAGGTTTAAAATGGTCCAACGGGGATCCGGTTACAGCTGGGGATTTTGAATATGCCTGGAAGTATGCATTAAATCCAGCCACCGGGGCCCAATATGCCTATCAGTTATACTATTTGCGAGGGGGACGTGCATATAATACCACTAAAGAAACGGACCCTGTGAAAAAGAAGAAACTGGAAGACATGGTTGGGGTCAAAGCTCTTGATAACTATACCCTGGAAGTGGTATTGGAAACGCCGACAGCATTTTTTCTTGATTTGTGTTCCTTTTTTACCTATTATCCTGTGAATCGAAAAGTGCAGGAGGATATCCCCAGCTGGGATAAGCATGCTAGAACGTATGTAAGCAATGGGCCCTTTAAACTGGTGCAATGGAATCATAAACAAAACATGGTGATGGTGAAAAATGAGAATTATTATGATAAGGGCAATGTGAAATTAAAGGAAATTCACTGGTATATGGTAGGGGATGAGAATACATCCATGCAAATGTACCGGGCGGGGCAAATTGATTTAGTGTATCCCATTCCCAATGAACTGATTACCTTAATGAAAAATAACAAGGATCCTGAACTTCATATTGTCCCAGATTTATCCATTTATTACTACGACATTAATATCCGCGAAAAACCCTTCAACAACGTGAAAATCCGCAAAGCCTTATCCATGGCCATTAACCGACAAGAGTTGGTGGAAGATGTGGCCCAGGGAGGGCAGAAACCTGCCTATGGCATCGTTCCTCCTGGCATTCCTGAAACAGAGGATGGAAAAAGGGACTTTCAAGCCTTTAGCGGTTCCCTTTTTCAAGAAGATATACAAAAAGCCAAGAAGCTCTTAACAGAAGGATTAAAAGAAGAAAAACTCACCAAACTTCCCACCTTCACACTCCTTTACAATACCAGTACTATTCATAAAATTATTGCCGAGGCCATTCAAGAAATGTGGAGAAAGAATCTGGGGATTGATTGTAAGCTGCAAAATGTGGAACAACAGGTGAAAATGGAAAGAATGCGAAAAGGGGAGTATCAATTAGTTCGGGATGGTTGGCTAGGGGATTATATTGATCCTATGACCTTTATCGAACTATTTACTTCAGAAAGTACCCAGAACTTTTCCGGTTGGAGAAATGAGGAGTTTGATAAATTCGCCAGGTATGCACAAAACTCTATAAATCAAGAAATGCGGATGAAAGCCATGCATCAGGCAGAACAAATTATCATGGACCACATGCCCATTCTGCCTATTTATTATTATACGAAATCCTATGCTTTAAAATCGAAGGTAAACGGCGTGTTTAATATTGTCAATCGTTATCCCATGATGATGTATGCCAACATTCAATAGAACATGGCAACAAAAGGAGGTTTCGTCTTGCTGTCCTACATGGCCAAGCGGCTGGGTTATTCCCTGGTTACTCTGTGGACGGTAGTCACTCTTACCTTTTTTCTAATGCATCTTGTGCCGGGAAATCCTTTTGATAAAGAAGGAAGAATGCCTCCGGAAATTTTTGAGAATTTAATGAGATACTATCACCTGGATCAACCTCTATTTCTGCAATATATCCACTATTTAAAATCACTTCTTGTTTTAGACTTAGGACCCTCTATTAAATCCGATGTGCTCACAGTAAATGATATGATCACCCAGGGGTTTCCCGTTTCACTGCAATTAGGGGTGGATGCCTTAATCCTGGCTGTTTTTTTTGGAATTTTGCTTGGAACCTTTGCTGCCCTTTACCATAACCGTTGGCAGGACTACCTTTCCATGGTGGTGGCTATTGTTGGCATCTCTGTTCCCGGTTTTATACTGGGAACCTTGCTTATTCACTATTTAGCCGTTGGGCTGGGACTTTTTCCTCCTGCCCTGTGGGGAACATGGCAACATGCTGTACTTCCTTCCTTTGCTTTATCTTTCATGCCAATGGCCTATATTGCCCGTTTGATGCGTTCCAGTATGTTAGAAGTACTAGAACAGGACTATATTTTAACAGCCAGGGCGAAAGGGTTGGGGGCAAGTGCAGTGATCTTCAAACACGCTCTGCGCAATGCCTTGCTCCCTGTGGTCACTGTCTTTGGGGTGATTGCTGCCAATTTAGTGACAGGCAGTTTTATTATTGAACATCTCTTTGGCATTCCTGGCATGGGAGAAATGTTTGTTAAAAGCATTTTTACCAGGGATTATCCTGTGATTATGGGTGCAACAGTTTTTTATAGCGCGATTCTCATCTTTTTGCTTTTTGTTATTGATCTTGTTTATACCTGGATTGATCCTAGAATTAAGCTGGCAGGGAGGGATTCCTAATGGAATGGATCCGTTCCAATACGGAACCCCAGCCATCCCGAACATTACTGGGGGAAACCTGGTTTCGTCTGAAAAAAAATCCTCTGGCCATAACAGGCCTTGTAGTGATTATTGGATTGTTTTTGTTGGCCATTTTCGGCCCCTGGATCAGCGGTTATAGTTACTTTGAACAAAATCTGCGTGAAAGAAATCTTTTTCCCAATTCCCAACACTGGTTTGGCACAGACCCCCTGGGGAGGGATATTTTTACCCGGGTATCCTTTGGGGCTCGCTATTCCCTTTTTATTGGGGTGGCTGCCGCTACCCTGGACTTCATTATTGGCGTAATCTATGGGGGAATTTCCGGTTTAAAAGGGGGATGGGTTGATACAGTGATGATGAGGATTGCTGAAGCCCTATACGGCATCCCTTATTTATTAACAGTCATCCTCCTCTCAGTTTTCCTGGGGCAGGGATTGTGGTCTGTCATTATTGCCATGGCTATTACAGGATGGATTCCCATGGCCCGTTTAGTTAGAGGGCAAGTTCTTCAGTTGAAAGAACAGGAATATGTTCAGGTATCCCGCTCCTTCGGGGGAGGCACCCGTTGGCTTCTGGGAAAACACATTGTTCCTAACACCATGGGCCCCATACTCGTTAATCTCACCCTAACGGTCCCTTCTGCTATTTTTGCTGAAGCCACTTTGAGCTTTCTCGGTCTCGGGCTTTCTGCCCCCCTTGCCAGTTGGGGGACCATGGTTAACGATGGTTTGGTGAGTCTATTGACGGGGTATTCCTATCAGTTATTGATACCCGCCTTTTTTATCTCACTTACCATGTTTGCCTTTAATGTGTTAGGGGATGGATTGCGGGATGCTCTGGATCCTCGCATGCGAAAATGAAAGGAGGGGACAAAGATGGAGCCTCTTCTCAAAGTAGATCAGTTGCATCTTTCTTTTTATTTGCATAACCGGGAAGTGAAGGTGTTGCGAGGGGTTCAATTTCAAGTGCAACCAGGAGAAACAGTAGCACTTGTAGGGGAGTCCGGTTGCGGAAAAAGCCTTACTGCCCGATCCATTATGGGGATCCTCCCCCGGATTCCTCACAAAATAAAAAGGGGATCAATTGAATATAAAGGACGGGACTTATTCAAATTGTCTCCCAGGGAAATGGAGAAGGTGCGGGGGAAAGAAATTGCCATGATTTTTCAAGACCCTATGACATCTTTAAATCCAACCATGAAAGTGGGCTGGCAAATTGCAGAGGGGCTCATGAAACATGAAGGGTTGAAAGGAAAAGAAGCCTATAGCAAAGCCATTGAACTATTGGCTTTGTGTGGCATTCCTGAAGGAGAAACCAGAGTAGGCCAATATCCCCATGAATTCTCAGGGGGCATGCGGCAACGGGCAATGATTGCCATGGCCCTTTCCTGCTCCCCTCGCCTATTAATTGCAGATGAACCTACCACTGCCCTGGATGTAACCATCCAGGCGCAAATTATTGAACTCTTAAAAAAAATCCAAAGGGATACAGGCACGTCTATTCTGTTAATTACCCATGATTTAGGGGTGGTGGCCAGCCTCAGTGATCGGGTGGTCGTCATGTATGCTGGTGAAATTGTGGAAGCAGGAAAGGCGGGAGAGATTTTTTATGCTCCTCGCCATCCTTATACCCGGGGGTTGCTTTCCTCTGTACCCCGGGTCGATCAGGTGAAAGGGGGGTGGGTGGATGCCATTCCCGGTTCTCCTCCTGATTTGGCCCAATTGCCTAAAGGGTGTGTATTTGCATCCCGTTGTGCCGATGCCATTGCCAAATGCCATCACCAGGCTCCTGAGTTACGGGGGGGAGGCCATGGCCATGTCTCCGCTTGCTGGGTTCATACTGCCCTGCAAAATCAGAGAAGCCAGGGTGTGGTGTATCGAGTAAGGGGGAAATCCCATGGATAAGCCTTTAGTGGATGTAAGGGGACTCTCCCGCCATTTTCTTGCAGGCAATCATGTGGTTCAGGCGGTAAGGGAAGTTTCTTTTGCCATTGCCCCTCAGGAAACTTTAGGGGTTGTTGGTGAGTCGGGTTGTGGGAAATCTACCTTAGGAAGAACACTCCTCCGTTTAAATGAGCCAACACAGGGGGAGTTTTATTTCAATGGGTTGGATGTTTTTAAGGCAAAAGGGAAAGAGGCCTTTCAACTTCATAAAGAAATGCAAATGATTTTTCAAGACCCTTATGCTTCCTTAAATCCTCGAATGACTGTGGAAAATATCATCGGGGAAGGAATGGATTTGCATCATCCCATGCCTGCCCATATCAGACGGAAAAAAATTGAAACCTTTGTTGAGATGGTAGGGTTACGCAAAGGGGATCTGCAGCGTTATCCCCACGAATTTTCCGGAGGGCAACGGCAGCGAATTGGCATTGCCCGGGCTCTGGCTGTAGAGCCCAGGTTTATTATTTGTGATGAACCTACTTCAGCTTTGGATGTATCCATCCAGGCGCAAATTGTAAACTTATTGAAAGATTTGCAAAATCGATTAGGCCTTACCTTTTTGTTTATTGCCCATGATTTATCTGTGGTGAAATATATGAGCAATCGGGTATCAGTGATGTATTTAGGCAAGATTGTAGAAATAGGGGAGACGGAAAAGATTTTTTTCCGCCCCCATCATCCTTATACCCGGGCTTTATTATCTGCTGTTCCTATTCCCGATCCTTATATAGAACGAAAAAGATCCCGCTTTCTTTTAAAAGGGGATCCCCCAGGACCATTTCACGTTCCTGAGGGTTGTCCTTTCCATCCCCGTTGTCCCCTTGCCAGGGCTGAATGTAAAGTGGAAGTGCCCCAAGAGAAGGAAATAGAAAAAGGGCACTATGTGAGTTGCATATTGTAGATACTGATCAGCTTCATGCTGATCTTTTATTTAAATTAAAGAATTTATAAGTATGAGGTCCGATGGTATCTCTCTTTCATAATAAGACCGAAAGGTCAATGGTTGAGATGCTAATGAATCAAATCAGTTGCCTTTTTGCGAGCCGATACGAGGGAAA
>CAMLDI010000019.1 GCA_946478845.1 uncultured Paenibacillaceae bacterium
TAACATAGGCTTATAGCCTTTGTTCAAACCACCCTTTTGAAGGGTGGTTATGATTCTTCTATTACTAAATCAGATAATACATCGATTTGGTTTGCAATAGTTGCCCGATTGGGTGAGGTTTTCATTACTTTCTGGTGAATGTGTTCAAACTGTTCTTTTGAGCCATCCCCTTTCACGCGAATGGTGTATTTTACATTTTTAAAACCAATAGGGGAATCAGGGTTCACTTCTAGGAATCCCCTTAAATCTAATCCGGCTTCAAGATCAATTTCTAATTTTTCTAATGTAATTCCTAACACAGATGCTCCTACTGCATAACCCACAAGCATACAGGCACCCATTCCTCCGAGTAAATATTCTTGAGGAGTAGGATTGGTGTTTTCCCCTAAAATTTGTTCAGGTTCATCCACAATAAAAGAAAAATTCCGGTTTAATGGTTCTTCACCAATGCGAATTCCTGTTGTTGTAACCTTTGATTTCGTACCACCAAGCCATTCTAAGTTGACTTTGTAGTCAACCATAGCATCTTGAGGACTGCTAGTAATCAGTTCTTTATAAGATTGTAATGCAGTGACATTAATTCCATTGGGATTCATAACGTTTTGGTTCATATTGTCCCCCTCATATTTTCAGAATATTAACTATAGTTTGTATTTTAGACTTGTTGTGCTATGAAAAAAATGGGGGAATTCCCTGATTTTTATATATTGCAAAAAAGGATACAGAATCATTAACCACTACTTACAGATCCAGAACTGCCGATTCCGCTTCTTGTTCCACTGGACATCCCAATATTTCCACTGGTTTTGCTTTTGGAAGGGCTTCCATGAATCATGCCACCTGAAGAATTATCATTATCATCCTCATAGTAATAGTTATCCTCTTCAGAATAATAGTCATTAGAATTGTTTTCTTCTGAATCGGGTTTATCTGGTGTGGGAGCAGGGGAAATGGCAGACGGGGAAGAGGTGTTTGGATTAATAGGCTTATTATTGTAAGGTTCTTCGTAATATCCGCTGTTGGTGTTTAAGGAACAACCACCAACAATTGTAACTGCTGCAATTAAAAATAGATCAACCATCTTCTTTGTCTTACTTCCCATCGTAATTTCGCCCCTTTGTATATGATTCAAAATGTCTTAATAATTTAACGGACCAATCAACAAGAAGTTACAACTTATTATCTATCCATAAATAATTCACATTTCCTCTCTGTTTTTGATAATGGGTTTCTTAGATAATATAAATAAGCGATTACAATTAAGGAGAAATTGGAAATGAAAAAACCTTACATCATCCTGGCCATTTTAGTTATAGGTGTGATTTCTTTCTTAACTTACTTCATTTTAAGCAATAAAACCAATCTAGCATTTGAGAAGGTAGAAATGGATCAATTAAATACCGAAATCCAAACCTGGATTAATGAATCATGTCAGGATAAAAAAGGGATTCATTTTTATGAAGTAAAAAAAGAGGAGGGATATGAAGGGGTCGTATATTTCAATCAATATAAGGATGTATATCTATATATCGCTCAAGAAATCGATGTCACATATAAGAATGATATACTTACGGTTTCCATAAGTGATCAACCGGCAACCCATGATTCGGATGTTAAAAATGATTTTTGTCTCTTTATTAAAATGAACAAGAAACCGGAAAGTATAGAGTTCTTGTTAAATAATGAAAAGATGCAACCTGAGAATAGGACTTCTGGAAAAATAGATAAGGCCGTTAAAGATTGATAGTGATAGGAGGCAAACAGTAACTACCCACCTTATGTAGCAGTCCCGTTAGCTCAATAAGGTTTAGCGAAGTTTCACACTGTAGAACCTCATTGCCTTTGGAACACCCTGTATTTCAAAAACTCCATTCATTATTAAATTTCTCAACCTATATTCAAAAAACTGGTCGCCAATATATTGATTTAATAGTCCAATGACTTGACCGATGATTCGTGATGATTTAATATATTCCTTGATTTTTTGTTTTTTATGTAAATTACGAGCTGTATTGATAATATAGTTATCGTAAAAGTCTTCGTCAACACTATGTATTTTATCGTTTTTCCATATCCTGAGAACATTTTGTTTACTGGATAACTCTTTCCATTCCTCTTCAAACTTTTTCCGTTCTTGTTGAGACAAAGGTTGAACCGCCCTATTTTTTTTATAGATTAATCCAATTTTTTCTGGTGGAACTTCTCCAGTATGTAAAGGGGAGTAATCAATACCTGGAATATGGAATTGATTTTTATATTTTGTTGTTGTATCCATTAAAATAATATTGTTTGGTTTTTCCCTCAGTAAATATAAAACAAATCTTACAGCAGTTTGTTCGTGAGAGTTATCCCCGTACCAAATAATAATTGGTACATTTTTTGGAATGTCTTTAACCTTGAAGAGTGTATTACTAAAATCATTTTGGTATTTTTCTAAATATTCTTCATCTAAATTAATATGATTTTTTAACCACTTGTATCTTTGAGTAATACCAATTTTCTCATGCAGTTTCCAAACTGGTCCAAAAGAAAACAGGTCTTGAAAGGAGATCACTTTTTCCTCCTCTATTAGTTCCATATCCTGTAAGGCAATTTTCAAACTCCCTGATGTTGAATCACCGAATACAATATGTACAATCTTATAGCTTCCTTCATTTTCACTAGTGGCTTGAATCAATTTAGTCAGCCTCCCCTTTGTTGAATAACATTAACCAAACTTAATACTATTAACCTGACTCTTTAGTGAAAAAGGGTTCTTTAGTCTTTAGTTAAGTAATTTAATAATTTATTGATATACTATTTTTCCGTTTTTTGTAATTTACAAATGATAAGATAGCGTAAATAGGTATATATCCTAATACACCTCCAAGTGTATTTAAAATTAAATCATCAACATCAAAACTTCCAAATTTAAAAAAAAATTGAATAAGTTCAAATGTCAAACTTAAACAAAATGTTGCTATGGTAACCTTCTTAAACAATTGAAACCTTTTTGATAATAAAGGCAAAATAAAACCAAACGGTGCAAAACCAATGATATTTCCAGCTAAGTTTTCAACCCTCATATTGAAATTTATATCTGCTAGGAACAAATAATAGATTATCGTTTTAAAAGGAATAAAGTTATGGCTATTCCGGTAATAACCATCATAATTAAAAGTGAAATGACTAATTATGTCAGGAATTGTTAGATATTTTAATAAGATTAATTTTGAAAGAACCAATAAATATAGACACAATACTACTGCTATCACTGCTTTCATAAAAAACCTCATATTTTAATATGCTCCAATCTCATTTTCTTTAAGTAATTGATACATTTCAAATAAAATAGACCAAATTCCTCCTGAAATCCGAACAATTTACAAATTAGACAAATTTTAATAACTATCTGCCCGTTAGCCATCCATGAAGCGGAAAAAACAACATTTTTCTTCTTCCGCAGTTCTTTTTAATGAAAATTTTAAAGGGATTAATTATGATATAGTATCAATTGTTAAGATTTATATCGTACACTTTTTAGTTAATAATAATGATAGCTCAAATAGTTTTTAGTGGAACTTAATAAAGGGGGCTGTAGCTTTGGTAAACTCTGAGGAATTTATTGTCTATTTTAATCGTATAGATAACTTTTTAAAGGCTCTCCATAGTAAAGAAAATTATGAATCATTTTCTAAAATGGTTAAAAAAGCAGCTAAGTCAAACGCGATTATTAGACAATATAAAGATGACTTAATAGAATTTGCTGAATTAAGAAATGCAATTGTACATGATCATCGAAATCCTCCTGCCATTGCGGAGATTCATGAATCAATTGTTAAAGAGATTAAGGTAATTGAAGAAAAGTTAACAAAACCTAAAACGGTGATTCCCGAATTTCAAAAAGAAGTAAAAATATTTCAAGTGAATGATTCTTTTTCTGATCTATTAGTTGAAATTCGTGACAAACATTATTCCCAGTTTCCGGTGTATGATGGGAGTCAATTCAAAGGCCTTGTTACAGAAAATGGGATTACAAATTGGCTTGCAAAAAATACGCTTGAAAGCAAAATTTCATTAAAAGAAACCTGTTTAATAGAAATATTAAATGATGAAGAAGAAACTTACACTTATAAATTCATTAATAGAAATACATCGGTGTATGAAGCAGAAGAAACTTTTAAGCAACGACTGAAAGAAGGAATCAAATTAAATGCACTTTTAATTACCCACAGTGGGAAAAAGAATGAAACTCTTATAGGCATGATTACCCCATGGGATTTAATGAATATGTGAACTACCACGAGCCTAAAGGCATCGTGGTTTTACGCCCACAAATATAAATAAAAAAACAGGCTCCTATTAAGGAACCTGATTTTTTTTATTTAACTATATTTACTACGATTCCATTTCCCACTGTTTCAGCTTCTTATCCGTTGGCAGGAAGAACGTTAAAATTCCCAGGAGGGGCAAAAGGCTGCAAAAAATCATTATGTTAGGAAGCCCAAAGAGATCGGCTAATTTCCCTAACACTACAGAACCTAAAGCACCCATACCAAATGCCAGGCCTACAATTAAACCTGAGGTTAAACCTACCATGCCGGGAATTAGCTCTTGGGCATAGATTACGGTTACTGAGAAACTAGATAAAAGAATAAAGCCTAACACAATAATGATAGGAAATACCCAATTTAATGGTACATAAGGCAATAGCAAAGCCAATGGCGCTGAACCTAGGAGGGAGAAAAGAATGATATTTCTTTTTCCAAATCGGTCTGCTAAAGGGCCTCCTAACAAAGTTCCCAGGACGCCTGCAGCAAGAAAGGCAAAGATATAGTACTGGGCTCCTTTAATAGTAAGGCCATAATCATTAATAAGGTAAAACTGATAAAAGTTTGAGATTCCTGCATGGTACCAGGAGCGGGCAAACACAATAAAAATAAGGAGTGTAATGGCAAAAATTATTTTCTTCTTCCGTTTTTCATTGACTGTTTTCGTTGTTGCTGTTGTTTTTTTATTTCTAGGAAAATAAACCAGTTGCTTACTGTACCAATTAGAAACAAACATAAGGACAAAAATGGCTAATGCTGCAACAACGGTGAACCAGATGGCTCCAAATTGCCCCAGGGGAACAAAAATTAAGGCCGTCATCAATGGGGCGAGGGATTGGCCACTATTTCCCCCAACCTGATAGATGGATTGGGCTAATCCCCGGCGGGTACCTGCCGCCATATATGCTACTCTGGATCCTTCAGGATGAAAGGAAGCAGAACCTAATCCTATGAAAATGACAGAAAAGAGAATCATAGCAAAATTCTCAGCAAAAGCCAGACCCACCATCCCCAGTAACGAAAATCCCATGCCAATGGGAAGCATATATGGGGAGGATCTCTTATCGGTGTACAGACCGACAACAGGCTGCATAATCGAAGAAGTCATGTTTAAGGCGAAAGCAATCCAACCAAGTTGTGCATAACTTAAGTGCATTGCATTTTCTAAAATGGGAAATAAGGCAGGGATGACCGATTGCATCGAGTCATTTAACAAATGAACAAAACTGATGGCAAATAAAACAGAGTACATGGTTGAATGGACCCTGGGATTTGCTTCTGTACGAACCGCCGCTTGCATTGGATGTTTCACCTCTCTTTTATTTCTCTAATTTCTCAGTTGGGTTAGTTTACTATTAGAATTTATAAGTTTATGGAGTAACATGGTTAACCCCATAATAAGACCGTAAGGTCAATGGTTGAGAAGCTAATGAATCAAATCAGTTGCCTTTTTGTGAGCCGATACAAGGGAAACTGAATGAAGGGCGAAAAAAAGCCTTCAACAGTCTCACTTCCTGAGCTACCCAGATGTTTTGAAGGCGCGCCCGTAGTGAAGTTGACCGTCATTTTTAACATCCATGTCGGCGAGCAAGAGGCACGATTTGATTTTTAGCCTCTCTTTTTTAATTGAAAGTTTTGGTCAAAATCACTAAGCGTGGGATATTGCAATCCAGGAGTAGATTCCCAGGATAACAAGCGATCTTTATAATCCTGGAGAATTTGTTCCCTTTCTTCCTGGGTAAGCCGTGCAGGGCTATACACCTTAAATGGAGGAAGAACCTTAAACCCAACAAAGTAGAGTATACCATAATGAATAGGTTTCAGGGTCTCTTCAAGATCCCCGTATATGCCATTTGGGCTGAAAAAATTTGGTCCGCCCCCTGTGGTTATTGAAATCATGACTGTTTTTCCTTTTAATCCTCCTTGCTCAAACCATTTTCCACCGCCATAAGCAAAACCAGTGGTGAATACACGATCTACCCACCCTTTTAGAATAGCAGGCATTGAGGACCACCAGAGGGGAAATTGGAAAATGACGAAATCCGCTTTTTTAAGTTTTTCTTGCTCAACTTGAATATCGTAAGCAAGAGCATTGTTCTCATAGGCTTTTCGTTGCTCCATCTGGTATTTATATTTATCGGGTTCCGAGATTTCCATAAAATCATTACGGTCACCCACTGCTTTAAAATTCATTTTATTTAAATCAGATACTTCAACATGATACCCGGCTTCGGTAAATGTGGCGACGGCTTGATCCTTTAAAGCTCCATTAAAGGATGTTGGTTCTTCATGGGCATACACAATTAAAACATTTTTCATAAGAATTACCCCTTCCCAGTTTTCTTTTCCTGTTATAATTGAGTATAAATTATAAATATTCTTTCAGTAAGTACCGACTATTAAGTACTATAGTATCTAAAAGGAAACTAAAGAGGGAGGGAGACTTAATGGAAAGGAAAAAATATAATTGCCCTGTCGAAATCACATTAGAAGTGATGGGGGGAAAGTGGAAACCCTTGATCCTGTGGCACCTTGCAGACCAAACCCTCAGATTTAGCGAATTAAAAAGGACCATCCCAAGGGTAACCCAGAAAATGTTAACCCAACAATTACGGGAATTAGAAAATGATGGCCTAATATGCCGCAAAGTTTATCCACAAGTTCCTCCAAAAGTGGAATATTCCTTAACGGAAGATGGGCAAAGCCTCATTCCTTTGTTGCGGGAAATGTCCCGTTGGGGGAAGAACCACATCAATCATATGAAAGAAAAAACAAACCCGGTCTGAATCTCTCAGAACCGGATTTATTCCTTTTATTTATAGTCATAAAAGCCTTTTCCGCTTTTTCGCCCAAGATGGCCTGCCCGCACCAGTTTCCGCAATAAAGGGGCGGAACGGTATTTGGAATCCTGGGTTTCTTCATATAATGAATCTTGTACATAGAGAAGGGTGTCTAGCCCAATTAAATCTGCAAGAGCGAGGGGGCCAATAGGGTGATTGGCACCCAGTTTCATCCCTTTATCAATGTCTTCAGGTGTGGCAACCCCTTCTTGTAAAACGAAAATGGCTTCATTAATCATAGGGACAAGAATTCGATTAACAGCGAAGAGAGGGGATTCTTTTACATCAATGGTTTCTTTTCCTAATGTCTCTGCCACTTCCCTTGCTTTTTGGTAAGTTTCTTCACTGGTTTCCTGGCCGCGAATCAACTCTACTAATTTCATAACGGGCACAGGATTAAAAAAGTGTACCCCAATGACATTCTGGGGATTCCGTGTTACACTGGCCACTTCCGTAATACTTAAGCCAGAAGTATTGGAAGCAATAATGGTTCCATCCCTTATGACAGAATCTATTTTTTGGAAGACATCCCGTTTTAATTGGATGCTTTCACTTACCGCCTCAATAATAAAATCAACCTCACTTAAACGTTCCCAATCCGTTGTGGTTGTCAGAAGGGTTTCTAACTGTTCCTTTTTTTCAGGGGTTAATCTCCCTTTTTCCACAGCCCGGTTCCAGTTTTTTTGAATCAGGCCTAACCCTCGCTTGAAAAATTCTTCTTTTTGCTCCACAGCAATGACATGAAATCCTGCTTCCAGGGCAGTTTGTGCAATCCCTGATCCCATGGTTCCAAAGCCAATTAGTCCAATTTTTTTCGTCATGTTTTCCTCCTTTTTCTTCTACTAAGTTCTTCTATTAAATCGAATCGGTATTACATGTACTAAAACATGTATATGTTCATGTCCATGGCTAAATACATTAAACTCTACGATGGTTACAAGGAATAGAGTAGTTCAGATTCCTTTGATTTTCGCAAATCTTTTACTCTTTTTGCTTTGTGAGTAGCACGGGGAAGTTCTCCATCAGCTAATATTTTTACTTCTTTAGGCCGTACGCCTAATCTGCTTTTTAACTGATGGGACACATGGTCAGCAAGGAGAGTTGAATCAATTTCTGCATCCTTTTGTTTTTCCACTTCAAGGGAGTACTTGGTCATAAAGTCTTCGGTAAATACAGTAATACGATATTCACCGGTTAATTCAGGAATATTGCGGACGATAAATTCAATGTCACTGGGAAAAACATTAACTCCAGTAACAATAAACATATCATCTACCCGGCCGACAATATGAATCCGGGTATGGGTTCTGCCGCAAGGGCAAGGGGTACGGTCTGCTGTAATAATATCACCTGTACGAAAACGAATCATGGGACGGGCCTTTTTCTGCAGGGTTGTTAATACCATTTCTCCTCTTTCCCCGTCAGGAACAGGTTCAAGGGTAACGGGATCCAGGACTTCGACTAAAATGTGATCTTCTGCCAGATGAAGGCCGTCTCTTTCTTCACACATGCCGGCGCAAGCGCCGAAAATATCTGAGATACCATAAAAATCATATAACTTCGCATTCCATAATTTTTCTATTGCTTCCCTCGTGGCTTCAATAGAGCCCCCCGGTTCACCAGCTACAATGATTTTATTTATAGCTAAATCTTTTGCAGGATCGATGCCATGTTTTCGGGCTGTTTCTCCCAGATACCAGGCATAGGAGGGGGTTGTCCATATAATGGTAGGCTGAAATTCTTTTAAAATAAATAAAAGTCTCTCAGAGGGTACAGTTCCAGACCATATGCATAGAGCGCCAAGGTTTTGTGCCCCAATTACGTCAGGCCCCCCAACAAAAAGGGAAAAGTTTAATGCATGGACATAGCGGTCTGTTGGCCTCATTCCTGCAGACCAGAAGAGACGACTCTCTACATCTTGCCAGGCTTGAAAATCCTCCCGGGTAAAAGGGCTTAACGTAGGGACCCCGGTAGAACCGCTTGATGCTGAGATGTACACTACTTCTTCTTCTGAAACTGCGGTTAAATCCCCTAATAATGGTTTGGCCAGTTGCCGTTCTCGTTGGATTTGTTTGTTGATGAAGGGGAATTTTCTGATGTCTTCCAAAGTTTTAAAGTTCCCAGGTTTTACACCTGCTTGATCAAAGGATTCTTTGTAATATGTAGAATTAGAATAGACGAATTCTAGATGTTCAGCTAAAAGTTTGGTTTGATAGTCTTCTAGTTCTCCTCGGGAAAGTGTTTCTATATCATGATTCCAGTATACTTTTTTAGTCATTGTGCTAATTTCCTCTCCTTTGTTGCCCTTTTTTTCTGTTTAATTCTAAAATTAAGGATTTCTCTGGCCACTTCTTTAGGTTTTTCTAGTAAAATATAGTGCCCAGCTCCTTCTATGATTTTCTTTTCCAGGTATGGAACCAATTCTTCCAATTTTTCTAAAGCGTAGGGTGGAAGAAGGCGATCCTCTTTCCCATATATGGCGAGAATAGGAGTTTTTAATTGGGATAAGGTTTTCTCTCCCTTTTGATAGGCAGAGCACTGGATAAAATCAGAGGTGATAATGTGTATTGGATTTAATAAAAGTTCATTTTGTTCTTCTTTGAGTAAGGCCTCTTCTGCATTTGGACCATAGGATGCACGGAAGAGAGATTCGGGGAAACTGCCTTCTTGCAAGGATCCGATGATTTTTGGGTGAACAGGAAGTTGAAAATGGCTAGCAATTAGAATAATGCCTTTCACTCTTGGATTTTGTTTTGCCATTTCCAGTGCAATTAAACCTCCCATGGAATGTCCTATTACAATTAAATTCCTATTTTTAAACGCCTCATTTAGTTTGGATGCGTAGTCCTCTATGCTTTGGGCAGGTTGGGATTGATTTTCTCCATGGCCTGGCAGGTCAATAAAGTAATAATCCCGTGGTTTTGTTTCTAAAAAAGGGGCTATGGCACGCCATTTGTTTTTGCTTCCCCCGGCACCATGGATGAAAAGATAGGCACGCCGCATGTTTTTTCAATCCTTTCCTTTAACCAACAAGGGAACGGGAAATGACAATCCGTTGGATCTGATTGGTTCCTTCGTAGATTTGTGTAATTTTCGCATCTCGCATCATTCGTTCAACAGGGAAATCCTGAGTATACCCATAGCCTCCAAGAATTTGTACTGCATCTGTTGTCACTTTCATGGCTATATCAGACGCGAAGACTTTCGCAGCGGAAGCAAGGCGGTTTAATTCGTTGTTTTTTCCAACCTTCTTAAGGTTATCTACCATAGAGGCTGTCCGATAAACCAGGCTTCTAGCGGCTTCAATTTGGATGGCCATGTCAGCTAGCATAAATTGGATTCCTTGAAATGAGGCGATAGGTTTGCCGAATTGTTCCCGTTTTTGCACGTATTCCAGGCATACATCAAGGGCACCCTGGGCAATGCCCAGTGCCTGTGCACCGATGCCCGGACGGGTTTTATCCAGAGTTTTCATGGCAATTAGGAAACCTTCTCCTTCTTCCCCAATGCGATTTTCTAAGGGGATTTGGCAATCGTCAAAGAATAGTTCAGCAGTAGGAGACCCTTTTATGCCCATTTTCTTTTCAAGTTTACCTACGACAAAACCAGGGGAGTCTTTTTCCACGGCAAAAGCGGTTAAGCCTTTGTCCGTTTTCGCAAAAACGGTATAAACATCTGCGACGCCCCCGTTGCTAATGAAGCATTTTCGTCCATTGATTAGGTAATGGTTTCCTACTTTTTCAGCACGGGTTTGTATTCCTTTTACATCTGAACCAGCGGAAGGCTCTGTTAAGCCAAAGGCTGTAATTTTCTTCCCGGTTGCCAGGTCAGGTAGGAATCGTTGTTTTATTTCTTCATATCCACCAAGAAGAAAGGTAGTAACCCCTAGCTCTTGCACTGTTAAAATTTGCGAGGAAGAAGCGCAGACTCGCGCAACTTCCTCGACGATGAGGCAATAACTTAATACGTCCAGTCCAGAACCGCCATATTCTTCAGGGTAGTTTGCCCCCAGGTATCCATGGGTCGCCAGAAGATCTTTAATATCAAAGGGGTATTCTCCTTGCTCGTCAATTTCTGCTGCCCTTGGTTTTATTTTTTCCTGGGCTAAACGGTGAATTCCCTGTTGGATTTCCAATTGTTCTTCATTTAGTGTGAAACTCATGGGATATCGCCTCTTTTATTTCATTAGTTTTTATTGAGGTTTTACAAACCCCTGGAATTTTTCATCAATTACTTTTTGAAATTCGACAGAGCGATAAGCATCGGCAATGTCCTTTACAAAAGTCTGGTTTTTATCTTTTGTTTTCACGGCAACCAGATTTAAATATTTAGGCGGTGTTTTTTCCAGGCCAATGGCTTCTGTTAATTTTAAGCCAGAAGCAAGGGCGAAGTTTCCATTAATGAACGAATAATCAGAATCATCAAGGGAGCGGGGCAGTTGGGCAGCCTCTAAAGGAATCAGTTTTATTTTTTTGGTGTATTCAAGGACGTCTTTTTCTGAAACAGTAATAGGGTCATAGCCAGGTTTTAGTTTAATCCAACCAAATTGCTCTAACATCACTAAGGCTCTTGCCTGGTTGGCCGGATCATTAGGAAGGGCAACAGAGGTACCTGCTTTCACTTCATTCAGGGTTTTGTGTTTTTTAGAATAGATACCAATAGGAGCTGTTGGTACTTTTAGAACTTCACTTAAATCCAGGTTATGTTCTTTTTTGAACTTTTCTAGATAGATTTGATGTTGGAAGACGTTAGCGTCTAGCGAGCCTTCCGCCAGGGCAATATTAGGTTGTATGTAATCATTAAACTCTATGATGGTTACTGTATAACCTTTTTTCTCAAGGATGGGCTTAATCCCGTATTTAATTTGATCACTGTATGGGCCGGCGGTAGCACCTATTTTGATTTCTTTTTTCTCAATAGGAGCGGTTGTGGCTTTACCGCAACCGCTTAAAAAGAGGGTAAGAAGAAATAAAGAGAGAATAGCAATAATTCCTTTGTTTTTCATGGATGAAAACTCCTTTTTCGTTATCTTTTATCAAGGATTGAAGCAAGTCGGTTTCCTGTGAATTGAATAATTTGTACGATGGCAACTAGAATGACAATGGTTACAATCATGACATCGGTTTGAAAGCGGTAATATCCAAAGCGAATGGCTAGATCACCAATTCCCCCGCCGCCAACCACACCAGCCATAGCTGAGTAGGAGAGGAAACTAATGGTGACCACAGTTAAAGCAAGAGTCAGACCGGAACGAGCTTCAACAATAAGAACTTTCCAAATAATTTGAGGGACAGATGCCCCCATCGAAATGGATGCTTCTATTACTCCTTTTGGTACTTCCCGTAGAGATTGTTCCACCAATCGGGCAAAGTAAGGAATTGCTGCAGCAGATAGGGGCACTGAAACGGCAAGTGGGCCGATGGTTGTACCTACGATAATCCGGGTAAAAGGAATTAAAGCAATAAGAAGAATTAAAAAAGGGAAAGATCGGACAAGGTTTACAAAGGAACCAATCACCCGGTTTACTAAGGGTTTTTCTAGTAGTTGGCCTTTGTCCGTAAGAAAAAGGAGGATACCCAGTGGGGTGCCTAAAAGTATAGCAGCACCTATGGAAAAAACAACCATAAGAAAGGTTTGCCCAATGGATAGCCAAAGTTCCGGAAGAATGGAAATTACGTTATCAAACACCGATTATCCCCCTCTCGTTATCCTTAACAAGATCAAACAATAGCTGGCCAATTTCTGTTTTGGCATGAATGGGATTTCCATTCAGTTCAAAATTCTCTACAAAATTGCCATCTTCCATTACAGCAACTTTGTTGCAAATCCTTTTAACTACTTCCATTTCATGGGTAACCAGGAGAATTGTAACTCCAAGTTGTTGATTAATTTCTTGTAAAAAGGATAAAAGGTTACGGGTTGTTTGTGGGTCGAGAGCAGAAGTAGGTTCATCGCAAAGGAGGACCTTGGGTCTTGTAGAAAGAGCCCGGGCAATGGCAACCCGCTGTTTCTGGCCCCCACTTAGTTGTGCTGGATAGCTTTCGACTTTATCTGATAATCCCACGATTTCTAAAGCTTCCTTTGCTCTCGTTTTTCTTTCTTCTTTTGGGACTCCAGAAATCTCCAGGGCCAGTTCTACATTTTTGGCCACTGTACGATTATGGAGCAAATTAAAATGTTGGAAAACCATACCAATGGATTGGCGTGCTTTGCGCAGTTCCTTTTTCGATAGTCGAGTGAGTTCCTGTCCGTTTACTGTGACAGTTCCCGTATCCGGTTGTTCGATTAAATTGACAAAGCGTAAAAAGGTAGATTTTCCCGCACCACTAAAGCCGATAATCCCATAAATCTCGCCTTCTTTTACATGGAGAGAAGCAGGTGCAACCGCTTGAAAGGATTTTCCAGCGGAAGTAAAAGACTTGCTAACATTAGTTAATATAATCAATTTTTTCCTCCCTCCTTTTGTTACTAGTGATTATAATACCGACAAAACTTACCCGTCAACTATGAATTAAAAATTGTTAATTTATTTTATGGAGCAAAGAAAGAGGTAGAAAACAGGAATTGACGTATCTTAAGATTAAAACTATAATTTAGTTTAATCCTATAAATTTACTATGAAATTTGATGTTCAAGCTGACTGGACCACCAGAGGCATGAAAGAAGATCTGTCTTCTTTCATGCCTTTTTTCATTTTGTTTTAGGGGGGAGAAAAATGCCAAAAAAATATGGGGCAGCGTATTTAAACAGCCTTCAAGACGGACGCACGGTCTGGTTGGATGGGAAAAAGGTGGCGGATGTGACAAAACATCCAGCTTTTCGGGGTACGTTGAAAACCCTGTCTTCCTTGTTTGACACATTGGGCAATGAAGAAACAAGAGACAGGGTTGGTTTTGTTAGCCCAAAAACCGGGGAGTATGTACACAATGCTTTCCTTGTGCCTAAGACGAAGGAGGAATTGTTGAAGCGAAAAGAATCTTTTTCCTTTTGGGCTAATGAAACCTATGGGGTTATGAGCAGATTATCAGGCTATGCTCGTTCTTTAGTTACAGGGTGGTATGCAAAGAGGGAGTATTTTCGTCAATTCGATCCGGAATTCCCTGAGAAGATTACTCGTTATTATGAACAGGCTAGAGATGAAGGCCGTTTTATTACCACGGCAATCCTGGAACCACAAATCGATCGCTCGAAACAAGTGTATGACCATGAAGACCCGGATGCACTTTTACGAGTAGTCAAAGAAACAAAGGAGGGTCTCGTTGTGAGAGGGGCAAAAATGATTGCAACCTCAGCCCCTTATGCCCATGATGTGATTGTTGCTCCTTCCAAACCATTGCAAGAGGGGGACAAGGAATATGCCCATTTTATGATTGTCCCACTAAACTTATCTGGTTTGCATATTGTATGCAGGGAATCTTTCCATTCTGAAAAAGAGGAAGAGCATCCATTGAGTGCCCGCTTCGAAGAAATGGATTCCGTTTTAATTTTCGATGATGTTCTGGTGCCCTGGGAAAGAGTTTTTTTATATGGCAATGCAACAGGTGTCCAACAAATTCATGAGCATCAGAAGTTAAATACCCTGGCCAATCACCAAACGGTGGTTCGCTTGCTTGCAAAACTGGAATTTGTAGCTGGAGTGGGTTTTGCTATTGCTGAATCCATTGGTGCTGATGGCTATCTCCATGTCCAGGAGAAACTGGGGGAACTAGTAACACAAGTTGAAAGTATCAAAGGTCTATTGGTAGCATCAGAGGCCCAAGCGACACAAGACGAAAATGGAACCTATTGGCCTGCCAGGGTACCGTTACAAACAGCGAGAAATCTGGGAGTTCGCTATTATCCCCGTGCATTGGAAATTCTCCAACTGATAGGAGCCGGGGGATTTATCCAATTGCCTTCTGTTACCCTGGAGAAAAATCATATTGAATTGCAACCTCTGTTGCAAAAATATTTCCGTGGGGCAAAAATTGGGGCTTCTGAAAGAATTCGCCTTTACCAATTAGCCTGGGATTTAATTGGCAGCCAATTGGCTACCCGCCATGAATTATATGAGCGTTATTATACGGGGGATCCCTTTAGAATGTATGTGTTCCAATATGATACCTACGATGTTGAGAAACTGAGAAATCGCATCCGTGATTTTCAGGAATTTGCCTCAAATGATAGAAAGGGGGAATACAATCATGACCACAGCAGGACAACGGTACCTCTCCCGTCTAAATGATGGACGAAATGTGTGGATTAATGGAGAGTTGGTTTCAGATGTAGCCAACCATCCAGCTTTTAAAGGACCTGTCCAAACTTTTGCCAACCTTCTTGATTTACAAGACCAACCTGATACGAAAGATTTCCTCACTTATCTTCCTGAAGGCTCGGATAAACGGGCAAGCCTTCATTATTTAGTGCCAGAAAGCAAAGAAGATATTTCCCGTAAAAGCAAAGCTTTTCGGATATGGTCTGATCAAACCTTTGGTGTTATGAGCCGTCTCTCTGAATATTCCCGTTGTTTATTAACGGGATGGTATGCGAGCCGTCATCTTTATGGGGACAAAAAATTCGCAGAAAAAATTGAACGGTATTACTTACATAGCAGAGACAATGACCTATTATCTACTGCTGCAGGACATGATCCTCAAATTGACCGTTCGAAATCTTCATCTCAGCAAGGGGATCCAGAAACTAGCGTTCATATTGTGGGAGAAACAGAAGATGGAATTATTGTTCGCGGCGCCAGATTGTTGGCTACAGCGGCTCCCTATGTCGATGAAATTTTTGTATCTCCGTACCATAAAAAAGGCAGGGAAGAAGGAAAGTATGCTAGCTTTTTTGCTGTTTCGGTGAATACACCAGGAGTTCATCTTATAAGCAGGGAATCCTTTGCAGCTGAATCAAAAGATGACCATCCTTTAAGTTCTCGTTTTGATGAAATGGATTCGGTCCTGGTTTTTGATGATGCCTTAATTCCCTGGGAGAGGGTTTTTATTAAAGATGACCCACAGTCCCATTGGGGTTTGCGCAATGATCCTACTGTGGCTGCTTTAAGTTACCATCAAACGGTCATTAGGCTGATTAGCAAGTTAGAATTCGTCACGGCCATTGCCAATGAAATAGCCATTACCATTGGTGCTACCTTTCATTTGCACGTTAAGGAGAAAATTGCAGAACTCATTATTCAATTGGAAACCATTAAAGGTCTTCTTGTGGCGGCAGAAGAACTGGCGTCACCCAATGACGATGATATTTGGTTGCCAGCCATTCCTCCTCTGGAAACGGCTAGAAATCTTGGTACTCGTTATTATCCACGTGCACTAGAAATTTTACAGCAAATTGGAGCAGGGGGACTTTTGCAAATTCCCTCTCAAATTTCTGAGTTACAGGGACCCATTGGCCCATATCTTCACAAATATTACCGTGGTGCTGATCGAGATGCGGTTGATCGTATCCATCTTTTTAAATTAGCCTGGGATTTAATTGGCAGTCCATTAGCTTCCCGCCATGAATTGTATGAACGTTTTTATACTGGAGATCCAGTTCGGACGTATGCTGGGCAATATGTAAATTATGATAAAAGTCACTTAATCAATCGGGTAAAAGAGCTTATCAAAAAATAAGGATAGGAGAAAAATAGGAGGTATTTTAATGAGTGTAACATTTTTTTGGTTTGCCCCAACCAATGGGGATAGTGAATTTATTGGCAAGAAAGAACAAGAACGGGAACCTTCCCTAGAATATATCACCCATGTGGCCCGCACAGCAGAAAAAGCAGGTTTCGAAGGAATCTTAATTCCCACTGGAACCCCCTATCTGGATTCTTGGATCGTTGGGTCAGCAATTGTTCAACAAACAGAGAAAATTACGCCACTGGTTGCTTTTCGACCAGGGTTTATTCCCCCTACTTTAGCTGCAAAAATGGCAGCCACATTAGACCAACATAGCAAAGGGCGCCTCGCTGTTAATGTGGTGGTCGGTGGTTCCCCTTCTGAGTTGGCACAGGATGGTGATTTTATAAGCCATGACGATAGGTATCAGCGGGGAGATGAATTCTTAGAAGTTGTGAAACGGCTTTGGACGGAAAAATCCGTTAACCATGAGGGCCATTATTTTAAGCTCAATAATGGGGTATTGAAACCTTCTAATTATGAGGGAAGGAAACTTCCTCTTTTCTTTGGAGGTTCCTCTGAAGCAGCTTTAGAAGTAGCTGCTCGTCATGCAGATGTGTATTTGCAATGGGGAGAACCAGTTGCTCAGGTTCGGCAGCAGATTGAAGATCTGAATGAACGGGCTGCTCAACACGGAAGGACCATTAAACATGGGGTTCGCATCCATATTATTGTCCGGGAAACAGAGGAAGAAGCCTGGGGAGAAGTGGAAAGATTGGCCAACAACATTGATCCGGAGGTAGAGGAGAGAGTTGGCAAGTATTATAACGATGCCGATTCTGTGGCACAAATGAGAATGAATGATCTATTAAATGGTGATTACCGGTTTGACCGTTATAAATGGGCTGGGATTGGTCGAGTGCGTAAAGGAGCGGGCACTGCTATCGTTGGATCTCCTGAACAGGTTATTGAAAGTTTACAAGAATACATTGATGCCGGAGTTTCCGCTTTTGTATTATCTGGTTTCCCTCACGATCGAGAAGCAGAACGGTTTGGGAAGCTAGTTCTTCCCCATTTTAAGAACAATCATGCCCAGGATTTACAGAAAATATAAAGAAGGGAGATTAGAAAGAAAATGGCCATTCAATTTGCAACCTGGGGAGCTACCATTTCTGGCGGCTTTCTCCGTTCCACTATTGAGCAAGAAACCAGATGGGACTTTGATTATAACTTACAGTTAACAACCTTAGCCGATCGATTGGGTTTTTACGCCATGCTTTTCCCCACACGTTATGTAGGACGTATTGGAGGAAATGAAGAAGAAAGCGGACAACTGGATCCTCTTACGACCGTTGCTGCTCTTGTTAGAGCCACAAACCGCCTACATTTAATTTCTGCTGTGTTGCCTGCTTTTGTTCCCCCAACCTTGTTGGCTAAAGTAGGGGCAACTATTGACCGAATTAGCAATGGACGCTGGCATCCAAATATTGTTAGCGGTTGGTTTAAGGAGGAACAAGAAGCTTATGGCATTTCATGGGTTGAACATAGCCAACGCTACCATCGTTCCAGTGAATATATTGAAGTTTTAAAAGGGCTATGGCAAAAAGAATCCTTTACTTATGATGGGGATTTTTACAAAATTAGTGAGGGAAAATTACGTCCTTTACCTGTACAGTCTCCTTATCCGGCAATTTTTCAAGGGGGGAATTCCCAGGAAGCCCGGGAGATGGCTGGACGCCTATCGGATTGGTATTTCATGAATGGTGCTCCTGTTGAGGAATTAAAAGGACAAATAGAGGATGTGCAACGAATAGCCAAAAGCCATGGACGAACTCTCCGCTTTGCTGTCAATGCCTATGTCATTGCCCGTCCCACTGAAGAAGAGGCTAGGGCAGAGTATGAAGAAATCGTAGCAAAAGCCAATGTAGAAGTAATTGAAGAGTTTCGTAAGCGTGCCCAGGAAGCCAAGGGGATGTGGTCCCATTCTAATTCTCTAAGTGATTATGTTGCGAATAATGAAGGATTCCGAACAGGGTTAATCGGATCATATGATCAAGTAGCTGCCAAAATAAGAGAATTGGAAGAAGCAGGGATTGATTTGGTGTTATTTACCTTTCGATATCCTCTCGAGGAGATTGTCCCTTTCCATGAAAAAGTACAAATTCAATTGCAAACAATAAAAAACAAAGCGGTGTAGATACCGCTTTGTTTTTTTTCTATTTCCCTTCGTTATTTTAAATAATCTGGCCTGGTAAAAAACTTGAATTGTTCATCAGCATCATGGATTTTGCGAAATTCTGGTGAATGGTATGCTTCAATAATGTCTTTCACAAATTGGCTATCCTTATCGGCAGTTTTCACCGTTACTATATTAATGTAAGGTGAAGTCATATTTTCCAGAAAAAGAGCTTGCTTGACTCTTAACCCTGAAGCATAGGCATAGTTTCCGGAAACCAGGGAGAAATCTGCATCATCAAGAGATCGGGGAAGCTGTGCTAGTTCCATAGGGACCAATTTCAATTTATAGGGATTAGCTGTAATATCTTTTTCGGAGACGGTTATGGGATCAACGTTGTCGTTATAATCAATCCAGCCTAACCGCTTTAACATGACAAGGGCTCGTGATACATTGGCTGGATCAGAAGGAATGGTAATCGTCTGCCCTAATTTAATTTCATTAATTGATTTATGTTTTTTAGAATAAAGGCCCATGGGAGGTGTAGGGATTTGTACAACACCTGTCAGGTCTACTTTGTTCTGTTTGATAAAACCTTTTAGGTATTCAGAATGTTGAAAGATATTTGCATCCAATTGCCCATTTGCCAATACAAAATTAGGTTGAATGCCATCATGAAATTCAATGGCTGTTATTTTGTATCCTTTTTTTTCAAGGAGAGGTTGAATTCCTTTCTGGAATTCATCCCTATAGGGTCCAGGGTTAAAGCCGATACGAATTTCTTTGGATCCAGAGTTTGAAGTAGGTACTGTCCTGCCTGTGGTTTGGGAAGTGCAGGCTACTATTGTTAAGAAAATCATGATTAGAAGGGGTAGGAAAATTACTTTCATGTCTTTCATGGTTGTTTTTTTATCCCTTACAAAATACTTTCAGATATAGGATGGCGTTGATTGGGTTTTTCTAATTCTCGAAATTTTTCATCTGTAAGAGCTTCTTTATCATCCTGAAATCCCAGGGCAATCACTGCATGGAGATCAAAATCTTCCTGAATGTTTAATGTATTACGAGCTTTGTCAACATCGAAACCGCCAATTGCCCTTGTGGATAATCCGAGCAGATGGGCTTGAAAGGCTAAACTTGCCCATGCAGCACCCGTGTCAAAGGCATGAAAACGATTATAGCTATCGTCTTCTTTTATTTTTTGCGAAGCAAGTAAGATGAGAACGGGGGCTTTATCACTCCATAAGCGATTTCGTTGGGAAATAAATTGTTGAAAGGTTTCTAGTTGTTCTTTTGTTTTGGCTACAATAAAACGCCAGGGTTGGGCGTTGTTGGCTGAAGGGGTCCAGCGTGCCGCCTCTAAAACAGTGTATAAAATTTCATCTTTCACTTTTTTGGTTGAGAAGGATCGGGGAGACCAGCGATTTAAAAAGAGGGGATGAACAGGGTAGTCTGCCTGTCGATGGGCAATAACCTCCTTTGAAAATTGGATAAGGGGTGATTGAGCTTCACTCATGGATATCAACTTCCTTTCTAAATGAATTTTTAAGTGGGTTTGCATCCAAAAAAGAAAAAGGCATTTATCCCCATGGCGAATGTTCCGTCATAGGAGATCAATGCCTCTGGTCTTTTCCAGTCGGTCATTTAACCTATTTGCATAGTTTTAAAGGTTTAAATAAATCTAAAAAGAGTTTAACCTGATTAATCCAACTAGTCAAGTATGAATTTAATTTGAATTATAGTTTATAAAAGTAACAAAAGAGTTGACAGACAGAAAAAGGGTGATTATAATTCAATTCATATTAAACACATTGGAATAATTAAAAACCCGACTGGAAAAACCAGAGGTCAGATCTTCCTTAAAAAAGGTGATTTGGCCTCTTTTTGTTTTTTTATGAACTAAGGGAAAGGGGTTTTGAAAATGACTATATATACATTTGCGAAAAAAACATCTATTCAAATTGTAGAAGAACTTGCAGAGAAATTTGCAGAAAATGCAGCGATTAGAGATATAAAAGGAGGAACACCTCACGCAGAACGGGATTTAATTCGAAAAAGTGGGTTGCTAAAGGTGTTGATTCCAGAAGAATTTGGCGGATGGGGAGGAACATGGACTGAGGTAGTGACAATCGTTAAGATTTTTGCCAAATATGATAGCTCACTGGCTCATGTCTATGGATATCATTTTGTAAACCTTATTACAGCTCATTTATGGGGGGATAAAAAACAACAAGAATATTACTACAGGGAAACCGCAAAGAATAATTGGTTCTGGGGCAATGCATTTAATTCTGTTGATATTAAACTGGTTGCAAATAAAGAACAAGGACATTTTGTGTTAAATGGAGTTAAAACCTTTTGTACAGGAAGTGTTGATTCAGATAATTTAATCGTTTCGGCTCGTTTTGAAGGGCAGGAGGATTTATTGATAGCTATTGTTCCAACTAATCGTGAAGGAGTCAAAGTAAATGATGATTGGGACCATTTTGGCCAACGGCAAACGGACAGTGGGACCGTTACATTTTCTAATGTAATCGTAAAAGAAAATGAAGTATTACAAAATGGTTTTGATGCTAATGAATTTACCAAACTACGAATTAATATTTCTCATTTTATTTTAAATCATTTATTTCTTGGCATTATGGAAGGTGCTTTTGCAGAAGCAAAAAAATACACAACTTCCAAAACTAGGCCCCGTTCCTTTTTTACTGAATCGGCTATTGATGATGCTAGCATTCAACGACACTATGGAGAGTTCTATGTGCAAATAGAGGCAGCAAGGTTACTTGTTGAAAAAACCGATGTCATTTTTCAACGTTTATGGGATAAAGCTGAATCAATTTCAGAAGAAGAAAGAAAAGAATTAGATTTTGCTGTTTACGCAGCCAAAGCATTTACTACTAAAGCAGGGTTGGATTTAACCTCACGGATTTTTGAAGTGATGGGAAGCCGTTCAACGGCAAGCCATTATGGCTTTGATCGTTACTGGCGTAATATGCGCACAATGACATTACATGTACCAGTGGATCGTGTTATTGAGGATTTAGGAAATTGGGTATTACATGAGTAAATATTCCAAGGGAAAAAGGAGGGAGTAAGATGGCTCAAGCTCAAGCTTTGGAAATACGTCAGTCTATTGAGTATGTGGAAAGTGTTAAGAAAAAAATTGAAGTAAAATCCGTTAGTTTTGGTTATCAGGGTACAGAAATCTTAAAGGAAATTCAATTGAATGTAAAGGAAGGCGAATTTTTGGTTTTAATGGGTCCAAGTGGATGCGGAAAAAGTACTCTTTTAAGATTGATGGCTGGTTTAGAGATACCAAATAAAGGGGAAATTCTCGTTAATGGCATTTTGTCCACAGAAGAGGTTCCAGATTGCAGTGTGGTTTTCCAAGATTACTCTTTATTTCCCTGGTTATCAGCAGAGGAAAATATAGTTCTGGCATTAAAGCAGAAACTGAAAGAAAAGAAAACAAAAAAAGAATTACATCAAATTGCCCAAGAGTATTTAGGACTTGTTCAACTAAACCATGCTGTAAATAAATATCCCGGTCAAATGTCTGGAGGAATGAAACAGCGTGCAGCCATTGCCAGGGCATTAGCATTTGGTTCTGACTTGATGTTTATGGATGAGCCCTTTGGAGCTTTAGATCCCTTGACTCGCATCCATTTACAAGATTTATTATTACAAATTAATTATGACAAAAAAAGAACGATTGTTTTTGTCACCCATGATGCAGATGAAGCAATTTATTTAGCAGATCGAATTGTGATGTTTTCCCTTGGTGCTGATGGAGCCATTACTACGAGTGTTGATGTTCCCTTTAAAAAACCAAGAAATCGTAAGAAGCTGTTTAATAGTAATGAGTATACGGGTTTTCGGGAACATATTTTAAAAATTATGAACAAAGGTTTGCTAGATAATTTGGATGAACAAGAATCCGTAGGCCCATATCAAGATGGCATATAAAGATTATACCTGGTTTGGAGGAAAAGACATTGAAACAATCATTTAAATATATCGCTAAATCTGTCCTATTTTCCTTATTAGCATCAGTTGTATTAATGGGTTGCTCTACGGAAACAGGTACCATAATAAATCAGTCAAAGTCAAGGAATACGGATAAAGTCTATGAATTGAATGTTGGATATTCCCAGGGGAATGGCGCAGTTTTATTTGATGTTGCTGAACAAGCAGGATTTTTTAAAGATGAAAATTTGAAAGTGAATGGAATTGGTTTTGCTTCTTCAGCAGATGGACTAAATGCTTTACAGGCTGGAAAAATTGATTTAGGCATGACATTTGGAACAGCAGCACCTCTAACCTTTATTTCAAAGGGTTCTGAGTTCTCAATTATTGGGGGGCACTTAGAAGGGGGACATCCAATTTTAGTTCAGGCAAAAGATAAAGATAAGTATATATCCTTGCAAGATTATAAGGGAAAAAAGGTAGGAACTATTCGGATGTTTACTTCTGATATTGTGTTCCGTGGAGCTCTTACAGAAGCAGGAATTGACTGGAAAAAAGACCTGGATATTATTGAATTTAAAACCCCGGGGGATTTAATTCAAGCCATATCTAGTGGGAAAATCGATGTTGCCGTTTCGGCAGGTTCAACCTATTTAAAGGCAAAAGAATCCAATTTAGTTGCGGTGGCCTGGAGTAATGATTTAAATCCAACCCACACTTGTTGTAGGGTGGTAACTAGAAAAGTCTCTTTGGAAACAGATGAAGGGGAAGCTTATAAGCGTTTCTTAAAAGCGTTAATTCGTGCAGAACGTGTGAAAAATGAGCATCCAGAAGAAGCTGTCAAAGCGGCGAAAAAGCACTTGAAAATGGATGATGTAACTGTTAATTCTATTATCAATGAAGAACATGCCCACTACTCTCCTGATCCTAATAGTAAGGAAGTTAAAAAAATGTGGGAAGAAATGAAATCTATAGGTTATATCAAAAATTCAGATGATATTAACATTAACAACTACATTAATCTTACTTTATATGAAAAAGCATTAAATGAATTGATTCAAGAATATCCCCAGGATCAAGTATATTATCAAAAACAATTAGAACGGTTTAAGAAACAGAATTAATAGAGGAGGGACTTTATTATTGAAAAAGTTTTTTCGGCAATATTCCATAACCATATTAATTGGACTAGGATTGATTATCGTCTGGGAAATCCTAACCATAAAAGGGGGTCTGAACCCGGTAATTTTTCCAGAGTTAAGTAAAGTTTTTAGTGTTTTTTCTAATGAAACAGAAGGTTTATTGGGTGGCCTGGTGAGTTCATTTAAGTTATTAGTGCCTGCATATATTGGTTCATTACTATTAGGGATTGGGGGAGGATTATTTTTTGGCCTTAATAATAAGGTCCGCAACATATTGATGCCCTATGTACACTTGTTGAGTCCCCTTCCACCAACTTTATTTGTTCCATATGCTATTGCTGTATTGCCAACCTTCCAGGCAGCATCGATATTTCTAATTTTTATTGGCACTTTTTGGCCGATTTTCTTAGGGACACTTCAAGGTGTTTTAATAATCGAAAAACAATATTTGGATAATGCGAAGATTTTAGGTTTAAAAGGGAATGATTTTTTGTTTAGAGTAATCATCCCCGCAGCCTCTCCTTATATTTTAAGCGGTGCAGGAACTTCCTTAGGGCTATCTTTCTTAATATTGACCATGGCTGAGATGTTTGGTGCTGAATCGGGAATGGGTTATTTTATTCAGTATTATACAGATTTTGCCCAATATGATTATGTGATTGCTGGAATTGTTTTTAATAGTACTGTAATTCTAATCGCTTTATTGTTGTTTGAAAAATTGAAGAAAAGAATTTTATTTTGGACCAATTTAAAGGAGGAATCAAAAAAATGACGAGAAAAAGGCAAGTAAAATTAGGAGCTATGATTCACGGAGTAGGTGGGGGATGGGCAGATTGGAGGCATTCTAATTCTTTGCCAAACGCAAGTACTAACTTTGATTTTTATAAACAACAGGCACTTAAAGCAGAAGAAGGAAAATTTGATTTTGTTTTTATTGCTGACAGTGTTTCTATTAATAAAAATTCTAGTCCCCATTATTTAAATAGATTTGAACCGATTACTATTTTGTCAGCCCTTGCATCGATCACAAAGAATGTTGGGTTAGTAGGAACTGTTACCGTAAGTTACAGTGAACCCTATACAGTAGCAAGACAATTCGCTTCCCTTGATCATATTAGCCATGGAAGAGCAGGGTGGAATGTTGTTACATCCTGGCTTTCAGGATCTGCGGATAATTATAGCAGGGAAAAACATCCTTCCCATCCAGAACGGTATAAAATTGCACAAGAATTTCTGGATGTGACACAGGGATTATGGGATTCCTGGGAGGATGATGCTTTCATCTATGACAAGGAGTCAGGAGTTTTCTTTGATGAGAATAAACTCCATGCATTGAATCACCGTGGAGAGTATTTTTCTGTAAAAGGTCCTTTGAATATTGCACGTTCTAAACAAGGCCAACCGGTTATTTTTCAGGCAGGAGTATCAGAGGATGGGAGAAACTTTGCTGCTAAAAATGCGGATGCTATTTTTGCAGGGTTTCAACAAAAAGAGGAAGCAAAGGAATTTTATGCAGATGTGAAAAAAAGGGCGAGAGAGTTTGGGAGAAACCCTGATGAACTATCTATATTACCTGGTATTATTCCAGTAATTGGGGATACCCAGGAAGAAGCAGATCGCAAACATCAAGAAATTGCTAATCTCGTTTCTATTGATAAAGCCCTTCATGCATTAGGCAGACCCTTTGATGATCATGATTTTTCCCAGTATCCATTAGATGAGCCATTCCCTGACCTGGGGGATTTGGGAAGCAATAGCCATCGGGGGACATCAGATAAAATTAAACAAATTGCAAAAGAACAGAATTTAACACTGCGGGAAGTTGCATTAAACTTCGCTACACCCAAAGGCCAATTTGTAGGAACACCAGAAAAAGTAGCTAATTTAATTCAGGAATGGATTGAAGAAGAAGCCTCTGATGGATTTATTATCGGTGCTTCAATTCCAAAAGGATTGCCTGAGTTTGTTGAGCAAGTGGTTCCTATTCTCCAAGAGCGGGGATTGTTTAGAAAAGAATATGGGGAAGATACCTTCCGTGGCAATTTAGGTTTGGAATTCCCTGAAAATCGATATACAAAAAAGGTTTTGCAATCTTAACAAGAAATGATTTGGCCTCTTTTTATTTTTTTGGGAGAGGTTTGCTCATTAACTTTAAGGGAGGATTTCATTATGGGAGATCGAAGAGATGTTGAATTTGTAACTATGGCACCCACATTTGGGGATGGCAAATATGTAGGCCAGGCAAATTTAACGGCCACTCGAATTGATCGTTGGTCAGCAACAGCAGAGAGGGAACCTTCTCTGGAATATCTGGGAAAAATAGCTCAGGTGGCTGAAGAAAAAGGGTTTTCCACCCTGCTTTTGCCAGTAGGAAGCAGTAGCCTGGATCCTTTAGTCATTGCTTCAGCCATTGCAGCCTTGACCAAGAAAATCAAAATCTTATTTGCTGTACGGCCTAATGCAACAGCCCCAGCAGTTCTGGCTCGCCAGTTTGCTAGTTTAGATTATTTAACAGGTGGCAGGGCCATCATTAATATCGTTAGTGGAGGTTCTCCTGATGAATTAGCTGCTGATGGTGACTTTTTAAGCCATAGTGAGCGATATGAAAGAGCCCAAGAATTTATTCATGTTGTAAAAAGGCTTCTCCTTGGAGAGACGGTAAATCATGAAGGCAAATATTACACCCTAAAAGATGCCCAATTATTCCCTGCCCCTGCACAGAAACCCCGTCCTCCTATTTTCTTTGGCGGAGCATCAGATATTGCCAAACAAGTAGCTGTATCTGAAGCCGATGTTTATATGCTCTGGGGGGAAACCCTTGAAAATATTCGCCAACGAATTGAGGAAGTGCGGGCTCTGGCAGATAGTCAGGGGAAAAAGCTCCGTTATAGCGTTTCCTTCCAGGTAATTTTAGGAGACACAGAAGAGGAAGCCTGGGAGAGGGCAAATGAAATAGTGAGCCGTATCGATCCAAAAGTTCTAAAAAGCAAAGAGGATGCCAATGTCATTGATGAATCTGTTGGCCATAAACGATTAGTAGATTTAATGGAAAATTCCCGGAAAGACAATTTTAAAATTGGCCCTAATCTTTGGGCAGGATTAACCCAGGTGCTAGGAGGCAACTCCATCGCTTTAGTAGGGACACCGGATCAAGTGGCAGACCGCATTGTGGAATATATTGATTTAGGTTTTGATTTAGTGCTACTTCGCGGTTTTCCCCATTTGGAAACCATTGCCCGGGTGGGTGATGAAATCATTCCCCGTGTACGAGAAAGATTGTTACATTCGGTGAAATAAGGGGGCAATTTACCCTTTAAGTAGCAAGTACCATATTAAATTAGAGGAGGAAGGCACATGGCAGATCAAAAAAAAATTATTTTATGGAGTAGAGAAGGTTGCTCCCATTGCGTCGTTGTGAAGAACTATCTAGCAGAGAAAGGGGTTCCCTATACTAATTTTGATGTAACGGACAGGGACTATTTACGAGATATCCTGGAAGCTAAATATGGCGCAAGAAGTGTTCCGGTCGTTGAAATTGGCGGTAATCTCAGTTATAAGGCTGTTTTAGGCAGTGATGTGGAGAAACTGGAAAAACTCCTGGCAAATATCGTGGTTTCTTAAGGGAGGATTTATTGATGTCCCATCATGTAAATGGCCCCTTATCGGGTTTGAAGGTAATTGAATTTGGCCAAATTTTTGCCGGGCCTTATGCCGGCATGCTTCTGGCCGACCTTGGTGCAGATGTGGTGAAGGTAGAAGCCCCTGAGCAGGGGGATGGAATGAGAGGTTGGTCTCCCTTTTTCGAGAATGATGAAGGGGAAAAATTCAGTTCTATTTTCTCTAGTGTAAATCGGAATAAAAGGAGTATTTCTATAAATTTTAAAGTGCCTCATGAAAGAGATCTTTTACAAGAATTATGTCAGGAAGCTGATATTATTATTGAGAATTTCCGTCCTGGAGTATTATCGAAATATCAATTAGGATATGAGGATTTATCTGCTATCAACCCCCGATTGGTTTATTGCTCTATCTCTGGTTATGGACAGGAAGGATCCTTTTCTCAAAAGGGAGCTTTTGATGTGACAGTGCAAGCCATAAGCGGCATTATGAGTGTAACCGGTGATGAAGAAGGTTCCCCTGCAAAATGTGGCATCCCTATCGCAGATTTTGTTACCGGGTTGTATGCCGCATTCAGTATTGTTTCTGCTGTACGGAATGCTGAACAGACCGGAAAAGGCAGTTACATCGATTGTTCCATGCTGGGAAGTATACTGGGCATTTCTCCCTTACAGACAGGGGAGTACTTTGGAACAGGGGTTCCACCGAAAAGGTTGGGAACAGCCCATCCAAGGAATGCCCCCTATCAAATGTTTTTTGGGAGTGATAAACCATTTGTCATAGCAGCTGGAACTCAGAAGTTATGGCATAAAGTTTGCGAGTTGACAGAGAATCATCACCTGGGGGATGAATACCGTTTTTCAACCCAACCTCAGCGGGCGAAAAACCAAAAACAATTGGCACAAATTTTGCAGAAAACTTTTTATAGCAAAACTGCAGATGAATGGATACAACTTTTTGATCGGCATGGGGTACCCAATGCTCCTGTTTTTAATTATGAGGATATCCTCTCCCATGAAGTGGTGAAGGAGAAAGGATGGGTAAGCGAACTGCCTCTTCCTAATGGTACAAAGACGAAGACAGTTGGATTTCCTGTTAAGATTACGGGACATGATTTTGCAATTACCAAAAGCCCGCCAAAGCTTGGTGAGCATAACGAAGAAGTGTTGTTTGAATGGCTTGGATATTCTTTACAGAAAGAATAGGGAGGTGAATGAATGGTATCCAAAAAGAGAATTCAGTGGATACTGCCAATCGTAATTCTTTTTTTTACATTTTTTATTAGTACTGGTTGCGGAACCTTTTCCAAAAAATCCGTTGTAAATATTGGATACCAGAAGGCAAGTGTATTAAGTGTTTTAAAAGCCAGAGGGGATCTTGAGAAGAAATTCTCTTCCCAGGGGATTAAAGTGAAATGGTTTGAGTTCAGTACAGGCCTGCAATTATTGGAAGCTCTTAACACAGGGAACATTGATGTAGGAAATGCAGGGGATGCACCTTCAATTTTTGCCCAGGCTAAAGGTTTTAAGTTACTATATGCGGCAAGTGAACCTGCAAGCCCTGAATCAGAAGGAATTCTTGTACCTGCCAATTCTTTTATTCAATCTATTGCAGATTTAAAAGGGAAAAAAGTGGCTTACGCAAAAGCCTCTATATCACAATACTTGTTGGTTCAGACTCTTGCCAAAGCGGGATTAACAATTAATGATGTAACCTCTATACATCTTGCCCCACCTGATGCCCGTGCTGCCTTTGACGGAGGAAATGTGGATGCCTGGGTCGTTTGGGATCCCTTCTTCACCGTTACGGAAGCAAGTGGTGCCCGAATTCTCTCAACAGCAAAAGGGATTGTTTCTTATAATTCATTTTACCTTGCGAATGAGGATTTTGCGAAAAAAAGTCCCACGGAATTAGAGATTGTCATTAGTGAATTGAAAAATACAGCTGACTGGATAAATAATAATAGGTCTGAAGCCGCTCAATTACTTTCTAAAGATTCAGGCATAACGGTTACAGTTTGGGAAAAAATTCTGGAACGTAAAAAGTATGGAGCAAATCCTGTTAGTCAGGAAATTGTTGCAGAGTAGGAACGTATCGCCCAAACCTTCCTTGAATTAAAACTAATTGATATTCCAGTTAATGTAAAAGACTCTGTTTGGAAATAAAAAAATTTTTAAAGGGGAATTTACATGGCCACTGTAAGTAACAAAGAAAGTTTGCAAAAATTCGAAGAAGATGTAAAAAGTTTACTAGATTCAACAAAAGAAGTAAGCCAATTTGTCGTTGCATTGCAGCCTATTTTACAAGATTTATTAAATGAACCCGGTTTATTGCCAGAAGAATTTCAAAAACCTCAACCCCATAAATACGGGCAATATTTATTGCACAAATCAGAGGATGATTCTTTTACAGTAGTTGCTTTTGTCTGGGGTCCCGGGCAGAAAACACCCGTCCATGATCATTTAACCTGGGGTGTAATCGGTGTGCTTCAAGGGGAAATTGAAGAAACCCGCTATCGCCGTTTGGGTGGGGGAGAAGTCCAGGATTGGTCTGTTCCTGAAGCGTCCAAAGTGGTTCGGGCGGTAAAAGGGAACACTTCCTTTGTCTATCCTCCGGATTTCGATTTTCATCAGGTTTCAAACTCCACCGATGAGATCGCTATTACCATCCATGTTTATGGAGCAGACATTGGTACATATGAACGTCATGTTTATGAAGTGGAAAGCGGACTTATTAAACCCTTCTTAGGGGTTCATGACAATGTAAATTAACTTAATGTTTGTTTCTCAGGATTTTCTGGCTGTTTGAAATATAGAAAAATCAGAAAAGATAATAAGCTACATCCTGCTAAAACCATAAAAACACTTTTATGTCCATAGTTATCGAGAAAGGCTATGAGGGGAGGACCTAAGGCAACCCCAATAAAGCGGATGCTCATATATATCGATGTCATCATTCCACGGTCGTTTTCTTCAAAACGTTCTGTAATTAATGCATCTAAACAAGGAAGGGAAATTCCAATCCCTATTACGCTAAGGAACAAGATGGACAGTAGAGGAACGATTCCTTTATAGAAAACAATTATAACCAAACTACCCGTTAAGAGGGCCATACCACAAACAATGATTTTCTTCATAAAAAGAGGTTTATTTCCAACCTTTTTTCCTGTTATATATGAAGCCAAACATAAGGCAGTAAGGGGAAGGGCGATAATCAGCCCTTTCTTTATTCCATCAATACCATATTGGCTTTCTAGTATCTCAGATAAGTAAAAAAGAACACCGAATAATATGAACATAATAAACCCGCCAGTAAGGAAAATCCGCCACAACCAGGAACCTTCTTTTTTAAAATTTCCTTTTAACTTTATTAAAAAGTAGTTTAATTCAAGGGGTTCCTTGGCCTTTTTTGGTGATTTAACAAAAAAAAGAATAAGCAGGAATGAAAAAAGACAAAAGGTAGCTGTAGCTAAGAAGGGAGAGAACCACAAAAGGGAAGCTAAATAGGAGCCCAAGATGGGACTTAAAACTTTCCCGAAGGTGTTTGCTGTTTCAATAATGCCAAGGCCTTTGCTAACCTGTTCCTTCCTTTTAAAAAGATCGCCCACAAGAGGAATCACCACAGGAAAAGTACCAGCTGCCCCCATTCCCTGAATAAATCTGCCAACAAGTATAAAAAGGTAACTATTCCATTTCCAGGCTGACAAACCGGCAAGCAGGCTTCCGCCCGCAGAGATGAATAGTCCTGGAATAATAATCCGTTTTCTTCCTAAACGGTCAGATAGAAATCCGGTTATTGGGATAAAGATAATGGCTGCAATGGAATAAAGGGTAATGATCATGCTAACCTGAAAGGAAGTAATATGCAATTTTTTCTCCATTAATGGCAACACCGGAATTAACATGGAATTACCCAACGTAACCACGAGTGGGATTGTTGCAATTGAAAGCAGATCCAGTGTTTTCTTTTCTTCCTTCATGTAAATATCCCCAGTTCTTATATTGTTGGTTAATTCATAGTATACCTATCGACTTAAATAAAATACATTTGAAAAGGAGATAAAAGAAATGAGTAATAGAAAAATAGGATCATTAGGCTTAGAAGTTTCAGCGCTGGGATTAGGCTGCATGAGTATGTCTGGGAGTTACGGAAAGGGTGATGAAAAAGAATCGATTGCTACTATTCATCGGGCATTAGAGTTGGGTCTTACTTTTTTTGATACAGCTGATATTTATGGAAATGGCCATAATGAAGAGTTGGTTGGAAAAGCAATAGGAAATCGACGTCAAGAGGTTATTATTGCAACCAAATTTGGTAATGTTTTTCAAGCTGATGGAGGTTATGGTGAGGTGAATGGGCGTCCAGAATACGTAAAATGGGCTGTTGAAGAAAGTTTGCGGCGCCTGGGCACAGATTATATTGATCTTTATTACCAACACCGAGTTGACCCGGATACTCCAATTGAAGAAACGGTAGGCGCTTTAGCAGACCTGGTTCAGGAAGGAAAAGTCCGTTATATTGGTCTGTCGGAGGCCAGTGCACAAACCATTCGCCGGGCCCATGCCGTTCATCCTATAACCGCTCTTCAATCAGAATATTCTTTATGGACCCGGGATGTAGAAGAGGAGATTTTGCCAACTTTAAGAGAATTGGGTATTGGTTTTATTCCATTCAGCCCCCTTGGTCGCGGTTTTCTAACAGGAGCAATCACTAATTATGATCAATTGGAGGAAAAAGATAATCGAAGAAATCAACCTCGCTTCCAGGAAGAAAATTTTAAAAAGAATAAACTTTTAGTGAGCCAAATTGAAGATTTAGCACAACAAAAAGGGGTTCAACCTGCCCAGTTGGTTTTAGCCTGGGTGTTAGCCCAGGGGAAAGATATTGTTCCGATTCCGGGAACAAAAAGAAGAAGTGCTCTTGAAGAAAATGTGGGGGCCATTCAAATTTGCTTGAACGAGGATGAGATTGCACATTTAAATGAGCTCTTTCCACCAGGGATTGCCGCAGGTGGTCGCTTACCGGAAGAGGCTTTACGCAGAGTAAATATTTAATTTTACATGAGGGTTAAAATGAAGATTAAAATCATGCTGTTGTTAATTAGCTGCACAGTCATCCCTTAAATGGGATGGCTGTCATCGTTTCTTTTTCTTTCATGAAGCTTAAAACCACTGAATGTAATTAGTATGGCTACAAATAACCAGGCCCAAAAGTAATCTCCTTGTATATCAATCGCTAGTCCAAACAGTATCGGCATGACAACAATAGCCATCTGATTGAGAGTTAATCCAACACTAACTGTAAATGCCACCTGATTGTTTGGAGAAGTTTCTGAGATTTGAACTATATATAGACTATACCAACCTATACTGAAAAACCCTAATAGAATACTTAAAAGGACCACGATCCAACTTGGAACACCTTTATCAATGAACAACAGAAAAATAATCATACCTACTGTAAACCAAATACAAAATAATAATGGTTTCAAGCGATTTCCATTGTAAAATTTGTCACTGATCCAGGCCATTGTAATTCTGCCAAGCATGCCTGAAAACTGAACAATAGCCAAGTAAATCCCTGCAACAGTAAGGGATATACCTAGTTTATTATTTAAGAAGGTTATATAATGTGCAACTAAAATGAATTGGAGTGACACTAAAGTTATTCCAGAAAAGAAAACTGGGTACAACCGTTTATCTTTAAGGATCTCTTTCAAATATAAATTCCCTACTTTTTGTTTAGATACCTCTCTATCTTTGAAACAAATGTTATTTTTATAAATAAATAAAAAGATTGCCCCACTAACAATTGAAAAGATAGACTGGAATAAAATTGCACTGTTTAAACTGTACTTTTCTGTTATCCATGGTAATAAAGCAGCAGATAAAGCTCCTCCAAAAGGAATACCTATTTGTCGAATTCCCATTGCCAATCCTCTCTCTTGTACAGAAAACCAACTTACAATTGCTTTGCTTCCTCCAGGTTGAGAAGCCCCATACCAAACTCCTACAAATAATAGCAGAATGATTAGCCAGTAGAAGTGATGAAAAAATAATGTAGCTGCCATTGTGAGTCCTAATAATAATGCGCTTATTCCTAATAACCAACGCTCTCCATACCGGTCAATGGCTTTTCCTAATATCATCATGGACAGTATAGGACCTATATTGACAGTGGAAACAAATGCTGCTGTTTCTGTTTGTGTTAAGTGATAAATGTCTTTCCAGTAAGCAGCTAAGGGACCAATACCCTGTGTAACAAATGAAGATGAAGTTTGAATCCATGTTGTCAACATCAATATAATCCATCTATATCTATTTTCTGTTTGCCCTAATAATTGACCTTTATTCTCTTGCAATATAAACCCTCCAATATTAAAAGGGTCTGTGTTAATTCACACAAACCCTGATGCTGCTTTAACCATTGTAGTAGTTAGATACATCATCCCAAAACTGAACATATTTTTTGGTAATATTTATGGCCTCCCCCTTTTACAAAAAAGAGGCTCCAATCCCCAACAAAGAGATTAGAGCCTCTAGTTTTCTAGTCGGCCAATATTAAACTATTGTTACTATATCAAAGTTTATTACGACTAATACTATCTGTCAAGTATGAATTAAATTAAAAGTTCTTCAAGAGATAAGTAGCTTTGGAAGGTCTCTGGTTTGCAGATGATGTGGCTAATTTTGCTAATAACAATAAGGATGAATGGCAATGGACGGTTATGATTATGCAACCGGAAACCATTACAATGGACATGGTGAGTGAGGGTATTGAAGAAGTACGCAAAAGGAAAAATCCAGTTGCCCTGGATAAGGTTCGTTTTGAGAACTTTCAGGAAGGATTATCTGTCCAGGTGATGTATATTGGACCTTATGTAGCTTTGAAACAAAGTTGCACCGTTTTGAAAAAAGTCCCACCGTTTAAAACAAAGTTTAACCATTGTCTTTGAAATTATAAGTGGGGACCATTAGATGAAATTTAGGTTTAATTATGATCACAACAAATTTGTTGATCTTTATCTATACCTTTTATAATTGCATACTTATTACCCCATTCACACATTGTGCTTAATACTGGTACAAATGATCTTCCTAGATCAGTTAAGCTGTATTCTACTTTTGGTGGTACTTCTTTAAATATTTCTCTTCGTACAAGTCCATCTCTTTCTAACTGTTTCAATTGATCTGTTAAGACTTTTTGTGTAATTCCAGGTATTAATTCGTAAAACTCTTTTGTCCTTACTGATTTTTGACTCAAGAAAAAGAGTATTAAACATTTCCATTTTCCACCTGCAATGTTCATAAAAATGTTGATTCCAGTATTATAGTTAACCATGCGCTCTCCTAAATAGGCACTTAAAAGTGGTTATACCACATTTTTGTGCGTTATTTTCTTATTTATTATTGCTTACTATAATTAAAGGTGCAATAAATAAAAATTTCGGAGTTGATATAATGAGTGTAAAAAATATTTTGGAAAAAAGACGCTCAGTTAGACATTATGATTCAAGTTATAAAATAAATTCAGAAATTCTAACCTCATTAGTTGAAAGTGCAAGTAAGTCACCTAATGGAAATAATATTCAAGCTACTCGATACTTAATTATTGATGATCCGGACTTAAGAAATTTACTACTGCCTATAGCTTTTAATCAACAACAAGTGATAGAAGCTTCAACTTTAATTGTTATGTTGGGTGATTATCAGGCATTTGACAAAGGTAATATTATTAAGATACATGAAGAAGGCTTTCAAGCAGGTTATTTTGATGAATCGCTAAGAGATTATCTAGCGAATGCTGCAATAAAATATTATGAAAATAAATCAAAAGAAGATTTAAAGTTAGAATTAACTAGAGATGTAAGTCTTGCGTCAATGTCATTAATTTTGTTAGCAAATGAAGCTGGTTTTGACACAATTACTATGTCAGGCTATGATTCTAAGAAATTAAAAGACATCTTAAATATTTCTGAAAGGTATTTAGATGTTATGCTTATAGCTATTGGTAAAGGTACTAAAGCCGGTCATAAGACCGTAAGGCATAATGTAAATAAGGTAATGTATAGAAACAAAATAATTTAGTGTTCTTATAGTATCTGATTATGTAAAATAGGCAGACAAATAAATATGTTAAATAGAAAATGATCAAACTTTTTAATAAAAACCAAACTAAAATCTAATGAAGAAGAAGCCATTTTGATCAATCTTTTTTTAAAATGGCTTCTTTTTATTTATCGTAAAATATGGATTTGCAAGGTATTTTTGATCAAACTTTATTTCAAAGCTACACCTTATGCCGAAGAATCTGAAACCATTTCCCAAATGCATCAGTATATAAAAGAGCAGGGTTACACTTTTAATGGTAAGCACCATGAAATTTATTTAAGCGATCCAAATCGGGTAGCACCAGAAAAGTTAAAAACCATCCTTAGACAACCGATTAAACATGTATAGAATGGGGTGTTTTATTGGTAAAAAAGGCAAAGATCATAAAGGAAGTAAGAGAAGAAATTACTAGGCAAGCAGTGATATACTATAAGAAAAGTATAGGGGAAGGACATACTAATGAAGATTTTTAAAATGTTATGGGATTTAGTTAGTATGGTGGGTGGGGCCATCGTACTGGCAATGGTGATTACTGTTTTTGTTTTTCAACCATATAAAGTGGTAGGGCATTCCATGGACCCCACATTACATGACCAGCAGCGGGTTTTTGCATCTAAGATTAATCATACCTTTTCCAAATTACCCTCTTATGGGGATATCGTCATTATTGATAGCCGGTTTAGCCGTGATCGTTCTTTGAAGGATGACCTGTTAGAGAATCCCCTGGTAAATCTGGTATTAAAAAATTATACCGAATATTATTATATAAAACGGGTTATTGGGAAGCCTGGTGACGTCATTGAAGTAAATATGGGTAAAGTATATCGGAATGGCAAAGTATTGGATGAACCATATATAAATGAACCTATGAAAACCACTGGATATCAAAAGTGGACAGTACCGGAAAATCATATATTTGTAATGGGGGACAACCGGAACCACAGTGATGACAGCCGGAAAATTGGAGTTTGTCCTGTGGATCATGTGATGGGAATTAAGTTGTTTTAAATAGTAAAGAAGAAGGAAGCCAGACCTAAGGACGGCTTCCTTCATTTTTCTTTTGATGATCGACATATTGGGGTTGATGCTTTGTATCTTGTTTGATTTCTTGACAGGTTTCAATATCATCTCTTTGTATTCCTAAAAGAGGATCAAAAGAAGTATAAGGGGTTTGATCACTGGAGGGTTCCCTTTTGCTTTTTAAAAGATACACAAGGATAGAAGCAATGACAATTGCGATGAAGATGAAAGCAATATAGTCCATTGTAGATTCCTCCCAGGTTATTATTCGATGCAAAACTTCTATTGAAAAAGACTGGAGCTTATCATGATATTAGTATATGTACCTAAAGTTATTATAGTATGATACCATTTAACTTGACTATGGCGTTCTTATGAAAATAAGTGGATAAATTATGGAAATAAAACATATCGGGAGAAATAAAAGAATGGTCAAAAAGAAAAAATTTAAAAAGAATAGAAACAACTGTGTTGAAGTATGTACAGAGGAACAATATGAAGAATATCTGAAAGAAGTATATAGTATGGATTTTATAGTTGGATTCACTGAAAATGGTGTACCATACGGTATATGTTACGATAAAAATAAAGAAAACAACAAATTAGATATTCCAGATATTTCTCCTAATATTTCAGATCATGATGATTTGCCATTTTAAAATTTGGAGGCAGTGCTGATCCTTCCCTAATTATGTAGAAAATTTCTACTGGCTCATGAATGATGTATTGAGGATTTGCACTAACCAACAATTCTTGTGCTTCAAATCCCCATGTAACCGCCACACAAGGGATATGAATTTTATTGCATGCTTCAATGTCCCGAAGTTCGTCACCGACATACAAAATTTCACCTGGTAAGATTCCTTTTTCTTTCATTAAGCGCAGAATAGCTTTATCTTTTCCGAAGATATTGCTCGACGTGAAAACGAAATCAAAATCATCAATTTGATTAAGCTCAAGAAAGCTTCGGATATTTTCTTTGTAATTCGATGACAGTATGCCAATGGTTACTTCCTGTTGCTTTAAATCCCCAATGACTTCTCTAATTCCAGCAACGGAACCTAGAGTGACAACATCCCTTTTATACTTCTTTTTTAAGTCAATAAGAAGCATCGGCAGTTTATACATCGGACATCCAATTGCCATTAGACGATCCGGAATAGAAAGTGTGGCCAAGTATTCAACTTCATCATCACGTATCTTTCTATAGCTATATTTGTCGGCAAAATCATTAATTAGTTGAATGACCAGTGGTCTACTGTGAACGAGGGTTCCATCAAAATCAAAGACTATATATTTGAACATAAAAATCTCCTATCTACCTAACCCTTAAATTACTCATAATCGAATATTAAGTCAATTGGCGATAATGAACCATTTTGAAAAACATAAAAATACGCTGTTCTTGTTTTTAAAATAAGTAACATATATATTCGTATTCAAGCATTCAGTTGTGCAAAAAATTTGTATAATGGATGTAGTTGTTTATAAGGGGGACATCAAGTGATTACAGGCGAATTAAAAAACAAAGTAGATAAAATATGGGAAACATTTTGGACCGGTGGTATTACCAACCCCCTTTCCGTTATTGAACAGTTTACTTACCTTTTATTTATAAAAGGGTTAGATGAAGTAGAAACAACCAAAGAAAATGAAGCCCTATTCCTTGGCATTGACCATGAGGGCATTTTTCCTAATGATAAACAGCATTTACGCTGGAGCAAGTTTAAAAATCTTGGGGCACAAGAAATGTATGATGTGGTTTCCAAGGAGGTTTTTCCCTTTATCAAAAATCTTCATGGTAAAAAGGATTCAGCTTACTCCAAATACATGGATGATGCGATTTTTATGATTCCTACGCCACAAATGTTGGCTAAGATTGTGGATGGAATTGACAATATCCCTCTGAAAGAAAGAGATACCAAAGGGGATCTTTATGAATATTTGCTTTCAAAAGTGGCAACGGCTGGAACCAATGGCCAATTCCGTACACCACGCCACATTATCAGAATGATGGTTGAATTGGTTAAACCAACCCCAGAGGATATCATTGTTGACCCTGCTACTGGTTCTGCTGGTTTTTTAGTGGAAGCAGGGGAGTATCTCCGCAGAACCCGGAACGATTTGTTTTTGGTGCAAGGGTTAAAAGACCATTTTAATAATAATATGTTTTATGGATTTGATATGGACAGAACCATGTTGCGGATTGGGGCCATGAACATGATGCTTCATGGGGTCGATAATCCCAACATTGAATACCGGGATTCCTTATCTGAACTAAATCTGGATAAAGAAAAATATACTCTTGTCCTGGCCAATCCTCCCTTTAAAGGATCGTTGGACTATGATTCCGTATCAGGCAACTTATTAAAGGTGACAAAAACAAAGAAGACGGAGCTGCTTTTCTTGGCCCTGTTCTTACGTATGCTAAAACCAGGGGGACGTTGTGCTTCCATTGTTCCCGATGGGGTTTTATTTGGCAGTTCCAATGCCCATAAAGCCATCCGCAAAGAGATTATTGATAACCATAAACTTGAAGGGATTATATCCATGCCCAGTGGAGTTTTTAAACCCTATGCCGGGGTATCCACTGCAGTAATAATCTTCACTAAAACCGGTGCAGGGGGTACGGACCATGTCTGGTTTTATGATATGAAGGCAGATGGATTCTCCCTGGATGATAAACGGAATTCCATTGAGGAAAATGATATACCGGATATCGTAAACCGGTTTAATCATTTAGAAGAAGAGACAAATCGTGCCCGGACGGAACAGTCATTTTTTGTGCCTGTTGATGAGATTAGGAAAAATGATTATGATTTGTCGATCAATAAGTATAAAGAGATTGAGTATGAGGAAGTAGAGTATGAGGAGCCGAGTGTTTTGCTTAATAAAATAAGGTCTTTAGAGGAAGAGATATTAGACGGAATTCAAATTTTGGAGAACTTGATCAGGGGATAGTGAATCTTATGTCAGTAAGAAGGAAAAAATTGGGCGATATATTTGAAATTGCTTCTGGAGGAACACCTTCTAGAAAAATTAATGATTTTTATAAAAATGGGGATATTCCTTGGGTTAAAACCGGGGATCTAAAAGAAATGTATTTGAAGAATTCTAGTGAATATATAACAAAATTGGGTTTAAATGAATCCTCAGCAAAATTGTTTCCAAGAGGAACAGTATTAATTGCAATGTACGGAGCGACAATTGGTAACTCTTCGATACTATCAATTGATGCATCTACAAATCAAGCCTGTGCTGCCTTTAAACCTAATGAAAAGGTATTACCAGAGTACCTTTATTATTATCTTTTAAGTATTAAGGAAAAATTAATATCACAGGGTGTTGGTGGAGCTCAACCAAATATTTCTTTATCCATTCTAAAAAAAGTTGAAATACCATGTTATTCGCTTAATATACAGAAAAAAATTGTATCCCTTTTGAATACTTCCTTTTCATTAATGAATAAAAGAAAGGCACAGATCGAAGCTTTAGACCAATTAACACAAAGTGTGTTTTTGGAGATGTTTGGTGATCCATTTACAAATAATAAGAGGTGGGGGATACAACCATTGGGTGAATTAGCTAATATTATTATGGGACAATCTCCAGATGGTCAGAGTTATAATACCCAAGGGATAGGAATCCCACTCTTAAATGGACCAACTGAATTTGGAAAAAAGTTTCCTAAGGAAAAACAATGGACTAGTTTGCCTAAAAAACTATCTAAAAAAGATGATATTCTTTTCTGTGTCAGAGGTGCAACAGCAGGTCGGATGAATTTTTCTGATAAAGAGTATTGTATTGGTAGGGGACTTGCAGCAATCAGGGTAAAAAACAAAAATGATCTTTATTTTATCTATCAAGTTTTAAATTATATGTATGATTATTTTCAAAGAACTTCGGATGGAAGTACATTTATAAATATAGGAAAAGATAAACTAGAATGTTTGCCAATCTTTAGTGTTCATAATAATTTTAAAGATAGATTTTTTATGATAACTCAAAATATTGAATCCCAAAAACAACTCCTCCTACAAAGCCTAACCCAACTCGAAAACCTCTTCAATTCCCTTATGCAACGTGCTTTTAAAGGGGAGTTATTTAACGATTGACCATATCACCAGGTAAGAATTGATGCAAAGGAGGGATCGTCCTTGTTGTCCAACTTTACTTTTTTGAAAGGCAAACCCCATTACGAGAAATTTGCGCAAGCTTGTTTAGAAGCGGAAAAAAGCCTTGTGGTTAGTCCGTCTACCTGTGCCATATTAACCCGCCGTGCCTTAGAACTGGCGGTAAAATGGGTTTATAGCTTTGATAGTACGTTAAAGGTACCTTATCAGGATAACTTATCAAGCCTCATTCATGATTCAGTATTTCTTTCCATTATTGATCGTGACCTTCTACCATTGCTCAAGTATGTTGTTAAACTGGGGAATGTTGCTGTTCATACCAATTCATCAATAACCAGGGATGAAGCGGTTCTTTCCCTCCATCATTTGCATCAGTTTGTTTCCTGGATTGATTATTGTTATTCCGATGAATTTACGGCAAAAGACTTTGATGAAGATATCCTGCAAACCGGGGAAGAAAAACGGGTACGGCCGGAAGAATTAAAAGACCTCTATGAGAAGTTAAGCTCTAAAGATAAACGTTTGGAAGAAATGATGAAGGAAAACGCAAAATTGCGTTCTCAAATCACCGAAAAACGGAAAACAAACACTCGGGATTATGACTTCTATGTGGATGAATTAAATGAATACGAAACCCGGAAGAAATACATTGATCTCGACCTGAAATTGGCCGGATGGGAATTTAAGAAGGATGTAGCCGAGGAGTATCCTGTCGAAGGGATGCCAAATAACCAGGGGGTTGGTTATGTGGATTATGTCCTTTTTGGGGATAACGGGAAACCACTTGCCGTTGTGGAAGCCAAAAGAACCTCCGCCGATCCCAACAAAGGGAAACAACAGGCCAAGCTTTATGCCGATTGTTTAGAAAATATGGTTGGGCAACGTCCGATTATCTTTTATACTAACGGATTTGAAACCTATTTATGGGATGATTTAAATTATCCGGCAAGAAAAGTATCAGGATTTTACAATAAAGAGGAATTAAGCCTTTTAATCGATCGCCGTAAAGCAAAACGCCCCCTGGAAAATATTCATATTAACAATCAAATTACCAATCGATATTATCAAAAAGAGGCGATTCTGGCTGTTGCCGATGCTTTAAAACAAAAACAACGGAAAGCTTTGCTTGTGATGGCGACAGGGAGTGGAAAAACAAGGGTAGCGGTTTCCCTTGTCGATGTTTTAACCCGCCATAACTGGGTCAAAAATGTCTTGTTCCTTGCCGACCGCAAAACCCTTGTCAGACAGGCGAAAAATAGCTTTAGCCATCTTCTTCCCAGTTTAACTCTTTGTAATCTCTTAGATAACAAGGATAATCCGGAAGAAAGCCGGATGGTCTTTTCCACTTATCCCACCATGATGAATGCCATTGATGAGACAAAAGGCAAGGATAGCAAACGGTTATTTACGATCGGCCATTTTGATTTAATCATTGTGGATGAATCTCACCGGAGCATTTATAAAAAATACCGGGCTATTTTTGACTATTTTGACGGACTTCTTCTCGGGCTTACTGCAACGCCAAAAGATGAGATTGATAAAAATACCTATGAAGTGTTTGACCTGGAAAGTGGTGTGCCAACCTATGCTTATGAATTGGAACAGGCCGTAAAAGATAAATACCTTGTCGATTACCGAACCATGGAAACAAAATTCAAATTTATTGAGGAAGGGATTCATTATGATGAACTTTCTGAAGAGGAAAAAGAACAATATGAAGCCACCTTTGAAGACGATGATAATGTTGGGGATGAAATTGGCAGTGCAGCGTTAAATGAATGGTTGTTTAATGCCAATACCATGGATCAAGTCCTGCAAATGCTGATGGAAAAAGGCATTAAAGTTGAGGGTGGAGACAAACTTGGAAAAACCATTATTTTTGCGAAGAACCACTTGCATGCTGAAGCGATTGTAAATCGTTTCGATATTTTATTCCCAGAATATAAGGGGAAATTGGTAGTGGTCATTGATTACAGTGTGAATTATTATCAATCCCTTATTGATGACTTTTCTGACCGGAATAAACTGCCTCAGATTGCTGTATCTGTGGATATGCTGGATACCGGGGTTGACATTCCGGAAGTGGTGAACCTTGTCTTTTTTAAAAGGGTTCGCTCCAAAGCAAAGTTCTGGCAAATGATCGGGCGGGGAACCCGACTTTGCAAAGATTTATTAGGTATTGGAGAGGACAAGCAATACTTCCTCATCTTTGATTATTGCGGGAACTTTGAATTCTTTCGTGCCAATCAAAAAGGCATCGAAGGGAAATTAGTGGCCAGCTTAACTGAACGGTTATTTAATGCCAAAGTAGAGATTATTAAAGAATTACAAAACATTGAATATCAAAGTGAAGAATATATCAACCATCGTTCCCATTTAATTGACGAAGCAATGGCAACGATTCAAGCCCTGGATGATGAAAACTTCCGTGTCCGGCAACACATTCAATACGTTCATAAGTATAAAAACAAAGAAAACTGGACCTCTTTAACCGTAATGAATGTCAATGAAATTAAAGAACATATTTCTCCCATCATTATTCCTATTAATGATGATGAATTTGCGAAACGCTTTGATATGGTGATGTATTCTATTGAATTGGCTAAATTACAAACAAAGAATGCCACCAGACCCATCAAAACCGTTGTCCAAACGGCTGAAGCTTTAGCAAAAATAGGGACTATCCCTCAAGTCTTAGTACAAAAAGAAATCATCGAAAATGTTCAAACAGATGAATTTTGGGAAGAAGCCGACATCTTTGATTTAGAAACCGTTCGTGAAGCATTACGGGATTTGCTTAAATTTCTTGATCAGAAAACCCAGGGAATTTACTATACGAACTTTAAAGATCAAATTTTAGAAACGAAGGAAAGCGGACCCTTTTATGAAGTGAATGACTTGCAAAATTATCGGAAAAAGGTAAATCAGTTCCTTCATGAACATCGGGATCAAATGGCCATTTATAAATTAAGAAATAATAAAAAGTTAACCAGGCAAGATGTAGCAACCCTTGAAGACATTTTATGGAAAGAGCTAGGAACCCGGGAAGATTACAAAAAAGAATTTGGGGATACCCCCATTACAAAATTAGTAAGGCAAATTGTCGGATTGGATCCTCAGGCAGCAAATGAAGCCTTCTCAGAATTCCTCTCGACGGAACGATTAAATATCCATCAAAGCAAGTTTGTTAAGTTAATTGTAGACTATGTGGTGAAAAACGGAATTATGGACAAACGGGTTTTACAGGAAGAGCCCTTTAAAACAGTGGGCAGTATTGTAGAGCTGTTTCAAGATAATATGAATGATGCCCGGAAGATTATTCATATTATCGACGATATCAATCTAAATTCCGAAGAGATTGTGTAAGGGATGGATCGAAAAAAAAGGAGAAGGGACAGGTATCATAAGACCCCATATCCACGGAAATTGTGCAAAGGCATTCTTTCCGCTGGTAAGGGTCTTTTTTGTATGGGAGATTTAACTCAAAAACTATTTATTGCTTATTCATAAAATAAGAACAAACGTTCTTTTGATTGATATATTTGTGGTATAATATAGAAAAAAAGGGAGAGAAAGATTTATACTTCTGTTTTTTATGAACTTTACCATCGTTACTACATCTTTCAAAAAGTAGGATTACTGAAAGGGATTTGTATTCCTTTGTGAAATCCATGCAAGCTCTTATTAAAAGAAATTTAGATTCTCATCCGATACAAACAATAGCCTCCCATGCCTAGAACAACATAGAAAGTTGGAATTCCTTTAAAAAAACTCTTTTTGAAAACTGAAATGATTTACCTATTTCTTAGTTTAACCATAAAAATAAAAGTATAGAGGAGAGCTATTATTTATGAATTTTACTGACTTCACGGATTTGCTAGCAAAGCTATCGACTCAGGATGCACAAGACATTCTTGATAAATTGCAGGAAATGGCTGATCTTAACAACTTAATGACACAACTACCCAATTCAGATCGCCAAAAAATCATTCCAAAGATTACACGATTTGCACAAAGTGATGCCAAACAAGAGAATAAAATTCTGGGTACAAATAAATATACTCCTCAACTTCAAAGGTTGGATTTTGTCCACTGTGATTTTACAGGTGTTGGTTTTGAATGGGATGGCCCTCATTATGCTCTCGTATGGGAAGTAAACCCTGAATTTGATGCGATTACGGTCATACCCGCCACTAGCCAAAAGAGAAAGCTGTATGCTAATGTAATATCGGTAGGATCGGTATTAGGTCTTCCTCCCGGAGATACAACACTTTTAGTCTCTGATATGACAAAAGTTTCTCGAAAAAGGCTTACGCAGGTCATATTCACTCATTGGAAGAAAGGTCCTACTGTTTCTCGGCTAAAACGTAGCTGGATCAATCGAATCGTAGAAGCCATTGCTGTTACCTTTGGAAATGAAAGGACATTTGAAGACTATCTCAAAGTCTTCACTAAGGTTGCCATGCCGGACGATTTGACGTTTCTATATACTCTGCGGTTTACCCCGGTAAAAATTCAATTTGACGAAACCAACGGTGTACTTTTTTATCGAATTTGGAATAGGGACATATACCATAGTATTAAAATGCTTCAACCAAAGAGTATGATCAGAATATCAGAAAAAAGGCAACTTATTGATGAGCTTCTTTCGGATCATCCGGTTGTTCGACAGCAGGCAGAGTTCCGATACCAGGCCCTCTATAAGTAAAATAGGCCCTTTATGTGTTGACATATTCATGTCAATTCGTATATGATATTAATGAAGGAAATAATAACGATGCCCGCGAAGGGTCCTAAATATTGATACGATATCCCGTGAAGGGACCTTAAAAATGAATGATAAAGAGGAGCAAGTTCCGGACTTGTTCCTTTTTGCATTTTGTTTGAAAAAAGTGTGATAATTCCTTAATTATGCAACAAAGGATTATGGCAATTAATAATTAAGGAAAGATGGACGACTTGAGGGAGAGGGACTCTCTGGTATTCCAGGGCATGGGTTTATTACAACCAGGGACGGGTTACATCCAACCAGTTCCTTCTATTAAGTACGACCTTTTCGCTGGAGGTTGCATAGCAATACTGGCAGGCGAAGGGACAAGTATCATAGGACCCCATATCAACGGAAATTGCACAAAGGCACTCTTTTCGCTGGTAAGGGTCTTTTTTGTATGGGAGATTTAACCCGAATACTTTATTCATCCAGTGGATATCAATACAGGCGCCATGCTGGATTCCATAAGCTTCTAAATCCAATTTCTCTGCACAACTATAAATAGCTACCCCTTTTTTGTGCCCGATTTCCCCAATTTGTTGAATGAGGGGGATAAAGCCAGTAGCAACAGGTCCTTCGTGAATGATAAGCCCTTGTTCTTTTTCCAGGCGTTTCATTCGTCTGTCAGCTTTCCCATATTTATCATAAAAACTAATCATGACACGGTTTGTCCAGGGAGAGAGGGTTTCTGCCAGTTTGTGAAAATGTTCTGCATGGTAGGAATCAGGTGTTAAATTACTAATTAGAATTGGGTCATAGCGCCATATTAGTTTTTCCTTGCCGATTCTTTCACTCAGGATTTGGAAGGTTTCAATCCGGTGGGAAAGGTTAGGCAACTTAGGTTCTAACAGTTGAGGGTAGTCGTTTAGGGTAAATTGAAAAAGGTATGGATACCCCAATGCATCCAGAATATCTAACTGTTTTAAAAAAGGGCGGGGATTTTTGGACCAGAAGACAAAAGCATCTACATCAGAAAGGGATAAAGAAATGGCTTTTTGTTGGTTCCGATTATAAGGGTTGATGCGAATAAAAAAGCCTTCTTTGATCCGATTCAAGAACCATTCTCCATAAAATGCCGGAATGTCCGTACGGCGGCTGGCACTAATAATCATAGTACCTCTCCTTTTTTAAAAAATAAAATGTAACCACGTAATATCATGTTACAATTATTATAACGATTTCCAATAGGCAGTGAATAAATAAAAAAGGGCGGCCAAATGGTCGCCCTTAAAGCTTAGTGTTACTCTACAATGTGAACTTTCACATTTTGCATTCCGAAGGCTATAGCATTGCTACTGGGAATGTAGATATCGATACGATTCCCTTTGATTGCTCCGCCAATATCAGAAGCTACGCCATAAAAACCACCAGTTGGCAATCCACTGAAATCATACCCTTCAATATAAAGTTTGGTTCCAAGAGGAATGACAGAAGGGTCTACTGCAATGGTTCCTAATTTTACTGGATTGCCCATATAATCATACTTGCCACATTCTGTTCCATAAGCAGTTGCAACCATATTTAAAACTGGATTTGGAGGTACAGTTCCAATGTAAACTGTCCGATTCCAATTTTTCCAGGTTACCGTTTGTCCGAAGCCTTCTGATACGAAACGGACAGGCACGAAGGTTCTGCTTCCAGAAATAGTGATTGGAGCATCCAAATAAACGGCTTTGCCTTCTACAATTGCATGATGGTCACCGACAGTTAATTCGATCTTTTTCTGGCCATTGTCGATGGTGACCATTCGCTTTACTTCATCCCATGTAACATTGTAACCCAGGCTGGCAGATATAAATCGAATGGGAACCATGGTTCTTCCTACATTGTTAATGTAGGGCTTTGCATCGGGAAATTGCACCAAGGTTCCGTTAATGGCTACCTTTACCTGGTAATTTGCCGCTTGAGACGGTTGGGCAAATAAAAAAGAACATGCCACAAGTAAAGCGCTAAAAACGATGACTATGAAGTTTTTCATGCTGCTCTCCTTTCATTGCCTACGAGGTTAGTTGTCGGGTTTGGTAAGGAGTTTCCCTAGTAAATTCTAATGAATTTACATTCACCCCAATCGTGTAATAGATTTACACGAAAAAAATAGTCCCCCGTATTTCGTAAAAGATAATACGAAATTTCGGCATAGTCTTATTCTAGCATAAGGTTTTATGTAATCTTGCTAGTAAATTTTATAATTCTATGACAATTGGTTTTTTAAAAGAATAGAAGGGCATAAGAGATTATAAATGTGGAAGGGTAGATTTTAGTCGTGGCAAGGGTTTAGGGGGATTTCACATAGTGGATGGACTGGATTGATGTGGTAAAATAAATGATATTAGAAAATAGTGGTTATTATAATCTGTCCGTTTCATGAGAAGGGTTTTCCGAATATTTTAATTAGAGTAAACCACTCGAAAGGACGAAGGTCTTGAGCTTAGCAGATATATTAACGATGTGGAGAGGGGAATGGAGAGTCCCTCCAAATTTAAGCGGCCAGGAAATATTGCGGTTTTGGGCAACTGAATATCGGCCCCATTCCTTAAAAATACAAACCGTCATGATTTATGGCGCTTATTTTAAGATTAATACCTTAATTGAGACGGGCACATATCGCGGGGATATGGTGCAAGCAACGTTAAAGCAATTTAAAAAAATGTATTCCATTGAATTAGATCCAACTTTATTTATGAGAGCGAAAATCAAATTTGCCCCATACCCTCATATTAAAATCCTGCTGGGTGATAGCGGAAAAGTGCTTCCAGGGCTTCTTCAATCCATTCACGAACCCTGTGTGTTTTGGCTAGATGGCCATTACATTCCTTTAACATTAGATACGGCAAAAGGGAATGTAGATACACCCATTATGCAGGAACTGGCAGCTATTTTAGATCATTCCATTAAAAATCATGTGATTCTCATCGATGATGCCCGCTGTTTTATCGGTCCCAATCCCGTGTTGAAAAATTATCCTACCATTAGAGAATTAAAAGAGTTCGTGGCCAATAAGCGCAGTGATTTAAAATTTGAAGTAGAAGATGATATTATTCGTATATTCCCCATTAATTAAGAAGGATGGTTGGATACCGTGGCTCGTACTAATAAAAGTTGGAACGAAAAACTTCATGTGAAAAAAGACTTGCCGAAAGTTGTAGAATTGGATGAAAAGCTGGTGAAACGGTTTGGCCCGGGTACCATGGTGGTCCCCTCCCCATTAGAGGTGGATGAAATCATGGGATCCGTGGGCCCAGGCCAAGTCATTACAACAGATTTGATTCGCCGTAAACTGGCAGAAAAACATGGGACCAATACGGCCTGTCCTTTGTGTACAGGCTTGTTTGCGAAGATTGCAGCCTTCGCTGCAGAGGAAAACAGGGAAGAAATACCTTGTGGAAAATTATGAACAATACCTTGAGGAATAAGAAGAAGGCGGTGCAGCAGCCGCCTTTAATTTTTTGAATACCAGCTTATTTTATGTTTAATCCGAATGGCAGCCAGTGCCAAATCGAATTCCCTTCGATTCAGGTTTGTAAGATCGTTTACGAAAAGGGAATTTTCCTCGTTATAAAATTCGATGGCTAAGTTAATCAAAACCCCTGGTTCTTTGATTTCATTATAATCAAATTTTCCCTTAGGCAAATCCATATGTGGCAAAAGGACATTTTCCACTTCTTTATTTCCGGCCATGAGAAAAATCATGGGAAGCCAGTTATGGTCCATTTGCAGGTCGGCATTTAATTGTTGCCGTATTTCCATAAATCTTTTTTGATGTTCAAAGTTAATAAAAAGTTCGTGATTCATCTCTACTAGTCCTCCGTCGTTATCAAACTTACTAATAAAATAGTACCTTTTTTCTTTCCATTAGCCAAGTCTTCCCCTCATGCACTTCAACCCTATTTCATGTGTAAACTACTATTACCATTACCTTCCCTTAAGGCAGGCGAAGCTGTGAAATATAAATTTGTCTTTGATATTATTGGCCCGGTTATGATGGGCCCTTCTAGTTCCCATACCGCTGGGGCAGCCCGCCTGGGCCGCCTTGCCCGTCGCTTGTTTCATGATAAACCAGATGAGGTTATTATTACCCTGTACGAATCCTTTGCCCAAACCTATCGAGGACATTGCACAGACCTGGCCCTTATTGGTGGCCTTCTTGACCTAGATACCCATGACCCCCACATTCAGGATGCTTATTCTCTTGCGAAGCAACAAGAAATTCACATCATCCTTATTCCCAGTGAAGAATCTGCTGACCATCCCAATACAGTACGCCTTCAATTAAGTAAAAAACAAAAGGAAGGTTCTCGTCCCTGGGACTTAGAGCTTCTTGGGATATCATTGGGTGGAGGGAAAATTGAACTTATTGAAATAAATGGATTCCCCATCCATTTAACCGGGGATTTTCCCGCTTTGCTTATTTTTCATGAAGACCGCTTCGGGGTCATCGCCACTGTTACAGGACTATTAAAGAAAAGCCACATCAATATTGGCTATATGGAAATGTCCCGCAAGGGGAAAGGGAGTCAGGCACTAATGATTCTGGAACTGGATCAACCCCTTATACCTGCAGTGATTGGCCGAATCAGAGCCATCCCTCAGGTTCATCATGTATGGGTTTTCCAGGGGGGCTAATGAGGCCACATACTCTCAAGAGGAGAGGAGCAATAGATAAATGTCTTTTCAGAGTGTAAAGGAATTCGTGGAAAAAGCCAAATCCTCAGGGATTCCCCTTTATGAAGTGATGATTCAACGGGAAATGGAACATTCCGAAAAAAGCCGGGCTGAAATTCTTGCCCAAATGGAGGGCTATTTAGATGTAATGGAAGCAGCGGTGAAAAAGGGGTTGGAAGGAAAGGGAATCTCGCGGAGCGGCCTCTCAGGCGGGGATGCAAAAAAGGTGCAGGATTATGTGAAAAAAGGAAAAACCCTGGCGGGAGACGAAATATTAGAAGCAGTGAGTAAAGCCATGGCCACCAATGAAGTGAATGCCTGTATGGGCATTATTGTAGCGACCCCTACTGCGGGTTCCTGTGGTGTGATTCCGGGAGCATTGTTTTCTGTGGGGGAACGATGGCAATTAACAAGAGATCATATGGTTCACTTTTTGTTTACAGCTGGGGCCTTTGGCCAGGTGATTGCCAATAGAGCATTTATTTCCGGTGCTGCTGGAGGGTGTCAGGCAGAGGTAGGTTCTGCAGCAGCCATGGCAGCGGCAGCTCTCGTGGAAATGGCAGGAGGAAGCCCGGAGCAATCGGCAGAAGGTGCAGCTATTACTTTAAAAAATATGCTAGGTTTGGTTTGTGATCCTGTGGCAGGATTGGTGGAGGTTCCCTGTGTAAAGCGGAACGCCATGGGGGTTTCCCTGGCTCTGGTGGCAGCGGACCTGGCATTAGCCGGGGTGAAAAGCAGAATTCCCTGTGATGAAGTCATTGATGCCATGTATCGCATTGGCAGAACCATGCCTTCTACTTTAAAAGAAACCGCGTTAGGAGGTTTAGCGGCCACCCCCACAGCCAAAAAATGGGCAGAAAAATTAAAAGGGGATGGACCGGGATAAATCATGAGCCGTTTATTAGAAGCACCTGTTACAAAAATTAAAGGAATCGGGGAAGAAAAAGCCCTGGAACTTAAAAACTTAAAAATAGAAACCCTGCAGGATTTAATCGAACATTTTCCTTATCGGTATGAAGATTACCAGATTCGGGATTTGTCTGAAGTACAGGACGGGGAAAAGGTAACTATAGCCGGGGTGATTTATGGGGAGCCGGTGGTTCGTTTTTATGGCAGGCAAAAATCCCGCATTTCCGTAAAAGTGGTAGTAGACCAGGTGGTAGTGACCGCAGTTTGGTTTAATCAACATTTTTTGAAAAACCAGCTGGCCCCAGGCAAGGAAATTCGCATTACGGGCAAGCTTGAACGGAGCCGTTTGCAGATTACGGTAAGTTCCCACAGTTTTAAAACGGGCCAGGCACCTGTAGGGGAGGAAACTATCCAACCGGTGTATTCCACCACGTCTTCTATCCATATGAAGCAAATGCGAAAATGGATGAAGCAGGCCATTGAAGAGTATGGGAAAGGAATTGAAGAAATTCTACCTTCTTATTTGATACAAAAGTATCGTCTTGTTTCCCGGGAAGAGGCCATCCGCTTTATCCATTTTCCTCAAGACTGGGAGGAAGGGAGACAGGGAAGAAGAAGGCTGGCTTTTGAAGAACTCCTTTTATTTCAACTGAAAATGCAGGCATACCATGTCATCCATCGGAAAACGGTGGCTGGGACAACTCAGGATATTCCCATGGGGAAGGTAAAAGAGTTTATTGGACATCTTCCCTTTCCTTTAACCAATGCCCAGAAAAAAGTAATCAATGAAATCCTGCAAGATATGAAAGCAGATTACTCTATGAATCGTTTATTGCAGGGGGATGTAGGATCAGGAAAGACGGTGGTAGCTGCCATTGCCCTCTATGCTACAGTGATGGCTGGTTTTCAGGGGGCGTTAATGGTACCCACGGAAATTCTGGCGGAGCAACATTATAAGAGCCTCCAGGAATGGCTGGAACCCATGGGCATACAGGTTGCTGTGTTGACAGGAAGCACCACAATAAAACAAAGAAGGGATCTTCTTGCCCAGCTTCAGTCGGGGATGCTGAATGTGGTTGTAGGGACCCATGCCTTAATTCAGGAAGATGTTTATTTTGCCAATCTGGGCCTGGTGATTACCGATGAACAGCACCGTTTCGGGGTGGAACAACGAAAAGTGCTCCGGGAAAAGGGGTTAACCCCTGATGTTTTATTTATGACGGCGACGCCTATTCCCCGCACTCTGGCTATTACCGTTTATGGAGACATGGATGTTTCCATTATTGATGAAATGCCTGCAGGAAGGAAAAAAATTGAAACCTATTGGGTGAAGCATACAGCCTTTGAACAGGTGTTGCAATTTGTGGAAAAAGAACTGAAGAAGGGGAGACAAGCTTATGTCATTTGCCCTCTTATTGAAGAGTCGGACAAGCTGGATGTGCAAAACGCCATTGATGTCCATGCCCAGTTAAGCCACTATTATCAGGGCCGTTTTCAGGTTGGATTAATGCATGGCAGACTGACTTCCAAAGAGAAAGATGATATCATGGGGAAATTCGTGAACAATGATATTCACGTTCTTGTTTCTACAACCGTGGTGGAAGTAGGGGTTAACGTTCCTAATGCGACGGTCATGGTAGTCAATGATGCGGAACGCTTTGGCCTGGCTCAACTGCATCAGTTGCGGGGCCGGGTGGGCCGGGGGGCAGATCAATCTTTTTGTATTTTAATTGCTGATCCTGGTTCGGAAGTGGGGAAAGAACGAATGCGGATCATGACGGAGACCAACGATGGCTTTGTGGTGGCACAACGGGATCTGGAGTTAAGGGGTCCGGGGGACTTTTTTGGCACGAAGCAAAGCGGGTTGCCAGAATTTAAGCTGGCTGACATCACTCAGGACTTTCGCATGTTGGAAGTGGCCAGACAGGAAGCGGCAGCTCTGGTGCAGCAGGAAGAATTCTGGGTGAATGAAGAATTTTCCCCTTTGCGCCGGTATCTCCGCAAGGATGAATATTTTATGGAACGGATTAAGGATTAGAATCCGAGTTTTTTTTCCCTTCATCGGAATGGGTAAGTTGCCCGTTGATTTTGAATTTCGGGTGTTTTTCTATAAGAGATCCAATTCGCAAAATAACAAACATAAGAACCATGGTAAACGTGGTGATGCCATAGAAACCTGCCCCAATACCGATGCCAATAGCCCCGGAAAAAAGAATCATCGCCGAAGATGTGAGCCCTTTGACGGAAATCCCTTTATGAATAATGAGGCCAGCTCCCAGAAATCCCAGGCCACTTACGATTTGTGCGGCAAGGCGCATGGGGTCCATCATGGTATGGCCTGGATTGGAGAAGAGGGGGACACTATAGATGGAAATAATCGTGAGCAGGGTTGAAGCGACACAAACAAAGGAATAGGTTTTAATGCCTGCAGGTTTATTGCGGATGTTTCGTTCCAACCCAATAGCAAAACCGAATATGGCGCTTAATGTAATGCGAAAATACAATTCGAGATTTTCTATTTTTAAAATAGATTCCAGAATGGCTCCAGTGGTAAAAATCACCCCTTATCTCCCCTTTCAAAAAGCAAGCTATATATATAATAGCTTATTCCAGTTGACGGGAATAAAGCAAAAAAAAAATCCGTCCGAGTCAATCTCGACCGGACGGGCAAACCATTTCGCCATGAAAATGGTTTGCGATAATGGGAGAGGAGAAACCGGAGGAAGAGCTTATGGGGAAACGTAAGTCTTCTCCGCGGTTGTCTACAACACGGGATACCGTGCTGCTAATCATATTGTTAGCAGTGCTGAGAAAAAATATACATTTTACCATACAACTTCTTTATGATAACATGGAAATCGTATAAATTATTTGAATAAAAAGAGTACAGGTGGTTGAAGAGAATGCGAGTGGTCGCAGGTTTACGAAAAGGCCATCCTTTGCAAGCGGTACCAGGGAAGGACACCCGTCCAACAGTAGATAAAGTGAAAGAGTCTCTTTTTAGTATGATTGGTCCTTATTTTGAAGGAGGCCTTTCCCTTGATTTATATGCTGGTACAGGGGGGCTTGGTATTGAGGCCTTAAGCCGGGGGATGGATCGGTGCATTTTCGTTGATAGTAATGGTAAAGCCGTGCAGGTTGTAAAGGAAAATTTAAAGTCCACTTGCTTTCAGGAACAGGCCGAGGTCTATCGCAATGATGCTAATCGGGCCCTGTCAGTTTTATGTAAAAGGGATTTGAAGTTTGATCTGGTTTTTTTGGATCCTCCTTATGCCCGGCAAACCATTGAGAGCCAAATTGCGATTATGGATGCCAATGGCATTTTATCCCCGGAGGCCATTGTGGTTGCCGAACATGACGCTAACGATGTTCTTGCTGACGAAATTGGGGATCTGCGAAAACAGAAAGAGGCGACATACGGTATTACCACGATTTCAATCTATACATATGATAAAGGAGAGAGATAAGGTTGAGTATCGCAGTGTGTCCGGGCAGTTTTGATCCGGTGACATATGGACATATAGACATTATTTTAAGAGGTGCCAAAGTCTTTGATAAAGTCATAGTTGCGGTGCTCATTAACCGGAATAAAAGCAATCCGGTTTTTACCGTGGAAGAGCGCCTGGAGTTGTTACGGAAAGTAACAAAAGATATGCCTAATGTTGAAGTGGATAGTTTTCATGGATTATTAATTGATTACATGCATACCAAGGGAGCCAAAGCCATCATAAAAGGCCTCCGTGCAGTTTCTGACTTTGAATATGAAATGCAAATGGCTTCTATTAACCGTAAACTTGATCAACGGATTGAAACCTTTTTTATGATGACCAACAACCAGTACTCTTTCTTAAGTTCGAGTATTGTGAAAGAAGTGGCGAAATATGGTGCCAGTGTAAGTGATCTGGTTCCTCCCATTGTTGAAAAAGCATTAATTGATAAATTTAAGGATATGGAAATGGAACCCTGATCACAGGGTTCTTTTTCGTTTGCCCAGTTTGAGAAGCCAGAAAGAAAAAAGAAGGATTCCCCCACATACCCCCAGTGTAATGAGAGGGTATACTTCATTGGACCACCAGGATAACTCCAGTGGTTCTTGCCGGGATAACCAAACTGTAATTGCATTTCCCGTAAAATAGAATAAAAAGGCGGGGGTGAACAGGTAGGTTAAGATAAAAGCGAATCCGGCATGGAGGATTCTCGCCATGAAAAAAGGAAAATAGCGAAGGTCGCTTTCTGCGAGAATGCTGGCAATTTGGGCGTGAACAGAGATTCCTCCCCAGGCAAGAATGGCTCCTGTGGCGGCCAAAATAAAGGTGATTGAATCAGAAGTGAATAATTCACTGCCTTCTTTCGCTCCCAGTGTGACTTCAAAAAGACCATATAGGAAGGCCTGGGCGGCTTCAGGAGGCAATCCGAAAAAGCTGAGAATTTTCTTTAAAATTTCAGAAACCAATGAAATAATATGGAATTGACTTAATAGGCTTAATATGACGGAAAAAAGTAAAATAAAACCTCCGATGGCCAATTGGGTGTGCAGGGAGGTTGATACTGCATCCCCCATTAGTTTTCCCATGGCTCTTCCGTCCTGAATACGGGCTTTATGCATGGCGTTTAAAGCTCGTATGAGACGGGAATGCTTGCTGCGGGGAGGAGGCGGGCTTACGGGATCCTTACGGCAATAAATTTTCATGCAAAAACCGACGAGAATGGCTGAAAAATAGTGTACTATTAAAAGGATCATTCCAATTTTAGCACTATGAAAAAAACCAACAGCAATGGCTCCTGTAATAAATACCGGGTCTGCTGAGGTTGTGAAAGAAACCAATCGTTCTCCTTCTACCCTAGTCACTAAATTCTGTTCCCGTAAACGGCAGGTTAACTTAGCGCTAATGGGGTAGCCAGATGCAAATCCCATGGTCCAGACAAAGGAGCCGTATCCTGAGATATTAAAAATTGGCCGCATAAAAGGTTCCAGCAATACCCCCATGAAATGGGCAAGTCCAAGGCCTAGCAGAATTTCTGAAGTGATAAAAAAAGGAAGCAAAGCTGGAAATACAACATCCCACCATAGTTTAAGACCTCTGAGGGCAGCGGTAAAAGAAGTATCGGGAAAAAGAACTAATCCCAGTGCCATCACGATGGCACCAAGGCCTAGACTTATGGTTTTAAGGTAGGATTGGATGGATCCCATTACCATTCTCCTGACTTCTATATATTTATGGTTTGATTGGAAAGTATGGTTTTAAAATATGTTTACGCTTGTCTGAAAAAAATAGACCAGCCAGAATGATGAATTCATATAGAGGTGATAATATGCCCAGTATTGGATTAGCTCTTGGTGCCGGTGGCGCAAGGGGCTT
>CAMLDI010000020.1 GCA_946478845.1 uncultured Paenibacillaceae bacterium
ACTACAATAATGGTGAACGATGGTTTACTGCGTGGGGAGGATTTTTAGATGGCCGACACAAAAGAAAGCATTTTGCATACTGCGCTTCGTTTGTTTGCGCGGAATGGATATGAAGCCGCTTCGGTCAGCGATATTGCCGGGGAGCTTGGCATGACAAAAGGGGCTTTATACAAGCACTATAAGAATAAGCGGGATATATTCGACAGCATTGTAGAGCGTATATATCAGATGGATGTTGAAAGAGCGAAAAAGTATGAAGTACCGGAGGAAATATTTGATAAATCACCGTCGGCCTACCGCAATACTGCTGTGGATAAAATCAAGGTTTTCATCGAGGCGCAGTTTCATTTTTGGACGGAGGACGAATTTTTCAGTAATTTCCGAAAAATGTTGACTTTGGAGCAATACAGAAACCCGGAAATAATGGAATTGTATCAAAAATGCCTTGTAAGCGGGCCGGTTAGCTATATGGAAGATTTATTCCGTGAAATGATGGAACAAGGTATTTGGAACAAAAGTAACCCCAAACAGCTTGCGCTTGAGTTTTACGCGCCGTTTTATTTGTTGGTAAGCATTTCAGATACAATGCCTGACAAGAAAGAGGCCGCTAAGCTATTAGCGTCACACATTGAGCGGTTTATAGAAAAGAACGCCGCCCCACGGAAACAAAAGGAGTAATGTAATTGGTGTGACACAAATTAACATGACCGCATTTGGTCTTTCAAAGCGATTTGCAGTATTGACAACTGAATATCCTAACCTTATTACAAGCCGAATATTATTACAGGAACAAGGGCTTTACCGCATGATAAGTGTGCAAGGGGAGCACTTTTCGGAAATTTCCGGCAAATTCCGCCATGAGGTCGGGAGCGTTTCGGACTTCCCCGCTGTCGGTGATTTTGTGATGATTGACTACACCTAAAGCATGGGTAAAGCTATCATTCACAATATTCTTCTGCGAAAAAGCGTGTTTATTCGTAAAGCGGTGGGAACGGCGCATAAAGAACAGGTTATAGCCGCCAATATAGACACGGTTTTCATTTGTATGTCGAATAGAAGAACTGTCCGCTAAATGCCACTTTAAGAATTGCAGTCATACGACCGAGCCGGGTTGTGCTGTAATCGCCGCCATTGAAAGCGGAGATTTATCATCAGAGCGTTGGCAGTCCTATCAAAAGTAAAAGCTGAAAACGCTTATGATGAGGACTCTGAAAGCTACCTTGTGGCGAAGGAGCAGAAGCGCAAAAACATAGCAAAAATCGTTAAGGCAGGAAAAGCCAAAGGTATAATTAGAAGATAAGGAGTATGAACAATGGAAGAAATAACAATCCACGAATTTGATTTTGCCCTCATCAATGAATTTTTCACAGAGCTTGAACGGCAGGGACCTGGCAGCCCCGAAGAAACCATCAGGGCATTAGGTTTTATCAGCAATCTTTCAAACAAAACAAAAATTGCCGATTTAGGCTGCGGCACAGGTGCTCAAACAATGGTTCTGGCACAAAATACAGAAGCAACCATCACTGCCCTCGACCTTTACGCCGGATCGATTGATAAACTTAACGCAACAGCTGGAAAACTTGGTTTGCAGAACAGGGTAAAAGGTATTGTCGGTTCAATGGATAATTTGCCATTTCAGAATGACGAATTTGATCTTATATGGTCTGAGGGGGCTATTGCTAATATAGGTTTTGAAAAAGGCTTGAATCATTGGAAGGAGTTCCTCAAAAAAGATGGTTATGTTGCCGTAACATATGAGTCATGGTTTACTGATGAGCGCCCCGCTGAAATTGAGAAGTGGTGGTTGGATGCAGTTCCTGAAATCAGCACAATAGGGCATAATATTTGCATCATGCAAAAAACAGGTTATATTCCTGTTGCCGCATTTACGCTGCCTGAAAATTGTTGGATAGACAATTATCTTATTCCGCAAAAAGCAAGGCAAGAGGAATTCTTGAAAAAACATATGGGAAATAAAACCGTTGAGGATATGATTGCACTTATGAGGCGTGAGGCAGACTTGTATTCAAAATATAAACAGTATTATGGATATGTATTTTATATTGGGAAAAAGATGTAAAATAATAATGGTTTACGCCGCTACTTCGTATATCAGACAAGAAACTGCTTCGCCGCCATTCCCGTGTGTTGTTCGACCGTAATCTGTTTGGTACGGGTAATCCAGCCTACGCTTACCGCATCTGATACTGGTCAGGCTTTGCAAGCACACAGGCGTTGGCTATACGCACAGCTCACTCATCGGATGGGGTCACCTGGACGCCTGTCGGATCAGAGTCCCAGCCAGTCCTACCCGCTGGTGTACCCGGTGCGTGGGATGATTCCAATGCCACATTGGGGGCGGTAGTCTTGCGCCTCAGCTCGAACCAATTTTACATGTGGTACAGTGGCGGGCCTCCAGGCAGCTCCCATTATGGTATCGGGTGCGCTTCGTTGTCAGACGGCATCCATTGGATTAAGTTTTCTGGAAATCCGATATTTAGCATTAATGATGGAGTTTTATGGAGAGCTGGCCGTACCCATAATCCTTGGGTGTTGTTTGATCCATTAAGATTTAACGGTCATGATTCAGTCTGTTATAAATTTTGGATGTCCGGTGCCCCTATCACAAATCCTAGTGATATTAATATAGGCTACGCAACAAATCTGTTAGGTTAATGGTATCTTTCTGAACACAACCATTTTACATTAATTTGCAGATATCTTTCCGCTTTTGGACTTATTTCGGACTTACCCGTATAATGTCAATCTTGAATTTAAACAAAACCGATTCCCAGAGAAGAATCGGTTTTGTTTAAATTATTTGGATAAATTGCGTTTCGTTCGAGAAATCTAGATCACTATAACCAAAAACCTTTACAGACATGGTATTGTACGTTGTTTATATGACCACAAGGTAAGCCTCGGGTTGATATCTTACACATGGTGATAGTTATATGCCATGATTTCATGCTGTTGTTGTGGTAGAGGTCTACTATGTGGTCATCATGGAATGAGTCTAGTTTTCTTTTCCACAACGTACAGTTTTACAGCTAAAACACATTCATTGTGTACATTAAAGACGATGGTTTAAGGCAATCTAGTTTTTGTCACGGTTGCTGGTTCTAGCCTTATAGCCTGCAATCCATGTCGTTCACGCATGGAGATTTCACCGTCCAACAAGAATTGGTAAGAATCATGGACAATGCGGTCTAAAATGGCTTTCGCAATGCTTCCGTTACCCAACTTCATATGCCATCCACTGGGATCGATTTGAGAACAGTAAATAGTGGAAGCAGTTTTTTGCTTGGCTTCAGTAATCTCCAACAGGATATTGGCTTCATCCTTTGAAAGTTCCGTAAGGAGCCACTCATCAATAATCCAGTAGGTCCTTTCAATATGATGTTATGATGATTTTCAATATAAAGGCCACTTGCCGATTGATGTATTCGTAAGGAACAGAATAAAACATGCTTTCAACAGATATGTGGTAATCGGGCCGTACTTTTGCCGTCCTCCACTCTGATATCTTGTAAGGCATGTCCGGAAGAGGGGAAAGCGCAAATTTCTCCTCTTCTTCAAATGCAGAATAACGACATCCTTCTTTTCGGGTAAAAGGACGCTGATTAAATTCTTCTAATTTCTTTCTCAATTCCTCATTTAACTCTTCAATACTAAAAAAGTAGTTGTTGGTAAATAACCTGTCGATTAGTGGTAAATTAAAATAAAGGATGTTTTTTGTTACGATGGCTTTTGATGCGAAATGGAGGGGAAATATGAAACGAAAAATAATTGCTAACATTATGGTTATTTTTGGTTTGGGGATTCTAATATTTGCTCTATTTTATCCAATTGAGAATATAGATTCAGGGGAATTGTTTAATAATACAGTTAATGTAGGTTTATGGTTTTTATTTTTAGGAATTCTTATTAAATCAATTCGTAGAAAGAAGAAGGGAAAGGATTAAAATAAACAAATATTTATCGTCCTATTTCTTTTTCACTATTAAAAATTCATTTACTTAATCTAAATTTTAATTTCGATAAAAATTTATTAGTAGTAATTATTTCAGAAGTGAAATATTTGCTACTTTTAATTTTCTTTAACCTTCAGTCGCCGTGATATAGCCCGGGTTTTGAATTGCCATAAAAAAGGAAACGGATATCTTGAAGGAGATAAATATATCGTTACCTGGGCCCTTGGACATCTTGTAACTTTAGCGGATCCAGAGAATTATGATGAAAAGTATAAAACATGGAAACTAGAAGACCTGCCTATGCTGCCAGAACGGCTTAAGTTAACTGTCATCAGACAATCTGGCAAGCAATTTAATGCAGTGAAATCCCAATTAATGCGCCAGGATGTCTCCGAGATTATTATTGGGACCGATGCTGGCCGTGAAGGGGAACTGGTTGCTCGCTGGATTTTGGCTAAAGCTAAAGTGAATAAACCGGTAAAACGTTTATGGATTTCTTCTGTCACTGATAAAGCCATTAAAGATGGATTTAAAAATTTAAAACCTGGTAAAGCCTATGAGAATCTATATTATTCTGCTGTAGCTCGTTCTGAGGCAGACTGGTATATAGGGCTAAACTCAAGTCGCGCCCTATCAACAAAACATAATGCACAGTTGAATTGTGGGAGGGTCCAGTTGTATCCTGTCAAGTAAAAGGTTGAAATTAAAAAAAGCTAATACTAATAATACTTGTACTAATTTCGCCCAAATTGGATTGGGTGAAATTAAAATGAAAATTCTATTCATTATGGAAAACCTTATTATTGTGATGGCTTAGGTGTATTTATTGAGAAGATGTGGATTTAAAATAAAGTAGTTCTGTTTAAAAAAAGTTATACAAAAATTTATCAAGACCTAAATTTTAAAAAGTCATAAAAAATAAAGGGAGATACATATTAGATATGACTAATATGTATCTCCCTTTTACTTCATGTTCCACAATCGCGCCCTATTGCTGAAGACAATCTGGGAGCGCAAACATGATTATGAAATGGTTTGTAAAACTTTAGAAACCTCTTTTTCAATAACGGAATCATCTACGGTATCTAAATGTTCAAGCTTAAGCAATTGATATTGTTTCATTTTATAAAAATCTATAATCGCTTGTTTCAAGGTAACATCATACTGAATTGAAAATGAGGGTTCCATGAAACGCCGCAACACAGCGTCATCTTGAACCATAAACAACACCGCATTCAATTTGTTGAATATCTTCTGCTTCATCCCGGATTCAAAAAAGGTTTGTAAATTTTTAATTCGACTTTGTTGTGCAGCTGCAAGATCCTCAAAATGGTGCGGGTAAAATTCTTTGAGATCATTTAAGAACAAATCAGATATAAAAGTCACACATATCAACGATTGCAAAAACGTCTTTTGAAAGCGCTCAACATAAGAGGCGGAATCATCTTTTACAACGGTATCAGCCCCTTGCAAGTAATTAATATAATACATTACAACCCGTTGAATGATTTCATCTTTGGATGAAAAATGCTTATAAAGTGTCACTTTACTGATATCCATATATTTTGCGATATCGTCTATTTTTAGTTGGCTGAATTTGTTTCTTCTTATAACAGGTTTTATTTTTTCAATATATTGATCGACGCTCACGGGTTTTCTCACGAAATGAAACCTCCTTTGTTACTTATATTATACCGAAATCGCTTTGTTATCACAAACGAATTTTACTCATATTATTAAATTAACTATTTTAATTAAAATAGTTTACCGAGTTAACGATGTATTGTATAATTCTTTTTGTAGCAGAACATTCTGATAGGAAATATCCAAAGGAGGTAAGAACATGCGTGTTTTTGTTACAGGAGCGACAGGCTTCATCGGAACTGCGGTTGTCCGTGAACTCATCGAGGCAGGGCATCAGGTCGTCGGACTTGCTCGTTCAGACAAATCTGCCGATACATTAAAGGTTGCAGGGGCCGAGGTGCACCGCGGTTCCCTCGACGATCTTGACAGCCTTCGCAGCGGTGCCTCTGCTGCGGACGGCGTCATTCATCTAGCGTTTAAGCACGACTTCTCAGACTACGACAAGGCGGTCGCAGACGACCTACGTGCCGTCAAGGCAATGGGGGAAGTGCTGGAGGGTACGGGCAAACCGTTCGTGATCACCTCGGGAACATTGATGCTCACATACGTACTCCCACCAGGGCAAATCGGGACGGAAAAGGATGTGGTCGACAACACAGTACCCCGGGGTGAAGCGGAGAACGAGGTTATCTCGCTGGCTGAGCGCGGGGTACGGTCATCGTTCGTCCGTCTCGCACCTTCTGTGCACGGCGAGACAAGGGCTGGTTTCGTTTCAATGCTGATCGACATTGCTCGTGACAAAAGAGTCTCGGCGTACATCGGTGACGGATCTAACCGCTGGCCAGCTGTGCACTACCTCGATGCGGCGCGTCTGTTCCGGTTGGCGTTGGAAGACGCCCCAGCAGGATCTATACTACACGGGGTTGGCGATGAGGGTGTACCAGTCCGTGACATCGCCCAAATTATCGGTCGCCACCTGAACCTACCGGTGGTCAGTCTTTCCAAAGAAGAGGCAGCCGTCCACTTCGGCTTTTTCGGTGCCTTTGCGCCGACCGACAACCCAACGTCGAGTGCACTGACTCAGGAACGCTTGGGATGGCAGCCAGTGCATCCTAAGCTCATTCCAGACCTCGAAAAAGGACATTACTTCAGCAACTAAAGGTACAGAGGGCAGAAAAAAATCTGCCCTCTGTTTCATTTTTTAAAAGAATGTGCTGAAGGTTTCCTGAAAATAGAAATCCCTTTGTTAAATGAAACCATTTGATATTTGTGATATATTAAAAGTCATACATTGAGTAACAAGGGAGTTTAGAAAAAATTATGGGAAAAAGCTTAGTTTTAGCTGAAAAACCTTCTGTTGCCCGGGATATCGCTCGGGTTTTGAATTGCCATAAAAAAGGAAACGGATATCTTGAAGGGGATAAATATATCGTTACATGGGCCCTTGGGCATCTTGTAACTTTAGCGGATCCAGAGAATTATGATGAAAAGTATAAAACATGGAAACTAGAAGACCTGCCTATGCTGCCAGAACGGCTTAAGTTAACTGTCATCAGACAATCTGGCAAGCAATTTAATGCAGTGAAATCCCAATTAATGCGCCAGGATGTCTCCGAGATTATTATTGGGACCGATGCTGGCCGTGAAGGGGAACTGGTTGCTCGCTGGATTTTGGCTAAAGCTAAAGTGAATAAACCGGTAAAACGTTTATGGATTTCTTCTGTCACTGATAAAGCCATTAAAGATGGATTTAAAAATTTAAAACCTGGTAAAGCCTATGAGAATCTATATTATTCTGCTGTAGCTCGTTCTGAGGCAGACTGGTATATAGGGCTAAACTCAAGTCGCGCCCTATCAACAAAACATAATGCACAGTTGAACTGTGGGAGGGTCCAAACACCAGTTGTCGCTATTATTGAAAAGCGTGAAGAAGAAATCAGAAACTTTAAGCCAAAAACCTACTATGGAATTGAGGCTCAGACTAACGGTAAATTAAAGCTTTCCTGGCAAGATAAAAATGGAAACAATAGGAGCTTTGATAAAGAAAAAACGGATGCTATTGTAAAAAAACTAGGCAATAAAAATGCGGTTGTAGTGGAAGTTGATCGAAAAGCCAAAAAGTCCTATTCTCCGGGTCTTTATGATTTAACAGAATTGCAACGAGATGCAAATAAAATATTCGGGTTCTCTGCTAAAGAAACCTTAAATATTATGCAAAAACTTTATGAACAACACAAGGTTTTGACGTATCCTCGGACCGATTCACGCTACTTATCGTCAGATCTTGTTAGCACACTTCCAGAGCGTCTAAAAGCATGTGGGATAGGGGAATATCGTTCCTTAGCAAATAAAATCTTAAAACAGCCGATAAAGGCTTCAAAATCTTTTGTTGACGATAGTAAAGTTAGTGACCATCATGCGATTATACCAACAGAGGGCTATGTAAATCTCTCTGCATTCACTGATAAAGAACGGAAAATTTACAGTTTGGTTGTAAAACGTTTCTTAGCCGTTCTTTTTCCAACCTTTGAGTATGAGCAAATAACATTGCATACATCCATTGGGGATGAAAGGTTTGTAGCCCGTGGAAAAATAATTATTAATCCAGGGTGGAAGGAAGTATACGAAAATCGTTACGAAGATGATGAGGAAATAGATGATTTAAAAGAGCAGATTTTGCCACATATAGAAAAAGGCGAAACATTAAATATTAAATTAATCATGCAAACCTCAGGCCAAACAAAACCACCAGTACGTTTTACAGAGGCTACATTATTATCAGCCATGGAAAACCCAACTAAATATATGGAAACACAAAATAAACAGCTTGCAGACACTTTAAAATCTACAGGTGGACTTGGTACAGTTGCCACCAGGGCAGATATTATCGAGAAGCTTTTTAATTCTTTCTTAATAGAAAAGCGTGGTAATGAAATCCATATCACTGCAAAAGGTCGGCAACTACTGGATTTAGTACCCGATGAATTGAAATCCCCAGCTTTAACGGGGGAATGGGAACAAAAGCTGGAGCAAATCGCTAAAGGTACCTTAAAAAAAGATGCATTTATTCAAGAAATGAAAGAATATACCAAGGAAATCGTTTCAGAAATTAAATCTAGTGATGCTAAATTTAGGCATGATAATCTCACCACGAAAACCTGTCCCGATTGCGGAAAGCGCATGCTTGAAGTGAACGGGAAAAAGGGCAAAATGCTCATATGCCAGGATCGGGAATGCGGCCACCGTAAAAATGTATCTCGAGTCACAAATGCCCGTTGTCCAAAATGTAAGAAAAAACTTGAATTGCGTGGTGAAGGGGAAGGTCAAACTTTCACCTGTGTATGTGGATATCGAGAAAAGCTATCTACTTTTCAGGAGCGACGGAAAAAAGAATCAGTAGGAAAAGTAGATAAACGTACGGTACAAAAGTATTTAAAAAACCAGAATCAAGATGACGAACCTATAAATAATGCACTGGCAGAAGCATTAAAAAGGTTAAAATTTGACGAAAAAAAGTAAAAATAGGGATTGACGGATAATCCATAACGTTGTATCATAATTTGTTTTACCACCTCTAATGTGATATTCTTATATAGGAATTACTTAGGAGGTGGTTTTTTGTTTCAAATCGGCGATAAAATTGTTTACCCTATGCATGGAGCGGGAATCATTGAGGCTGTAGAAGAACGGGAAGTCCTTGGTGAGAAACAGGATTATTACTTGTTGAATATGACAATGGCTAACATGCAGGTATTTATTCCAGTTGGAAAAGAGGACAAATTTGGCTTGCGTCGGGTAGTAGACGGGAAAACCATTGATGAGGTATTAAATCAGCCCTGGTTGGATGCATCAGAACTTCCTACTGATTCCAATCAACGGTACCGGCAAAATATGGAGAAGGTAAAAAGTGGAAACTTGTTTCAAATTGCACAGGTGGTGCATGATTTAACCCTTCGCAATCGGGACAAGGTTCTCCCTACAGGAGAAAAAGCCCTTTTAGATAATGCGAAACAAATTTTAATAAGCGAACTGGTCCTGGTTAAAGAAATTGAAGAAGAACATGCCATACACTTAATTAACCAGGTGGTTTTTTAACTCACATAGCCATTTATCTCATACTTCAAAATATCCTATTCAATTTGAGGTGAGAGATAAATGGCTTTTTGCATAGCTTTTCTTCCTCTGGATAAAGTAAGGAAAAAGGTAAGGAGAGACTTCCATGAACAAAAAGGATATGACAAGTACATTAAATTACCTTTCTACAGAATTAAGTAGAATGGAAACCATTGCAGCCACCCTTGCCAGCATTGAAAAAGACCATTACGCTAAGCTTACAAACTATGATCAAAGAGATCTTTTAGATATGGCCATTGAAGAGCAAAATACATCCCGCCAATTAGGGGTAATGAGGGATATGTGTTTTTCTATGGGAATTAAAGTAAATCGTCTCCGCCAGTCTCTTGAACAAGGTGAAAAAGGGAGCGGTGAACATGTTAAAGTACATTGACCGCTGGATCCGTTCTTATATGAATGAAATTGCTGATAAAGCCATTACCCGGGCTATGCGAGACCAATATGTGGAAAACCTGTTCGAAATGGTTCCTGTCAGCCAAAAGATAGGGCTGATCCCCCTTATGGAAACAGCCATGCGGGCATCCAGAGGCATTCCCCCTGGGCGCCCTCTCGGCACCTATCACCGATTTTCTCCATGGGAACAAATTTTATTTAATCCAGTCCATCTTTTTCGCCTTCCTATTTCGGAAACAATCGGAATTCAAACCTCAGTCACCATTGGGCCCAAAGCCCAGAAGCCTCTACCTCTTTCTATTCCCATTCTTATTGCAGGCATGTCCTATGGCGGAGCTTTAAGCAAAAAAGCAAAATTAGCTCTGGCGCGAGCTGCTACATTACTGGGGACTGCAACCAATACAGGGGAAGCAGGCCTTTTACGGGAAGAGCGGGAAACGGCTTCATATTTGATTGGCCAATACAATCGTGGGGGATGGTTGAATCAACGGTCACTCTATGGAAAAATGGATGCCATTGAAATCCAATTGGGGCAGGGGGCCCAGGGTTCCTCCCATCAACGGACATCAGCCAAAAATATTGGAGACGAATTCCGTGAAGTCTTTGGTTTGAAAAAAGGGGAAGATGCGGTGATCCATTCATCCCTTCCTGAAGTGCGCACAAAAAAAGATTTTGTTAACCTGGTATCCCGTTTGCGCCAGGAAACAGGCGTTCCCATAGGATTGAAAATTGCAGCCACCCATCATTTAGAGAAGGAATTGGAATATGCCGTAGAAGCAGGGGTGGATTTCATTACAATCGATGGGGCAGAAGGGGGAACCCATGGCACGTCTCCCACCTTAGAAGACGACATGGGACTGCCTACACTGTATGGAATTGTACGGGCGAAAGACTATTTGGCAAAAAAACAGGTCTTGGATGACATTAGTCTTATTGCTACAGGAGGGCTTTCCACTCCTGGACAAATGCTTAAAGCCATGGCAGTGGGAGCGGATGCCGTATATATTGGGACAGCGGCTTTAATGGCTATGACTGCCGAGCAAGCAACAGAATCCCTTCCCTTTGAACCTCCCACCAGTCTTGTTGTTTATACTGGAAAAATGACCGATGAATTTGATATAGATAAAGGTGTGCGTTCTTTGCTGCACTTTTTTAATGCCTGTATGCAAGAAATGGAGCAGGTGGCTGTTTCTCTGGGGAAGACAGCATTAAGGGATATAGGAAAGTCAGACCTCTGTACTTTGGATCCCTTTCTTTCACAGTGCACGGGCATTGAATTAGGGGCTGTATCATCAGCAAAGCAAAGAAGGGTTCTCACGGAAGAAGCACCCCTAATGCATATCCCAAAGGTACAAAATGAAGGAGAACAACAACTTCCTTTGCAATAAAGAAAACCGTGAATCCTTGAAAGGTTCACGGTTTTCTTATTTTTCAAAACGTCTTTTTTACTGTTGATTTTCTTCTTCAATTTCGTTGCGGAATTGTTCCATAGCATCCTGGCGGTTTTCGTTATTTTGTTGATTGGCTTTTTTTTGTTGGTTGCTAATATTTCCGCTATGAAGTTTGTCTTCCGCTTCACGCAAGTTATCCGTCGTATTTCTTAACATTTCTCTTTTGTTGTCACTCATAGGTTCAACCTCCAAAGTAAATGTTTTGTTGATACAAAACTATGATGGGATGAAAAGGATGGAAATATACTTGTTTTATATGAAATTCATGGTTTCTTAACAATTTTAGGAAAAGGAAATAAGGGGAGTAGAGACGAATACAGTACATTGGGCTTAAGGGTCTAAAATAATTTAGAATATTTCAGGGTGGTGATTGTAGTGAACTATATTAATTGGAAAGTAGAAAATGAAATTGGATTTCTTACAGTTAATCGTCCTCCAGTCAACGCTTTAAATCGAGAAGTTTTGGCAGAAATGAGCTTAACATTAGAACAAATACAGGATTCTTGCAGGGTTGTTATTTTATCTGGAAATGGGGAAAAGGCATTTGTGGCAGGGGCTGATATACAGGAGTTTCCTGAATTAGGAAGAGAAGAAGGGGAACAACTTTGTTTAATTGGCCAATCGATTTTTCAGCAAATTGCTGAACTGGATCAACCGGTGATTGCAGCCATTGATGGGTATACCCTTGGCGGGGGATTAGAATTAGCTCTTGCCTGTGATTTTCGTATTGCTTCGAAAAAATCCCTCTTTGGATTTCCTGAAGTTAAATTGGGAATCATTCCAGGGTATGGGGGCACACAGCGTTTAAGCCGTTTAATCGGGCCGGGAAAAGCCAAACAATTGATCTTTTCAGGGGAAATGATTAATGGGGAAGAAGCTTATCGCATTGGAATTGTGGAAGAAGTTGTTGAAGATGATCCCGTTTCCATGGCACTAAAATGGGCCAATATCATAGCTCTTCGTGGTCCCATTGCCGTTCAGACAGCGAAAAAAGCCATTAATCAAGGGATGGATATGGATTTGGCAGAAGGATTGGTCTTAGAATCCAGCCTCTTTGGCGGTTTATGTGAAACAAGGGATAAAAATGAGGGTGTCATGGCCTTTTTAGAACGCAGGGAAGCAAAATTCACCGGTAAATAAAAATTCATCGGTAAATAAAGGAGTGAAAGCCGCTGACTTAGCGGCTTTTTCATATTCCCATATGTACATATTGTGAGTATAATTAAACCATTAAGATTTATAATTTAATCGAATGAGGGTATCCTTATTGAAAAGTCTTCTGATTTCCATCGTAGTTATCTTTTTCATAACAATACTCTTTGTGAGCTTTATGTTGGACCAGGAGGAAAAGAATGAGAAAGGACAGGGATTTTGGAGTAGATTGTGGCTGGCTCCCTTTTTATCATTCTTACTTCTATTGCCGGTAATCATTGGGACATTTCTTTATTTTTTATTTGTAAAGGGCACCAGCTTATATTTAGACCGATTGCTTTCTTTCCAGGATAACAGCACTATCGTCACTACATCTCTCTGGATTATTGTTGCCCTTTTTTTATGCGAATATTTATTCCATCCATTGCTTAAAGAAATGGTTGTCATGATTTTTAAAAGCAAGCAGGAGCATTTGTTTTCTTTTGTGCAAATTATCTTTGATTCATTTATAATTTATTTAATTTTAAATGTAGTGCCTGGTGTTACCGTAAATGGTTATATCATTGCCTTTATATTATCCTTTGGTTTATTTATTCTTGATTCCTTTATTGAAATAGGGTCTTCTCTTATTAGTAAAAGAAGTAAGAAAGGCATTAATCATGAAGGGCATTAATCAAGTAGAATGGTTGATTTATTTATATCGAGGATGGATTTTTTCTTCAATCCTGATTTCCTTCATTATTTGTAACCAATTTTACCCTACATTAATCGAAAATATCGAGAATATTTTCGATAAAGACCATAATTTATTAATCTTTTTGCCCTGTTATTATATTCTGGTTTTTTTGTTTGTCCATGGGATTTACAGAATTGCCGGAGTAAATAGTTTAGTCCATTACATCGTTGCATTTATTGTTACCATTTCTTTTGTGTATTCATTAACCTATATGGATTATCCATTTTTAGTTCGGCTGGCAGTTTCCTTTTTCGGTTTAACCATTGGGGTTGCCCATTTTCTTTTTACTACATTTTTGCACAATCAGAAAAAAGCATAAAAGTCCCCCTGACCACACATACTATGTCTGGTGTTACCTAATTCCATAAGGGGGTTATTTCATGAAAAATAACAATTCGAACAAGTCTGTTTCAGGTACCGATATTAATGAAGTTCGTCGCCAAAACCAACAATCCCAACAAAAGTCCCAACAAGGGGCAGCGGGTCAAAATATATCGGGTACGCAACAATCACGTTCGAAGAATCAATCCTTGGGGAATAAATAGGTAGGTACCAAAAGGAAAGGACAGGCATTATTGCCTGTCCTTTTTTTCCTCCTTTCCAGGAATTCTGTTCATATATTGATCATATCGATCATCAACTTCCTTAACATGCTCTCTAATAATGTGTGTTTCTTCCACAATCGGATCCATCATGGTTTGTACCCGAATTTCATATTTAGGTTTTAAACGGTCAAGGGCAGCTTTATTAGGTTCGTCAACATTCATTTCACCTTCAGTTAATACCTTTTTTACTTTTTGTTCAATTTTTTTCCCTTTGTCCATCATCATTTCTCCCTTCGCTAAAACAGTATTTTCAATTTACCAAAGAAGCATTCATTTCCATAATATTCATTCCGAGAATTAGTCCTAGTGATAAAATGATTGCCAGGCCAATATAAAGGCCTAACCATTTCCACTTCACGGAAAGAGGGGTATCGTAATAAGAGTGAAGTCCTTTAATTTCATTTTCAATTTTTAATAAAGCTTGATCCATTTGCAGTAAGGCAGTTGCAAAGGCTTCATGATTCAGCCAGTAAGAACGAATCACTCCTAATTTGAATTTAAGGGATTCCATTTGAAATTCCTTGCGTTCTTTTTCTTCTTTATTTTCAGGTTTTACCAGCTCCAAATCCCTTATCTGGTGATTGATGGAATAAATGGTTTCGTTCAGGAGAAGGACTATATCAGAGGACTCCACAGTATTGTCTAATGTTTGAGATAAACTGGCTATTTCCCCACGTTCTGATTCTATCCATGATTTGCGCACTGTTAGTTTTTTCAGCTTTTTGGTTTCCCCTAATCGGTTAAACCAGGTAATGACCCCAAAAATAAAAATTAAAAATAGAATGGGGTCTGGCGAAAGGAAAAGAATTGGGATGAGAATCAATAGTCCAATTAACCAAACTTTTGTAGATAACACGGTAACAATTCGGCCCCCATCTAAAGGAGAAACAGGAAAAAGATTAAATAGGTTTATCATTGCACCAATAGTGATGACAATGCCCCAAAAGGGGTTATTGGTTAAATAATAAAGAGGGATGGCTGGCAAAAAGGAGAGGAAACCAAAAAAAGGTCCCCCATAAGCAATATAAGCCTCTGTTTGGGCATCCTTTGGTTTTTCTTTCATGCCAATTAATGCTCCAAGAAAAGGGATGAAAATTGCTGGACTTGTTTTGATTCCTTTTTTCTTGGCTGCAATGAGATGGCCTGTTTCATGAATAAACAGCAAATAAACAAGGGCAACAGCAAATTTCCAACCGTAAAAAATGGCATACACCCCGATGGAAACAAACATTGAGGCCAGAGTAGCAAATTTCCCAATTTTGAAAATGGCGAGAACCCATTTTAATTTTCCCATTACAAGAAGAAGCAATGCTGTGATTTTTCCCCAGTGTTTTTTTAACATATAAACGCTCCCTTATTTTTTACATTAGTAAGTTTACATTAAAAAACCCTTGTGTATCAAGGGTTTTTCTTAACGTATAAGAATTTATAAGTTTGAGGGGTACCGATGGTACTCCTTTTTTAAGTTTTTTCGTTGTATGCTTAAGATATGGAAATGAACATCTTAAGAAAAATTTTTTTGATCAGCATGGGCACTGGGATGCCTTCGTTGAAAAACATAAACATAAAATTCGACCTTCAGTGGTTAAAGAAGTAGAGAAATTTCGAGGGTGTGGAGACCTTAAAAATGGATTTAAGTTATTAGTTTGTGAAGGATGCCATGAGGTTAGACGAATTCCTTATCGATGTAAAGGACGATTCTGTACCACGTGTTCAAATGGAGAAACTGAGGAATGGAGCAGGTTACTTGAAGAAGATGTATTTCAAGTGAATCATCGACATGTGATTTTTACTATTAATGAGGGATTACGTCCTATCTTTCTTTTACATCGAAAATTATTGAAAATATTCATGGATGAAGCCGTAAGACTGGTGAAGGAATTTTTTCAGAAAAAACATAAGGTTGTACCTGGCATTATTGCAGGATTGCATACTTTTGGATCGAGGATGAATTTCAATTCCCATGTTCATATGCTTGTAACCATGGGAGGAATGAAGGAAAGTGGAGAATGGAAGACTTATGATTTCATTCCTTTCGAAATGCTGCGAAAGCAATGGCAAACAGTTGTCTTGAAGTTAATTCGTAAAAATCTTACGGAAGAAGAGAAAAAGAAAATACAACCTAGGTTACAAAAGGCCTTTTCTGCAAATGGGGAAGGCTTCTATGTGTATGCCCCAAAACAGAAGGGAAATGTAAAAAAACAGTTAGCTTATATTGGCCGTTATATTCGTCGACCCGCTATAGCTATCCATCGGATCAAGGAATATGATGGTCAATTTGTTGAGTACAGTTACGTGGATAAAATAGATGGAAAGGAAAAAACTGAAAAACTACTAGTGGGAGAATTTATTTCTCGATTAATTCGGCATATTCCAGATACAAATTTCAAAACAATTAGATACTATGGAGCTTATTCTCGCAGAATTAAATCTTTATGCAAAAAATTAGTCACAGTATGGCAGAAGGAAGCAAGAAAATGGCTCGTGAGAGCCAAACGGATGTTGAAACGTAGAAATTGGAGACAACGAATTCAGAATAGCACTGGCAAGGATCCTCTTGTTTGTCCAAAATGTCAGTGTTATTTTGAATACAAGGGAGAAGTCTGCCTAGAAGATGGAAAATTACATATAAAATATGCAGTAGATGATATGGCAAGAAGATTTTTGGAGGAAGAGATAAATGAAAAATACAAAGAAAAAAAAGAAGCAAAAACAAATAAGTACTTCCCGATATTTAAGGGACAAGCAGGTAATCAATTACATTTGTCTAGCATGTGATGAGATTGAACCAATCCCTGAACATGTCGTTCAATCATTTGATGAAATGGATGATGGGGATCTTTCGATCCCACCTCAATTTACTTGTGAAAAGTGTGGAGGAGAAATGTATCCAGAGTACTATGAAGGAGTACATGGGCAAATTTATCGTATTTCGGATATGAAGAAATAAAAAGGACCGGGCTATGCCCGGTTTTTCTTATGCTCGTAAGTTGGTGCAAAAGTACAAAGCGGTATTGGATAGTAAACTGACGGCATCACAACGTCAGCTGCTTGATGCCATTGTAAAAGATGCTGTTATCTATGTAGGTAAACAGTGGGAGGAAGTGAATGGACAGGAGAAGTTTTCCTTGGCTGTTGCTCATGTATTGGATAGCGCGAATCACTATGGTTTGAATCTATCTGTGCAAGATGTCCAGGCGGCGATTGAAGCGGCTTATCAGAGGTCGAAAGTAGATAACAATACTACAGAACCAAATGTAAATGTATCCGTTACTTTAGATGGCCAGGGAATTGCACAGGCTATAATTCCTACAATTAATAGTGACCAGGTTGTGCAGGCTATTGCCGGGCCGGTGGTGCAAATAAAGTAAATGTAGGTTTTTAAAAATGTTTGATTAGAAGTATCTCCCAAACATTTGATTCTCCGTTATTAAAAGGCCTATTTGTGGCATATGAAAAGCACCTCCTTAAATTGATACGTCTATCGTACCAGGAGGTGCTGCTCTTTTTATAGAAGGACGTTATTTTATTGAACAAAAGAATAGATTCTTCCCAAAAAAGGGTTACAGCGTTGCCTAGTAAATTTTCTACTAAATAAACATAAACCTCTACCAGGTAAAAATACCATAAAATTCTATAAATACAATGTTAATCAAGTTAATTGTTTTGTAACATTTTACATTAAATACTAGTTTTAATTGGTTATTTTTAGACTTATTCTATAACTACATCCGGATGAAAATTATAAAGTATTTCTAGAAATAAATATTTTTCACTTTTTTGGTATGATTTATGAATTAGTCCCTGATTTACTCTTTTTTTTTATGTAAATATTATTTTTTTAAAAAATAATTGGGGGTTACATAATGCAGATTAAAAGTTTTGTGAAAAAATTGGGGGTTATTACTGCTACTGTAGCGATGGCTTCTTCTTTTAGTCTTTTTAATGTAGAAAAGGCGAATGCTGATACATCATGGTAGGCTGGGTCATGGTCAGGTTATTATAATAGTCTAAGTCTTTTTCCGAGTGTAACAGGAGATACTTTATATGGTTATAATAACGGATGTAATTATGGTAATTTTTCCCATGTCGGTATGTGTTTTGAAGGATCTGAGTATTCTAATGGCCAATGGGATGGTTTATGTATAGAAGCAACAAACGTTGGTACTCCTGCGGGAGGACAATGTGTTTATAATAATCATTGGCAATCTCATTTTAAAAAATACGATGCAGCTTCACTAGATGGTGTTAATTATAATATTGCTACGTGGGGTTACAGTGGATATAATGTTGTGCAAAAAGCAAATAGTTATGCTGGTGCATATAGTGTGAGTACAACTTTTACTAATAATAGCTATTGGTATTGTTCTAAATTGGTTTCACGTGCCTTTTGGGATCTCTATGGTTATAGTTTAGGTTGGTCTGCTGATAGTTTGTTAATAACTCCTGAGGACATTTGGTACGATCCTTTAATAGTACAAAGAGCATATTCTACTTCAGCAGGATATGATGGGTATGGTGTATGGTCATCAAGATCAAGTGCAAATTTAAAATCTTCTGACACAACTTTATCTCAATCTTCTTTAACGGATTCTAAAAACCTTTCAACATTTACTTACAATGGAGTAATTGTTGAATCCGCTGAAAGTTTAGATGAAAAAGCTATAAATAATGCTAAAAAAAGAATCGATGCAGAAATAGCAGAAGGGAAAAAACCTTCAAAAATTACTATTGAAAATACTAAACCAGGATTAAATGAATATCTTAAAAAATCAATAAGTAGTGGGAAATTAACAGAACAAGATGTACAAGAAAAATGGAATGTAAATGTTGCAGATTTAAATTAAATTACTTTTAAAACAAATTAAGAGGAAATATAATGTTTCCTCTTAATTTTTCCTTATTATTATATAAAATAAAAACATTCATGAGGATTTTTATGACAAAAAAACCGTTAATGATACCAGTGTTTTTTGTAATTATATTATTATCTGTTTCTCTTGTTGGTTGTTCATTTCCTAAGGCAAGTAATAATAAAATACCTTCAAATAGTATAGTTTATGCAAATTACTCTGATGGTAAATATTCCTTATCTTTTTTAAAACGTGATTCATTTGAATTGATTGATAAAATAGAATTAATAAAAGGATGGGGAGAGAAATTTTTCAAGGACGATAAGGGTCAACTTTGGTTCCCAATAATGAATAAAAATGACATGACTACTGCAGAGAATAAAGTAGTTATTGTTGATCCTGTTACTACTAAAATAAGAAAAGTGACTGTTGGTTTTACTCCTAGAGATATATTTTTTATAAATGATTATGCTTACGTTGTATGCCAAGAAGATGGGGAAAATCCATCAATTTATCGTATTGACTCAAATTTTAAGGTTTCAAAATGGAAAACAATTGAACATGGCGGACTTTTATCTGGTATTCAGTCAGATGGACAGAATATTTTTTGGACCAGTCTAAGAACCCATTCTAACCCGAATTTAAATTATCCACTGATTGTAAAAGTTCCTATAAATGGACCTGTAGAAATGAAGAAGTTATCAGAAAAACGTATTGGTTTTAATAATCTTCTATATTTAAATAACAAACTTTATTTAGGTTTAGAAAATGAAAAAGGAACTTTTGTAGAATTTGATGCAAAAACATTAAAACCTTTAAGATATTTTCCTTATCATGATATGGTAGGAGATATAGTTGCGATTGGGGAACAACAAATAGCTATTACAAATTTTTCAAAAGTGATGTCTAAAGGATCAACTATTACAATCATAAATTTAAAAGATGGAAAAATTTTAAAAAGTTTTAATGTGAAAAATCTAGCTGAACGTCTTTCGTATGTAGATGGCTCTTTATTTGTTGGTGATAATTATAATATGAAACTTCAAAAATTTAATTTGAATGGAGAGTCTTTAAATATTTTTGAAATTCCTACCCAAACAACAAATATTTTTTCGATGGAATAATTTAACCATATGGATTTTTTGTATCAATATCCATATGGTTAAATTAGATTTTCTGAAGAATCTTGGTTACTTTAAAGCCTCAGTTGAAGTAGATTTTTTAAAACATCCCAGGTGCCAGATTCGTTTTTCATTCATAAAACGTAGAAATACTATTTATATATAAAAGATGAAACTTTTTCAGTTTAGTAATAGTGGTATTAGGTCAATAGAGTAGACACAAAAAATAGAGATTTTAGGCTGTTTTTTTAATGGATTTATAGTACATACGTTCGTATTTAAGGGGTGTGTGATACCCTATTGAAGAATGAATTCTTTTCCGATTATAAAAAAACTCAATATATTCATAAATTCGTTTAATAGCTTCCTCACGAGTCTTAAATTTCTCTAAAAAAATTAATTCTTTCTTGATAATGCTATGAAAAGATTCGATACAAGCATTGTCATAACAGTTACCCTTTCGGCTCATGCTACCGATCATTCGATACTCTTTTAGGCGTTCCTGGTATTCTTTAGAAGCATATTGGCTCCCTCGATCGGAGTGGTGAAGAACGGATTCTTTCGGTTGTTTTTGCTCATAGGCACGGTCCAAGGCCTTGAGAACTAAGGCTTTTGTCATTTGCTTATCCGCATACCATCCAACAATTTCTTGTTGATAGAGATCCATGATACTCGCAAGGTAAAGCCATCCTTCATCTGTTGGAACGTAAGTAATATCAGCCACCCACACCTTGTTTGGAGCTTCCACCTTAAATTCTTGATTGAGTTTGTTTTCATGCACTGGCAAGGAATGATTGGAATTCGTGGTCGCTTTATATTTCTTTACTGTCCGGGATCGAAGATCTAGTTCTTGCATAATCCGAGCTACCGTCCTCTGGGAAACCTTTTCTCCCTCGGAACGCAAGACTTCTGTAATTTTGGGGCTGCCATAGAGCCTCCGGGATTCTATAAAGATTTGTTTAATTCTCTTAGCTAGCTGCTCTTTACGAATCTTCCGGTCACTTTTTGGACGGGTAAGCCAGTTATAATAACCGCTTCTAGATACTTCAAACACCTCACACATCTTCTCGACTCGGAAATCGAAGCGGTGTTCATAAATGAATGAATACTTTACTTCCGGTCTTTCGCGAAGATGTGCATCGCCTTTTTTAAGATGGCGTTCTCCTCTTGTAAATCGCGAATTTGTTTTTGTAATTCCCGAATATCTCGCTCATCTAAAGGCTCGGTTCCTACCATCTGTAAATCTTCACCTTTTGTTTTCTTATACTGTTTCACCCAACCATGTAGGGTATTAGGGGAAATATCTAATTCCCTAGCAACCTGTGCCACTGACTTTCTTTCTTCCAAAATATATTCTACTGTTTGACGTTTGTATTCCGAATCATAATTACGATGCTTTTTCATGATAATAGCCACCTCAATTTTAAGATCATTATTATTATAAAGGATAGAATAGGTAGGAAAAAGTCGGCGGCCGCCTACGGCTTCCCCTAGTTCGCCTTCCCTTTGGTCAGGCTCACATACGGGGCTACATCTTCTTCCACCATATCTGAGACTAAAGGGAAACTACTATCTATTTATGATCTCTAAATCTGTGTCTACTATTTAGACTACCATCAGATTGAATTTTATGTGGCCACCACAGAACTATGGTCCATGAAATTTAAATCTGTCCTGGAAGAGAGAATGAAGGTCCAAGTTGAAGAAGTTCCAGTGAATGAAGTACATATTCCCCGGGATGATACTATTATTTACGAATTAAAGTACAATCGTCACGATATTTACTCCCTCAAAACAGATGCCACAGAGCAAACTTCCCCCATCGGTTCTATCCTGACTTCCATTCACGACATAGAAGAAGGGGATATGGCTCGGATTTCCGTTATATCAGAAACAGTAAGTCGTAAGAAATGGTGCCAGATGTCATCCTATGCTCATGACAAATTAAAGAAAGGGGTTATCCTAAAAAGATCCAGGATTAATCCTAATGATATTGTTCAATACCTTCAAAGTGGTGTTATTTCCCTTTTCAATGAAATTTCTTCTATATTAAGTGATACTCTACATGCCCTTGAAAAAACGTTCTTCTCCCAGGCAGAAAAAAAGCAAAACAAGATGCAAATTCAAAATATATCACATGATGAAATCCATCTTTCCCAGCGATCCAGAGACAAAAGATATTCTCCTGTGTGGAAAACACGAATAAGGGTGGCTATCCACTCCCGTAATGATTTGCGCCGGGACTTAATCGCAAATTCCCTTTGTAGTGCTTATTCGGAGATTGGCGAGGATAACGATTTGATTAGACTTAAAGTGCGCATTAAATCAAGGGTAAATGCTGTTATAAAGGAACTAAATACTTACCAACTTAGCAATTTCACCAGATCAGATGGAGATACAAATATACTTTCCTGTGACGAATTGGCAAAGGTTTCCCTGCAGATGCCTACATCAGAAATTCAAAGGAAATATGAAGAGGAATTGTGTGTAAATAAGTCTATTGAAACCGCTGTTCCTGCTGCGCTAAATAAAGGTAAGGGGATAAAAATAGGCCATGTTGAGATGAAAGGAGATATTAAAGATATCCACATCCCTGTGGATAATTATGATGAACTTTGCTTACCCCACATCGTTATCGGTGGAATGGGGAGCGGGAAAACGCGTGGGTTCGGAGCAAACTGGATGGTTCAATCGGTGTTGAATGGATTCGGTTCCCTTGCCGTAGATCCGGCCAAGGGAGAAATAGGGGACGAAGTTGAAGCGGCCATTCCCAATGATAAGGTTGTGCGGATCCAGTTGGGGGAGAAACCTTTTTCCCTGGACTTTTGCGAAGTGGCCCATTCACCCCGGGCGAAGAACCGCCTAGCTAACTCCATTATTTCCTTTTTCAATACGGCAACGGATGAAGCGGGGTCCCAGACGGCCAGGTATATTCGAGCTGCAGTAATGTCTATGCGAACAGGAAAACTTTCTGAAATTATGCGAATATTAGAGGACGAGGAATATCTTTCCGATGTTATCCTCGATATGAAAGATAGCATACACAAGACCACATTGCAGAACTTTTCAAAAGAAAGTGATGCCAGAAAGCGGCAAATAATAAATCCGATTTACAACCGGTTGGATACAATCCTGGGGGATGAATACCTGGCGGAGTGTTTAGAATCTGATTCTTCTATATATATGGTTCATCTAATGAGTAAGAGAAAGGCCATAATCATCGATGTGCCAAAAGGAATATTGGGGCCTGAGGGAGTTGATATCATCGTTAATCTTCTCTCTGTAAAAATAGATTTGGCAATGACATTAAGGAAAGAAGAAAATCAGTTTCCCTTTTCCGTAATATATGATGAACCACATCAATTTCTTCGTTCGGTAAGCACCTGGAAGGCGGCGGCTGTAGAAAGTAGGAAATGGCGAGTTAAATATATTTGGATGTTCCATTCGTTTGAACAAATTCCCCGGGACTTGTCCGAAATCGTAAAGGCAGCTGGCCCACATTATACACTTTACCCATCCTCGAAAAAGACATTCCAAGATCTTCGAGAGGAAATTAATCCGTTTACTATAGAAGAAGCTATGAGTTTGAAAAGATTTCATGCCATCAATGTGATTCGATCAGGGGGAGAGGTGGTAACTCCCTTTGTAGCAAAGATGGCAAGTCCTCCATCAACTTATAGTGTGCCAAAAGTGCGCCAACCCATCCAAACTCACACAATGTCACAAATATAAAAACTTTAAAAAATACAGTAATATCAACATATTAAACAACTGATAAATTATCACAAAAACTCAAAAAACCATACGCGGTTTAATAACATATAAACGCTCCCTTCCCTATTATTTTACCAAATTCAAGACAAAAAGAACTCCTCTTCTTTTCCTGATGGGGAAAATGGAAGAGGAGATGGAGGGTTCATTGTTTATATGGATAGGGTGGATAAGGGGGAGGATAGGGTGGCTTGTAGGGATATGGTGCAGGATATGGAGGGTAATAGGGTGGATATGGATAAGGATAAGGATAAGGGGGGCGAGGACGACCTACTGCTAATCCTGCAAGGAAAAACAGGGGAAGGGTAATTAAGGCCAAAGGAGACCGTTCGTCACTTTCCCATTCCCCTTGAACCTCACTAGAGGGGACCGCCAGGGTAAAATACTCGGGGTTTACATCCACAATGTATCCGTCATACTCTACCCCATTGGTAAGTGAAACATTAACAAATTGATTCAGATGTTTATTGCATAAGGAGTATTTTTTACGATAGTTCACAAACATCACCTCCTGACAGTAATCAGTATATGACGTTTGTCTTGTTTTGCCTGTTTGTTTGTCATGGATTGAAAAATGGGCGAAAAATAGGTGGTTTTCGTGTGTTATTAACCTAACCATGTCCTCTTTTACTTTCATATTTATAAATGAGATAGAAAGAAGGGGGGAGAGAGAATGGAATTTATAAAAGAGCTTCTTGAGAATCGTTCCAGGGTGTTATTAACAGCAACGATTGTTCTAACTACAGGTACAGTATTAACGGGTGTGGTAGCATTTGTAAATGATCATGCAGTAGGAATTGCCATAGGCAGTACAATTCGTGTCATCCCCTTAAATCAAATAGTTCAAGTATTTTAGTGGAGTGGCAGCACCACTCTTATTTTTTTTTCCTTCTACGTCGCCTTTTTCCTGGTTTTTTAGGGTTTAAACCAGATAATTGGGGTTGGGTGATTTCATTTTCAGGAGGTTGAGGGCCTACGGCGATAATGAAATCCAATCGAATATCTAAGGCCCCGTATGGTTGAGTAGAAAAAGTAAGGAAGTCTTGTTCTACTTTTGCAATGGTTCCTTTTAACTCTTTTCCATTGCTTAATAAAAGAATGACAGGGATGAGAATTTTTTCATAATACCGCAAACGCTCCACTAATTTCATGGATTTCCGCCCCTTTTAAAGGCCTTCATTACCCATTGATATGTATATATTGAGACAGAGGACCGCCTATTTTTCATTATTCTCAAATGCTGTTTGCCGCTATAATGGGGAAAAGGGTGTTTTGAGAGAGGATCAAATACAATGGCATACAAAAAAATGTGGGTAATCTTTTTGTTGTTGGGGTTGGTGTTTAGTATAACTGGATGCTATGCAGAAGCACCAGTAGAGAATGCTGTAATAAAAGAAAAGAATGGGATAGAGAAGGAACCAACCATTGAAGAAATGCGCAAAGAATTAATGGAAAAATACGGTGATATCATTCCCATAGAATGGGGAGAAAAGGTCGAGGGAGTGAAAACCTATATTAATACAAGTGAAAAAATCATCGCATTAACTTTTGACGCTTGTGGTGGAGACAATGGCAAGGGATACGACGAAAAATTAATGGAGTTTTTAAAAGAAGAACAGGTACCGGCTACATTATTTGTGAATGGCCGCTGGATTGATGCCAATAAGGGAATTTTTCACCAATTGGCGGCAAATCCCTTATTTGAAATTGAAAATCACGGAACGTTGCATAAGCCCTTATCCATTTCAGGGAACGATGCCTATGGAATTGAAGGAACCAATTCTGTTAAAGAAGCTATTGACGAAGTACTCTTGAATCAAACTAAGATTACAGAATTAACGGGAAAGAAACCGCGATTTTTCCGTTCTGGCACCGCCTTTTATGATGAAATTACCGTTAAAATCGTAGAGGATTTAGGGGGGAAAGTTGTCAACTATTCTATTTTAGGGGACGCTGGGGCTACCTTTACAAAAGAACAGGTGAATCAGGCTTTATTAGACGCAACTCCTGGTGCCATTGTCCTCTTACATATGAATCAGCCAGAAAGTGAAACCGCTGAAGGGATCATGATAGCTGTACCCCAGTTAAAAAAGATGGGCTACCGTTTTGTGAAATTACAGGAATGGGATCAATTGTTGTTGTAGGAGATTAAATAAAAGGGTAATGGATACCTGCAAGTCAATATAGGTTTTATTGTTTCTAATTTCCATGGTTTCAGAAGAAATGATTTGTTTATAGCTTAAATTACAAACCATTTGCTCATTTACAGTTATGTTTTTCTCCCGATGGGTAATCACGTCATCGGAAGCCATATCAGTAAAAAAGGAATACTCACTTTTTTTAAGTTGCTGGGCAGGAAGAGGAGCATACAAATAGTGATAGTCTTTCCGTTTTTTAAAGGCTATTTCCTCGGTTACAGAAAGAATAGGATAGGGAGGAAACAAGGTATCAAAGAAGATGGTAGCTTTTAAAACCCCATCAACATAGACTTTATTGGTTAAAGAAGGGGAGCGGCAGGTTAAGTGATTGATTTCCCATTCAACATGGGATAGGGACTTTATGGGATAAGGAATGATAACTTCCTCGTCTAAATCAACTTGTACATCGATTTTTGCAAGAAGGACAGGTACTTTTATTTGTTTTGAAGATTGGGCGTTTTTTGCGATTTTCATTAAAGTTAATTGGTCTTGCAGAGAAAAAACTTTTTCATTTAACTTTTGTATTTGCTTTTCTAATTTCCAATATGACTCTACTTGGTTCATTTTTCATTCCTCCATTAGTAACCTGTATCAATACCAATATATGAAAAGAAAAAATAAAAGATATAGGGCATTCACCCATTTTATGGGTGAATGCCCCTAGTTATTTGTACCGCCTAAAAATCTAAGAAGCCCAAAATTTTGTGATAAACACGCATATGATGATAGAGTAAATTTTACTAATTAAGACTTCAAAAGGAGTGACAACATGTCTAAGTCCAAAAAAGAAGAAAAATGCCACTGTTGTGATTGCAAAGATACAACAATTAAAGTGCCTGTTATATTAGCAGAGCCAAAAATCCAGGTTCATATCGATACAACGATTACCTTTCCTACCCCAGTGTTAGAAATAAAAGATATTAAAAAAAGGTTAAAAATAACCCAATGTAAACTGTTATTGCCAGGAAATAAGTTGTTTATAAAAGGGTTTGTGCGAAAAAATATTCAATATGCTTCCCCTGTTTTTGGTACGTCAACATCAGTACACTCAACGTTGCAGTCCTTTACCGTCGATATTCCCTTCTCCCATGTGGAGGATTTAACAGGAAAATTCTTGAAAAAACCTTTAACCACTCATTTTAGTGATAGGGAAGAAATTGAGTATACCAGTTTTAAACCTTTGTCAGCTGATTTCCCAGCCAGTGAACATCTCATCTCTAGCGACCTCTCCCAATTTTCCCAGGTACACAAAGAGTTTTTTAATGAATTGCCATTCTGTGAACTCATTTGGGCATCTTTTGTTGAATTTGATGAAGCACTTAATCGTATACAGGGTTCCTTTAGCAGGGGTGTTTGTAAAGGAAGATCAATCCTTCCCTTTGAGGAAGGAATATTTACCCGCTTAGAAGAAAAATTAGTCGTTGATTTTCAAATAAAAGTTTTACAAAAACAGCCAGTGAAAGTGACAGATGATTGTTAATACTCCTTTTGTCAGGAAAAAAGAAACCTCTGATCAATTCAGGGTTTCTTTTTTATTTTGGAAGGCGCTTCGGCTTCGATGCTTCCATTTTCCGACTTAGGAGGTATTTCTAGCTATAAAATTGAATTTCTTTATTATATTTATTGGTTTAAGCCACCTTTTCTTAAGAGGTTTAGGTTAGTTTGTGTTAATAAAACGGGCATTATTTGTGGAAAGAAGTTATATGTTGAAAGGGAGAGGCAGTTAGAAGGGAGGCTATTGTAGTGCTGAAGAACCCTAATGTACTTATTCTTGCTGCTAGTTATGGGGATGGACATTTGCAGGTTTCCAAAGTGTTACAAAATCATTTTAAGAAAATAGGAATAGACAATGTGGAGATTATGGACCTTTTTGCAGAGGCTCATCCAATCATGAATGAGTTTGTTAAATATGTCTATCTGAAAAGTTTTACATTGGCTCCTTCTTTATATGGATGGGTGTATTACAGAAGTAAAGAGATGAGACATGACCGATTATTTGCTAAAGTTCTTCATTCTTTTGGCACTCAAAAATTAAAAGAGAGATTTCAACGGCAGAAACCGGATGTGGTGATTAATACATTTCCTTTCTACGCCATGCCTATTTTACGGTTAAAATATCAGATTGATATTCCAAACTTTACAGTGATTACTGATTTTTCCCTTCATCAACGATGGCTCCATCCTGAAGTTGATAAGTATTATGTGGCAACTGAGGACTTAAAGATGGAAATGAGCAAAAGGGAAATTCCCAGGAATAAGATTTTTGTAAGCGGCATTCCTGTAAGGGATTCATTTGATAAAGGATATGATGAAAAAATAGTATATCAGCAATTAGGATTAGATCCAAAGAAACGGACAATTTTAGTTATGGCGGGTGCTTATGGCGTAGTAAATAACATTAAAGAAATTGTAGAGGATCTATCCCGGCTTAAAGATTATCAAATCCTTTTAGCCTGCGGAAAAAATGAATCCTTAATCAAAGAAATGAAGAGCTATTTCAACAACCATGCCGGGGTAAAAGTGCATGGTTATATTGAAAATATTCATGAATTGTTTGGTATCTTAGCATGCATGATTACAAAACCAGGGGGGATCACCTTATCAGAAGCCATTGCTGCAAGAGTTCCAGTGTTACTATATCATCCTGTTCCCGGGCAAGAAAAAGACAATGCAGAGTATTTAATGAAAAAAGGGGGTGCAGTAATCTTTAACGATAGGGCAGGATTTCGGGAAAACATACTTCCTTTAATAGATGATGAAAAATCCTTATTAAAAATGAAAGAAACCATGGGTTTTTTGCATCAAAGCAATTCTGGAGAAAGAATTGTAAAAGATATCTTAGAGGAAATGGTTCATCCATGATGGTAACCTTTATTTTATTTCTTGTAGAATTTGTTCGCGGTGCTTATTTAGCCTCATTTTTGCCGGTTTATACCATGCAGGGTTTAGGATTATCTTTAACTGTAGCTGGTACAGCTGTGACTGCCCATTATGTTACAGATACTTCGATTAAAACTTTTTTAGGCTATTTGCTCGATCGTTTTTCGGCAAGGATCATTTGTTTTGTGGGATTGATCATTTCCTTTGCTGGCTTATTGCTTATCTTCTTTGGCACACAGCCCTGGATTATTATTGTTTCTTCCGCCCTTTTTGGAATTGGAGTATCCCCTATTTGGCTCATTTCTTTAAGTAAAGTAAATGGGGCGGAGAGGGCCACCCAAATGGGGGCCATTTATACCATGTGGTTAATTGGATTAGGCGCAGGCCCTGTAGTGATTAATTTCTTTTTAGATATTAGTTTAACCTTATCCTATATCTTGTTAGGAATGTTGTGGCTTATCACAATCTTTTGTGTCTTTGGCATTCCCAATGAAAAAATTTCCACCCTTCCTTTGTCACCTCTAAAACAACAATGGAACAATCTTATAGAACGTCTTAAAGATATGAAATTGTTGTTGCCAGGTATGATTCTACAAACTACAGCCGCTGGCATGCTTGTTCCTATCCTGCCTAGTTTTGCGACTAAATATCTTGGATTAACCTATTCCCAGTATTCCTTAATTTTAATTTTAGGGGGAGCCAGTGCAGTTTTAAGCTTAATTCCTATGGGGCGTTTCTCTGATCGGGGCGGGAAGAAATGGTTTCTGGTCATTGGATTTGCTTTATTCGCTATTTGCCTTGCTTCTTTAACTCTAAGCTCTAATTTTTATATGTCCCTTTTAATTGCTATCCTGTTAGGCGGGTCGTATGCAGCAGTTTTGCCTGTTTGGAATGCCATTCTATCTTATCAGGTTCCTGAAGGACAGGAAGGATTGGGCTGGGGAATTTTTTCAAGTGTTGAGGGAATAGGCATTATGATTGGTCCTATTGTGGGGGGGTGGATTGGAAGTTTGTACAGTGAAAATGTAACAGTATGGATCAGCGCGATTTTGCTTGGGGGAATTGCGTTGTTTTATCTCTTGTTACCTTTTCAGCGAGTGATCGGCAAGCGGGGGTCATATATTACAACCGGGGAGAGAAGCCTATGAGTAAATTACTGGTATGGGCACCGATCATATTTCTTATTTTTTATGCTTTTTTTCCAAGATTTTTAATACGCTATTTTCGCATAGCAATTTTTAATAAAGGAGAACTAAAAAAGAAAATTGCTTTTACCTTTGATGATGGGCCTGACCCAATATATACGCCCAGTTTGTTGGATGTATTAAAAAAATATAATGTAAAAGCGACCTTTTTTATCCTCGGTTCGAAAGCAGAGAAGAATCCAGAACTCATCCTACGCATTCAAGAGGAAGGGCACTTAATTGGAATACACAACTATGTCCATTATGCTAATTGTTTTTTGACACCAGGCCAGGCTAGAAAACAATTTAACCAATCAGCAGAAATTATTCAACAAATTACTGGCCAAAGGCCTTGTTATTATCGTCCCCCCTGGGGTTTGCCCAACTTCATTGATTTATTTGAAAAAGAAAAATTTCAAATTGTGATGTGGTCCATCATGGTGGGAGATTGGCGCAGGAAAGTGGGCAGGGAAAAACTTAAACATCGGTTGCTTCACTCCTTACATGATGGAGCCATCATTGTTTTGCATGATAGTGGTGAAACCCTGGGGGCAGATGAGGATGCTCCTACGAATATGATCTCCGCTCTTGAAGATGTTCTTCTGGTTGTACTTGAAAAAGGATATGAATGTGTACGGGTGGATGAATTAGTTCACATGATACCAGAAAGGGGGAACCCAGAATTCGATTCCGTTGGGGCAAAAGACTTCTTATCTCGTTATGGATGATATGGGATCAATTCCTATTACGGTTGTTAGGCATACATCCCTTTGATCAACAAAATCCATTTCTCCAATATCGCATCCGAAAATATCGGGGAGAAACCCTTACTTTTGCAAATGGAAGCATGGTTTGCAAAGATGATTTAATTGTAGAATTGCATGTAAACAACAAACTTCTCATGCAAATGGCGGCCAATTCCCGTTCTGATATGCACCTGGCTATTAAGATGGTACGGGCAGTAGAAGCATTATTGCCTAAAATTGCAAACATGATTAAAGAAAAAATGGGCCAGGATGTGAAAGCCCTCTATGGAATCACAATGATTTATCGGGGGACAGAACACTTAGGATTTCATGTTGTATCCATGCCTAAAGGAATCCTTTCTTGTTTGACTGGTATGTATCTTCGGTTTTTATTATCGGTTTTGCATGTTCTGGGAAACAAACGATTACAAAAGAACAGGGAACGTCTTGTTCCCAAAATTATCGTTATGCCTGTCACCCAATTAAATCAAAAGTATCAACAAGGCTAGCCCTACAAAAAGGGTTAGTCTTTTTCTAATTACAATGGAGGTAGTATCTAATCGTCATCCCAATAAACAATAGGATGCAATTTCATTATTTATCAATTACTATATATATAGGAAAAATATATAGTGTTAAGGGGAAATGGTGATATGGCAAAGATTTTGATTGCCTTGGATAACGGGCATGGTCTTAATACTCCAGGTAAAAGAACTCCTATTTTTTCAGATGGAACAAAATCATCTTATACAGGGAAAAACTTTATGCACGAATGGGAGTTTAATCGTAGAGTTGTTCAATTGTTAAAGTTAGAATTGGAACGTTTTGGATTTGCAGTAATTGAAGTCTCTCCTACTGAAGCAGACACACCTATTGAAAAGCGTTGTCAAGTTGCTAACAATGCAGGAGCACAATTATATGTGTCTATTCACGCTAATGCTTTGAAAGATGGAATTTGGGGAAACCCAGAAGGAATTGAGACATTGACATATGGCTCTGGAGAATCATTAAGGATAGGAAAAATAATTCAAAAGCAATTAATTTCTGCAACAGGATTAAGAGACAGAGGGATGAAGGATGGCTCTTGGTTAGGGGTTGTAAAAGGAACAAAAATGCCAGCAATTCTAACTGAAAATGGGTTTATGGATAATATCAGAGAAGCAAAATTATTGTTATCTGAAGACTACAGAAAGAAAGTTGCTGTAGCACACGCAAAAGGAATTTGTGAAGTGTTTGGAGTTAAGTATGTTGGGGACAAGCCTGCATATGCTACTATTCCTACTACTGTTAATGGTGTATCAGTACCAGGTATCGTGGTAGGCAATTATGTTAGTCTCCACTGGAAAGCACTTGATATGGTTGGTAATAAAAAATATACATACCAATTCTATAACAATAACAAAAGTGTAAAGTTTACTATTAATGGTAAGGAAATTGATGGGACTTTATATAACGGTGATTCGTATATTCGTTATGATTATATCAATCCAGACTTTATTGTTACTAAAGTTGGTGATGGATTCGATTTTAGCTTTAAGCAACCAGAAGTAGTTATTCCTATAGAAAAACCTACTACAACGCCCGTAAAGGACTCTATAGACGTTCTAGTTGATAATGGTATCATTAAGTCTCCTGAATATTGGCGTGGATTATTGGCAGGTAACGTGACGTTTAACAAGGATTACTTTAAGCAATTATTGGATAATGTAGCAGGAAAATTATAGAGAATTGTGTACAGGTTATTAATATATTAATACATTATACGTGTTCACAAAAATCATTAAGGGTTCGGAATCTTATTCCGAGCCTTCTTTATCAATTAAAATATCAGAAAATTTAGAAATTAATGTTGATATGGAATGAATTGGGTGTTAAAATGACCTTGTTGGCAAAAAAAATGCCAAATATTACATAAATGGCGTGAGGAGGAAGGAAAAAAATGAGTTCAGTATCTACCCCGTTAAAAGAGAAAGTTGAAAAGTTTTTATCTGTACCAAAAAAGCTGTATATCAATGGTGAATTTGTTTCCAGTTTAGCGGAAAAGACATTTCAGACCTTAAATCCGGCAACGGGTGAAGTATTGGCAACGGTTTATGAGGGCCAGAAAGAAGATATTGATTTAGCTGTACAAGCAGCAAGAACTGCCTTTGATGAAGGCCCCTGGAAAAAAATGAATCCTTCTGAACGCGGACGTTTAATGTACAGGCTTGCAGAATTAATAGAAGAGAATAAAGAAGAATTGGCTCAATTAGAAACCCTTGATAATGGAAAACCAATTCGTGAAACCACATTGGCAGACATCCCTCTAGCTATTGACCACCTACGTTATTATGCAGGCTGGACCACAAAAATTGTTGGACAAACCATTCCTGTAAATGGCCCTTATTTCAATTATACACGCCATGAGCCAGTGGGTGTTGTAGGACAAATTATCCCATGGAATTTCCCATTATTAATGGCCATGTGGAAGTTAGGCGCAGCCCTGGCTACCGGTTGTACCATTGTGCTGAAGCCTGCGGAACAAACTCCCCTTTCTGCTCTTTATTTGGCTGAATTAATTGAAGAAGCAGGATTTCCTAAAGGTGTTGTGAATATTGTACCAGGGTTTGGTGAAACAGCTGGACAACCATTGGTAGATCATCCATTGGTAGATAAAATTGCGTTTACCGGTTCAACAGAAATTGGAAAAAAAATTATGGAACGGGCTGCAAAAACCGTAAAGCGGGTAACCCTGGAGTTAGGGGGCAAATCACCCAATATAATTCTCCCTGATGCAGATTTTTCCCGGGCTATTCCTGGTGTGTTAAATGGTGTAATGTTCAACCAGGGGCAGGTTTGTTGTGCAGGTTCCCGGGTATTTATTCCAAAGAAACAATATGACAATGTAGTATCTGATATGGTACAACATGCAAGAAAGATAAAGCAGGGCAGCGGCTTAAATAAAGATACGGAAATTGGTCCGTTGGTTTCTTTAGAACAACAGGATCGAGTGATGTATTATGTGGAAAAAGGATTAAGTGAAGGGGCAGAGTTATTAACCGGGGGAAATAATCCTTTTGAAGAAGGTTTCTTTGTATCCCCAACCATCTTTGCCAACGTAAATGATGAAATGACCATTGCCAAAGAAGAGATTTTTGGACCGGTAATCTCTGCATTGCCTTATGATAATTTGGATGAGTTAATTGAGCGGGCAAACAATTCCCAATATGGCCTTGCAGCAGGGGTTTGGACAAGAGATGTGGCCAATGCCCATTATATTGCCAATAATCTCAGAGCGGGAACCGTTTGGGTGAACTGCTATAATGCCTTTGATGCAGCCAGTCCTTTTGGCGGTTATAAACAATCAGGAATCGGGCGTGAAATGGGATCTTATGCATTAAACAATTATACTGAAGTGAAAAGTGTATGGATCTCTATGAAATAAAATAAGGAATGGAAAAAAGGTAAACCCATTGGGTTTATCTTTTTTTGCTGTTTAAGAACATATAAGTTTTAATGATTAACCCCTTTTTCAAAATAAGACCGTAAGGTCAATGGTTGAGATGCTAATGAATCAAATCAGTTGCCTTTTTGTGAGCCGATACGAGGGAAACTGAAAGAAGGGCGAAATAAGCCTTCAACTGTCTCCATCATTGAGCTACCCAGATGTTTTGAAGGCGCGTCCGTATTGAAGTTGACCGTCATTTTTAACATCCATGTCGGCAAGCAAGAGGCACGATTTGATTCTTAGCATCTCTTTTTTTGCGTCCATTGCCCAATGGTTTAATGCCATGATAGTTAGGCAGTCCATTCCCACCGTTTCTACATAACATAAAATAAATAAAAGCCTCGGAAGTGTGATGAGTGTCCTTAGGAGGGAACTATGATACGTCTCCATTTGCAAGATCTTCTTGATAAAATTAGAGGGAAAATTGTAGAAGGACCAGTTAACCCGGTGATTACTAATGCAACGGTACTTCCAAAAAAATTAAGAAGTCATGGTGTATTATTTAATACCCATAAATATAAAACCATTGATTGTTCACATTTGAAAAATGATGAGACCTGGGTCATCATTACGGAAAAAACACCTGAAATCATAGGGAATCGGAATGGAGTTACCCTGGTAATCGTTAAGAACGTGAGAACGTCTTATTGGAAGTTTATCGAGTATTATCGTAGCCTTTTTGATATTCCTGTTATTGGGGTTACAGGCACCTGCGGAAAATCAACGACAAAAGATATGATTCGCCATCTTTTGAAACAAAAGTATAGAAATGTTGTGTCTACTTATAAAAGCAGAAATGGGATAACGATGAATCTGCCTTATTTAACAAAGGTTGATGAAAACACAGATGCGGCAGTGATTGAAATGGGCATCGCCCATCCCAATGATTTGCTAGTCACCAGCAGATACTTTCGGCCTCAGATTGGGATAATTACGACGATTGGCATTGATCATTTAGATCGGTTTAAAAACCTGGATCACTATATTCAGGAAAAGGGTACCATGTTAAAAGGATTAAGGAATCAAGGGATCTTAATTATTAACGGAGACAATGAAAATATTAAGAAAATTGATATGAGCCAATATCAGGGAAAAATTATTACCTTTGGCAAAGAGGATTCTGCTGATTTTAAAGCAAGTAAAATTAAGTATGGAGATGGGGGGATGGAATTTATCCTCTATACTCAAGGAATGGCCTTGCCCGTATACGTTCCAGGTTATGGAGAACATAACGTTTACAATGCTATGGCTGCTTTAGCAGCAGTTTCATCCTTAGGTTTTGATTTGAAAAAATCAACAAAAGCCCTTGCGTCCTTTGAACATATTGAACGGCATATACAGTTTTATAAGGGAATGAAGGGGTGTATCTTAATTGATGATACATGGAGTTCGAATCCCACATCTTTAGAAGCTGCATTAAAAGTATTACAGAAATTTTCCAAGGACAAAAAAAATATTGTTGTTATGGGGCGAATTGCCTTACTTGGCAATGCGACTTCAAAAATATACGCCAAGGTAGGAAATATGTTAGTAAAATATGGCGTAGATACTCTGATTACTATAGGCAATAAGGCTAAAGAAATCGGGAATGTTGCTATTAAAAATGGAATGGATAAAAAACAGGTTTATTCTTGCCATGATGCCCAGGAAGTGTACAATTTGCTTCAATCCATGATTGGTGAAAATACGGTGGTGTTATTGAAGAATTCCATGATTGATTCATCTTCTAAAGGATTGGCGGAGAAATTAAGGTTTTGACAATTCGGCAAATGAAACATATAATAACTGACAACAAAAGCACACAAAATTCGTTGACGAGAACAAGTACGTTGTGAAATTGTTCCCCAGAGAGCCGGCATTTGCTGAAAGCCGGTGTTCAATTCACGGCCGAATATCCTCTCTGAGAAGTCAAGCTGAATAATAGTAAGCTTGAACGGAAGTCTACCGTTACATTGACCGCGTATGATTGTACGTAGCTGAGTGCTATTGATGAGCGTATTGGTTATCAATAGAAGCAGGGTGGTACCGCGGGTGAAACCCCGTCCCTATTTAGATATAGGGGCGGGGTTTTTGTGTTGCTTTTGAAACCAATAAGGAGTGGTATCACATGAGAGAGGTAAATGTAAAAGAACCTGCGTTAAGTCGGGAACAAAGAATTCTGGAGAAGTGGAAAGAACAAAATACTTTTCAACAATCTATTCTAAACCGGCAGGGAAGTCCATCTTTTGTTTTTTATGAAGGCCCGCCTACGGCTAATGGATTGCCCCATGTTGGCCATGCATTGGGACGCACCATTAAAGATGTTGTGGCTCGGTACAAAACTATGGCAGGCTTTCAGGTCCTGCGAAAGGCAGGTTGGGATACCCATGGTCTTCCTGTTGAATTAGGTGTTGAAAAACAGCTTGGCATTTCAGGAAAACATGAGATTGAGAAGTATGGGGTAGAGGCTTTTATAAAGAAATGCAAGGAAAGCGTTTTTGTATATGAAAAACAATGGCGGGAGTTTACTGAACAATTGGGTTATTGGGTTGATATGGAAGACCCTTATATTACCCTTGATGATTCCTATATAGAAAGTGTTTGGAATATCCTGGGTACCCTTCATGAAAAGGGGTTGGTTTATAAAGGGCACCGGGTATCTCCTTATTGTCCCAGTTGCCAAACTTCCCTCAGTTCCCATGAAGTGGCACAAGGATATAAAGACGTTAAAGACATCACTGTAACGGCAAAATTTAAAATCAAGAATCGGGAGAGGGAATATTTTTTAGGATGGACGACAACACCCTGGACACTCCCTGCAAATGTAGCCCTGGCTGTCCATTCTGAGATGGATTATGTACGGGTAAAAGAGGGAGAAGATATATATATTGTTGCTAAAGCACGTGCAGACCAAGTATTTCAACAAAAATATACCGTTCTTTCTCAACATAAAGGAAAAGAATTAGCCGGGCTTTCTTATTCTCCCGTATTTGAATTTGTAGAAGTTGAAAAGGGGCATCAGGTTGTAACAGCGAACTTTGTGACAGAACAAAGTGGTACAGGAATTGTCCATATTGCCCCCGCTTATGGAGAAGATGACTATAAAGTGGTTGGGGAAAACGGATTTTCTTTTGTAAATGTGGTTGATGGGAAGGGCCGATATACCAGTCAAGTACCCCCGTTCTTCGGCAGGTTTGTCAAGGACTGTGATGTGGATATCCTGCGTTATTTAGGGGAAAAAGGCATGCTCTATCATAAAGAAAAACAAGAACACAGCTATCCTCATTGTTGGCGTTGTGATACTCCTTTATTGTATTATGCCAGCGAAAGTTGGTTTATCAAAACAACAGCTTTAAAAGAACAATTCATCCAAAATAACCAGGGGGTAACCTGGCACCCTGAACATATTAAAGAGGGCAGATTTGGCAACTTTTTAGAAAGTATGGTGGACTGGAACATCAGCCGAAATCGGTACTGGGGAACACCTTTGAATATTTGGGAATGCGAGGAATGTAACCATCAGTACGCACCAAAAAGTATGGAAGACCTCCGAAACCATACAACTCATCATGTTGAAAAAGATATTGAACTCCATAAGCCTTATGTGGATGAAATCAAGTTGCGCTGTTCCCACTGTGGGGGGACAATGGCCCGAACCCTTGAAGTCATTGATGTTTGGTTCGATAGCGGATCCATGCCCTTTGCCCAATTCCACTATCCCTTTGAAAATCAGGAACAGTTCAAAAATCAATTTCCTTCAGATGTAGTGATAGAAGGCATTGACCAAACAAGAGGTTGGTTTTATAGTTTACTCGCTGTATCTACTCTTTTTAATGGAAAAGCTCCCTATAAAAGAGTCCTATCCCTGGGCCATGTGTTAGATGAAAATGGGCAAAAAATGTCTAAAAGCAAAGGGAATGCATTAGACCCTGCTGAGCTTATCGAAAATTATGGAGCTGATGCATTGCGCTGGGCTTTACTGGCGGATAGCGCCCCCTGGAATCCTAAACGCTTTGCAAAACGCAACGTGCAGGAAGCCAAATCGAAAGTCATTGATACACTTTTCAATGTTTACGGTTTTTATATCCTTTATGCCAATATTGATAGATATGAACCGGATTCGTCTTATAAAGGGAAGCCATCTAAACTGGATGAATGGATCCTATCCCGTTTACACAACACCATAAAACGAGTGAATCAAAGTATGGAAGAATATGAGTTCACTAAAGCGACCCGTGAAATTGCTGCTTTTGTGGATGGATTAAGCAATTGGTATGTTCGCCGTTCGAGAGATCGGTTCTGGTCGCAACAGTTAAACGAAGATAAACGATCCGCTTATGGGACTTTACACGAAGTATTGGTGAAAACAAGCCAATTGATTGCTCCCTTTGCCCCTTTTGTTGCGGATGAAGTTTATTCGAACCTGGAAAAAGGAAGTGTGCATATAACGGATTATCCAGGCTATGATGAAACAATGATAAATGACAAATTAGAAGAAGAAATGAATCTGGTCATACAAGTGGTGGAATTAGGGCGTAATATCCGAAATACCACCTCCTTAAAAACAAAGCAACCATTATCCAACCTGATCTTATTAATCAGAAACGGGCTAAATCTCCCATGGGAATCCTATGGCGAAATTATAAAAGAAGAATTAAATGTGAAAGCCTTACAGGTCGTGTGTCAGGAGGATGATTACCTTTCTTACAAACTTAAACTAGACTTTAAAAAAGCAGGGCCAAAATTTGGGCAACAGATAAAAATAGTGAATCAATGGTTACAAAATCTTACGCCTACACAGGTTAAGGAATTTTTGCATAATGGGGAAGCAGTAATCAATTTAGAAAATGGGACACTAACCTTGTCCGTTGATGATGTACTTATTGAAAAAGTACCAGCAGAGGGATTTGCAGTTGCATCTAATGAATCTTTAACGGTCATTTTAGATACAAGACTAACAGAAAAATTGGTTCAGGAAGGGTTAGCCCGTGAATTGCTTCGGGGAATACAAGAATACCGAAAAAAGTTAAACTTACCTGTTCATCTTTACATTGATTTAGAAATGAAGGTTGATGATGAGATGAAGGAGATCATAACCAATTACGAACACCTGTTACAGGAAAACTTGCTTCTTAACTCTTTACGTCTACTTGATGAATTAAATGAAGGGGAGCAACTGAAAGTAGGGAGCAGGGATGTTACTCTCCGGATTTTAAATGGTTAAGCAAGAGGAAATGAAAAAGGAGAAACCATATTTTTAAGGTTTCTCCTTTCTTTTTGATTCTTAGCATCTCTCTTTTATTAATCCACTAATTCATCGATTCGATCAGAAGAGACACTCATTAATTTGGCCATTTCAGCCCGGGAAACACTTTTTGTTGGCCTAAATGTGCCATCAGTATAACCATTAATAATCCCATATTTATTCATATTGATGATTGCCTGGTAAGACCATTTGTTTTTGCTTACGTCTTTAAAAGGTGATGTAGCAGGCAGGGATACATTAGGGTATTGCAACAAATTATTTAACATTTGTGCAGCTTGTTCCCGGGTTAAAGGTGCATCTGGTTCAAAGGTACTACTGCTTGTCCCATTAATAAGCCCTTGTTCTTTAGCAATATGAATATATTTCTTTGCCCAGTGTGTGGATGATACATCTTTAAAGGGGAAGGGGGTAAGAGGTGTTGCGTTCTCATAACCCATTGCCCGAACCATAAGAGTAGCTCCCATTGCTCTTGTTAATATTCCATCAGGTGAAAATTGGTTGTCAGAAACTCCAACCATCCAATCTCTAATGTTTACTGCATAAATGTCTGCCTGTGCCCAATGGTCAATAACATCTTTAAAATAATCCGCATTTAACCATAAGTTATAATAGTTCCAGATTTGGGGGTTTTCCTGGGATAAACTCCAGCTGCCTGTTCCACGTAGATTATATTTTTGCACTAATATTAATTTCGTCTTGAGAGATTGTTCATTATCAAACCAGATGGTATACTTGCCAGGTTTCAAGTCATAGCCTGCAATTCGATAGGTAGGGTCACCTGTTTTCATGGTAAATACCAATTTAGGGGTTTGGCTTGCAGAATCAAAAGTCACTTTTGCTGTTGCCTTATATTGATTCATAATTTCAGTGATTTGAAAATGGGAAACGCCAAGACCGTTAAAGGTTGTCGTGTCACTATTATTCCAAATACGTCCATAGAATGGAATGCCAAGGACGATTTTCCCCCTGGGAACTTGTTTATTAAGAGCATATTGAATAGAATCTTCCACGAAAGAAAGACTTGCAACCGGCCCGGCAGGTCCCCCATTCCAGCTTTCATCATAAGCCATAACCATTAAGTAATCATTGGGTCCAGTTAAAGTATCTGCTAGTTTTTTGTAGTCGTATGACCCATGCCAGCCTGTGGTCCAATCAGAGGGGTTAGCGGCAACAGCAATAGATACTTGCTTATGAGTGGGGATTTTTCCTCTTAATTTTTTCATGAAATCTGTATAAGAATCTCGATAATTTTGATTTAGCCCTTCAAGATCAACGTTGATTCCATCCAGGTTATACGTTGCAATAGCATCAGCAAGTTGTTGGGACAACGTATCTTTATTGGCAAGTGCTGTGCTATCACCCCAGGCGTTTTGGATAAAAGGCACGACGCGAATGCCACGATTATGCATGTCATTGATAAAAGATTGATTAATTAATGTGGTATTGATTTTTAAAGACCCATCAGTATTTAGGGAAAAATAATTGGGTGTTACCACATTTAATGCATCCTGGGTTCGATTAATATAGTAATTGTAATTTTGGGGACTGACAAAACTAATATAGGACATGTTGGTCCTTGCCTGCTTAATAGCCTTTACATCTTTTAGGGGCAATGCTAGAAAGGAAAAGGCAAGAATAGTACTTCCCCCTATTCGCAACCATTTCTTCATAGGTGAATCTCCTCTCTCTTTCTCTTCTATAATCTAGTACTATTATTATACAAATCATTGTCAAAAATCGACATAATTTTCTATAAATCTACTAGATTTTTTTACATAGTTTATATATAAACTTGCTATAATGAATTCAACAGCGTGGAATGATCCTCTTGTGAATGGAAGGAGAATTATTGTGGAAGATTGGTCCAATAAACCATTGAAAGTAAATGAAATTATCGAACTTGTGTTTCAAATATTGAAAAAATATTTTTTTCCTTTGTTTTTCATTCAATTGCTTATATTACTGCCCTTGTTTTTAGTTGAAGGGGTAGTTTGGTGGGATAATGGAGTTTCTTTTTTTCGCGGGGATTCTAGTGGGGCATCCACTTTAATGGATGATTTTTTTAAGGGAAATAGTATGGAAAGTTTACTTTCTGATATTTTTTGGTTGGTAAGATCCTTGTTTTTGTTGTTAATTATGTTTTTTCTCATTTTGGTTTCCATACCTATAGGGAATGCAGCCATTATTTTCGCTGTGGATCAAATTCGAAGAGGGGAGACAATTCAACTCATTGGCGTTATTAAATTGGCTATTTCTCGCTTTTGGCCTATGGCTGGCGGAATGTTTGTGAATGGTTTTATTTTTTTTGGGATGAATCTGTCCATTCTTTTAATCCTGGGTTTTGCCGGAGGAATGATTTGGTATACTGATGGTTTTGCAGGAAATCCATTGGCATTAATACTGGTGATTATTGGGATGATTCTGTTTGGCATAGGGGCCTTTTTGGGGAGCCTGTATATTATGACTAGATTATCTTTTTACTTGCCGCCCATTCTTTTCAATTCTCCTGCACCTGGCATAAATGAAAGTTTAAGATTGACTAAAAATCATTTTTGGAGATTATTAGGCCTTGGCATCATCATTATGATTATTTGTTCGCTTATAACGGGAGCCATAGACACTGGGGTAAATCTCATTTTTGGAGAAAGTATTTTAGGCAATTTTTTATTTAATGTACTAAGCATTTATTCCTATTTAATCTCTTTTGTTGCTTATGCTGTTGTTTATTTTGATTTAAAAAATCGCATAGGAGATGATAACACATTTGAGTGATAAATATCACAGCCAGAGAGGAGAAATTTTGTTATAGTTATACAAAAAAGAGGTGGGACTTATGCAAAGTTACTATGAAATCCTTGGTGGAGAAGAAACGGTTCAAAAGCTGGTGGATGCTTTTTATCCCCGTGTTTATGCAGATCCGGATTTGAGCCCATTATTTGCAGGAGATATGAATGAAATAAAAGAAAAGCAAAAAATGTTTTTAACCCAATTTCTTGGGGGACCAGATTTATATACCCAGGAATTTGGCCATCCTGCCATGAGATATCGCCATCTAAGTTTTGAAATCACACCAAAAAGGGCAGACGCCTGGTTAAGATGTATGAAGGAAGCCATGGATGAAGCGGGATTAGAAGGGGAAGCCAGAGAATTTTTCTATGAAAAGCTAACGCAAATTGCACATTTCTTTGTCAATAAAGAAGAGTAAAGGGGTTCGTTTGAGCCTCTTTTTTCTTTTTGCTAATATTATTTGAGACTAATTCAACTATTTTTATTACACTTACAATTACTTTTACTATGATTAGATTGTCTAATTGGAAAGATTAAGAAAGGACAAGGTGTACGGTCCAACTTTTATGAAAAACCGTACACCTTTTTTTGATTCCAATAAGGAACTGGAAACTAAATATATTTTCTGTTACTCCGTTCCATTATTAGATTATATTTGAATTCAGTCTCTCTAAGCTTTTTTCGAATAACTGTTTTTTCATCCTGGGTATTGCTGCTGGCCAAACGCTCACGCAATACTCCGATTTCCTTTAACAGTAGCACTTCTTCCGGTACGTATCCTGCATTCTTTAACAACATATATCCCGCGCGTATATCTTCGGGCAGTTTTGCCCAGTCATCAAGATTAATGGGTTTGCCTTTTGCAGGAAGATTATCAAAATCACCTTTTCTAATGGCTTCTTGAATTTTTGCTTCAACAATTTTAGTAAACATACTAAATCAGTCCCTTATAGAAAATTTTACAACTTTCTTTCGAACGGATTACCAGATTGATGGAATCAAACGGTAACGTGTTTTTAAACAATAATTTTTGTATCCTGGGAGGTCTTGTAGTAACACTTCTTCTTCGCTTTTTATCCTTAGTACTAATAACGGTATACAGAGTAGTGAAGGGATAACTGCCCAATAGGAACCGAGAGCAAGAGGAGAAAACAGTAATATAAATAACAATCCCAAGTACATGGGATGGCGAACTATGGCATATGGACCTGTTTTGATAACCTGTTGTTCTTGCTCAACTTGTATGATTGTTGAAGCATAACTATTTTCCTTAAATACAAAGAAAATAAAGATATAACCTAAGAAGACAATAGCATTCGATATAATAACCATCCAAACAGGTACATCCGACCAATGAAAACGAAAATCAAAACCAGGAATTAAGAAAGCGAGAAAATATAATTTTAAGATGGCGGGAGGTTTGCGCGTACTTTCTTTTTCTTTAACCTTCATTCGCCTTGCTAGTAGCTCGGGGCTTTTCTTTAGGAAATAAGCTGTTATGAAAATCGTCAGTACAGAGATCCCCAACCACCATATCCATGCCTGCCAAAACTTAAGAGAACCTGAAGGAAGAAATATGATAACGCCCATCACAATCATAACTATGATCGGAACAAGATAAGCTTTTAGGTTTGAAAATTTTGCTTTACCTTCCATTGTAATCACCCTTTATGAATTTAGATATTTTTGCAGGAGTTTCATATGTCTCATCCGGGCCGGTGAAATAACCTGGGCAACCATATCAGTATATAAGCTTTCAAGAGGTTTCTGTATACCAGGCTGGTTACATAACATCTTCCTTAACTGTGGTATACTTTTAATAAATTCGGCAGATTCACGGGCCAGAGTTTCAACTTCAGGGCTGTCTTCGGGTAGCTGGGATAGTTTAGCCAGACGTTCTCCATAATTTAAGGCAATTCGATATTGCTCAGGGTGTGCTTTAAAATACTCAGCCAATGCTCGAAAAGTTTCCTGGTAATGCTCGCCCCACTGGAAATCATCTAAGATGCCAAACAATTTTCGTTGCTGATCCAATAGTTCTGAACAGGTTCGAGTGTAATTTTCAATTTGCTGCTGCCCTAGTATCTCAGTAATCATTTGAAAGGAACTGGACTTACAAATATCCTCTTCTAGAATTATCGTTTCTTTATCTAGAAACGAATCAATTTTCGCCACTCGTTCCTCAAGTTTTTTCTTTTCACTTAGGAGATCTTCTCGCAAGGACTGTAAAACTTCCCGCAAGGTTTTATGATTGTGTATATCACCTAATACTTCTTTAATACGTTTTAGATCCAGCCCAAGGGATTTTAAGTGTTTTATTAATTGCATACGAATTAGCTCCGCCGACCCGTATAGGCGGTATCCACCCGAAGAGCGCTCCGGTTCTTGTAGTAAACCAATCTTATGGTAATATTTAATGGTTTTTAATGTAGTGCCAGTTAATTTAACAAAATCACTAATCTTTATTCGATTATTCACCGGAATCCCTCCTACATAACAAGTATAAACCCGGCCCTAAGGGACGGGTCAATGTGCTTTGGAAGCATGGGGCGAGAGTTTCTTTTATACTTATTATCAGTATCGCGTTATTCAGAAAAATTATTGCTCCGCGGTATAATAATTATGGGGATATATACTTAAAAGAAAGAAGATGACGCTTTTGGCTGCAAATATTTTAATAGTTGATGATGAACAAGCTATTGCCGATTTGGTTGAAGTTTATTTAAAAAATGAGAATTATAATGTCTTTAAATTTTATAACGGGAAGGATGCACTTAACTGCATTGAAAATGAAAGATTGGATCTTGCCATTTTGGATGTAATGATTCCAGATATAGATGGTTTTTCAATCTGTCAGCAAATCCGGGAAAAGCATAATTTTCCGGTTATCATGCTGACAGCCAAAGAAGAAGAAATCGATAAGATTACCGGGTTGACATTAGGTGCGGACGACTATATTACTAAACCGTTCCGCCCTTTGGAATTTATTGCTCGTGTAAAGGCGCAGCTCCGGAGATTTACCAAATATAATTCTTCAGAGCCAAATCAGGAAGAACACTTAATTGCCTTTTCTGGCTTGGTATTGGACATGGATACCCATGAATGTAAGTTGAATGAAAAAAAGCTACCTCTCACTCCTACAGAATTTTCCATTCTTTGGGTCCTGTGTTCCAATCGCGGACGGGTGGTCAGTTCGGAAGAATTGTTCCATGAAGTATGGGGAGACAAGTATTTCACCAATAGCAATAATACGGTAATGGTTCATATCAGGCATTTAAGGGAAAAAATGCACGACAGCGCGGAACATCCTAAATATATCAAAACGGTATGGGGAGTTGGCTATAAAATTGAAAGGTAAGAGAGATAAAAGAAGGAATGATTATACAAAAATTAAAAGGAAAGTATTTTTTCAAATGCTTCTGATTACATTTGCCGCCGCTGTGACTGTTTATCTATTGCGCAATATCCTGCGTGGACAGATCGGAGATGGTATCGTTCGATTTTTAGTCAACGCTTTTCATTTTAGAAATTCGGACGCACAGACAATCTATCAGTTGGTGATTCGCAACAATATGTACATGATCCTTTTTGGTGTAATCCTAATATTTTTAGTTATTTTTTCTGTTTCTTGGTTCACAAAATATTTTGATGAAATTAGCGCTGGAATGGATAAACTTGCTGAGGAATCCGATAAAGAAATTACATTATCACCGGAATTGGATTTTATGGAAAATAAGCTTAATCAGATAAAAAACAACTTGGAAAAACAAAAGAAAGCCGCGCTTGATGCCGAGCAACGCAAAAATGATTTAGTAGTTTATTTGGCTCATGATATAAAGACACCTCTGACCTCCGTTATAGGATACTTAAGTCTTCTGGATGAAGCTCCTGATATGCCTCCTGAACAGAAGGCAAAATATGTGGGTATTACCTTGGAAAAAGCTTATCGATTAGAGCAGCTTATAAATGAGTTTTTTGAGATCACAAGATTTAATTTTCAAACTATTGTTTTGAATAAAGAAAAAATAAATTTACTTTTCATGCTCCAGCAGATGGCAGATGAATTCTATCCAATGCTGACTCCGCAGGAAAAGCAGGTGTCCGTCAATGTGCCTGACGGCCTCACTCTGTGGGGAGATGCAGACAAACTGGCTCGTGTGTTCAATAACATTCTGAAAAATGCGATAGCCTATAGCTATGAAAACAGCGTCATTGACATTTCTGCTCAGCAGCAAGATAAAAATATTATTATAACTTTTACGAATCAAGGTAATCCTATCCCACGAGAAAAACTGGAAACGATATTCGAGAAATTTTTTCGACTGGACACATCCCGTTCTACCAATACAGGCGGTGCCGGGCTTGGACTGGCTATTGCCAAAGAAATCGTAAACGCGCATGGAGGCAATATTTTCGTGCAAAGTAATACAGAAAAGACAGTCTTTACTGTCGTGCTTCCACAAAAGCAAGAAAAGGACAAGTTATCTGCTTGAGTCAGATAACTTGTCCTTTTGGATTAAAAAATAAAGTACTTTAAATATGGGTGAAGTAAAGGTCTTAAAAATGGGTAAAACACCAAGAACATACCGGCGAATGCGCTGGCCAGATAAAACCATGCCTCTTCACGAAGAAGCAAGGGAATTTTTTCGATCTGGGTACTTTGGACAGAAACCTTGTCCTGCAATTTTGCTAAATGTTTTTTCAGCAATCTAAAAATTACCCAGCCGATTGATGCTCCGAGAGTATTCATCAGTAAATCATCAAGATCCGTGATTCTACTATTGAACAATTGACTCAATTCTATGATCAGAGAGAATGTAAAACCGGATAATGCTGTTTTCCATAACACTTCATACTTCTTCCAAATCCATGGAAGCATAAATCCAAAAGGGACAAAAAGCAATATATTTTCTATATAGGGGTGAACACCCTCTGTAAGCCAAAAAAATGGAATCCAATTAATCTCATCCGGTGGAAAATTCAACCCAGTTGGCGTTATTATGCCAAAGCGGTTCTGAACAATATCCATTATGGAAGGAATACCCGTAATACTTAGCACAACAGCAAGGTAGTACACAAAGATATATACGATTATCATGTGTTCCCTTGACAGTTTATAGCCAATTTTTTTGCTTTGAGAGGCCAGTAGGATATGATAGGGAATCAAGAATGGCAAAGCACTGATAAACCATGTCATTGACGCTATCATAGACCTTAAAATAAACATTAAAATCATATTGATCACTAATTGCACCTCCGTTCTAATTGACTTGTTTATTATAGGGTATTTAAAAAAGTAATGTCTTAACAAAACCTTAAGATATGGTGATTTTCTCCTTAATCTGAAACTCCAGATACCGAGATAAGAAAATCTTAAGAAATTCATAAGCTGGAATTCCAACATAGCTCCTTGTTCTGTGGTTGAATAATATCAGCACAGAATAAGGAGCTGTTTTATATGGTACGAAAAGTAAAAAAGAAAAAGTCAGGAGTACGCATATTTGTAGCACTTCTGTTGATGGTTGTCATTGCTGCTTTTGTTTACAAATCCATCATTACTTCAGGAAACCCCGATAAGCTGAATAGTCCTAATGCGATTCTGATCCGGTTAACAGATGATACCGTCCTGATGCAAAAAAATAGCGAAGAAAAAATATACCCTGCTTCATTGACTAAAATGATGACTGCTATTGTTGCGATAGAAAATTTACATGATCTGAAGGAAGAAATTAAAATTACTAATTCTATGTTCCGGGGGCTGTACGAAGCAGATGCATCAATGGCAGGATTCCAGCCGGGTGAGCAGGTAAAGGCTATCGATCTGTTATACGGAGTAATGCTGCCAAGCGGTGCGGAGTGCTGTATTGCACTTGCTGATCAGATTGCGGGATCAGAGCAGAATTTTGTAAAAATAATGAATCAAAGGGCAGCAGATCTTGGAATGGACAATACCCATTTTGAAAATGCGATTGGACTTCACAATGAAAACCACTACACAACAGTCAAAGATCTGTCCATTCTTCTAAGCTATGCTTTGCAAAATGATACTTTCCGGGAGATTTTTACTTCATCCCGTCATTCCACACAACCTACTAATAAGCACCCTGGCGGGATAACCTTTAACAATACCATGTTTGAAGAACTCAACAATCAAAACATTATTGACGGGGAAATTTTAGGAGGGAAAACTGGATATACCGATGAGGCCGGTCTATGTCTCGCGAGTCTCGCCAAAGTGGGTAAACACGAATATATTATGATTTCAGCTGGTGCAAAAGGAGATCAGCATTCGGAACAGTATAATATTACCGATGCATTAGCTGTATACAACAGTATAGGAAAATAATAATATCGCCTGCCTGATTCGGTAAGATGAAATTGTCGAATCGGACAGGCTTTTACATTCTGAATTATGTGGCGGAACTAAAGTAGTTATGGCATGAAATACCACTGCAGCACCTAGAATCCCGAGTATTGCCATGTGCCATTTTCGGAGTTGAAAACCCACCACAGAAGTCCAGCCTATGAGAAAAAACAGCGGCATATGCAGATAATGTGTAATTGCAGACAAAAGTGAAATGTTATCATAGTAAATTATTGAAGCTAAAATCGGTATGAGCAGAAACAGTGATATAATGCTTATGGCTCCAGTAAAGGCCCAAAAGAACTGTTTTCTGGTCAGGCCCCGTGACACATATAGTTTTGTTACAACCAGTGGATATACAATCCCCAATACCAGAAGGTATATTTTAGGGGCATATATGATGGAATCTAGTATCCATGAAGTATTATCAATTTTCACATAAGAAAATACGATAAGAAACATAGCCATTGTCAAGGCATAGATGCCTATAAACCAACATGTGACCTGAGCCAGTATCATTATCTTATAATGTAAATTGGCAGTAAGCTTATCATACATTTTAAGGAAAAATATGAGTTGATTTTGATTGGAGTAAAAAATGACAGATACAAGTAATAAATGGAAAAAGAACACAATACTTTTTTTAGCTAGCCAGAACATATCTCTCTTTGGGTCGATGTTGGTTCAGTGTTCTATAACTTGGTATATTACATTAAACACACAACAGTTTTACTGCAGGAAAAGGTAGAAGGAGATTTTTTGGGTAGAGTATTTGGCGTTTTAAGCATGATTTCAAGTTCTATTATGCCACTGGGGATGCTTGTATATGGACCTTTAGCTGATTTCATTAAAATAGAATGGTTATTTATAGGAACAGGCTTACTGATGTTTGCTGAAAGTCTATTTATGTTAGGCAACAAAGTGTTGATTGTGGCAGGGAAGCCAGCCTCTAAACCTGAGTTGTAGCTTTTAGAAGGATCAGCAAGCAAAACCTGTCATAGATATTTTTATAGGCTCTAAAATTATGAAAGTTAAATACCCTTAAGGAGGAAAAAGAAGGTCCGGAAGTTGCAAGAAAAATATTAGAAAAACTTTATATGGAGATTTTTATAGATGAATATACTTATAAGGCAGGAAACTGAAAAAGATTATGAACTTTCTGAAACGGTGGTAGAAAAAGCATTTAAAAATGCAGAGCATAGTGACCATAGGGAGCAATTTTTGGTTTATAAACTAAGAAGAAGTGATGTGTTTGTACCAGAACTTTCACTTGTTGCAGAAATTAACGAAGAAATTGTAGGGCATATAATGCTTACAAAACTACTTGTTAAAGATGGTAAAAAGAAATATGAGTCATTAGCATTAGCCCCCGTTTCAGTTTTACCTGAATATCAGAATAAAGGGATCGGTAGTAAATTAATTCTTCAAAGTCTAAAAGTTTCAAAAGAAATGGGATTTAAATCAGTAATTGTTCTTGGCCATGATAAATATTATCCGCGATTTGGATTTAGACCTGCAAGTAAATGGGGGATTAGAGCTCCATTTGATGTGCCAGATGAATCGTTTATGGCATTGGAACTTGAAAATGGAAGTCTTGATAGCATTACAGGAACAGTGGTTTATAGTAAAGAATTTTTTGAATAAGGTATATTCAAGTCCCTTTACTTGATTCGGCATGTTGATATAATAAAAATTGGTTGACAATCAGTAAATTGGTGCCCCTTTTCTATCCGTTAAACATGAAGGACAAGATTTTGAAAGAAAAGTTAAATTCGTAAAGCGGTGAAAACTATGTGGCAATGTCGAAAATGCGGACGTGAGTACAAAAACATGAATAAAGACCATTATTGCGGAAAAATCAGCACGATAGATGAATACATTTCTGCGCAACTCGAGGATGTGCAGCCCTTGCTTCGTAAAATCCGTACAACAATCCACAACGTCGTACCGAACGCCGTTGAAAAGATTTCGTGGCAGATGCCGACTTTTTGGCTAGGCGAGAACCTCATCCACTTCGCTGCGTTCAAGAAGCACATCAGTATTTTTCCGGGCGGCGAGGCTACGGAAGTTTTTGCGGAAAGGCTGACTGGATACAAAACGTCCAAAGGGACAATACAGTTTCCGCTGAACAAGCCGATTGACTATGATTTGATTGCGGACATTATGCGGTGGAGAGTAGCGCAAGTGGAGGGAAAATGAAATCTTCCAAAAATATTACCAAGGACAACTATTGGAATCACAATGCCGCATATCACCAGTGGATAACTAAGCACCTCGGACAAAACTGTGGCAAGATGTTAGATGTAGGATGTGGCGAAGGGCTATTAGTTCAGAAACTCACTTCATTCGCAGAACAGGTAATCGGTATCGACCCTGATCCTAAGGCGATTGAACGAGCAAAGAGCAGACTGTCGGATACACCCAACGCCTTAGTTGAGTGTGTGGATTTTATCGAATATAGAGCAGTCCCGGAATTATTTGATGCTATTGTTTTTGTTGCGTCTTTACACCATATGGACGCGGAAACTGCGTTGCGCAAGGCAAAGGAACTGCTCGCACCGAACGGTAAAGTACTTATTGTCGGTTGTGCTAAGAATGGAAAACTCACCGATTGGTTAATTGATATAGGCAGAACACCGTTCGCTTGGATTGGGACGAAACTGCACGGCGAAACAAACCCCGGTGTGGTGACGCGTAATCCTACAGTTACCTTCGATGAAATGCGGAATCTGGCAAAAACGTTTTTTACTAAGGTGAGGATTCGTAGAGGTCTGTATTACCGATATTTGCTTATCGGGGAAAGAGGAAACTAAAATGAATAAACTTAATCTACAGTGATAAAAGGAGAAGCAGTATGCCAAAAGCACGAAAGATGCTAAGTGACTGGGATGCGCCGTATATTCAGTCGCTCATGAAATTGATTGAAACGCAGAGCAAGTCAACGCTTGCGCATTGGGCGGTTGATTATGCCGAGGAAGTTATATTGCCGCTGTGGAGCAAGCACTACCCAGACGACCAACGTCCGCAAAATGCACTGAACGCCGCTCGGGAGTGGTTATCGGGGGCAATAAAGCTGCCGAAAGCGAAAACGGCAATCCTCGAGTGTCACGCTGCCGCTCGTGAAACCGAAGAAAACCCTGTTGCGCAAGCCGCTGCAAGGACGATGGGTCAGTGCGCATCAACTATTCATTCAGTAAGGCACTGTATCGGACTCGCTTTTTATGGAGCGATAGCGGTTGCGTATGACACTCTTGGAACGAATGCTCCGTGGGAGCAGCTGGAGCAATGTACCGCAGACGAGTGCGGACGTATGCTTAACGCGCTGCGTGCCGTGTCAGTAGATAACGAGCCGAACCCAGCCAAAATTGACTGGAGGTGTTGACTATGAAAACCCTTAGAATTTTTTTTATGGGTTTTTTGATGTGTAAGTTTATAAAAACATAGGCTATTGTTCAGGTTTGATATTGGCATATAATTTATAATAGACTTGCCTTTTTTCTTCCAGTGACAAGAGACTTTCGACTTGAGGATAGAGTTCCCGGTCCTCTTTTTCAATATGGCGAGTCATAAATGAAATGAATTGTTGAGATGCCTGGTTTGTTAGATTGACATGGTGATCTGTCCATTCATTTTGTAAGGAATGAAAAGAAAATTGCCAATCTTGAAATAATGTTCGCAATGTCTCATGTTCATTTATAATGTCAGGAATAATCCCGCTGTTCGTGCCAATATGTTGGCCTAAAATGGGAAAAAGGGCTTCTTCTTCATTATAATAATGGGGTTCTAACTCTTTACTGAAATTGAGTTCAAGTTGATTTAAATCTTGGACAACCTGGGATTGCTCCATAGGTGAAAGAGCCGTATTCAAATTATTTAAGATCTGTTGTAATTGTTCACAATGCTTCATTGTTTTCTCATGTTCTTTGGCAAAAGCCATCACTTCAGATGTTAGTTGGGGAGACTGGTACATGGAAATAACCTCCAAATGAATTATTAATCTTAGTGTGGTTTAAAAAAATAATCTTATCCCTTGGGAAGAGGTTTGATAAAAATGAAAATAGAAAAAAACAATTTCCTATATTGGAATTCGATGCAGATGTGAATGCTTTTCTAAATCCACAAGATATAATCAAACCCATTGATATTCCTGAGAAATGCGTTATTTGTTTTTTAAAAGAAGTCCTTGATGGCCTGTATAATGAAGGGAAGTTAAAACTTTTTTAAAAAATAAAGTCAGAGGCAGGTCCTGTTTTTATATAAGAATTTGAATATATGGGAGAACGATTAGCTGTTTTTCATCCTATGATTGGAGCGCCAATGGCATCTGGTCCCAAAAACCTATATAAATTTACGGATTATAGTAAAAATATCTAGGTATTTGAGTAATTCGCTCCACAAACATTGTGGTCTTGGTTGAGCCAGTGAACAAGCTGTAAGTCCTACTACTCGACAACATCACCTGTTCTTCCCACAACCGTTGAGGGAAAAAGGTAGAATTAGACCTCCCATTTACCCCCTTTCGGTAAAGTGCAACGCCTCTGAAGGAGGTTGGCTACACTT
>CAMLDI010000021.1 GCA_946478845.1 uncultured Paenibacillaceae bacterium
GAGGGCTTAACCTAATTATACGCTTATTTTCTTCTGATTCAGTTTTCAGTGTGTATCTAAAGAAACCTCCTGTTATAATAAAAACAGGAGGTTTTTCATATTCAGGACATTTGGAAGATATGCCGTTCCCCCATTAACAAATCATATATCAGATTAGGAAATTTTCGGCTTGATATGGAGAGAAATTCATGAATCATATACATATCTTCAGAGGAAAAAGAAAAGATAATTTCCCCCCATCGTTCTGTTTCATAACGGCATAACATTCCTAAAATATACATGATCATAAAATGAGTAGTAATTTCCGGAAGAGCAGTTGGTGGATTGAGAAGAAAATAAAAATTTCCTTTATAATCGATAAGAAATAATTGATTCTCAAATCCATTTCCGTTTTCCGTTACTCTTTTTTGTAAAGGATGGTTCCATTGAATACGGATAATTCCCCCTGGGGTTTCCAGGGGCGAAGGTGAAAAATAACTTTCTTCCGTATTATATCTGTTCAAATAATCAATGAAACCTTCATATGATCGGTGTGTATAATCCAAAACAGATTCGGGCAAATAAAATAGGGTTGATGGGTTCTGAAAATCAAAATAAGTCGAAAGATTAATCGGGATGAGATTTCCTTTTTGATATACCCTTTGATATGCGGTTTGTAATTCAGGGATTAAAGCAAACAGTTCATAGACTTTATAACGGTTTTCCAGGGGCTGATTGGTTAAAAATGAATAGACATAGGGAAGCAGTCCTTCTTTTTGAATCTTGATCTCATCATCACCAACAGAATACTGGCTTTTTTTAATTTTACGGCTGGTTAACCCATGTTGGAGGACCCGTGTGGTGGCTGGATAGTAAGGATCTTGTGTAAGAATAAAGGCTTTTAATAAGCTAACCATTCCATAGTAAAGAAGTAGGGGACGGATTAAAATTTCACTTTGCATACCCGCCGCATAGTATTGACGGGCTTGCTTGATATTATAGATAAACTTAGCTGTATTTTGGAAAGACAGGGATTTATATTTTTCCGGAAAATTCCTTTGATAAATTTCTTGCAGAAAGGACTTACTTACTGGTTCATTCTCGAAAAATAGAAAGGAATCCCATAATTTATTATATGGATTTTCGCACAAAATTGTCTGAACAGCTCGAAACATGTCGTCACCTAGATTTTTTAATTATTCGTAACAATGGAAATAATACTAAGATATTTGTTAGATATGGGTTTATTATGCCAATTAAACACGAACATTATTTACTTTCTTGACGTAAAAAAGGGGTTTTGTTAAACTTTCGATAATATCAAGATTCGACAAAATAAATAAATCGAAAGGGAAGGATAAACGTGTGGGAAAATAAGTTTGTAAAAGAAGGCTTGACTTTTGATGATGTGCTGTTGATTCCGGGGAAATCTGAGGTGTTACCTCGTGATGTAGATGTAACCACACGATTGAGCGATAAAGTGAAATTAAATATCCCTTTAATTAGTGCGGGAATGGATACGGTAACAGAATCTGCACTAGCAATAGCGATAGCTCGGCAAGGTGGCATTGGAATTATTCATAAAAACATGACCATAGAACAACAAGCCAGTGAAGTTGATCGGGTAAAACGTTCGGAGAGTGGAGTAATTACAAATCCTTTCTCTCTTCATCCAGACCAACCTGTTGCTGAAGCGGAAGTGTTAATGGCTAAATTCCGTATTTCTGGTGTTCCTATTGTGGATGAGCAAAATCGTTTGATTGGGATTATTACAAACAGGGATATGCGTTTTGTTCATGATTACTCTGTAAAAATTTCAGATGTAATGACCAAGGAAAACTTGGTTACTGCACCTGTAAATACTACTTTAAAAGAAGCAGAATTAATACTGCAACGGTTTAAAATAGAAAAATTGCCTTTAGTTGATGAAAATAATGTTCTTAAAGGGTTAATTACCATTAAGGATATTGAAAAAGCAATTCAGTTCCCTAACGCCGCTAAGGATGCTCAGGGACGTTTGTTATGTGGTGCTGCTGTTGGAGTATCAAAAGATACTTTTGAGCGTACTGAAGCCCTTGTTCAGGCGGGTATTGATGTGTTAACCATTGATACAGCTCATGGACATTCTACAGGGGTTCTGGATACTGTACGGCAAGTTAGAGAAAAGTATCCTGAATTAACGATTATTGCAGGGAATGTGGCTACAGGAGAAGCAACCCGTGATCTTATTGAAGCAGGTGCCTCTGCAGTTAAAGTAGGGATTGGACCTGGTTCTATTTGTACAACTCGTGTTGTAGCTGGTATTGGGGTACCTCAAATTACTGCAATTTATGACTGTGCAACAGTGGCAAGAGAATACAATATCCCCATAATTGCTGATGGTGGGATTAAATACTCAGGAGACATTGTAAAAGCGATTGGCTCTGGTGCCTCTGTCATCATGATTGGAAGCCTCTTTGCAGGATGTGAAGAAAGTCCAGGGGAATCTGAAATATATCAAGGCCGCCGTTTTAAAGTGTATCGTGGCATGGGCTCCCTTGGTGCAATGAAACAAGGAAGTAAGGATCGTTATTTCCAGGAAAACGAAAGCGAAAAGAAATTGGTGCCTGAAGGAATTGAAGGACGTGTTCCTTATAAAGGGCCAATTGCAGATACCATTTTCCAATTACTTGGTGGTCTTCGTGCAGGTATGGGGTATTGTGGGACAAAAGATATCCCAACCCTACAAAACAATGCTAAATTTATTCGTATTACAAATGCGGGCTTAAAAGAAAGTCATCCCCATGATGTACAGATCACGAAAGAAGCTCCTAACTACTCCATTTCTTAAGGGTGAATGGAAAGACAGAGAACACCCTCTGTCTTTCCTTTTGTATGTAAACTAACACATTTCTAAGGTATATTTATGGGAGGAGATTTTGTGTATAAATTTAAAGTAAAAAAATTAATTGCTTTTGTTTTGTCAGCTGTATTATTATGCATTCCGGTCCTTTCTACAAAAACAGCAAAAGCTGAGACTACCCAACCAACATTAAATTTAAATTTACGTTCAGCAATTCTTGTTGAAGCCTCATCAGGAAAAATATTATATAAATTAAACGAAAATGTTCCTTATGCTCCTGCTAGTATGACCAAAATGATGACAGAGTACATTGTTCTCGAGTCAATCAAGCAAAATAAAATAAAATGGGATGACAAAGTAAGTGCAAGTGAATATGCAGCGTTTCTTGGCAAACCAGGAGGATCTTCTGTCCTATTGGCTGAGGGAGATGTACATACTGTAAAAGAATTATATGAAGCAATGGCCATCTATTCTGCTAATGATGCTACTGTTGTACTTGCAGAAAAAATTGCAGGGTCTGAAGCGAATTTTGTGCAAATCATGAACGACAAAGCGAAGAAGTTTGGCATGACAACGACTCATTTTGCTACATGTTCCGGTTTTCCATTGGATGAGTTAGGGGAATTTGCCCCACCTTCTACAAAAGGAGATAACAAAATGTCTGCTCGTGATGCAGCCATTTTAGCAAAAGAATTAATCACTACCTATCCAGAAGTATTAGAAACAACCAGCATTCCGAAGAAAATATTCCGTGAGAATACGGAGAATCCCCTTCGTATGGATAACTGGAACTGGATGTTAGATTCTTTAATTGTAGAATATGAAGGTGTAGATGGGTTAAAAACAGGACATACCGATGAAGCGAAGTATTGTTTTACTGGAACAGCGAAAAGAAATAATATGCGACTCATCTCTGTTGTGATGGGAGCAGATTCTGAATTACACCGTTTCTCTGAAACAAAGAAACTGCTTAACTATGGTTTTTCCTCTTATACCATGAAAACATTTTTACCTGAAAACCAAACCATTCAAGGATATGAAAAAGCACCTGTTATTAAAGGAAAAGATAAGGAAGTAGAAGCATTAACAAAAAATCCTGTCATGTATCCAGTTAAAGCTGGAGAAGAAGAAGGATACAAATTAAAAGCTCAATTAAATGAAGTAACAGCACCGATTAAAAAGGGACAACAAGTGGGTGGTGTAATGATTACACCTCCATCTGGAAAATCAGATGAATTCTTGCGTACCAGTGATGAGAAGCAAGCAGGGGGCATATTGGTTGCGAAAGAAGATGTAGGAGAAGCTGGTTGGCTTCGCCTGGCATTCCGCAGTTTCTTTGGGTTTATTGGAGACATTTTTAGTGGCATTGGTTCTACTGTGAAGGGCTGGTTTTCCTAAATAAAAAATACTGTGGAGGAGGGGAACCATGGGACAACTATCAGTCGGTTGGCAATGGGCTATCCTTATTATTCCAGCCTTTATTGTAGTAATGATTTTCATTGGCGGATTCTTTATGTTCCGTAAATTTTTACGAAAATTACCCAGAAAAGATTAAGTCAATTATTCCTGTCTCTTTTCTTGTATTTTGTACAATTTTTATGTAAAATTATTTTTAGTTTACTTTATTGATTACGTTGCTAATAATATATAATGGAATTTATTTGTGTTCAGGAGGATTTTAATATGGCAGAACAAGGTACAACTCGTGTTAAACGTGGCATGGCTGAAATGCAAAAAGGCGGCGTGATTATGGACGTTGTCAATGCTGAACAAGCTAAAATCGCAGAAGCAGCTGGTGCTGTAGCCGTTATGGCTTTAGAACGGGTTCCTGCAGATATTCGTGCAGCTGGTGGCGTAGCTCGTATGGCTGATCCTACAATTATTGAAGAAGTAATGGCAGCTGTTTCTGTTCCAGTAATGGCTAAAGCTCGTATTGGCCATTATGTTGAAGCAAAAGTGCTTGAATCTCTTGGCGTAGATTATATTGATGAATCTGAAGTATTAACTCCTGCAGATGAGGAGTTCCATATTAACAAACATTCTTTCACTGTTCCTTTTGTTTGCGGTGCTCGCGATCTTGGAGAAGCACTTCGCCGTATTGGGGAAGGCGCATCTATGATTCGTACAAAAGGTGAACCAGGTACAGGTAACGTTGTTGAAGCCGTTCGCCATCAACGCATGATGCAAAGCCAAATCCGTAAAGTGGCAAGCATGTCTTTAGATGAATTAATGGCTGAAGCGAAAAAATTAGGAGCTCCTTATGAACTCTTAAAATATGTTCATGAAAACGGGAAATTGCCTGTTGTTAACTTTGCAGCTGGCGGTGTTGCTACTCCTGCTGACGCAGCTTTAATGATGCACCTTGGTTCTGATGGGGTATTTGTTGGTTCTGGTATCTTTAAATCTGATAACCCTGAGAAATTTGCTCGTGCTATCGTTGAAGCGACTACCCATTATGAAGATTACGAGTTAATTGGAAATCTTTCTAAAAACCTTGGTACAGCAATGAAAGGGATCGATGTTGCTTCCCTCTTAGAAAATCAACGCATGGCGACTCGTGGCTGGTAATTTCAGATGAAGATCGGAGTATTAGCCTTACAGGGTGCTGTAGCTGAGCATATGAAACTCCTGGAAAAAGTGGGAGCTGAGCCAGTTGCCATAAAAAAAGTTGAACAATTAAGTGACATCGATGGCATTATTTTGCCAGGCGGGGAAAGCACAACCATTGGGAAACTAATGAAAAAATATGGTTTTGATACTGCATTGCAAGAGTTTTCTGCACAGAACAAACCTATTTTTGGCACCTGCGCCGGACTTATTCTTCTGGCCGGGGAAATTGCTGGGCAAGATTGGAATCATCTTGGCTTAATGAATATGACCGTACAACGGAATGCTTTCGGCAGACAGCGGGAAAGCTTTGAAACGGACTTGTTTATTGATGGAGTTGCAGAAGATTTTCGTGCCGTATTTATTCGGGCCCCTTTAATTTTAAGAATCGGGGAGAATGTGAAAGTATTATCCGAATATAATGGTGAAATCGTATCAGCTCGCCAGGGCCACCTTCTTTGTTCTTCTTTTCATCCAGAATTGACCGATGATGCACGGATGCACGATTACTTTTTACAAATGGTAATAGAATATCGTGGACAAACTGTTTAAATAAATAAAAAGAAAAAGCATCCCCCCTATGGGAGGATGCTTTTGCATGTGTCGGCGAGAAACTGGCACGGTTTGATTCAAAAGGTATCTTCCTTTACATTTAGCACCATATTATAGTAAATTAAAAGAAATTTGTTTAACGTATAAAGTTGGGGGGCCCCTGATCAATAATGTTAGATGTCAAACGATTGCGTAATAATTTTGAAGAAGTGAAAAAAGCCCTCGACCATCGTGGAGAGCGTATAAATGAAATTGATGCTTTTGCTGAGTTGGATTTAAAGCGCAGAGCTTTATTAACTGAGAGTGAACAGTTAAAAAATAAACGGAATGTGGTATCTGAGGAAATTGCCCGGAAAAAGAAAGAAAAGCAGGATGCCAATGATTTAATTAAGGAAATGAAAGAAGTGTCCAATCAAATTAAACAATTTGATGAGGAAATTCGGCAATTAGAAGAAGAAATTAACCGTATTATGCTTTCAATCCCTAATGTTCCTCACGAAAGTGTTCCTGTTGGTTTAACGGAGGATGACAATATTCCTGTACGCCACTGGGGGGAAGTTCCTACTTTTTCCTTTGAACCTCAGCCTCATTGGGACCTTGCGGCTAACTTAGGTATTCTTGATTTTGAAGGTGCTGCAAAAGTTACAGGAAGTCGTTTTGTCTTCTATAAAGGGGCTGGAGCTCGCTTAGAAAGGGCTTTATTTAATTTTATGTTGGATTTACATACAACTCAGCATGGGTATGAAGAAATCCTTCCTCCTTATATTGTGAATCGTGAAAGTATGACAGGAACAGGACAACTCCCTAAATTTGAAGAAGATGCTTTTAAATTAGCTGATACAGAGTACTTTTTAATTCCTACCGCTGAGGTTCCTGTTACGAATTATCATCGGGATGAAATTATTGCAGGCGGGGATCTTCCTATTAAATATGCCGCTTTTAGTGCCTGTTTTCGGTCTGAGGCAGGTTCTGCAGGAAGAGATACCCGTGGTTTGATTCGCCAGCATCAATTTAATAAAGTGGAATTAGTGAAGTTTGTAAAACCTGAGGATTCCTATAATGAATTAGAATTGCTTGTAAACGATGCAGAAAAAGTCCTACAATTATTAGGCCTTCCTTATCGTGTTATGAGCATGTGCACCGGAGATTTAGGGTTTACTGCTGCAAAAAAATACGATATTGAAGTTTGGATTCCAAGCTATGGAACCTACCGGGAAATCTCCTCATGCAGTAATTTTGAGGACTTTCAGGCACGCCGGGCAGGTATTCGTTTTAGAAGGGACACTAAAGCTAAACCAGAATTTGTCCATACATTGAATGGTTCTGGACTTGCAATTGGACGTACAGTAGCGGCACTAATGGAAAATTATCAACAAGAGGATGGAAGTATTCTTATTCCTGAAATCTTACGGCCTTACATGGGGAATTTAGAAAAAATCAGTAAAAAATAAAAATGAAACATGAGAAAGGGCATTCCTGTTAAGGAATGCCCTTTCTGATTTGGGTATGAGGATGGAGCTAAGAATATCTTAAGCTTCTTGCAACGATTTGCTGGCGTCTAGCATTGTTCCTTCATTGATGAAACGAACATGCCAGGAGAATGCTTTTTCAAGCACATGTGGGGTATGTCCGCCACGTGCAAGAGCTTCTTGATAGTATTCATACAACTGCGGACGATACATTGGATGTGCGCAGTTTTCAATGACTTCCACTACCCGATCCCTTGGAGCTAAGCCACGGAGGTCGGCAACGCCTTGTTCCGTAATAAGAATGTCTACATCGTGTTCTGAATGGTCCACGTGAGATACGAAAGGAACAACGCTGGAAATCTTTCCATTTTTAGCAATAGAATTGGTTACGAAAATACTGATACGGCCATTGCGGGTAAAGTCCCCAGAACCCCCGATACCGTTCATTAAGTTATTCCCCATTACATGAGTTGAGTTTACGTTTCCGTAGATGTCAAACTCAAGAGCAGTGTTAATGCAAATTAAGCCGAGACGGCGGATGACTTCAGGATTATTGGAAATCTCCTGTGGACGGAGAAGGACTTTGTCTTTATATTTATCAAAGTTTAATACAACTGATTCAATTTTTTCTTGAGAAAGGGTTAACGCCCCGCCAGAAGCAAAGCTAATCTTTCCAGCATCAATACAGTCGAATACTGCATCTTGCAGTACTTCAGAATATAATGTAATATTTTCAAATTCTGAATCAAGGAAGCCATAGAATACAGCGTTAGCAACGGAACCTACACCAGATTGAAGAGTCGGAAGTTGTTGTGGTAAACGGCCTTCTTTAATTTCTTTCCGTAAGAAGTTAATTAAATTGTTTGCAATGGTTGTTGTAACTTCATCAGGAGCAACCAAAGACTTCGGTGTATCTAAAGAGTCAGTAATAACAATCCCTTTAATTTTTGCAGGGTCTACTTTAATATATGGGGTACCAATGCGATCGTCCACTTTGGTAATAGGAATAGGGCCACGTTCGCCCATCATGCCAGGATTGTACACATCATGAATGCCTTCCAAATTAAGCGGTTGGCCTACGTTTAATTCAACAATAATTTCTTTTGCCATATCACAGAAAATGGCATTGTTTCCGCCAGAAGTAGTTGGAAAGATATATCCTTCTTCAGTAATAGAAAGCGCTTCCACAATAGCAACATCAACAGGTAAAACACCATTTCTAAAGGTATCGGCATTTTCAGAAAGGTGGGCATCAACATAGGCAACATTACCTTTATTGATGTTTGTCCGACAGGCTTTATCAGATTGGAAAGGGAAACGATAAGCCATGATCCCACTATTTGATAATAATGTGTCAATTTCAGGAGATACAGAAGCACCTGTATATACTTTAATTTTTAGCGGATTGTTTTCTTTTTTAACACGTTCTGCTAAAGCAACAGCAACAGCTTTTGCATCACCACAGGATGTAAAACCACTAAAGCCTACGCCCATGCCATTTTGAATCCAACTTGCTGCTTCTTCAGCAGTCACAATGCGGTTTCTCAACTCTTCTTTGCGAATACGCTTTTCAATCATTCTTACCACCCCAAATACCTAAATTGATTAAATATATCTAATTATTTTATTTATAAAAAATATCACGTATCGCATAATTCGACAGCAGGTTTATAAAAAAAACAGAAATTTTGTCGATAAAGCAGAAAAAATTGGCATGAAAATAGAAAGGTCTATATTATTTTAGCCTTTTCTTGAGGGGATATAAGAGGTTATTTGAGGAAAAAAAGGAAGCAAGGGCAGTCGTGAGGGACTGCCTTTGCCCAATAAAAAGCTATTTAACGAATTTGGAAATTCTTTTCCAGCATTGTCCCTTCATTCATATATCTGATGTGCCAAGAGAATGCCTTCTCCATAACATGTGGAGTTTGACCACCGCGGGAAAGGGCTTCCTGGTAATATTGATACAATTGCGTACGATACATAGGATGTACGCAATTTTCAATAATCTCCATGGCTCTTTCCGTTGGAGCCAGACCGCGTAAATCAGCAATACCCTGTTCAGTGACAATCATATCTACATCGTGTTCCGAATGGTCCACGTGTGAGACAAAAGGAACAATACTGGAAATAGCTCCGTTCTTCGCAATAGACTTCGTCACAAAAATACTAATACGGGCGTTACGAGTAAAGTCGCCGGAACCACCAATACCATTCATAATCTTGTTACCCATGACATGGGTAGAATTTACGTTTCCGTAAATGTCCACTTCAAGAGCGGTATTCATGGTAATCAATCCCAACCGACGGATGACTTCAGGGTTATTAGAAATTTCTTGCGGTCGCAGGATGATTTTGTCACGGTATTTATCAAAGTTACCCAGTACAACATCCATTTTCTCCTTGGATAATGTAAGGGCACCACCGGACGCAAACCGAATTTTTCCGGCATCAATTAAGTCAAATACAGCATCTTGCAGCACTTCAGCATATAATTCCAGATCCGAAAATTCGGATTCTAGAAAACCATGGAAAACAGCATTGGCAACAGAACCAACCCCAGATTGTAGAGCGGGAAGTTTGGTCATTCTGCCTGATTTTATTTCATCACGAAGTAAATTAATAATATGGGAGGCAATGGTCTTAGTTTCTTCATCCGGTTCTACCAGAGTTTTGGGATGATCGGGTTCTTCTGTGATGACAATACCTCTGATTTTGTTTATATCGGTTTTAATGTAAGGTGTGCCAATTCGTTGGTCAACGGAGGAAATCTCAATGGGTCCACGTTGCCCAGGCATACCGGCATCGTACATATCATGAATGCCTTCTAATGAAAGAGGTTGTTCAATGTTTAATTCAATAATTATTTCTTTCGCATTTTCCACGAAAATCATGCTATTTCCACCAGATGTGGTGGGGATAATATAACCTTCCTCGGTAAGAGCCAACGCTTCGATTACTGCAATATCCACCTGGGGAATTGCCCCTGTTCGAATCGTGTCAGCTGTATGGGAAAGGTGTTGGTCAATATAGAACATTTCACCTTGATTAATTTTTTTCCGGCAAGAAGAATCAGATTGGAAAGGCAAACGGAGATTCATAATTCCTGCTTCAGAAAGTACTGTATCAATATTAGGGCCAACAGAAGCCCCGGTGTATACATTAAGTTTTAAAGGAATATTTTCTTTTTTTACACGGTCAGCAATTGCTCTTGGCATTACTTTCGCATCACCAGATGAAGTAAAACCGCTAAATCCAACGGTCATTCCATTCTGGAACCAGGAAGCTGCTTCTTCTTTTGAGACAATTCTCTCATTTAATTTCTTATTTCGTATACGTTCTGATAACAATGTCTACACCTCAATGTTATATGCACTGTCTTAATATAAGGACGCGTACATTTGTACTGTATTAATACAGTACCATTAAATAATTATTGTTGGCAACGATTTTTTTTAAAACAGAATAATCGGGGTTAAAGTAGTAAATTGTCGATTATTGATGAAATTTATCGGATATGAGGGGGGATTTTAGGGAAAATAGCAGGTTGTAAAAGGGTTCATTTTCTGGATAATCTATACGCTTTAGGATTGTTAGAAGACCATTCCTATAAGCAAGTTGAAGAAATGATAGGAATCAGTAAATCCACTTTAATAAGAGCAAAGAAGAAGGGTATCCAGTAACAAGGGTACTCTTTTTCATGTGTATAGAGGGGATAGTTTTCACCATTTACAAGGATTTATCTTCTTATATTAGTAATAGCACTCCCACTCCCACAACTTACTATGTTTTTCCAATTATATGTTATTATTTATTTATATTTTTAAGGTAGGTGAGTTTTAATGAGTCAACAATCCCTTACAAACCCAAAAGTATTCATATCATATAGTTGGACAACCACAGAACATGAAGAATGGGTCGTAGAATTGGCAACTAGATTAATGCAGGATGGAATAAAAGTAGTATTAGATAAATGGGATTTAAAAGAAGGACATGATATATTTGCATTTATGGAAGGAATGGTAAAGTCCTCAGATTCAATTGATAAAGTTTTGATAATATGTGACAAGGGTTATAAAGAAAAGGTAGATAAAAGGGTTGGTGGTGTAGGAACTGAAGCCCAAATAATTACACCTCAAATTTATAATGATATTCAGCAGGAGAAGTTTATCCCTATTGTTGCTGAGAGGGATGAAAGAGGTAATCACTTTATACCTACATATATTGCTTCTAGACTTTACATAGACTTATCATCTTCTGAAGTTTTTGAAGAAAACTATGATAAATTGATAAGAAATATTTATAAAGTTCCTTTATATAAAAAACCAGCACTGGGTAAACCACCAGAGTATCTTTTTCAAGATGAATCCCCTCACTTCCAAACAACAGTTGTTCTAAGACAAATGAGAGTTGCTCTAGATAAATATCCAAATAGATTAAGAAATTTGTGGGATAGTTTTACTGATGCTTTTTTTGAGAGTCTAAAAGATTTAAATATAGAAGAAGTTAAGGATAGAAATGAAATAGATGAACAAATTATACAAATGATTAACAAGTCACTTCCATTAAGAAATGATTTTATAGATGCCTTAGAATTAATATGTTTAGCAGACATTGTAGAAGCGGAACAAATCATAGAGTTTTTTGAAAAAATATATTTCTTTAGTGAATTTCAAGGTAATGGAACCAACTTTGATGTACAATTTGACCAATATAAATTTTTAATTACTGAACTTTTCTTATATTCTATATTGCTTTTATTAAAAGAAAGGAAGTATACACTAGTTAGTCAAATTCTTAACGCTGATTATTATGTAGATACGAAGTATAGTAGTGATAGAACGAAGAATTATACCGACTTTAGATTCTATCTAAAGTCATTAGATTATCGAAAACAAAAACTGAGTCTGAACAGGCTTAGTATACATGCAGACCTAATTAAAGAAAGGTCATATAAAAGATATGTAAATGATTTAATAAGTACAGATTTAATCCTCTATTATATTTCCAAATTAAGCACAAATACAGATAGTTGGAGAAGAATATGGTATCCAACAACCTATATTTATTTAAGAGAAGCAGGTACAATCAAATTAATAAGTAGATTAAAATCGAAAAGTCATTTTTCGAATGTTAAGACCTTATTTAATGTAGATACAGAAAGTGAATTAAAGAAAAAGATTGCAGAATTTGAAAGTGATGGTGGATACCCTGGAGGATGGGAAGGTATTCCTAACATCAGAAATTTTATTAATCCAGACGATGTATGTACCATTCTATAGTTTAAAAAGGGCACCTTAAAAGGGTGTCTTTTGTTTATTATATGGGAGTGAGGATTAATAAAATTGTCGAAGGTTTACCTATAGACCGTTATCCTTTATAATAATAAAGTGAACCAATATCTTTTAAAAAACTTGATACTGAAAACATTTCATATGGCTCCGTAGCTCAGTGGATAGAGCGTCGGTTTCCTAAACCGTGCGTCGGAGGTTCGATTCCTCTCGGGGCCATCAAAAGGCGTCTTCCTGTAAAATCCTGGCGTAAACGTGAGGATCTCCAGGAGGGCGTTTACTTATTTTTTTTCGCGTTTAATTAGCCAGAAAAAGATTTAAAAAACAATGCATAATTGGGTTATCGTCTATTCTTCTTGCCTAAGGGACACATATACTGTCATGACAGTTCTCTATAGGGAGGGTACTTATTTTGGCTCCTAAGACGTTATCGACAGCACAAAAACTAGCCATTGTGGGTGGCATATTAACATTGCTTGGAGATTTATTTTCCTTATTATCTTCATTATCGGATAATGATAATGGCGAAGATGATTAAAGGATTTTGAGCTGGGAGTCATTGTCATTTCCGCAAATTGGACAAAGCTTTGCCATATGTATTATACTCCTTTACCTAAATAAATAAGTAAAATTATATCATTGGGACTTTTATTTTTAGCCAAGTTTTTCAAAAAATTAAATAGTGGTTTTTAATTTTAAGGGAAACATAAAGGTAACAGCATTAAAGCTACAGGAGGAACGTCAGTGAAAAAGGGGTATAAGTGGTCATTAATTGGGTTAGGCATACTTGTATTTATGGGAGTAACGTATTTTATTGCATATGCCTATTTTAAAAACAAATTAGAATACTATGAGGTTGCCCAAAAAGGGCAAATTGTCGGTTATTGGGAATTAGTACAATGGACCGATGAAATGAAAAAACAAAATAAAATCAATCCCTGGCCCATGAAATATCAGTGGTTTGGCATTTATGAGGATGGTCGATTTTTTTCTTATATGGCAAATGAAACAGGTAATATTGGCGCAACTCAGTTGGAAAAATTATTTAAAGAGGCACCGGCCAATATAACCTATACATATGATCAGGGATTAATGAGGGTTAAATATACTGATTTTCCCAACATTAATGAAGTTTGGGGAGTTACTGTGGTTACGAAAAAAACGGAAAAAAATGGGGTTGAGTTTCTTCCAGGGGATTTAATCATGTCCATTGCCAATGAAAAAGGAGAAACCGTTTATTATCGCCATTTGCGTAAGGTGAGTTAAAATAATTCATTATTTGTATACAAGTATTTAGCAATGAATTATAGGATAATCAGGGTGCAACATTCATTTTAAAAGGAGAGCACCAAGCCTTTATGCGTCGGAGATAGCAATCCTTATCTGATAAAAAAAGTCGGGGATTTCCCCGACTTTTTAATGGTTAAAGAATATATAAGTTTATGGGGTTACGATGGTAACCTCTTTTTCAAAATAAGACCGTAAGGTCAATGGTTGAGATGATAATGAATCAAGTCAGTTGCCTTTTTGCGAGCCGATACGAGGGAAACTGAAAGAAGGGCGAAAAAAGCCTTCAACAGTCTCACTTCTTGAACTACCCAGATGTTTTGAAGGCGCGCCCGGATTGAAGTTGGCCGTCAGTCTTACATCATTGTCGGCGAGGAACTGGCACGATTTGATTCTTAGCATCTCTTTTTTTTCTAAAAAGCTAATTTTCTGCTACGTTCTAATTCCCGTAAAACGACCCGTCGTACTTTATTGGAGATGGTGCGGGGCAATTCTGCAATAAATTCAATTTCCCTTGGATACTTGTAAGCAGCAGTCACTCTTTTCACATGGTGTTGCAGTTCTTTTATTAAAGCATCTGAAGCCATTTTTGGGTCTTTGAGAACCACAAAGGCTTTCACAATGAATCCTCTAACCTCATCAGGACTGGCTACTACCGCAGATTCTTGTACAGCTGGGTGAATGTCAAGGGCATCTTCCACTTCTGCTGGGCCAATGGTATATCCTGAACTAATGATAACGTCATCGGCTCGTCCTTTATACCAGTAATAACCATCCTTATCTATGCTGGCCAAATCACCTGTTAAATACCAGTCTCCTTTAAATGAAGAAGCAGTACGTTCAGGTTCATTTAAATACCCTTTAAACAAAGCAGGGGAATCTTTATGCACAGCGATATGCCCAACCTCCCCTGAAGGAAGGGTATTTCCATCTTCATCAATGATAGCAATAATATTTTCCGGCGTTGGTTTCCCCATGGATCCTCGTTTTTCTTCCATATCGGCGAGGGTAGCAATCAATAAGGTCGTTTCCGTTTGCCCGTATCCATCGCGTATGGTAACGCCAAATTGTTCTTTAAATTTTTCTATTACTTGAGGATTCAGGGCTTCTCCCGCACTAACCGCATAGCGCAAAGAAGATAAATTGTATTGTTCCAAGTGAGGAAGTTTGACTAACATGCGATATTCAGTAGGAGTACAGCAAAGTACATTCACTTGATACTCATTAATGATGTGCATATATTTCTTTGGGTTAAAGGTACCTAGATAGGAAATGCTTGTTGCACCAGATCCTAATGCGGATAAAAAGGGCGTCCAGGTCCATTTACCCCAACCAGGTGCGGCAGTTCCCCAAACCACATCCCCTTCTTGAATTCCCAACCATTGTTTGGCTGCCACAATTTGGTGGATATATCCCCAACTATGGGAATGAATAACGCCTTTAGGATTTCCCGTTGTTCCTGATGTGTAATTAAGAAAAGCTATATCTTTGGAAAGCGTAGATACAATCTCAAAATCTGTAGACATAGATTGGATAAATTTATCATAAATAATCCAACCTTCATGGCCACCGCCAACGGAAATAAATTGTTGCAGATGGGGTACCTGATCGCGAATGGCATCAAAGCGGTCAAGCAGAGAGTGGTAACAAACCACAGCTTTCGCTTTTGAGTGTTGGATACGATAAAGTAAATCTTTAGGTTGAAGCAACTCAGAACCTGGAGTGATAATGATTCCGCTTTTTAATGCGCCTAGGTAAACGCTATAGGTTTCATAGGTTCGTGGAAGCATGACCATTAGGGTATCACCCTTAGCTAACCCGGCTTTTTTTAAAGCGTTAGCAAAACGGTTTGATTCTTCTCGAAGTTGTAAATAGCTCAGCTCTTTTTTAATTCCTTGCTCATTTTCCCATCGAATGGCAATACGTTGAGGATCATTGGCAAATTGGTCAATGTCTCGTGCTAGATTATACTCGGCTGGTATGGTTCTCAATTGAAAAACTCCTCTTATCTTTCGAATGACATACAAGTATTATAAAACATATTTTTTAAAAATGTAGATAAAAGGGCCAATCTAGTTTGATATATAATATTCCATTTACTAAATGGGCAAAATAAGGAAAAAGAAAGGAGAAATGAATATGGGAACCCCCTATTTATGCCCTTCATGCAAATCAAACCGTAGCCGCTTTACGATTATTGACCAGACTCCCCATTATGTAAAAAAAGATCCCCAAACCGGAGATATCATCAATACCTTTTCTCAAGATCAATTAGACCTATTTCATATGCCTTATCAGGGGAGTGCAACGCGAATTCAATGTGGGGCTTGTGGATTAATTGAAGATGAGCGTTCATTTATTGCCATGGCTAAAACTAACCCCCGAAAACAAGGATAAGTAAAGGAATCAAAAAAAACGCCAGGGAGGGGAGGTCCCTGACGTTTTTTTATACAGATTTTAATAAACCCTTTTTGCGCCCATATAATATTTAGCCCAGTATCCTGTAGTTAAAGGATAAGTATAAATCCCTTTCGAAGTTGTTGAAGAAATAAACTTGCCGCTTCCTACGTAAAACCCAACGTGGGAAATAACTCCGGGACGATTCACTGCAAAAAATACCAGATCACCTGGCCTTAAACTGGCCGTACTTGCAACTCTTGTTCCCATAGTATAAATTTCTTCTGAGGTGGTACGAGGAAATTTAACCCCTTCATAAAGAAACATATAATAAACAAAACCGGAACAATCAAATCCGCTTGGAGTAGATCCTCCCCAGCGATAGGGAACCCCGGTGAATCTAAAGGAATGGGATACCAATCTTTTCTTAACAAGAGCATGCCAGATTTGAGTATTAGTAGCAGAATTTACGTTGCCTGTGGCGGTTAAACCATAAGCCCGTTGGAATTTTAAAACAGCCTGTTGGGTTATAGTTCCATAATACCCGGTTATGCTTCCATAAGTAAAATATCCTAATGCTTTTAAGTTTGTTTGCAATGTTGACACCGCAGCCCCTCGAGAGCCAACATAAAGGGGAGTAAAGCCTGCAATTGTAGCGGTCCCGCCACCAGTAGATGTAGCCATGGTAACTTCTGTTGGTGGGTTCACTGTTTTAGTTAGGGGAATTCCATTGATTGTTATGACCCCTGCTAAGATGGGCCCAAGCAATGCTTTCAAAATCATTTCCAATTCACACCTTTCTTCCCTAATAAAATTCCCCTATACCCTTGATTTATGTTATCCAATTTTAACCTATATAGCTTTAAACTCTTTGAGCGCCTACATAATATTGGGCCCAAAATGTATTATCTAATGATGTTGTCCAAACACCTTTAGAAGTCGTTGCTGAAATAAATTGGTTATTCCCTACATAAATTCCTACATGAGAAACTACTCCTGGTTCGTTGACAGCAAAGAATACAAGGTCCCCAGGTTGCAATTGAGTCCGGGAAATGGGGGTTCCCATTTTATATAAATCACTTGAGGTGGTACGGGGCATATCCAAATCATGGGAATTAAACATATAATAAACAAAACCAGAACAGTCAAAACCTGAAGGGGAGGCTCCACCCCAAACGTAAGGAGTACCTGTATATTTTGCAGCATCTACAGCGATTGCTTTTTTGACAAGAGCATGGTCGATTTGTAACAGGGTTTCCTCGTTAGCTACACCAGTAATAGGCAGGCCATTGATCCCCTGAAAAGCTCTGACCGCTTCAGCAGTGTTATTGTCAAATGTTCCAGTGACACCCGAAATGAATCCTAAATTTTGCAAATCCCTTTGTAAGTCTTCCACAGCCGATCCCTGAGCCCCAATGGTAAGAGCTGGTTGTTGTTGCTGTACAGGGGGAGGAGTGGGTGAAGTAGTGGCAGTGCTGGGAATGGTTAATGTCTGGCCTATATAGATTGTGTCTCCTGTCAGATTGTTTGCCTGTTTAATGGCATCAACAGTGGTGTTAAATTGCCGGGCAATATTGTACAGGCTATCCCCTGCTACAACTTTATACGTGGTATTCTGGGTTGTAGGAGCAGGCGCCGGAGCAGGAGTAGTTGTGGCAGTGCCGGGAATGGTTAATGTTTGGCCTATATAGATTGTGTCTCCTGTTAGATTATTTGCCTGCTTAATGGCATCCACAGTGGTATTAAATTGCCGGGCAATATTGTACAGGCTATCCCCGGCGATTACTTTATACGTGGTATTTTGGGACGTTGGCGCAGGAGCTGGGGCTGGTGAGGTAGTAACAGTGCCGGGAATGGTTAGTTTTTGCCCCACATAAATGGTGTCCCCTGTCAAATTGCTGGCTTGTTTAATGGCATCCACGGTAGTATTAAATCTGCGAGAGATTAAATAAAGAGTATCTCCGCTAACCACTGTGTAAGTGGTATTAGAAATGGCCATGGTTTGTGTAACGTTTTCTGGCACAGGAACCTGTGTGGGTTCTGCAGCCATTCCAACTCCTCCAAAGGGAAAACTGGTTAATAACATGGATCCCAGGACGACTTTTACAACATTGACTTTGAAATTTGGAAATTTTTCCTTTATATATTCCAGGGCACTTTGCTGAATGGTATCCTTTTGTTTATCCTGTAAATCCCCTAATTCTGATGCAAACTCTGTACGATGTTCATCTAAATATAAAATGACCGTAAATCCATCTTGCCCATTTACAATTCGATGGCCAATAAAATAGTGCATGAAGAAGCCACCCCCTAAGTATTCTTAAAGGTTAAAGTTCCCCTGAGGATAAGAATTATGAAGGTGATGAACATGAAAAAAACGGCACCTTAAAATAGGTGCCGTTTGATTTAAGAAGAAAATGGAGTTTTGGGCAATTCCCGTTTATGCTGGGTCCGAAGGTAAATTCCTTCAATTTTTTCTTTACTTTCTAAAGGAACTTCTTTTCCTTCTAGATATTCATCAATTTGCTCATAGGTCATGCCAAGGGCTGCTTCATCTGGCAATAGTGGTTTGTTATCTTCTAAGTCTGCCGTTGGAACTTTTAAATAGAGGACTTCGGGAGCCTGTAAAACTTGCAATAATTGTTTTCCTTGTCTTTTTGTAAGGCCTGTGAGGGGAGTTAAATCACAGGCGCCATCTCCATGTTTTGTGAAAAATCCAGTTACAGCTTCCGCTGCATGGTCTGTTCCAATAACTAGCATTTGATAATGGGCGCCAATATCATACTGGGCTTTCATTCTTTCTCTTGCTTTTGTATTTCCTTTATGAAAATCTGATAAGGTTTTCCCTGTTGCTTCTTCAAAAGCGGCAATGGATGCGTCCACTGCTTTTTTGATGTTGACCACAAGGGTTTGATCAGGTTGAATAAAATTCAGGGAAAGTTGGGCATCCTCTTCATCTCGTTGGACACCATAAGGAAGGCGTATGGCGATAAACTTATAGTCCTTCCCAGTCTCTTTTCTTAATTCTTCAACTGACAATTGGGCGAGACGTCCTGCCAGGGAGGAATCCTGGCCACCGCTAATGCCTAATACATATCCTTTCATACCCGATTGTAGTAAAGTATCTTTGAGAAAGTTAATCCGCATGCGAATTTCTTGTTCTGGATTTATGGCCGGTTTCACATGAAGGGCGTTTATTATTTCTTGTTGCATGGTTTGTTCAGACAAAGGATATTCAACTCCTTACCGTAAGGGTTTTTTTATAGTTATACCATATTTTCTAATTTAGATGATGGAATCATGGAACCAAATATAACAAGGCCTTCTTGTCATGATTTGACGACTCTTTTTTGTTCATAATTTAGACACGAATTGTTAGAATATAAGAAGGGAGAGTTTTCCAAGTGAATTTAGAAAAAAAGAAAAAAGTTGCCCTGGTAACCGGGGCTTCCAGTGGATTTGGTTTATTAATCAGTATTGAATTGGCGAAAGCCGGTTTTTATGTTTATGCTACCATGCGAAATTTGGAAGGAAAACAACCTCTGGTTGAACGGGCAACAAAAGAACAAATTATTGATTCCCTAGAAATTCTCCAATTAGATGTTACCCAACTTTTTTCCATTCAACAGGCCATAAACCAGTTGAAAGACACCTGGGGAAGAGTAGATATCCTGGTCAATAATGCGGGATATGCGCAGGCTGGCTTTGTGGAAGAGATTACCCCTGATGAATGGCAAAGACAATTTGATACCAATTTTTTTGGCATGGTGTCTATGATTCGGGAAGTTGTCCCTTTAATGAGAAAAGCAAGGTCAGGGAGAATTATTAATATGAGCAGTATTTCCGGTTTAACGGGTTTTCCTGCATTAACCCCTTATGTATCATCAAAATTTGCCCTGGAAGGGTTTAGTGAATCCCTCCGTTATGAATTAGTGCCTTTTGGCATTCATGTCATTCTTATAGAACCTGGCTCATATCAAACCAATATTTGGACAAAAGGAAAACGAATTGCAGGGAACAATGATCAGGAAAAGGATTCCCCATATAAACCCTTTTTAGATAGCATTGAAACCTATTTGCAACAAAGTGAAAAAAATTTCGGAAATCCAATGGATGTGGCTAAGAAAGTGGTTCAGGTTGCTACAAAACCCAATCCAGCATTTCGCTATCCTATTGGTAAGGGAATTGGTCTCCTCCTTTTATTTAAAAACATCTTACCCTGGAGGTTAAGAGAAAAAATAGTCTTATCTATATTAAATAAAAAAGCCCCGAATAAGAATTCGGGACTAGATTAATCAGTTATTGCTTTCCTTTTGTATTAAATCCAAATAGTGTATAGAGTGGACACCATCTTATTAGGGCTGTAATTACAAAAATAACCCCCAGAATTCCCACGTACTTAATAGGAGCAGCTGTAAAGAAAAATAATAAAATAAGGCCAATCCCTAAAATCAAGCGAATCCATCGATCAGCAGAACCCATATTTGCTTTCATGATAACCCTCCTCATATTTGTTTTATATAGGTAGTGTAATATGAGGAAAAGGAATAGTCAGTGACTATGTCACATTACATAAATTTTGCAAGGAATCCCGGTTAAGAAGTTTTACTTTCCCCCGGGACATTTCGATCCAGCCTTTTCGCTGAAAATCTTTCATAATTCGACTGACTACTTCGCGAGCGGTACCTAACTCCATGGCAATTCGGTCATGGGTAATTGACAACAGGTCGGTACCGTCTCCTTTTTCTAATAAAAATTCTGCAACACGTTCATCCATTTTATGAAATACAATTTCCTCAATTAATGTCATCACAGAGACTAATCGTTCCGATAGCAGTTTGTATACGAACTTTTGTAATTCGAGATTTTCCTGTATCCATTTTTTAAAAATGGTTACAGGAATAATTAATACTTCTACATCTTCTTCTACGGTTGCTGTTGCAGGGTAACCTATAGTGGCAAGGATACTTGAAATCATAAGAATACAGGATTCCCCCGTGCCTACCCGGTAAAGGTATATCTCTTTTCCATTTTTCCCAACTTTTGATACCCTAATGACTCCTTTAAGTATAAAGGCGACAATCTCACAGTTTTCCCCTTCCTGAAACACAATGCGTCCAGCAGGAATCTTCGCTAAGTTGATTAAACTTTCGCTGTTTTTATCGATTAAAAGAAAGGGGAAAAGTTCCCTGGTTAATTGGATCAATTGCTTGTCCATATAAGAATCACATCCTTTTTAAATAAGAATACAGGACTCATTTATTTTTAATAAGAGGGGGAAATCGGGTGAATAAAGGGTTGCGAATGATTGTGGCTGCAATGTTTGCTTTCTTTCTTTATTTCCCCTGGGTTATTGTCTTGCCTGAGTTTATTTATTTTCTAGGAGGGCTCTGTTTATTAGCTGCTTTTCAAGCTCTTTTTTTCTTTCGAACATTTAAATCCCCCTGGAACGTTGCTCATTTTGCCACACCATTAATGATTGGAATTCTCCTTATTGTATATGCAACACATTTTTAAAAAAATAAAAAATTGTTGTCAAATTTTCGAACAATGCCGAATATATTTTTTATCAAAGGAGAAAAATATCTAACTTTTTCACATCAACTTATCCTACAACAAGGGGTAGGGGGTGAAAAGAAATGGGTGTACGATTACTTAGAATTGCTGCGATTTACTTTGCAATCGCTTCCATTATCGGTTTATATTCTTTCTTCTTCCCAACGGATTTAGGTTCACTGGTTGCAAACTTAAACGCAGGTTGGGCAAGTTTAGCTCTGGCAGGCATTATTTATCATGTTTTCCCAAAAGCTGCACAGACTGGGTTAGCTCAAACGTACTTCTGGGTATATAACATTGGCTTGCCAGTCGGAATCATTGGCGGGTTACTTTCTTTAGGATGGTTGTCAAGTATTGCTACAATTGCAATGCTGGTAGGTCTTCTCATCTTTGCTATTACTGTTTATAAAGATTTAACATAAGAAACAATTTAACGAAGTCGGCCAAGAGGCCGACTTTTCTTTACATAAAAAAGTGTATAATGCAAAGTATGGGGTTTGGATTGAAAAAGGAGATGGAACAAGTGATTGTTGAATTAAAAGATATTATTTGGAAGCGGGAAGGTCGCACCATATTAAATCATATAGATTGGAACATCCAAAAAGGGGAGAATTGGGCCCTTGTAGGGTTAAATGGAAGTGGAAAAACATCACTATTAAAAATTATTGCAGGTACCATGTGGCCCTCTAAGGGAGAAGTATGGGTACTTAATCAACGCTTTGGCAATACAGATTTAAGAAAACTTCGCCGTTCCATTGGCTGGGTAAGCAATGCAATTCATGAACAAATTCATGGAGAAGAACCGGTACTCGATATCGTAATCAGCGGAAAATTCGCCTCCTTTGGCATTTATGAGACTGTTGAACAAGACGATGTAGACTATGCAATACAAGTACTAAAGCAATTAAATATTGCCCATTTAAAAGATTGTTCATTTTCCCTACTATCTCAAGGAGAAAAACAGAAAGTGTTAATAGCCAGGGCTTTAATGGCAAAACCAGGGCTTTTAATATTGGATGAGCCTTGTAATGGATTAGATGTGTTAGCCAGGGAAAATTTATTGCAAACCATTCAACAAATGGGGGAAAATCCGGAAGGGCCGTCCATTATCTATGTTACTCATCACATTGAAGAAATTGTTCCAGCTATTGGGAAGGTTATTCTGTTAAAAGAGGGTGAAGTTCTTGCCCAGGGAAATCGCAGGGATATTTTGACTTCCCAATATTTAAGCAACTGTTTTTCCACAAAAGTGGATGTGCATTGGAATAATGGCCGTCCCTGGATTACGGTGTTAGATGTAGAATTTCATTGATAAAGAAACCCCCCGTTTTTTCCAAAGACGAGGGGGTTTTCCTTATGTTTCAGTCCCTTTTAAAGTCAATTGAATGTCTACTTCTATATTTACATCTGCGGTTTTCATAAGTTCATCCATATGGCCTTTTACTTTACTCCACAATTTCCTGTCTCTTCGAAACATGCGTTGCAGGTCAAGGAGGTCTGCACCCGAACGATGAAGGGCTTTTTCTACATGTTCTTTTAATTTTATTTCCGTTTGTTTTGCCATATATTTTTCTATGTTTTTCAGGGTGGAATTCCCGTCCACTTTTCCATTGTAACAGGAAAATTCTGCAATGTACCCTTTCAACATTAATTTACCAGCAATGGTTAAATGATTGTCCTCAACCCGTGGTTCCAATTTCACTTTGCTTTTTACAATATCCGCATCAATTGACATGTTTTTTTCCTGTTTACAGGGAACACCCAGACTAAACATAAGGGAATGTTTTTTTTTGTAAACATCTTTGAGTAGTGTTACGTACTCTGATTCTTTATGATTTAAAATATCAACCATTTTAAAGTTTTTAATGACAGCGAAGGTTTCAACTTTAGCCCCTTTTTTATCTTTAGCCATTTTTACAATGGGAATTAATCCTGTGCCATGTTCAACCATGGACCGAAAAATTCTTCCAATATCTGAGGTGATCATATGGCCGGCTTTTTCATTGCGTTTGACTAATCCTTCGAGATATTCCCCGGTAAAGTGGCTTTCTTTTGGTGTGATTTTTAGCAAATCAATGGCACTCCCATCTGCAATGATGATTTGCGTATTTCTGCGCATATCAGGGTCTCGGATTTGATGATCGAAAATGGGTTTAATGCCATGTTGGGCCAATTCTTTTCCAACAATAAAGATACGATAATCAGGGAAAAAAGCCAGTCCTACTAGACGGTACTGGGTTCCATGAAGGGCCCCTTCCAGGGATTCTTTTTCAGTTTTAGAAACAAGGACATAGGGTTTCCCTGCCTGAGTTTTTCCCTCGCCTGAGTTACCCTTGCTAAATTCAATGGATTCCAGCCCTACTTTATAACCTGGATTTCCTTTGTCAAAAGCCATTCCCGTAACAAGCCCTCTTTCAGATAATCTTTCAAAGTTCCAACACCCTGTACAGAAGGAAAAGAGGAAAAGAATATAAATAATATGGAATAACTTACTCTTCATTTTTTTTAATCCCTTTCTTCAGTTTATAGATGATGTACATGAGAGGGAAAATAAAAAACCAGTAGGAAAAGAAAATCGGATGAAACAAATTCAAAATCTCTCGTATATTATCCATATTCCTAGGATAGAGAGAAATGGCAAAGGCAATCATGGCAAACAAAAGGGTATTGATTTTGTAATTGGATTTAGGAAATGCCTGTTTTACTCCAATGGAAGCACAGTAAAGGGTAAGAATATGGGCTAAAAAAGCAATGGGAATCCACAAAAACATGTAAACAATTTCTAAACGTTCTAAAAAAGGGATCTCGAAATCCCTGGTCATTTCAATACTTGGGTAGTTTATAAATTCAAGTTCAGTGGTACCAAACATACCAATAGAATAAATGGTGGTCAGAACCATGTTAATAGAAAGAGCGATAATTCCCAGGATGATTCCTTTACCCATACTTTTTGTATTTTTAAAGTATGGGAAGAGAAAGGGGATAACCAGCAATAAAATAAATGGTTCGGATCCTGCCGCCAACGCTTTAAGGGGTTGTATTTTGTCAGAAATAATAGGCAAAAGGTCCTTAAAATCAGCGTCTGGAAAAAGTAAAAATGCCATTATCACCATAAGAATGGCAATAAAAAAATTGAGAAATTCCTGTATGTAAACTACAGTCCTGGTCCCTTTTAATACTGTATATATAACGACAACTAACATCGATATAATGATGATCCATAGAGGGGTATTAAACAAAAGGTATACAATTGCACCGTTAGCAAGAATACGTAAACCTAAACCACAGCCAATAACCATATAAAGAATAAGGGATAAGGTAATGATTTTTCCTATAAATTTTCCGAAGATGTTTTTTAATATGGAATCAAAGTTGTCTTCAGGAAACGCTTCTTTTAATTTAAAAAGAAACCAGAAAAAAGAAATAACAAGAATGGTATTAATGATAATGAATAGCCATCCGCTTTGCCCGGAAACCTTATTTATGACAGTAGGATAATAAATTGTGCCCACAGGCAAAGTTCCATAAACCATAAAAAAAACTTGTATTGTTGTCAGGGTTATTTTTTTTTCCATAGTAAATGTTGACTCCTACCCTTTTTTTAAAGGTCTCCAACGGCTTTTGGTTTTGTTTTTATTTGTTGTATAGGAAGGTCGTTTGGTCCTCCAACGAATAGGAGCTAAAATGATTGAGTCCACCCAATCCCGAATGACCATAGGGCCAAATGGCGTAAAATAAGGGGTACCGAAGCTCTCCAGACTTACCAAGCTTACCAGAAAAAATAGGATAGCTAACATTAAGCTATATAGACCAAGATAGACTGCAGAAAAAATCATTAAAAAGCGAATTAAGCGAAATGAATAGGCCATAGAATAGGATGGCGAACTAAATGATGCAATAGCAGTAATAGCAACTACAATGAGGGTAATAGGGCTGACCAGTCCAGCAGATACTGCTGATTGGCCAATTACAATTCCTCCAATAATCCCAACAGAGGGGCCAATGGGCTTAGGGATACGTATAGAGGCTTCTCTGAAAATTTCCAGGGTAAATTCCATTAATAATAATTCAATGATAGCAGGAAAAGGAACCTGAGTTCTGGATGTGATTATTGTAATTAATAAATCTGTAGGAATAAGCCCGGGAAGAAAATGAACAAGAGCGATATAAAAGGCAGGAGCAAAAAGGCTAATCATAAATGCAAGCAAGCGAACCATTCTAACTGCAGAGGCAACATACCATTTATCATAGTAATCTTCAATATTTTGCAGGCTTTCCATGAAAGTTAGAGGCATTAACAAGGCAAAAGGAGAGTTATCTACCAGGACTCCTACTTTACCATCAGCCAGAGAAGAAGCGGTAACATCAGGCCTTTCCGTAAAGCGAATCTGAGGGAAGGGAGACCAATTATTGTCTTCAATCCATTTTTCAATTTGGCTTGCTGATAAAATCATATCTACATCAATTTTTTTTAATCGATTTCTAACCTCATGAATAATGGTTTCTTTTGCAATTCCTTCTATGTAAAGAATGGCGATATTGGTTTTAGACATTCTTCCAATAGAAAGGCTTTCTACCCTTAATTTCGGGTCTTTTAAAAAACGCCGAACCAGTGAAATATTTGTGCTGAGTGTCTCAACAAATCCCTCACGGGCACCTTTTATGGTTAAATCCATAATCGGCTCATCAATTCCCCGAGAAGCCCACTTTTGTATGCCAATCATACAGAAGGAGGCTTCATTTTCTAATAGAATGCAAACTTCCCCTGATGTTAAGTCTTCAATGACTTTATTTATGTCTGTTTCTATTTTAATTTGGCTTAAAGGAAATCCATTGAGCATGTTTTTTATGGTGATCTGTTGATGATCGCCTTCATGAAAAAACCAAGGTAAAACGATTTGTTCGATTTTGTTTTGATCTGCTAGTCCCTCTAAAAAAAGAATGCCACCTTGTTGGCCATAATTCGTAACAAAGGAACGCGTAATTAAATCTTTGCTCTGTCCGAATTTTTGTTGAATGTTATAAATGCTTTTTTCTAAGGAGTTCATTTAATCCGCTCCATTAAATTGCTTTAGGGAATATTCTTCCTCTAAAAGAAAATCCTATTCCTTCCCTTGTTATATTCTCTTATCCCCCCTCATAGGATTTAGGTATAAGTGGAGGAGGGATGGGCGCATAATGAGGAATAAATTTTTACGAGGAATGTTGGTATTTTTAAGTGCGATTTTACTTCTGTCGTTACCGGCATGTGGAGGTTCTTTCTCTACCACCGGAGATCAACTAATTAAAGTGCGATTTTCAGAAGTTATTCATTCCATTTTTTACGCTCCTCATTATGTAGCAATGGGAAAAGGATTTTTTAAAGGAGAGGGTTTACATGTGGATATGGTCACTTCGCAGGGTTCTGACAAGGGCGCGGCGGCCTTACTCGCTGGAACTGCTGATATATCCCTCATCGGACCGGAGACATCGATTTTTGTTTACAACCAGCGGGGGCAAAAAACGCTCAAGGTTTTTTATCAGTTAACGGGAACAGATGGCACTGTTCTAATGTCACGGAAAAAGGAAGATCATTTTGAATGGAAAGACCTGGAGGGTAAAGCCATTATTGGTTGGCGGCCGGGGAGTGCTCCTAATAGTGTTCTGAAATCTGTTTTGCGAAAAAATGGAGTTAAAAATGTGACAGTTATTGATAATATTTCTTCTCAGGCTATGGTAGGTGCTTTTGAGAGTGGAAAAGGAGACTATATCCAGGTTTATGAACCTATTGCTTCTACGTTAGAGAAAGCGGGGAAAGCTTATACTGTCGATGCACTTTCCTGGGAGATTGGCGCATTTCCGGAAACCTCTTATGAAGCGACATCAGATTTTATTGATGCAAATCCTGATGTCATACAGAAATGGTGCAATGCTCTTTATAAAGCGACCCAATGGATGAATTCTCATTCTGCTGAAGAAATTGCAACGGTTTTGCAACCTTATTTTAAAGAAACGCCAAAAGATATTATTGTCAAATCCGTTGATCGATATAAACATTTAAAAGTATGGCCAGAATCTCCTGTACCAACCTATCAACAGTTAGATATTCTGCAGGATGTCCTTATTGAAAACGGGATTATGAAGCAAGGGGAACGGGTTAAGTATGATGCTGTGATTGAACGGAGTTTTGCAGAAAAGGCGGTAAAAGGGGGGAAATAACCCCAAATGAACGTCATTGAATTTAAAGAAGTATCCTTTCGTTATTTCTCCCCATCTAAAGAAACCGAAGCATTGAAAAATGTTAGTTTCCATGTCGATGAAGGAGAAATGGTGAGTATTGTGGGACCGAGCGGTTGCGGCAAAAGTACCCTTCTCTCCTTGATTTCTGGAATAGCATTCCCCAGTCAGGGGGAGGTAAGGCTGTTTAATAAAAGGGTAAAAGAACCTTCCCGTCGAGTGGGATATATGTTGCAGCATGACCATTTGTTTGCCTGGCGGGATGTATTGAATAATTTGCTTTTGGGTGCCCAAATCCGTGGCCTAGATTTAAAAGAAGCAAAAAAAAGAGCGCTTTATTTATTAGATAAGTATGGGTTGAGGGACTTTGCCCATTTTACTCCGGGGCAATTATCCGGTGGTATGAAACAGCGGGTAGCCTTAATAAGAACACTGGTGGTCCAACCAGATTTGTTAATTTTGGATGAACCTTTTTCCGCCTTAGATTACCAAACAAGACTCAGGTTGTCTGATGAAATTTGGCAAATTATTCGTGATCAGAAGAAAACCGCTGTCATTGTAACCCATGATTTATCTGAAGCTATTGCCATGTCTGATCGGGTTCTTGTGATGAGCAAGCGGCCTGGAACCATAAAAAATGAACATCACATTCAATTTCCGGGAACACGTCCTTCTCCTTTACAGGTCAGACAGAAATCCGATTACCAGGATTACTTTAACAACATTTGGAGGGAGCTGGATGGAGATGAGTGAATTACAGAGTCCCCAGTATCAGGCTTATTTGCGTAGAAATAAGAGACGAAAAAGGTTGATTTGGGCGACTCGAGTTCTTCTTCTCCTCTTTTTTATTTATTTATGGGAAGTTAGTACAGTTCTCCATTGGGTTGATTCCATGTTAACGGGAGCCCCTTCAAAAATTGCAGCCTCTTTTCATGAATATTTGTTTCAGGGTGGAATCCTTTACCACAGTTGGGTAACAACCTATGAAACGGTTATAGGTTTTTTATTGTCTATGGTTATTGGTTTTATTCTAGCTATTCTTCTGTGGTATTCTCCTTTTTTATCAAGAGTGCTTGATCCCTATCTAGTGGTATTAAATGCTCTTCCCAAAGTAGCTTTAGGCCCAATTTTCTATATTTGGCTTGGGGATCGTTTATCCATTTACGGGATGGCTGTGGCCATATCTGTGATCGTTACAATCTTGATGCTCAATGTAGGTTTTCAAGAATTAAGCGGCACCCAATTGAAGTTAATGGAGTCCTTTGGCGCGAATCGCTGGCAAATATTACGGTATGTTTTGTTGCCAGCAAGCATTCCTGATTTTGTCGCAACCATGAAAGTAAATGTTGGCTTGACCTTGGTTGGTGTAATTATGGGAGAATTTTTATCTTCTAAGGCTGGATTAGGGTATTTAATATTATATGGAGGCCAAATTTTTCAAATGAATCTCGTGATGACTAGTATTGTTTTGTTGGCTATTTTATCAATAATTTTGTACGGTATTGTGTCATTTCTGGGTAATCTATTATTAAAGAAATATCATTTTCAATAATTCTCCTTTTATCAAGGCAATCAACGCAAAAAAATGGTAAGATAAATTTTATGAATCTAAGTATGTAAGCCAGTAACAATTGTAGGTTTTTGGCGGTCTTAAGGAGGAACCCAGGTGACCACTTATCAAGTGATTGAAGGAAATATCGATTCTCCCCGTGGTTTTAAAGCCACAGGGATTTCTTGTGGGCTTAAAAAAGTTGAAGGGGCATTGGATTTAGGGTTAATTATTAGTGAAGTCCCTGCTGTTGCAGCAGCTGTTTATACAACCAATTTGTTTCAAGCTGCACCTTTAAAAGTGACTCGAGAAAACATTGAACAAGAACAAAAAATCCAAGCTGTTGTTGTGAATAGCGGGAATGCTAATGCTTGTACCGGGAATAAAGGCATTGAAGATGCGAAAACCATGGGAAATTTAGTTGGAGAACTGTTCTCTATTTCCAATCATTATGTTGCAGTTGCTTCTACAGGTGTAATTGGACAACATTTGCCAATGAATCTGGTGCAACAGGGAATTCATCAATTGCCTGATTATTTAACAGAAAATAGCGGAGAAAATTTCTCCTTATCTATTATGACTACTGATTTAATCCCGAAAAAAGTGTGTGTAGAATTGCTGATAGATGGGGAAAAAGTGACCATTTCCGGGACTGCGAAGGGATCTGGCATGATTCACCCAAACATGGCTACTATGTTAGGTTTTCTTACAACAGATGCACATATTGATGCTGCTTTCTTATATAATAGTCTTAAAAGGGCTACAGATGAAACCTTTAATATGATTACGGTAGATGGTGATACAAGTACCAATGATATGGTATTAGTTCTTGCCAATGGTTTAGCCAATAACCAGGAATTAAATGATATCCATCCTCAGGCAGAAGAATTCTATGCTGCTTTTCTTTATGTAATGCAAGAATTAGCAAAGAAAATTGCCCGTGACGGGGAAGGTGCAACTAAATTAGTGGAAGTAAAAGTTCAGGGTGCAATGAACCAGGAAGATGCCCAGAAAGTGGCTAAAGCAGTGATTGGTTCTAATCTGGTTAAAACAGCAGTTTATGGTGCCGATGCAAACTGGGGACGTATTATTTGTGCCGTCGGTTATAGCGGTGTGAATATCGATCCGGAAAAGGTAAATGTTTCTCTAGGAAATCAACAAGTTGTTGAAGGCGGGTTTCCTATCCCCTTTAGTGAAGAAGAAGCAACTGATTATTTAAAAGGGGAAAAAGTAGAAATTGATATTCATTTAAATCAGGGGGATGCAACGGCTATAGCCTGGGGCTGTGATTTAACGTACGATTACATCAAAATTAATGCCAGTTACCGTACGTAAAGCAAGCGCTAGGATTGGAATGAGGTGCAGAAGAAATGAGTGGGATCGTAGGTTATATTGGAAAAAGAAATGCGTTGCCGATTTTATTAGATAGTTTGGACAAACTGGACTATCGGGGTTATGATTCATCGGGAATAGCGGTTTCTAATAATCAGCATATTGAAATGAAAAAAACAATAGGACGGATTAAAGATTTACGAAATTTGTTATTAAGGGAACCTATTAGTCAAGGTAACCTTGGAATTGGACATACACGCTGGGCTACTCATGGGGTTCCTTCTGTCACTAACTCCCATCCCTTAACTGGCTGTACGGATCGTTTTTTTGTGGTCCACAATGGAATTATTGAGAATTTTCTTTATTTAAAAAAAGAACTGTGTTTAAAAGGACATGTTTTTGCCACTGAAACAGATACTGAAGTCATTCCTCATTTATTGGAGGAATATGATACGGGAAATCTTGAGGAAACGGTAAGAAAAATACTGCCTCTTTTAAAAGGTTCTTTCGCTCTGGCCATTATGAGCAATGATGAACCGGATCGTATCATTGCAGTATCTCAGGATAATCCCTTGGTTTTAGGATTTGGCAAGGGGGAATCTTTTCTTGCTTCTGATATTCCTGCCCTATTAACCTATACCCGGGAAATTCACCCTATTAAAAATGGGGAAATAGCCATTCTTACGACCGGGAAAGTGATTGTGAAAGACTTAAGTGGGGAAATAAAGGAAGTAGAACGTAATTTTGTAGAATGGAACATTCAAGATGTTCTATTGTCAAATCATGAACATTATATGTTGAAGGAGATTTTTGAACAACCGAAAGCCATTGAAGATACATTACAGGGCAGAATCGGGGAAAATGAAATACTTCTTCCAGAACTAGATGATTTCCTGAATAGGGATACGATAAAAAGCATTAAAAAAATTGATTTTGTAGCAAGTGGAACTTCTTATCATGCAGGCATGATTGCCAAGAAAATTATGGAGCAATTAGTTGGCCTTCCTGTTGAAGTGTCATTCTCATCAGAATTCCGTTATGAACATGGACCTCTTGATGGGAAAAACCTGGTTATTTTTATTAGCCAATCAGGAGAAACAGCAGATACCCTATCCGCATTAAGAGAGGCGAAAAAGTATGGTTGCCCGGTGATTGCCATTACCAATACTACAGGGAGTACCATTTCCCGGAAAGCGGATTGTACCCTGTATATAAAGGCGGGGCCAGAATTAGCGGTAGCATCAACGAAAGCCTATACAGCACAAATTACTGCCTGTATCCTTTTGGCCATGTGGCTTACCCAAAAAGGGGAGTTTAATGGCATTGGGTTGATTCCTGAATTATTATCTTCATTAAACCGTTTAAAAAGTGATTTAGAATCCACACTAATAATGACACAAGATGCCATTGACCAATTCGCTCAGGTTACCTTTGACCAGGAACATATTTTCCTCATTGGAAGAGGATTGGATTATGTATTGGCTTTAGAAGGGGCTTTAAAATTACAAGAGGTGGCTTATCTCCATGCTGATGCATACGCTGCAGGTGAAATGAAGCATGGGACCATGGCATTAATTACACCCGGGGTTCCGGTGATTGCTTTGGCTACCCAGGACCATGTTGTAGAAAAAACAATCAGCAACATTAAAGAAGTAAAAGCAAGGGATGCTTTCGTGGTGGGGATTACCACTATAGGGGATGATTTGCTTTATGAAGAGGTGGATCATGTCATGTACATTCCTTCTACTCATTCATTCCTTATGCCCATTTTAGCGGCTATTCCTTTGCAATTACTGGCTTATTATTCTGGAACAGTTCGGGGCCATGAAGTAGATCGCCCACGGAATCTGGCAAAAAGTTTAACCGTTGAATAAGAGGATGTAGGAAAAAAAATCTCCGCAATAGTTGGTTGCGGAGATTTTTTTTATTCAGCAGCAGAATCTTCGTCTGCAACTGTTATTCCATTTTTGGTTAAGAGAGCAGCGGTGACACCCATTCCATCTGTTCGTTTATGGGAAAAGGAACCGTCGTATATTTCCTTGCTGCCGCAAGAGGGGCTCCGTTGCTTCAAAATAGCCGATTTAGCCCCAACTAATTGAGCTATTTTTAAGGTTTCTTTCGCTCCTTTAATGAATTGGGCGGTCACATCTTTCCCGTTCACATCCACTACCCGGGCTTTGCCATGGATCACATCAAACCCATTTCCCCCTATAATTTCTGCAGGGGGTCTGGGAGTAGAAAGTCCCCCAAGTTGTTCTGGACACACTGGAATCCCTTTTCCTTCCTGGACAAGGCGTGCAATATCTTCTTTTAAATTATTTTTGTCATCATATCGGCAACAACAACCCATTAAACAGGCACTGACAATGATCATGGATTACCCCCTGAAGGTAATTAATCAAGGGTTTACTAAACTATTAATTTCCCTGATTAATTTAACTGCTTTCTCATATGATGCCTGGTCTCGGTCAATATAAGTATTGATTTCAATTAAAACGCTTGATAAATCAATTAAATCAATTCTTTCTAGATGCTTCTGCAAATCAGTAATACGAATCATCATTGTATAGACATTGTCTTTACTATAGGGTTCTTCTGTTAAATCGGCTAATTCTTGCACCAATGTACGAACCAGGGGAATAATTTGAAAACTGTCGATATAGACATACTTTTTCCCCCCGTCTGTTAATTTATCGTAATTGGTTACCCGACCCCCTGTATTAATAACAATCCCATTGGTATATCTTGCTGCTCCTGTAAAGGTATCTATAGACATATAATAATAGATTTTCTTTTTTTTATCATAGTAGGGTGGCTCGTAAGGCTGTTCGACCACTGAAAAGATCTTCTGAACATTAGCTAATCGGGAATCGGAAACTTTAATCGGATCTTTGTTGATGTTTTTTTTAGCGAGTCTGTTTTTCATATCTGTTTCAAATTGAGTATCATCAATCATTTGATTGGAATTGCTTTGTGATTCTGAGAAAGAGTTTCCATTTTGCATGTCTGTTCGGTCTATAATGCTATAATTTTTATTAAAAAAGATGTTCCAAACAAAAATCCCAACAACAATCATTGATAGAGTTAAGATTAACATCAATAGCTTCGGTTTATTTTTACTCACTACTATGTCTCCTTTATTGTAATGCAAAAGTACCTATCCCTATTTTAACGCAGTTCGTGTTTTTTTTGAAATTTATTCAGGGGAAAATTTTTATTCCAGATGGTTACCATATATGTTCCTGGTTCTATATTGGTAAAAAAATAAAAATTACTCGTAAGACTTTTTAATTGGACAAGGATTTCATTATTATTTTCAATTTTATATAACGCTACAATAGCTTCTTTATAAGAGTGGAAATTTTCAACAATACCACTAATTGTTCCAAGGGAAATAACAGGATCAGGGGTTAGAAATAAATCTGATTTAACAAATTGCCCTTCATCAATGAGAATGATGACTTCCATCGAGGGTTGATACCCTAATAAATTTGCTCTTAGAAAATATTCTCCGGGGGGAAGGGCAGAGATTAAATATTGTCCATTTTGATTACTTATCACAGAAGTATAACAAGCAGGGTCCTTTTTTGATTGAAGGGAGATTTCTACTTTAGGAAGGGGTTTTTGGGTGACAGAATCAACAATAATACCGTAAAGGGTTCCCCCTTTTTTCAAAGGTTCTTTTTTAATTTCTAAATCTATATGAAGTTTGCTATTGATTTGAAATGTCATGACGGGGGATATGGTATATCCTTTAGCACTGGCTACCAGTTTATATTTACCTGGTTTAAGTATTTTTTTAACTTCATAAACTCCATTAAAATTGGTGATTGTATGGTAAAGAGGATTAAAATCAAGTGATAAGACTTCTACGGTAGCTCCAACGATTGCTTTTTTTCCATAAATTACCTTTCCGTATAAAAGGGTTTGTGGTGGAGGTGCCAATTTTTGTAGGGCTAAATCTATTCGTTTTTCTTCAAAAGGCTTTATTGAAAAGGTTTTGGATTGATGGAGTTGTGTAATGTCTTTCATGATTTTTCAATCCCCTTAGTTGTATTAAAATTGGACCACTTTCGCTTTAATACGATAAGTGATGTTGGCAGGAACATCAACAAAAATATAAAAACCATTGGTTTGGGTTCTGGTTATTTCAATCAACGTTTCTTGCTCATTTACAATTTGATAAAGGCCAACGATTGCTCCGGAAATAGGTAACCCTTTGGTTTTATCAGTAATGACTCCACTAACTGTTCCTAAAGTATCAGTGGTATTCACGGTGAGGAATACATCAGCTGGTGCAAATACATCCCCTTCAATGGGAACATTAATCACATCACTTGCATTAAAGCCCATGGCTGTCGCCTGTACCGTATAAGTTCCAAGGGGTAAATTTCCTACAGCATATTGCCCTTCCGCATTAGATATTGTAGTTGCAAATAAAACAGGGGTTCCTTCCGTAATATTGTTTAAAGTAACACTTGCATTGGCAATGGGTTCATTGGTTTGGTTATTTCTAACGATTCCAAAAATAGCATTAATGTGAAATCCAACGGGAAATGGAAGAAGATTAATATCAATAGAAAGAGTTCCTGATTGGGGAAGAGTAAATGCTTGTACAAGAGGGGCTACAAAACCAGGGGCTTTAGCTGTAATCAGATACGAACCGGGAGCTAATTGGTTAAAAATATAACGACCAGAAGGATTGGAATGTGTATGATTGACGGGATTAAATTGAGCTGCAGACAGAATTTTTACAGTAGCACCCTCTACAGGGTTCCCATCTGGATCTTTTACGGTTCCTTGCACAACCCTGTTTGTCGGGGCAGGGGCTAGCTCTAATTGAAGGTCAAAATCAAGTTCTCCATTAATTGAAGGCATAGGTGCCGGAGGACTGGCACCGAGGAAATAAAGATCAGTTTCAGGCAAAATGAACCCACTCCTTAAAAGCTATTTACTATTTTTATATGTTTTTTTCTGATTTTTTGTTACTGGAAAAGGGTAAATTAAACATACATACTTTTCAAACAGCACAATATTCCTTATCAAGAAAAATTGATTTTCTCTGAAAGGATATCTATAATATATATGGATATTAGTAATATTGGTTACTTTAACCAGTAGAGAGGAAAGAACATGCGTCAGAAAACAAAAGAATTGATTTTTGAAGGTGCTCTTCGTTCTTTTGCTGAAAAGGGGTATAACGAAACTACAATGGAGCAAATTGCAATTGCCTGTGGTGTAGCAAAAGGAACCCTTTATTATAATTTTAAAACAAAAGAAGAACTTTATATTTTTGTTATTGAATCTGGTATTGAACGTTTTATAAACATGATTAAGGATTATATTGAAAGTTCGGACCATAACTATTTTCGCCAGAGAATTATTCGATTAATAGAGGCGCACATGGAATTCTTTCAAAAGGAAACAGCATTTTGCCAACTTTTACTAAGTAAGGTGTGGGGAGTGGAAGAAAGGCAGTTTACAATACGCCATGTTTTGCAAAGGTATTTTCAGTTGCTTGAAAATGAAGTGGATTTAGCCAAAGAAAAAGGATTAATTCCCCAAAGCATTGATAGTCAGGTTGCGGCCAGCAGTTTTTTTGGAACCGTTGGATTTACTGCAATGAGAAGCATTATTTTGGGTCGTTCTTTAGATGAGCCGACACTTCGCTTTACAATTCAAACCTTAGTATTGCAGTCTTTAGGGATTTATGAGGAATAGCCTATTCTTTCTTTCTTTTACGTAATTTTTTAAAGAAGGATTTAAGGATTGCAGCACATTCTGATTCGCAAACTTTACTTTCCAGTGTCACCTGATGGTTGAACCGTGGTTCTTGCAATAAATTCATAAGGGTTCCTGCACAGCCTGCTTTAGGGTCAGATGTGCCGAAAACAACCCGGGAAATCCGAGATTGCACAATGGCCCCGGCACACATAGGACAGGGTTCAAGGGTTACGTAAAGGGTGGAATCCAGTAATCTCCAACCTCCTAGGGTTTGGCTGGCATCTCTGATGGCCATTAGTTCAGCGTGAGCTAGAGGATCTTGGTCGATTTCTCTTCGATTGTACCCACGTCCAATTACTTCTCCATTTCTAACAATGACGGCACCAATGGGTACCTCTCCTAATTCTTCAGCTTTACGGGCTTCTTCTAATGCAAGATTCATAAAAAACTCATCTGTCACAAATGATCCCTCATCTTCCTTAGCCAAGTGTTTTTCATTATAGCATAAATTAGGCCTGGAATTCCCAATTAGAACAATAGGTTTTTAATGATGGGCTCACTTCAATAGCCCCATCCTGGCGAATAGCAATCCAGGCTGCATCAGGTTGTTTCTTGTTCATCCAATGGGGTCCCTGATCTGAACCAAGAATGAATAAACATTTGGCATACACTTCTGCTGCGGTAAGATTGGGCAAAAAGAGGGTCACTTGCACGTAATCAGATTGGGCGGACCACCCGGTACGGGGATCGATAATATGATGGGCAATTTCTCTGTTATTATTTATCCAACATCTTTTCAGGGAACTGCTGGTGGCGATGCCACAATCTCTATGCAACGTAAAAGATCCAATATCTTCTTCCTGGTGGAAAGGATTAGCTAATCCTATTACCCAATTTTCACGATCAGGTGACTGTCCCCAAAGGGCTAAATCTCCACCTGCATCTAATAAGCCGGATGTCATTCCATCGGCTAGTAGCCAATCCTTCATTTTTTGTGCAGTCCATCCCTTTGCAATCCCACCTAAATCTAACTCTGCATCCGTAGCAAGACAAATGCTTTTCATACCATGATTTATTTTTATAGGAAGGTATGTTGCAGAAATGTCTTGTTTTTTTCGATATGCATTATAGAATTCTGCTTCTGTCCCTGCTTCAGAACCATGTAATTGTTCAAAACTGCGATGATAACCGATTTCAATCATCTTTTGTTGGAGAAAGGGCGAAAACAGATGATCTGTTGCCTCATAATAGTGTAGAGACTCTGAGAGCAGTTCAAAAAGTAAGGCGGAAGGAACATAGATTGTTCCTTTTTCTTGATTCACCTTTGATAGTTCGCTTTTGGGGAGGAATCGGCTAATTTTTTTTTCCACATGGTGTGCCCAGGCTTTAAATTGCAAATGATGGGAATATTCCAGGCCGGCAGAGAAAAAGGTTGTATTCATTGCTTTAAAGGAATACATCAGATCGCCTCGTTTATATTCTTAGTTGATTAAGATGCACGGGAGCGGTATTTTTTGGCGGGTTCGGTATTGTTGTTATTTTGGGAAGAACCTTCATATCCACTGTAATTGTCATATTCTTTATATTTATCGTCGTCGTCATCATGATCATCGTCGTCATCGTCATCATGGTGTTTCTCTTTATATTCATTCTGTTCACCATCTTTATACGTTTGGCTTGAATCTAATCCGAAAAACTCATCTTTTACAGGATCTTTTACGGATTCTTTTGTATCGTTTTTGACTGTGCCATCAGATGAACTGGCTTTGTTTTGTTGTGTGGTATCAAACTCCTTCGCCATTCCCACAAATCCAGTAAACGCCAACACGCTAGTTGCTCCAACAATCCATTTCACAAGGTTATTTTTTGCCATTTTATTTCCTCCAAATTTTTACTATAAGGATACTATAGACGGAGAAAATGAAAAATTTGTGAAAAATAAAAGCCCTTTTTACAAAGGGTTTGAAAATCGTTCATGTACATTAAACCAGTAAAACCATTGGGAAGGGTGTGAGAGGATTATTTCTTCAAGAATATGATTTAGTTCTTGAATGGCTGCCGGGTCTTTTGGAGAAAAATCTTCTGAGAATTCCATGGAAGGTTTTATGATGATATGGTGTTGAAACTTTTTATTTCTATATCCGTAAAAGGGGAGTAGGGGAATTTGATTTTCTAACGATAAAACAGCCGCCCCTGCTGGGGATCGGGTTTCTTTGCCGAAGAGGTAGGATTTTGGAAAATTAGAACGATAGAAATCCCCTAGCAGGATAATCACTCCATTATTATTTAAATGTTGCCGTAGTGCCTTCCAAATTTTCAAAGGAGATTCCTGGTCATAATCCAGCCCTTTGCATCCCAATGCTTGGAATATTTCATAAAGGGGACGGAGTTCCGGGCTTCCACCTGTTGCTACAGTGAGACAAGGATATTTTTGAGATAGGTACCAATAATAATAAAAGAAATTTCCTGTATGGCTGGTAAAAAGGATGGCCCCCTTCCCCTTTTTTAAGGCTTGTTCAATATTTTCTTCACCATCCACACGAAAAATAGGGTTTTCAAAAGTTAGTCGTTGTGGGGAAAAACAAAGTATTTCAATTAAGGTAAGTATAAGATGAAAGTAATAATTTCTGCAGGAATGTTTTATTGGCAATAAGTTGTTCATATTGTCTTCAATATTCTTTTTCGTCCTTGGAGCAAAAAAATAAAAGAACCAGCTAAGCAAGAAAACGAAGCAGTAAATAAGAGGTTGTGGGATTTTCCTAACCCCTTTTTGTATTTGATTTAAACGCTGTGGATTTCGGGTTAGTTTCCCCAGTAATTGATACATAGAATTCCCCCTTATTCAATGAAGAAACGACGTTGATATTTTTGGGCAATTCGTTCTTTTTCTAATATGATAAGGAAGTCGATGGAATCAAAAATAGGATCATAGGCTGGTTCACCGCCAATCTCAGCACCCATCCAGCGGTATCCTTTTAGTAGTGGGGGCAATTTCCGAATCATTTCTTTTTCAGAAAGGTGTAATTGTACTTCTGTAAGGCCTTGTATACGGTGTGAGGGACGGGGATTTATTTGGAATTGTTGGCTAAGCAAACCTGTTCTTTTAAAATAGGAGTAAATTTCATTTACTTCATGAAAATTTTCTAACTGGAGACTGGCACAACCTATCATATAAAGATATGAATTTTGGGTAAGATAAGCGGCAATGCCCTCCCATAACAGTTGCAGTGTTCGGCCATTTCTGTATTTAGGATCGATGCAACTTCTGCCTAATTCTAGAATCTCTTCTTTTAATTCTTTGAAACAGGTTAAATCAAATTCTTTTTCTGAATAAAAGCCACCAGTTTTTCTGATTCTTTTTCCTGGAAGGAGACGGTAGGTCCCTACTACAGTATCCTGTTGCAAGTCTTTGACAATTAAGTGATCACAATATTGGTCGAAGGCATCCCATTCAATTTTGCGGGGATTAATTAACTGTAGATTATTTGATTCTTCAGCAAAAACGCGGTATCTTAGATGAAAAGCTTGTTCTTTTTCTTTATCTGTTTCTGCAAGTTTGACAGTAAGCAAGTGGGTAGAGGGAGTCCCTTTTGAAACCGATTGATTCAAATCAATCACACCTTCCCTTGAGTAGTAGATTCTCTCTTTTTTATATCGAAAAAATAATAAGCTATTTTGAAGAACCTGTTTGTTTGTTGTAAAGGTTTTGTAAGAAACATAGCCATAGAGGGGATTAGTCCATGAAAAACTTATTGAAAATGAAAGAGCCAGTTAATACGTTAACCCATTTTGTCACCTTTCTCGCTGCGATTGTAGGTTTGGTATTTTTAGTGAACATGGCCCAGGGAAATACGGGCAAGGTTGTAACAATGTCCATTTATGGTGTCAGTGTAATTGCTTTATTTGGTGCAAGTTCTCTATATCACTGGTTAAAAGTAAGTCCAAAAATTGAATTATGGTTGAGGAAGCTGGATCATATTGCGATTTACATTCTAATTGCAGGTTCTTATACTCCGGTATTTTATTACGGTTTAACTGGAGCCTGGCGCTGGACAATGCTGGCATCTGTTTGGTTATTGGCCATCATTGGGATGATTATGAAGTTGTTTATTATACATATTCCTCGTTCTGTGTATACCGGGTTTTATGTCACATTAGGCTGGATTGCTCTTGTTCCTTTTGTTCAATTAATTGAGCATCTTCCCCTGGGGGCCCTGGTTATGATGGTCGCTGGAGGGGTTGCCTATACCATTGGTGCCGTGATTTATGCAACCAAAATATTTGATTTCTTCCCTAATAAATTTGGCTTTCACGAGATTTTTCATCTTTTCATTTCTGTAGGTGGGGTTACCCATTTCTTAATGATGATTTTCTTTTTCATTCCTTTAAACTAAGTAACATAGTAAAGAAGGCTTGGCGACAGCCAAGTTTTCTTTGCTGGAAATATTTAATATCTATAATATCTTGATTCACCCTGTCCTTTTTGTTATGATAGATAAGCAACTTAAAAAAGTATAAAACGCTTATGCAGAGGCTTCTCTGTGTAATCGGGTTCTGCGCAACGGAAACCCATGAACCTGGTCAGGTCCGGAAGGAAGCAGCCATAAGTGGTCATTTCCGTGTGCCGCAGGTTGCCTGATTCTCACAGAGGGCCTCTGGATAAGCGTCGTTAAAAAACGCCCTGCCTTTTAATAGGTAGGGCGTTTTTCTATATCGTTTCTATATAGCGTAAAGGTGAATGTGTTTTATTTAAATAAAAATTACAGAATATTTAGAGGATTTTCCGAAAAGGAAAGAGAATATTATGCTAGCTATCCATTTTGTACCGGGCTAGGAGGGATAAAATGATCCGTTCCTTTGGTTTAGAAAAAGGTAGGAGTATAGACTTTTCTTTTTTTCTTAATCAGATTATGAAGGATATTCGATTGGGAATTGTTGTGTTGGACCGGGAAGGGAGAATTCAAGGAATTAGTAGGATGGCCTGTGAGTGGCTCGGAGTAAAAAGGGAAGAAGTGGAAAGTTTAACGGTTGAAGATGCTTTTCCAGGATACGGAAATGAGCATTTTTTAAATCGATCCATTTTGGATGGGATTACCATTCACGATCAGGCGGTTTCCTGGAGAAATGGAGAAATTCGTTATGATTTCGTTGTTGATTCTTTGGTGTTGCAGGGATTAAAGGGAGAAATCCTTTATGGTTGTTATACCTTTAAAAATGTGAGTAACTTACGTGGATTAGATCAAAAGATTGAACGCAGTGACCGATTAGCGATGATTGGACAAATTGCAGCCGGGACGGCTCATGAAATACGAAATCCATTAACATCGATTAATGGTTTTCTCCAAATGATGGGGAGAACATTAGAAGAAAAGGGAATGAGCAAAGAGAAGCAATTTACGGATATTATGTTGCGCGAAATCAAACGGATTAATGAATTAGTTAGTGAGTTTCTTTTATTAAGCCGTCAAAAAGAAGTGCAGTATCGTTTAGTAGATATAGAGGAAGTTTTCGCAGGAATTATCCCCATTGTGGAAAGCGAAGCCTTGTTGCACGGAATTGATGTAAGAATTCATCGAGATGAAGATACTTTCCTTACTGTTGGAGATAGTGAACTATTGAAACAAGTTTTATTGAATATCTCTAAAAATGGCATTGAAGCCATGGGAAAAGGAGGAGTCTTAACCATTGAATTGGTGAGAATACAAGATGCCATAGAAATACGCATTTCAGATACAGGGCCGGGGATTCCTCCTTATTTATTAGATAAAATATTCGATCCTTTTTTTACTACAAAGGAAGAGGGTACAGGGCTGGGGCTTCCTGTATGCCATAAAATTATTCACGAAATGGGTGGCAATATTCGGGTTTCCAGTAAAGGGTATGGTGCAACCTTCTATCTTACTTTTCCTAATTAAAGAACAAACAAGACCTTTTCCAAGTTTTCTTTAATAATGGTATAATATTTCAGTATGGGAAATATACAAAAAGTATCATCAAGGAAAGCTGGAGAGAACCATGGCATATCGCGCATTATATCGTGTATGGCGCCCTCAAACCTTTAAGGATATGGTGGGACAAGAACATATTACAAAAACACTGCAAAATGCAATTAAGGAGCAGCGTTTTTCCCACGCTTATTTATTTAGCGGTCCTAGAGGAACAGGGAAGACAAGTGCTGCGAAAATCATGGCAAAAGCCGTTAACTGTGAGCATGGATTAACCGGAGAGCCTTGTAATCAATGTGAAGCTTGTAAAGCAATTACGGATGGATCTGCTGTTGATGTAATGGAAGTGGATGCCGCATCGAATCGAGGAATTGATGAAATCCGTGATTTGCGTGAAAAAGTAAAGTATGCACCTACACAGGTTCATTATAAGATTTATATTATTGATGAAGTCCATATGTTAACAACGGAGGCATTTAATGCTCTCCTCAAGACCTTAGAAGAACCCCCTTCTCACGTTATTTTTATTTTGGCGACCACAGAGCCTCATAAACTGCCTGCGACCATTATTTCCCGATGCCAGCGTTTTGATTTTCGGCGAATTAGCAGCAAAGCCATGGCAACACGAATGAAAGAAATTGTGATGTCTGAAGGGATTCAGGTTAGTGATCAGGCTTTGCATTTCATTGCCCGCAATGCTGAGGGAGGAATGCGAGACGCCTTAAGCCTTCTTGATCAAGCTCTATCTTTTGGTGGAGGAGAAATAGAACTATCCCATATTCTTTCCATTACGGGAGCAGTATCAGGAGAGTCTTTAGCTGAAGGGGCTTTGAAGATAAAGGAGAAAAATGCAGCAGGTGCTATGGAATTAGTCCATCGCCTTGTACAAATGGGCAAAAGCCCTGAACAATATTTGGATGATCTCCTTATTTATTTTAGAGATCTTCTCCTTTATAAAACTGCACCCAACCTCGAAGAAATACAAAGCAGAGTGGAAATGGACCCTGAATTCAAAAAATTAGGGAATTTGTTTTCCAGTGAAGGGTTATTTGCTATTATTGAGAAGTTGAATGGATTTAAAAATGAAATGAAATGGGCTAGCCATCCAAGAATTTTGTTGGAAATGGCATTTATTCGCCTTTGCCAGGAGGAATCTCCGGTAGAAGACAAAAAACAATCCCATGAAATTCAAGTTTTAACACAACGCATACAAGGTTTAGAAAAAAGATTAAATGAGATGTTAGCTTCTGGGGGGATTAGCCAGAGTCAGGAAAAGAGCCCATCACCTTCTTTGGGACGCAGGGAAGTACGCAGATCGGGGATTCAACCCACTGTAAAAATTCCTGAGGCAAGAGTAAGACAGGTGGCATCGCAGGTGATTCCTGCCCAGACAAAGAAATTAATTAGCATTTGGCCAGAGGTACTATCCAGTATTAGGGAAAAAAGCATTCAAGTCCATGCCTGGTTGATGGATGGGACTCCTGTTGCCCTTTCTGAAGAAGGGGTAATTATTGCTTTTAAAAATGCTATTCACTGTGAAACAACCGCAAGGGATTTAAACAGGGGAGTCATTGAAGAAGTTATCTCTGGAATTATCCATCGCCATGTGGGAATCCTTCCAATTATGGAGAATCAATGGAAACATATCTTATCTTCTCTTCATCCCAAAGAGGAAGGGCAGCCTGAAGATGAGCCACGGGAAAAAAAAGAAGAAGCTGAAGACCATGTGAAAATGGCCTACCGTTTATTCGGTGAGGACTTAATTGATATAAAAGACTAGGAGGCACAATTAATGTTTGGTGGAAATATGCAAAATATGATGAAGCAAATGAAAAAAATGCAACAGCAAATGCAAAAAGCTCAGGAAGAGTTGAAAGAGAAGACTGTAGAAGGTTCTGCTGGCGGCGGTATGGTTACTGTGATTGCCAATGGACATAAACAAATTCTTGAAATTAATATTAAACAAGAAGTGGTTGACCCTGATGATGTTGAAATGTTGCAGGATTTAGTATTGGCTGCGGTGAATGATGCTCTAACTAAAGCAGATGAATTAGCGGCAAAAGATATGGGCAAATTTACGGGTGGTATGAATCTCCCAGGTTTGTTTTAGTTAGGGGTTGCACCTGTGTATTACCCTGAACCCATTTCAAAATTAATAGATGGTTTTATGAAATTGCCAGGGATAGGTCCCAAAACAGCTTCTCGTCTGGCCTTTTTTGTGCTTGGCATGAAAGAAGAGGATGTCATGGAACTTGCGAAAGCCCTGGTAAATGCAAAACGCAATCTTATTTATTGTTCCCAGTGCCAGAATATAACCGATGTTGATCCCTGCCGCATATGTGGGGACCATTCCCGTGACCGCTCTGTCATTTGTGTGGTACAAGAGCCAAAAGATGTGATCGCAATGGAACGAACACGTGAATTCTCAGGTGATTATCATGTTCTGCATGGGGCTATTTCTCCTATGGATGGCATTGGGCCTGAAGATATTCGGATTCCTGAGCTGTTAAAGCGACTCCATAATGAAGAAATAAAAGAGATCATTTTGGCCACAAACCCAACCATTGAGGGAGAAGCAACGGCTATGTATATCTCACGTCTTGTTAAACCAACGGGAATTCGTGTTACGAGAATTGCACGGGGCATTCCTGTGGGCGGAGATTTGGAATATGCTGATGAGGTTACCATTTCTCAAGCCCTTGAAGGCAGAAGAGAGCTATAAGTTACGCAAAGCGACACTTTTATAGGTCGCTTTTTTGTTTTCTTTACAGCTAGATATCAACCAGGTTTTCTTTAAGCATGAATTTGCATTTATTTGCATAAGTTGTACCAAATATAGAGGTGAGCCTGTGGAGAGACAGAACGGTTTGGAAAGAAAAACGTTATGGCCTGCTATGTTTTTATTGGGAGGGTATATTACATCCCTGCTTGTGGAATATGCCACCCTTCATCTTATGGTTACGCCGGAAGGGAATTGGAGAATTGAGTTTGCGGATGATGTTGGTGGCTGGACAGTTCTTGTTTCCCTTGTTTCCCTTGTTTTAAGTATTATTCCAGGTTTCTTTTTTTATGTTGCATTGCATCATGAAAGAAAAAGTCTATGGACAAAGAGGGATGGAAATCTCCATTTTAAAGAGTTGCTCTATTATTTTGCTTTATATCAAGCAGGGTTTGGCACGGCGTCTTTTGTTTATTTTTTTATTCCATACCCCTTTTTTACAAATGGAACAGTAGGAGGCATTATAGAGGGCTCATTTCCCCAATTATTAATGCTAGGTTCTGCTCTTTATTTATTCAAGGGAAAAATGAGGGAATTAGGATTTGTTAAACCGCAAAAATGGGAGTGGCTCATTCCCATGGTTTTATTCTTTTACTTTTTTAATGCAAACTGGTTGGATGAATTAGTGACGTTCCCTCTGGCAGAATGGCTGAATTTAGAGGTGGATTCCTGGCGGGAGGAAAAAATATCAGAGGAAGTTCTTAAGGCAAAAACAATAGGATTATTTACAGGATTATTGGATGTATTAATGATTGGCTTATTTGTCCCTGTTGCTGAGGAAGTCATGTTTCGCGGTGTGTTGCAAACTACTCTGGCACAAAAATTTGGGAATGTATTTGGTATTATTCTTACCAGTCTTCTTTTTGCAATTATCCATATTGATCCCGTGTTTTTTGCTCCTATTTTCGTTATGAGTTTAATGCTTGGCTGGTTAAGATTTTATTTTAAGAGTATTTGGGCAGCAATTTTATTTCATGCTCTAAATAATACGGTCTCTATGATGGTTTACTATTTTCAATGATTACACGGGGGGATAATGATGAACATTCTTACAATCGGTTTTATTGTTGTGGTAGCGGGAATTGTTTTGTTATTCATGAGCCATTCCCAAAGGAAACCGATTCGATGGATAGGTTGGGTTATTGGGCAATTTGTTCTTGGCAGCATTATTCTGTTCATTTTCAATTTTGCTGCCCAATCTTTTTCATTTTATATTCCCATTAATCCAGTTACTTCTTCCGTCACAGGATTTCTTGGTCTTCCGGGTTTAGCTACCCTTGTGATCATTAAACACTACTTTTTAGTTGGATAAAATTAGATTTAAGTTTTTTATGTTTTCCGTTGACATATGAAATGTAAAGTGATATATTTTAAAAGTCGCCGAAAAAAAGGCGAATTGTTCCTTGAAAACTGAACAGTGAAAAGCTAGAATGCGATCCTAATCAATTTCTTGAATTTTTACAAGCTAGCAAAGCTTGAAGTCAGTTTTAAAACTTTACCTTTATTGG
>CAMLDI010000022.1 GCA_946478845.1 uncultured Paenibacillaceae bacterium
GGGATAATGTGAATGTGTGGATTATCTTACAAGGGCTCTGGGAAAATTGGGTTACTATGCATTTTTTATCAGCAGTTAAGCCAGGGATGACAGTGTTAGATGTTGGCGCCCATTGTGGGTATTTTTCATTATTAGCGGCAAAACAAGTAGGCCCTACGGGGAAAGTCCATTCTTTTGAACCTAATCCCTTTTATCACTATAACTTTTTGCGTAGCATGTCATTAAATGGCTATTCTTATGTCAAACTAAACAAAGTTGCCTTAGCTAGCCAAAAAGGTACAATGCAACTGTTGCAGTTTGGTAAAGAAGGAGAAGCAGGGCCTAGCATTAGTCCCTTTGGTGTAAACTTCCCCCACGATTATCATGAATATACAGCTGAAACCGATAAATTAGTAGATTTGTTGCCTGATAAAAAAGTAGATGTTATAAAAATTGATATTGATGGCGGAGAGCCATATATTATGGATAGTTTATTTGAAATCATTGACTCTAATCCATCCTTAACTATTTTTTTAGAGTACTTGCCTATTTTATGGAAGGATCAGGATCCTATGAGTATTCTCCAACGTTTTGCTGCTAGAGGGTTTCAATTTAAAATTATAAAAACTGATGGTGGTTTAGTTCCTACTACAATTCATGCACTGGCAAATTATAAGGAGCCCTTTCATCTTGACCTAATATTGCAGAGAAATGTGTGAGTATAAGTTATTAATAAGGTGATTAAATGAAAACCGTAAATGTAAAGTTACCCTTTGATGAAAAGAGTTTTTTAATTAATGGCAATGAGAATGATGTTAGTATCTTACTTGCAATAGAATTCTGCAATAATTATTATGAACCCCATATAATGAATCTACTTAAAAAAATTATTCGGTCAGACTCCCTTTGTATTGATATAGGGGCAAATATTGGGATTATTTCTCTTGTACTGGGGCATTTATCTCCCGGTGGCAAGGTTTATTCCTTTGAACCTTCAATGGAAAATCATTCCTATCTTATGCAAAACATCAAACAAAGCGGGTTATGCAATATAGAGCCCATTAAATTAGGGATTTATGATGAAAATAAACAAGTTAAATTCACACACATTAACGAAGGCAGTGGTTGGTCTTTTGTTGATACAGTGAATCGTAAAGCAGAAGTTAAAGATATTATTAATTTAATTCCAGTCCATCATAGTGTCCATGAAATTATCAATTGTATAAAGTTGGATGATTGGATGAATGTGAAACAATTGAATAAATTAGATTTTATAAAAATAGATGTGGAAGGTGCTGAAGTTAAAGCATTAACTGGTGCAGTTGAAACAATGACACGGTTTCGCCCTGATTTAGTGATTGAAATCAATCCCCATACTTTGGAAAAGATCTTCGGAGAAAAGACGGAAAATCTCTATTTATTATTAAAAGATTTGTATACAAAAATCTATTGTATTCATATTGATAATTCCTTGACGGAAATACATGATTTTTCCCACTTGTTAGAAGTCTTGGCAAAAGGTCGGGGTGTGGAAGAATTTTATTGTACGATTAATTAAGAAAGTAGGAGTTAATTTGTCGGGAGAATATGTTGTTCTTGGCAATCAAACGATTTTGAAAAAACTTTTGGCAGGTCCATATATTTTTTTAGATACAAGAGATAACGTTAATGTAGTCATTGGATTACATGGAATGTGGGAACCATGGGTGACAAAACAGTTTATGACTGTTGTTAAACCTGGGATGACTGTCTTAGATATTGGAGCTCACTGTGGGTATTTTTCCCTTTTGGCAGGGCTATTGGTTGGTTTTCATGGGAAGGTTTATTCCTTTGAGCCCAATCCTTATTATCATTATAATTTTTTACGAAGTATGGCGTTAAATGCATATAACCATGTAACACTTCATAAAGTGGCACTTTCTAAGGAAAAAGGAAAAATGGAAATTATGCAGTGTAGTGAAGAAGGGGTTGATGGACCTAGCATTTCTCCCTTCGGTATAGGCTTTGCCCATAAGAATCATCGAATTACAGTAGACACAGGAAATCTTTTAGATTATTTGCCCAGCTTAAAAGTGGATGTGATTAAGATCGATGTAGATGGTGGTGAACCATTCATTATGGATAGTATCATTGAAATTGTAAAACATAATCCTGGAATAAAAATTTTTATGGAATACTTGCCATCCATTTGGGGAGGACACGACCCCTATCCTTTTCTAAAAAAGTTAGCTGATCAAGGAATGGGCTTTCATATTTTACAATGGGATGGAAAAGTAGTTCCTACTAGTGTAGATTACCTATCTAATTACAAAGAGCCAATTATGCATTTAGATTTATTCCTAGAAAGAAAATAGGAATATAAAAAAGGAAGGGTTTCAAAAGATGGACCCTTCCTTTTTTATTTATTTAATCCTCTTCTACTTTACGAAGAGACAACTGAGGTATACGAAAAGATGCATTTGGATTAGGTTCATGGACATACAACCTAATTTCAACATCTTCTTGAGGGGTTGGAAAGTGTATTATTTCTTCTATTGTGAGAGAATTATTAAATTTTTTATGCCATAGGATATTTACACCCTTATTTGAACTTATATTTAATAAATATTCAGTATCACCTTTTGTTTCAATGTTACAGGTAAAAAGATATAGGCCAGCTTTGTAATTAAGATATGGACCATAAAACAGGTAACCTGATTGCTTACACGTAATCCATCCATCTAAATCAAAAAGTTCAACAAAAGTAAAGGGAGGGTAGTTAAAATAGAGATTTCCTATTAACAATCTTGAATAGTATTTAAGGGGTTGAGGGGGTTTTTTCTCCAGTTGGATTACTGCGATCCCATTTGCAAAAGGAAAGGGGGAATTAAAATCGGTTTTTTTTAAATCGTCTTGTTCACATTGTTCCCAGATTTGGTTTGGATTAAGAGGTGTAGTTTCCATGTCTATTTTGCGAAAATAAACAGTTGATAGTGCATGTTTAGGCAAACCATATTTCGTTAGTAATAACTCTAAATAGTCGCTGCTAAATTGTACAAGCCAATGTTCATCTTTTAATTTTCCAAATGGAACGGTGATTAACCCTTTCCCATTTTCTTTAAGTAAGTGGAAAATTTTCATTAACCCTTTTAATGGTAATTCTAAATCCCGAGATTGTTTACATTCTTCACCATAAATATTGAAAGGATCCATCCCTTGCCCAATATGTTCAATAGTTGATATGGAAATGATGGCATCATATTTTTCATCAGGATTAAAATCCATTAAATCTATATTCATAATCCCTTCGCCTACTTCAAATTTATCTAAAATGTCTCTTTTTACAATGGAATTTTCATATTGACTTAACACATTACCTACTTCAAGAATTCTCTTTGAGTGATTCTCTTGCAGAAATTGTAAACCAATAGGGACTTCAATAGTCCTTTCTGCCACATTATTTTCTGGTGTTCGAAAATAATGTAAGGTTTTATTATTAAAATCAAAGGTTGATGAATAGGAAAAGTTCGAATGAAGGCCCATATTCCTCCTCCTTTTCTATTTCTTTTTTAGTAAAAACCTAAAATAAGAGCCGAACTCTCACTTTCTCTAGAACTTTATCTATGGAAAAGTAATTCTTAATATCTAATTTTGCTTGATTTGAAATGGCATCTCTTTTGAGTTTGTTTGTGTAAACCTCCCTTAAAATGTTTCTAACATTTTCTTCTTCGACCTTCGGCCATTTATGGCCTAAATATAAATCCCTTCTTGTCTCTTGCAAAACGGGATGAACAGGTTCTAATTCAGTTTCTGCTTTTATCAAAAAGGCATTACCAGGATTCATAAATTCAGTCCCTCCACCCCAATCGATGGAGATCACTGGTTTACCCATGGACATCATTTCCATTTGAGGCAAACCCCATCCACATGCCCTGTCTGTGGATACATAACAGGTACTGCTTGCATACAAGGATAATAATTGTTTTCTGCTAAATGTTTCGAGATAAATATGGATGTGGGGATTATTACGTTTGTTAGGAATATAGGATTGAATTTCTTTTTTCACATTATAGAAACGATTCCATTGATATATTTTTAAGACGAGTGATACATCATCTTTGTCAGTAAACTCTTTACAATAGCTTTTTATTAATAAATCTAGGCCTTTTCGATAATCAAACCCTAATGTATAAAGAAAAATAAAGGATTTAGTATCCTTCGGGAAGGGAAAAGGAGCAAATCCCTTATTATATGCTTCTATTTCAATAGGATATGGGATTACCTTTATTTTTTGTGGATTCACCCCTGATGCGGTGAAGGTATGATAATTAAAATGACTGGGTACCCAGATTTCATCCATTTGATTACATAGAGGAACCCATTGGGGCGGTAATCGATCCGTTTCAAAAAGTGTGATTCCAATTCTTTTACGAAAGGGAAGGTTTCTATATAAATCAAATTTATCTGGAATACTATTTATAATTAAAATAGGGTTATTACCCAATTCAGTATAGGGACGATTTACTACCTTTAATAAATCTAGTTCCTCTTTTCCTATTTCTTGATGGGTTACACCGATATCAACAAGAGTAATGGGAAGATTGCATTTTTTTAGAACACGTAAGTAATTACGTGAAACATTCCCGTATCCTCCTAAATCAGACACATGCCCTACCCATACAATTCCAGTAGGTATCCTCAACACTTTGGGTTCAGCTCCTTAATCTGAAGGGGAATCTAAGGTATTGTAACCTCGTAATACTTTTCTCCCAACTTTTTCCCATGTAAAATTAGCCACGTGTTGTAAACCCTTCTTTTTATATTCTTTTTTTATTGAGGGGGTTTCTAACATGTACTTTAAGCCATTGGTGATTTCATCTAAACTAAAGGGGTTAACATGGTAGGCGGCATGACCAGTAATTTCACCGAGAGAGGAAGTATTCGAGGTTAAAACAGGTGTACCGCAGGCCATTGCTTCTAAAATTGGCAATCCAAATCCTTCATAAAGTGAAGGAAAGGCAAATAGTTCTGCAGATTGGTATAAAGTGATTAAATCATCATCCGGAATATAACCTGTAATGCTAACATCGTTGGATATACCCAGGTTTTTTGCGATGTTCATTACTAATTGCTTAGCTTCATCAACTATAAAAGATACAATAACCAATTGATATTTATGATGAAGGGTTTTATTTACCAGCGAAAATGCCTGAATAAGTCGAAATAGATTTTTTCGAAATTCATTGTTTCCAATAAAAAGTATGTAGGGCCTGTTAATTTGATAACGTGCTAATACTTGAGGGAATGCATGGGGTGTGGTGTTCATAAAGCTTTCTTCAATTCCTCCATAAATCACATGGATTTTTTTGGGATCCATGCTTGCATAGGAGATTGCATCATTTTTCGTGGTTTGGGATATTGAAAAAATGATTTCGCTATTTTTTATAAAATTTAATATATGATAATAAAAATCTGCATATTTAGTTAAATAAATTTGATGAAAAATCAAGGGAATCACATCATACAAAACGGTAGCGACTTGTGTGGAACCAAACCAATCCCGTTCCAATTTAATAAAGGGAAAATATTCAAAGGGACTTACCATATGAAATAAGTCAATGGAATTTTGCTTCAGAAATTGTTGCAGATGGATTTTATATTTTTCTTCCCCATTTAAATCGGGATAAAAAAAGAAAAAAGAATGATGGCTATTTAATTTTATAATAGATTGAATCATATTGTGGCAGTAGCGACCGATTCCTCTAACCATTGAACCGGATTTCATAAATTGCATATCAAAGGCAATGTTCATGTTTCTCCTTCTCCTTATTTATTATGTAAGAATTTTTTTCTTCCAATTAGTGTATGTCTTATTCTTTAAAGGGTTCGTTTGGAAAGAACTTTGTTGCCATCCAGGCTATTTGTTTTGTAAATGGAATGGCTAGCAGAGAACATAAGACATTAAAAAAAGTTTGGATGTGGGCAATTTGTTGGTCCGGTTGGTTTGCTAAGAAAGGAACTGCCTGAGCCATTACATGAATAAAAGGATAGAAAAGAAGGACGCCTACTACATTCAGAAAGACATGGATCCAGGCTACTTGTTTGGCTGCCACATTAGCTCCAACAGCAGCCATGACGGCAGAGATACATGTTCCAACATTGCTGCCCAGAATGATGGCGATTGCTGTTGTTAAAGGGAAAAGATTCTCATTCATAAATCCCATGGTTAAGGCAGTAACTCCGGAACTGCTATGGATGAGAGCGGTAAGGCCAGTCCCAAGCAATAAGCCATAAACTAGATGCTCAGAGAGATGGGGGATGATATTGGTAAAGAAAGAGGTTTGTTGGAGAGGTATTGCGATGGATTGCATTACATTCATAGCGATTAGAATACAGCCAAACCCTGTAATAGACAAACCGGAAAAACGAATAAGTTTTTTTGGAATTAACAAAAGAATACAGCCCATAATGAATAGGGGGAAGGCAAGTTTCCCTATATTAATAGCAATAAGTTGGGTGGTAAAGGTTGTCCCAATATTCGCTCCAAGAATGATGCCAATGGTTTGGCGGAAAGAAAGAAGTTGTGTATGGGTTAACCCAATAGTAATCACAGAAACTGCGCTACTGCTTTGTAGTAGGGCAGTAAATATTGTTCCAGTCACCATTCCACGAAAAGGGGTTCGGGTAAATCGTACTAATTGCTGTTTTAATCGGTCACCAGCTAGGGTATACAGTCCGGTTTGCATCACCTTCATCCCACCGAGAAATAAAATAATTCCCAGGGTAAGAGAAAATAAAATATGGAACATAAGCCAGTCCCCCTTTTTCTCTTATAAAAATATGCATGAAGACAAAAGAAATGACTGCCCTTTTTTTAAGGCAGTCATTGAAAAAAAGAATAAATTTTATTGATACATATTTAATTTGTTTTGGAATGCATTTAAGTGATTATAAGAAGCGGCTTTTAAATTTTCAAAAACATTTCTTACATCAGTAGGAAGATTTTGTTTTAAGAAATGATCATACATAGCGATATTATTGATTTCAGCTTGCACACTAATTTCACAGGCTTGTTTTATACTGTCAGGGACAACCACGTGTGCTGTAGATTCATCGGCTGGAACTGCCCATCCTCTAGAGGTATATAAGGGAATTATGGCTTGAATGTGACGCTCTTCGGATAGAATAATATTGGAAAAAGGTTTTACTGGACCAAACTTCTCGATAATTTTCTCATATTCAGCTCTGGCATTATATTCATCTTCAAGGGCATAATACAGCATTTGATCTAATGTTGGATGTTCAATTGCTAAAGATGGGTGATTTGCTGTATAGGTTGTTGTGGTAGAAGTAGATGTTTCTGATGTTGTCCCTGTTTGTCCATATCTATGTTGTCCTTGAGCGGATGCACTTAATGGGCCAGTACCAAGAATAAGTAAAGAACCCATTACAATAAGACTAGCTTTCATTTTTTTCATACTATCTATCCCCTTTAAGACGTAGTGTTATCCTTTAAGAAATATACTACCAGGGGTATGTGTGGTTTTAACGTAAATTAAGTGAAATATTATTCATAAATTGATCTATATTTCTTAATTGAATCAAGTTTAATCTAATAGCAAATAAATAGTCAGAAAACCCTATTACAATCAAGGAGTTATCTATAGTAAAATAAAGAAACATATTTTTGTATAAGGCAGGGAAAATCATGGAAGGTAAGGCAAAACATATCGCAGGAATCTCATTGGCAATCATGGGGGCAGGTTTTATTACTACCCTTCCTTTTCAAGATACAACATGGGGTAAAATACTTCAGGCAGGATTTGAGGCCGGATTAGTAGGTGGATTAGCGGACTGGTTTGCCGTAACAGCTTTGTTCCGACATCCTCTAGGAATTCCGATTCCTCATACTGCCCTTCTTCCGAAAAATCGGGAACGGGTAACACAAGCATTAATACATACCCTAGAAAAAGACTGGTTGAATAAAGAAAGTATTGAGAGAGAAATTTCTTCAATGTGTATAAGCTGTAAACTTATTGAACTTGCAGAAAAAGAAATCGCTTCTGAGGAGTTTCCAAATACCCTTCGCCGTATTCAAAAAGAAGTGATGGAGCACATTGAAATAGAAAAAATAGCAGGTTTTATAGAAAGAAAAATAAAAGACTATATCCAAGAAGTAGACTTAAAGCCTTATATTCCACGTCTGGCAGAGATCGTTGTACAAAAGGAATATGATGCAATTGCTTTGGACTATACATTGGAAAAAGTAGCCCATTGGGTGTTGAAAAGGGAAAATAGAAATCGTATGGGGAAATTAGCCTTGGATCTTCTAGATCGGGTAGAAGTTGAAGGGTTTATGGGGTTTGCGCTCCGTTCTTTTACAGGATTTGCGGATGCAGACAAAGTCGGAAAGATGATACAAGAAATGCTCCTTAATGGGACAAGCCAACTGCGCAAACCTGAGAATTCTCTTCGCTTGCAGATTCTAGTTGCTATACGAAATCGCCTTTTACATCTTGCAGAAGAGCCTGGCCTTCTGCAAGAAATAGATTCATTAAAAGGGAAACTGATTGAAGATTGGAAAGGCCAGGAACAAATTGGCGGGATGATCATACAAACCCTGGAAAATTCCACGGAATATATAGGGCCTTTTTTGCAAACTTTTCTGCAAAGATTAAAAGAAGATCAAAAGAAACAAAGTGAATTGGAAAACTGGATTCAACAGCGTATTTTTAAAATCGTTGAGAACAATCATGACAAAATAGGGCAATTGGTTAAGAAAAATTTAGATAAACTTGATAATGAGACCCTTATTGTGATGATGGAAGATAAAATTGGAAAGGACTTACAGTGGATTCGGGTAAATGGTGCGGTTTGCGGCTTTTTAATCGGTCTTGGTTTGGTCGGAATTAAATTGTTTATATAATAATATTGAAATAATACCCCGAGGGGTATATAATGAGATTATAGAGATTAACTTTACCTTCGGGAGGAACTAAAATGTCTGATAATAAGAAATCAATCATTGTAATTGGCGGTGTAGCTGCTGGTGCCAGTGCCGCTGCGAAGGCTCGCCGGGAAGACGAACAAGCAGAAGTTTCCGTTTACGAAAAAGGAGAATATATTTCCTTTGCCAACTGTGGACTTCCTTACTATGTTGGGGATGAAATAAAAAATCAAAAAGCTCTTTTATTGCATACACCTGAATCCTTAAAAGCTCGTTTTAATTTAGATGTATATGTTAATCAAGAAGTGGTGGAAATTCAACCTGAAAAACATATTGTGTTAACCCGGGATCGTTTAACCGGGGCAATGGGAGAAAAAAGATATGACAAATTAATTATTGCCACAGGAGCAAGACCCATTGTTCCTCCAATTGAAGGGATCCAATCTTCTAATGTTCAACTTCTTCGTACTGTTCCTGAAGCAGAACAATTAAAGAAAATGGTTGAAAGCGGCCAGGTGAAAAAAGCTGTTGTAATCGGTGGAGGCTTTATTGGATTAGAAGCCGTTGAAAATCTCCATCGTCAGGGAGTTGAAGTAACTCTTATTGAAAAAGCAGATCAAGTGATGACTCCATTTGATAAAGAAATGGTAACGTATATCGATGATGAACTCCGTGGCATGGGCGTTCCCATGATTATGGAAAACGGCGTACAGAAATTTATCACTTCTGGTGATCAAGCGGTAGCTGTTGAATTAGAAGATGGGGAAAAAGTAGAAGCGGATGTATTCCTTTTAAGCATTGGTGTACGTCCAGATGTCACCCTTGCCCAAAAAGCGGGTGTTAAACTTGGCGCTAGCGGTGCTATTGAAGTGAATGAATACATGGAAACCAGTGTAGAAGATATTTATGCTGCGGGTGATGCTGTGGAAATTATGCACCTTGCCAGCAATCAAACGGTTTGGATTCCATTAGCTGGCCCTGCAAACAAACAAGGCCGTATTGCTGGTGCCAATGCAGTTGGTCGCCGCATGAAGTTCAAGGGTGCTTATGGCACGTCTATTGTTCGTGTAGGAAAAGTAGTTGCAGGAAAAACAGGCCTTGCTGAAAAAGAATGCCTGAGAAATAATATTGACTACCGTGTCACTTATAATTTCCATGGAGACCATGCCGGATATTATCCTGGTGCGGAAAATATGATGATTAAATTAATTTCTGAAAAAGATTCCGGGCGTATTCTTGGGGTACAAATCGTAGGGGGCAATGGGGTTGATAAACGTATTGACGTTGTTGCTACTGCAATCTATGGTGGAATGACGGTTGAAGATTTAGAAAACCTTGACTTAGCTTATGCTCCTCCATTTGGCGCAGCAAAAGATCCAATTATTATGACGGGGATGAACCACAGCAACTCTTTCCGTGGTGAAATGGATACGATTACCCCTGCAGAATTAGCTGCAAAATTAGGGGATCCTCATTTACAATTGGTAGATGTGCGTAATCCAAATGAATGGAAAGCAGGTACCATTGAAGGGGCAATAACGATTCCTTTAGATGATCTTCGCCAAAATCTGGATCAATTGGATCCAAATAAAGAAACAGTGGTTTATTGCCGTAGCGGACAACGGAGCTACTTTGGCTCTTGTATCCTCCGCAACAACGGCTTTAATAACTTAAGAAACTTAACCGGTGGTTCATTAAGCTGGGGAATTTATCAAAAAAGCCAATCCTAACTTCCCATATATACACTTTTCACTTTCACACCCTTCTTAACCCTACGGTCCACACCGTAGGGTTTTAATAATTTTTTTCACACACATAAGGTTTTCGACATAAAAAACTGGTAATATAAAAAAGATAGCCAAAGTAACAAGGAGGCGTTTTTTCGTGTCGAAAAAGCAACGGCTGGGAGTCATTTATGGTGGAAAATCCAGCGAGCACGAGGTTTCTATCCACACAGCATTGTCTGTAATGAATGCAGTAAATAAAGAACAATATGAAGTCATTCCTATTTACATAAACATGGAAGGACAGTGGATTCAAGGTCCTCTTGTACATGAAATGTTGGAAAGTATTGAAGAACTTCGCCTGGAGGCAGGAGTGAACCCTGCACCAAATATCCTGGGATTAAAAGAAGAATTTGATATGATTTTTCCTGTTATTCACGGCCCTAATGGAGAAGATGGAACACTGCAGGGGTTATTAGAGTTAATGGATGTTCCTTATGTAGGGTCCGGGGTGTTAGGTTCATCCCTAGGCATGGATAAAGTGATGATGAAAGAAGTCTATGGCAATAAAGGAATTCCTCAAGGGAATTACAAAGCCTATCTTCGCAGTGATTTGAAAGAGCAGTTTGAGGAAATTGTGAAAGAAATCGAAGAGGATTTTGGGTATCCCTGTTTTATTAAACCTGCCAACATGGGGTCAAGTGTAGGCATTAGTAAAGCAAAAGATCAGGAATCCTTGCGGGGAGCTTTACAATTAGCGGAACGCTTTGACCGCAAAATTATTGTAGAAGAATTTATTAATGGCAGAGAGTTAGAAATTGGGGTTCTGGGAAATGACCGCCCTGAAACGTCAGTGGTGGGTGAAATCACCTTTGAAAATGAGTTTTATGATTATGAAGCGAAGTATAAAGGCGGCGGCACCCGTTTAACCATTCCAGCCCAGGTGCCAGACTCTGTGGTGTCCCGCATGAAAGAGCTTGCTGTTAAAGCCTTCCTGGCATTGGATTGCAGCGGGTTATCCCGGGTAGATTTTTTCTGGGATGTGGAAAAGGATCAGTTGTATATCAATGAAATTAATACATTGCCTGGTTTTACTCCCTTCAGTATGTACCCCATGATGTGGAAAGAAGCGGGAAAATCCTATGAAGAATTAATCAATACCCTGATTGCTTTAGGTTTAGAACGCTATCGGGAGAAAAAAGAAAATCAATTAGTGGCTGAGAAGTTTAATAGCTAAAGCATCAAAAAAGTGAACTGCACCCCACTTGTTAGATAGTGTCCAACAATTGGGATGCAGTTCATAATGAGTGCTTTTTAATAACATATTTATTATTTTTTATTTAAAATTTCCGGAATAACTGATAACTCTCTTAAATCCGCATATTTTTCTTTTAAAAAGTTTATTGTTATTTCAATAGGATAATTAATCTTCTCATCTTCTTCAACATTCAAAATAGTAAGAAGATTTTTATGCAATTCTTGAATACTTGTTACTTTTCCTGTTCTTATGTATTCTTTTTGTGCCAATAAAGGCAAACGATTTATTTCAAAACGATTCTCTGGACTAATACTGCGTTTTAAACAAATAAAGTCTACATCCATATTAAATTTAGGAAATGAAGTGCTGACGATCTTCGTTAGTACATTTTCTAAACTTTCTATAGATCCTCTTAATTCAAAACATTCTCGATCCAGTCTATCGATAGTTTCCAAGAGCTCTTTTCGCTCTTTTTCTAAATCTGAAACTTTTGAAATTTATGAAGCGGTATATAAAAATGAAAACAAGGGCTGTTACTCATGAACTAGTCAGTTTATGAGTAACAGCCCTGAATGCTACCTAACGATTACCTTAAAATATCTACTGCTCTTCTTTACATAAGTTCATCCAATAAGGTTTCTAATTTCATGCCCCGGGATGCTTTTAAGAGGATGGCATATTCTTGTGATTTAAAAGATTCCAGGTATTTTATTGCTTCTTCTTTTGTTGGGAAGTGGTTGGATTCACCAAGATAGGCATCAGAAATTTCTTTAGAGAGATTGCCAATGGTGATTAACCTGAATTCCTCTTCCATTTCATTCAAAGCTTCTCCCACTTCACGATGGTATGATTCCGTCTGCTCCCCTAGCTCGAACATGTCTCCAAGAATAATGACTTTGGTTCGTTCTTGGAATACAGTAAGGAAGGTGGAGACAGAGGCCTTCATGGAAGAAGGGCTGGCATTGTAAGCATCATTTATAATCAGTAACCCATTTGCCCCAATAATTTTCTGGAAGCGCATAGCGGAGATTTCCAGACCCTTTAAACGTTCTTGAATCTGTTCAGGTGTGACTCCAAGATGGAGAGCGATAAAAATCCCGGGAAGGGTATTGGAAATATTATGTTCTCCATATAAAGACATTACACAGGAAAACTGTTGATGGTCATAGGTGACAGTAAAATGGCTTCCCTGTTCATCATAATAAAGATTGGAAGCAGTAATGTCTGCTGCTCTTTCTTGTTCATCTTGTTGGCTCACATGATAAAAATAGGTTTTTCCCGGATTTAAGTGAGCCAGATTAGCCACATAAGGATTATCCTGATTTAAGCAAGCAAACCCATTGGGATTGGTGTGGCCAAGCAACTCTCCTTTTGCCAGGGCGATTTTTTCCCGGGACTCAAAAAACTCCATGTGAGCATCGTTTACGTTTGTGATGATGCTATAGTCAGGATTTACAATTCCTGCAAGAAAATCAATTTCTCCCTCGTGGTTCATCCCTAATTCTAATACAGCTACTTCCGTTTCAGGAGTAATTTGCAGGATGGAAAGAGGCACTCCTAAATGGTTATTAAAATTTTTATAGGTTTTATACACCTTGTATTTTCCCTCAAGAAGATGGGCAGTAATATCTTTTGTTGTGGTTTTTCCATTGCTGCCGGTAATGGCAATAAAGGGAATCTGCAGTTTATTTCGATAAGCTTTCGCTAAATCTTGAAACCCTTTTTCTGTATCCTTTACTAACACAAGGGCTAAATTGGGATCAAGGTTTTCTAATTCAGAAACATCTGCCCTGGAAATAAGGGCTCCAGCTATGCCTTTTTCCATTGCGGCAGGAAGAAAATCATGGCCATCTCTGGTTCCTGATGTAAGGGCTATAAACAATCCACCCTGGTTCAACTGCCGGGAATCAAAATGAACAGATGTAATTCGAGTATCTCCATTTCCTTGCAACAATGTACCGCCAGTAATTTGAACAATTTCATTTATTGAAAGCATCAGCATCATTAAATCCCTCCGGTTTTTCCTTGGCAGATCAGATTATATTAAATTATTCTGATCTGAATAAGGGCAACTAGGGCTGCCGCCGGCACCAATGGCTTGGCGCCAGCCAAGTTTTCTTTACTGATAATGCTATCATTAACTTTATGCTCGGGCAAGATGAAGATGATAAACATAGGCCAATGGGTTGACCTGAATTAACCAGTATAATATAATGTCTTTTGATGGCTTTTGCATATCCTTTCGAGTTTTCTATGCAAATGTGATTGATGGTTATTGTGGAGGGAGGGGAAATAATGGCAGAAGTTCGTATTCGTAAAAACGAGTCTCTGGATCAAGCATTACGTCGCTTTAAGCGGGATTGCTCTAAGGATGGTGTTCTTGCGGAACTTAAGAAGCGCAGACATTATGAAAAGCCCAGCGTAAAACGCAAGAAAAAGTCTGAGGCAGCACGTAAACGGAAATTCTAGGAGGATGTTAGATATGAGTCTTGTCGAACGTTTAAATCAAGATATGAAGCTGGCGATGAAGAACAAAGACAAGCTCAAACTTTCCGTCATCCGCATGGTTAAAGCTTCAGTTAAGAATGAAGAGATTAACCAGGGTTCACCCCTGACGGATGAACAGGTGCTTGCTGTTGTGACTCGTGAGCTGAAGCAAAGACGTGATTCCCTCCAAGAATTTGATAAAGCTGGCCGTGAGGATCTTGCGGCTCCTACTCGTGAAGAGATTGAAATCCTTCTTGAATATATGCCTGAACAAATGGGTGAAGAAGAAATTCGTCGTGTTGTTTCAGAGGCCATCCAACAGGTTGGTGCTCAATCCAAAAAAGACCTAGGGAAAGTTATGGGTGTCTTAATGCCTAAAGTGAAAGGTCGCGCCGATGGTGCCCTTGTTAATAAAATTGTTCAGGAACTGTTGTCTTAAACTTAAAATGAATTAAAAAGAAGCTGCTTTAAACAGGCAGCTTCTTTTTTTGTTCATAATACACCCCTTTCTCGCATACTGATGAATTATAGAAAGGGGGCAACGCGGCAAGGTGAAGAAATGGAGCGAGAATTGGCGGAAGGTCGCTGCCGGCGTTCTTGATTTGCCTAAGGATATCACCATGGAAATGCCCCGGATTACAATGATCGGCCAATTTCAAATGTATATTGAAAATCACCGCGGAGTCCTTCATTTCAGTGATAAGGAACTCCGCTTACTTTTAACCAAAGGACAATTAATCATTAAAGGAAACAACCTTGTTATCCGGGCAATTTTGCCTGAAGAAGTACTTGTAGAGGGTATTATTCATCAGGTGATTTTTGTTGATAAATGAATCAGAAGGAGGCCGCCCACACCCATGAATCTGAATAGGATAAATTGGATCCAGGGGTATCTTGAATTGCAAATCAGAGGAAAATATGTAGAAAGATTATTAAATCGCATGGTAGGACAAGGAATTCATGTTTGGAATATACGCAGGAAAGGGGCAGAGGCCTATTTTTGTATTACGGTAAAAGATTTTTACCAGTTAAAACCTTTGCTGAAGGAAACGTATTGTCGCTTTCATGTGGTAAAGCGGGTAGGTTTTCCTTTTTTCTTGGACAAATTAAGGACACGCTCCCTCTTTCTCGTTGGAGTTCTCTTATTTTTTATAGGGGTTTATTGCCTTTCTTTTGTGGTTTGGCGCGTAGAAGTTGTAGGAAATGAAAATACCTCTGAGCTTCAAATAAGACAAGCTGCTGAACAATTGGGCATTAAACAAGGGGTATTTGTATTTCAATTGCCCCCTATGGAAAAAATTCAAAGAGAACTATTAAAGAAAGTCCCCGATGCTTCCTGGGTTGGATTTGAAATGAAAGGGACCACGGCGTTAATTAAGATCGCCGAAAAAGTGTTGCCTGAAGAACAAAGAAAGCAAGTTCGTCCCATGCATTTGATCGCGAAGAAGAAAGCAGTAATCTATTATCTCTTTGCAGAAAGGGGAAAACCCCTGGTCAGAGTGAATGATGTGGTTAAGCCAGGGCAAATCCTTATTTCGGGAATCCTGGGAAATGAAGAATACTCAACGATTGATACGGCCCGAGGAATAGTAGAAGGGGAAGTATGGTATGAATCAGAAATTGAAGTTCCCCTAAAACAGAATCGCCCCATATTAACAGGGGATAATTATAAAGAAAAATATTTGACGATAGGCAACTGGAATTTAAAGATTAGCGGTTATTTTCAAAAACCCTTTAGCCATGCGGTGAAGACAGAAGAATCAGCTACTTTGCCTTGGTTGAAAAAATACTTTACCCTGGGGGTAAAGACCGTCACCTATCAGGAAGATACCATTCATGAATCATTAATTAATGAGGCAGAAGCCAGTGCCCTGGGAAAACGCTTTGCCAGGGAAAATCTTCTGAAAAAGTTGGATGCCAGTGCCAGAATTAAGGATGAAATTGTTTTGCACCAGAGACTTGAGAATGGTAAAGTTTATATAAAGATTCATTATGTGGTTATAGAAAATATTGCTAAGGAACAACTCATCGATTTAAATCAGATCAAAGAAAATAAAGGAGAATGAGGTCTGTTGCAGGCAGAAAAGACAAGCAAAACCATACACCTGGAAAGTACGGAAGAGGCCAGTCAGTTAATTGGCCCTCAGGATTGTTTTTTAAATGAAATTGAAAAATCAACCTCTGCCCATATTCTTGTGAGAAGTGAAGAAATTATGATAAAGGGTGAGGAAAAAGAAGTAACCCGGGTTGCTTCTCTTTTCCAAACCCTGGCTGTATTATTGCGGAAAGGGGTCAAACTTTCTTCCCAGGATATTCAATATGCCATCCAAATGTCCAATAAAGATGCTCTTGAAGAATTGTTGGAGTTATATCAACAACCTATTGCTACCTCTGTAAAAGGAAAATTAATTCGGGTCAAAACGCTGGGACAACGCCATTATGTCACTTCTATTAAAAAAAATGATATTGTTTTTGGCGTAGGACCTGCGGGTACAGGGAAGACCTATCTTGCGGTAATTATGGCAGTCACTGCGTTAAAAGCCAATAAAGTAAAGCGAATTATCCTTACCCGGCCAGCAGTAGAAGCAGGAGAAAGCCTGGGGTTTCTGCCTGGGGATTTGCAGGAAAAAGTAGACCCTTATTTACGGCCCTTGTATGATGCTCTGCAGGATGTGTTAACAGCTGACAATATGGCAAAATATATGGAACGGGGAGTCATTGAAGTTGCACCTCTAGCTTATATGAGGGGACGCACATTAGACGATTCCTTTATTATCTTAGACGAGGCACAAAACACCACTCCTGAACAAATGAAGATGTTTCTAACCCGGCTTGGCTTTGGTTCCAAAATGGTCATTACAGGCGATATTACACAAATGGATCTGCCCAGGGGAAAAAAATCAGGGTTGCGGGAATCCATTCGCCTATTGGAAGGGATTGAGGATATTTCTTTTGTGTATCTTACAGAAAGTGATATTGTACGCCATCCTCTTGTTCGGAAAATAATTAATGCCTATGAAAAAGATAATATTGTTAAAGGGGAATCATAATGAGTTTAGATATTGAGTTTGTACAGGAATTGGAAAATCCAGTGAAGGAGCATCTTCTGCAACTTATGGAGCACGTTCTAGTTACCGCAGCGCAAATGGAGGATGTTACCGGAGAAGTGGTAGTCACTCTGGTGGATAATGAGCGAATACAGGAACTGAATCGGGATTATCGGGGGATTGACCGTGCCACAGATGTGTTATCTTTTGCTATGAACGAAAGTGGTGAGGATGAACCTGAGATAATATTCGAGGAAGAAGAAGCCCCCAATATGTTAGGGGATATTATTATTTCTGTGCCAAGAGCATTGGAACAAGCAAATGAGTACGGCCATACCTTAGAAAGAGAAATGGGATTTCTTTCTATTCATGGTTTCCTGCATTTGTTAGGGTACGACCATCAAAATGATGAGGAAGAAAAAGAAATGTTTAGCCGGCAGGAGGAAATTCTGGCTCACGTTCAATTAAAGCGGAATTAAAAGGTGCCATTTATGAAAGAACTGGAAAGATTAAGGAAGAGTTTTGGATTTGCGATTGAGGGGATCTTATACACAGTAAAAACCCAACGAAACATGAAGATTCATGTAGGTACAGCAATCATTGTTTTGCTTTTTGGGTTGTGGTTAGGGATCTCAAGGTTGGAAGTCTTATTGGTGTTTTTTTCAATTCTTTTAGTTTTTATCATGGAAACTTTAAATACAGCTATTGAAAAAACAGTGGATCTGGCAGTTGGGGAAGAAAGGCATCCCCTTGCTAAAATCGCCAAGGATATAGCAGCAGGTGCGGTGTTATTTTCCGTTATGTTAGCTGTTTTTACGGGGATGTTTGTCTTTGCTGAACCTTTGTCCCATTGGCTAGTAACAGGAAGCCGAAAAATGGTTGATTTAACCCAGCGTGGAGGAGTGGTCCTTCCCATTGTATTTTCAATTTTTCTCGTTTTTTTATTGTTTGTCCTATTTCGCCGAATACAATTTATTTTTACGGCTTTCTATACTTTAATATTCCTTTTTCTTTTTCTTTCGCCCCAATTGTTACTAACAGGGATTATTCTCATTGCTTCAATCATCATCTTCCTAAATTTTTTATCCTTCACAGAAAAACCAGTATACCTCTTTTTGCAATTAATGATTAGTTTTCTTTTATCCTGGTTTATATGGCAGTTTGCCTTCATGGCATAAGGAGGGGGTCGTATGGATGATGAAATATTATTGAAAGAAGCAAAGAAAGCCCGGGAAAAAGCCTATTGCCCTTATTCCAACTTTCCTGTAGGTGCAGCTGTATTTGGAGAAAATGGGAAAATATATTATGGTTGTAATATCGAAAATGCGGCCTATCCAGCTGGAATGTGTGCAGAACGAACCGCTTTATTTTCTGCTTACGCAGATGGATGCCGTTCAATTAAAAAAATTGCTGTAATTGCCGACACCCCTGTTCCAATTTCACCATGTGGTTCTTGCCGTCAGGTCATGGTTGAATTGTGTTCTATTGACACAAAAGTGGTTATGGGGAATATATCAGGGTTTATGAAAACCCTTACTGTTGGAGATTTACTGCCCGGCGCATTTACTCAGGAGGATTTACATGGAAAATAAGAACTATAAATCAGGATTTGTTGCCATTATCGGAAGGCCAAATGTAGGCAAATCCACATTAATGAATCAAATTGTAGGCCAGAAAGTTGCCATCATGTCTGATAAACCACAGACAACCCGCAATAAAATTCGGGCTGTTTATACGTCAGCGGAAGGGCAAATTATCTTTTTAGATACCCCTGGCGTGCATAAACCGAAATCTAAGCTAGGTGATATGATGAATCGCATGGTAGAAAGCGCCTTGCGAGAAGTGGATGTTATTCTATTCCTGGTAGATGCCTCTGAAAAAAGGGGACCTGGGGATGAGTTTATCATTGAAAAATTAAAAGAGGTCCGTACCCCTGTTTATTTAGTTATTAATAAAATTGATAAAGTTACACCGGATCAATTGCTTCCATTTATTGATGAATATCAAAAATTATATCCATTTGCGCAAATTGTTCCTGTATCCGCTTTAGTAGGGAATAATGTAAATCGATTAATGGAACAAATTTTGCAAGAATTACCGGAAGGCCCAATGTATTATCCTGCCGATATGGTAACAGATCATCCTGAGAGGTTTGTCGTGGCAGAATTAATTCGGGAAAAAGTGCTTCAATTGACAAGGGAAGAAGTGCCCCACTCGATTGCTGTCGTAATAGATCAAATGAAAGAGCGAGAAAATAATCCTCAAATGGTGGATATTTATGCTACAATTTATACAGAGCGCCAAACGCAAAAAGGAATCCTGATTGGTCATAAAGGAGGCCTAATGAAAGAAATAGGAAAACGGGCAAGGGAAGATATTGAACGTTTATTAGGTACGAAGGTTTATTTGAATTTATGGATTAAAGTGAAAAAGGATTGGCGCAATCAAGAAAACTATATACGCAATTTCGGATTTTACGATGAGGATGAGTAGAGAGATACATAAATATTCCAGAGGATAACCCTACCCATAACGGGTCATTATAAAAGTAAACTAATATCTCTTTGAAATGTCTTTTTCCGAAAGGATGGATACGATGAAAGAGTTCTCCTGGGTTTATTTTTCAAAGACCGGAAGTATTGATGCGTATCTGCTTTATAAAGATTATGAGTACTTTCAAGAAGATGGGCAAAGGGATGTGGATGGGACACAGTTTGGTGAATCATTCTATAAACCGTAAACCCGAAATGAGAAGGGAAGCGGGAATTAATGATTGGGAAAGCGGAAGGAATTGTACTCCGCGCCACAGACTATGGAGAATCCAACAAGATTTTAACGGTCTTTACCCGCAATGCAGGTAAAATAAGCATGATGGCCCGTGGGGCAAAAAAAAGTAAGAGTCGCTTTACAGCTGTATCTCAACTTTTTTCCCATGGGTATTTTCTATATCATGGCGGATCAGGTATGGTTACATTACAGCAAGGGGATTTAATACGTTCTTTTCGCAGAATTCGCGAGGATCTTATTAAGACTGCCTATGCAGTATATCTCGTTGAATTTTTCGATAAGATGACCAGTGATGAAGACATCAGTTCTTATTTGTTTGATACATTATCAACAGCATTAGACTGGATTGATCAAGACAAAGATGTGGAAATGGTCGCCAGGTTATTTGAGTTGAAGTTGTTGCAAATCCATGGTTATCGCCCACGATTAGAAGGGTGTGTCCATTGCGGAAATAATCATTCTCCTTTTTTTATGAGTATTATAGAGGGGGGCTTTGTTTGCCAGGCCTGTGCCGGGTATCGGCATGATCCCAGTTTAATTACGGTAGGCCCAGGAGCAGTAAAGATTTTGCGTTTATTCCAGGGAATTCATATGAATCAGGTTGGGAATATACAGGTAAAACCGGAAACGAAAGAGCAATTGCGAAAAGTGATGTTTTCGTTTATTGATGAATATACCCATGTCAAATTAAAATCTCGCCGTTTCCTTGAACAACTCGATTTACTTAATGGTTGACAAACCAGGCTCCTTCGTTTATGATTCTATTCAAATTGAACAAATTTTTTATACGATGATGGAAGTGGCGCTCCGGAGTATTTTTTTATGAAAAAGTGGATTAGCCTATAGCTAATCAAATAGGGTGGAACCGCGGGTATAATCATTAACCCGTCCCTATGGTGTAAAGTGAATTTTTTACATCATAGGGACGGGTTTTATATTTTGATACAAAGAAAGTGAGGGTATTCGATGAATTTCCAGGATATTATTTTGAAATTGCAAAATTTCTGGGCGAAACAAAATTGTATCATCGTTCAGCCTTATGATGTGGAAAAAGGTGCAGGAACGATGAATCCTATGACCTTTTTGCGTTCCATTGGACCTGAACCGTGGAATGTTGCTTATGTTGAACCTTCTCGCCGTCCTGCTGATGGCCGTTATGGGGAGAATCCAAACCGTCTTTATCAACATCACCAATTCCAGGTAATTATGAAACCATCTCCTAATAATATTCAAGAATTATATTTGGATAGCTTAAAAGAATTGGGGATTGATCCTTTATTGCACGATATTCGCTTTGTAGAAGATAACTGGGAATCTCCTACGTTAGGGGCCTGGGGCCTTGGATGGGAAGTATGGTTGGATGGCATGGAAGTTACCCAATTTACCTATTTCCAACAAGTTGGGGGCATTGATTGCAATCCTGTAGCCGTAGAGATTACCTATGGATTAGAGCGTCTGGCTTCTTATATTCAAGAAAAAGAAAATGTGTTTGATTTGGAATGGGTGGAAGGTGTAACTTATGGAGACGTATTCCACCAGGCTGAATACGAACATTCAAAGTATACCTTTGAAGTATCTGATAGCAAAATGTTGTTTAATCTCTTTAGTATATATGAGGCTGAAGCCAAACGTTGCATGGAACAGAACCTTGTCTTGCCTGCTTATGACTATGTATTGAAATGTTCCCATACCTTTAACCTGTTGGATGCCCGTGGCGCTATTAGTGTTACAGAAAGAACAGGCTATATTGGACGAGTACGCAATTTAGCGAGAGAGGTAGCTCAAACCTATTATCAAGTTCGTGAACAATTAGGATTCCCTATGTTGAAGGATAAGGAGGTTTAGTCAATGAGTGAAACAAAAACTCTTCTCTTAGAAATTGGTACGGAAGAAATCCCTGCCCGTTTTGTAACAGGGGCAGCTGAACAATTAAAAGAAAAAGTAATGGGATGGTTAGACTATCAGCGCATTCCTTTCCAAAAGGTCAATCTTTTTGAAACCCCTCGTCGTTTTGCTGTAATGGTTGAGGGAGTTGGAACACAGCAAAAGGATATTGATGAAGAATTAAAAGGGCCTGGCAAAAAAATCGCATTAGACGATCAAGGACAGTGGACGAAAGCTGCCCTTGGTTTTGCCCGTGGCAAAGGGGTTTCTCCTGAAGATTTATACATCAAAGAAATGGGTGGCGTAGAATATGTGTTTGCCCGTAAACATGAACAAGGGCGGCCTACTGCTGAGCTTCTTCCTATGTTAAAGGAAACCATTAGTTCTATGTCTTTTCCTAAAAACATGCGTTGGGGAAGTTATGATTTAAAATATGTTCGTCCTATTCGTTGGATGGTTGCTCTTTTTGGCAACGAAGTCATTTCTTTTGAAATTACTGGGGTTGCAGCTTCTAATGTGACCCGGGGACATCGTTTCTTGGGCCAGGAAGTGAGCATCGGATCACCAGAGGAGTATGCTGCAAAATTAGAGGAGCAATATGTAATTGTTGATCCTCAGGAACGCAAAAAAAAGATTTTACAACAAATCCATGCTCTTGAATCTGAACAAGGGTGGACGATTCCTATTGATGAAGAGCTTCTTGATGAAGTTGTGCATCTTGTTGAATATCCAACTGTGTTATTTGGAAATTTTGAAAAAGAATATTTAGAAATTCCACAGGAAGTATTAATTACTTCCATGCGGGAACATCAACGGTATTTTCCTGTTGTGGATCAGGATGGACGCCTTCTTCCCCATTTTGTCACTGTACGCAATGGAGACAATCAGGGATTGGATATTGTGGCGAAAGGGAATGAAAAGGTTCTACGTGCCCGTTTATCAGATGCCCGTTTCTTCTATGAAGAAGACCAAAAAATGGAGATTGATGCAGCCCTTTCCCGATTAGAAACCGTTGTGTTCCATGAAGAGCTAGGGACCATTGGGGATAAGATTCGCCGTTTTGAAAAAATCGGAGCACAAATCGCTGATGAAATTCAGTTGAATGAACAAGAAAAAGCCCAATTAAGCCGTGCTGCTTCTATCTGCAAATTTGATTTAGTATCCCATATGGTATATGAGTTCCCCGAACTTCAAGGAATTATGGGAGAACGGTATGCGAAACTTGCCGGGGAAGAAGAAGGGGTATCAAGGGCAATTTTTGAACACTATTTACCCCGTTTTGCTTCAGACCAATTGCCGGCTACAAAAGTGGGAGCTGTATTAAGTATTGCAGATAAATTAGATACCATTGCAGGTTGTTTTGCCATTGGCATTATTCCTACAGGTTCTCAGGATCCTTATGCCTTACGCCGTCAGGCAACAGGTATTGTTCAAATATTATTAGATCAAAAAATTGAACTTCCTCTTCCTTCTTTATTTAACCTGGCTTTAGGCATTTTAGAGGAAAAAGGGCTTCTTAAACGAGATGCAAAGGAAATTAAAAAAGATTTACAAGACTTCTTTACTCTGCGCTTAAAGAATTTGTTGCAGGAAAATCAAGTTCGTTATGATGTGATTGATGCCGTATTATCAGCAGATAGTACAAAGGTAATGGATATACTTGCACGGGCAGAAACCTTAATGCATTGGGTGAAACGGGACGAATTTAAAGGAATTGTTGAATCCTTTAACCGTGTAAACAACCTGGCACAGAAGGCTACCACTAATCAGGTTGAGGAACAATATATTAGCCATGAAGCAGAAGAGCAACTGTGGAAAGCGTTCCAATCTGTTCAACAAGAAGGGGATGCCCTCCTGGCACAAAAAGATTATATGAAAGCATTAGAAACATTGGCTACTCTGCAACCAGTTATTGACCATTTCTTTGAACAGGTTATGGTTATGGTTGAAGATGAAAACGTTAGAAATAATCGTTTAGCTATTCTTTCTTCTATAGCAAGAGGAATCTTTGCCTTTGCTGATTTTAGTAAAATTGTATTTGCATAGCGCAATGCGGCCCATATGGGCCGCATTTATTTTATCTTTGTATAATTTAAAGTTCCATAAAGGATTTCTTTATTTTCACCATCATATAAATAAGATATAGTATATACTATATATAGGATTCACTCGGAATTAGTATGACCTTAAAGGGTGAATGGAGGTGAGCTGACATCGAACTGACAAAGAGACAGGAGATGATTCTTGACATTGTTAAGAATCATGGACCGATTACAGGAGAGCAAATTGCAGAACGTCTTTCTTTAACCCGTGCGACCTTGCGCCCTGATTTGGCAATTCTAACCATGTCAGGCTTTCTTGATGCCCGGCCCCGAGTAGGCTATTTTTATTCTGGAAAAGATGGAAATCGGCTAATAAAAGAAGAAATCGAACGGAAATGTGTGAAAGATTATAAAGCTCAGCCGATTATCATCAAGGAATCAAATTCTGTTTATGATGGAATTTGTACGTTATTTCTAGAAGATGTAGGAACTTTATTTGTAGTAAACAACTCCGGGCATTTAGCTGGCGTTGTATCTAGAAAGGATTTATTAAGAGCTGCTCTTGGCAATAAAAATTTGGAAGATATTCCTATTAGTATTATAATGACGAGGATGCCTAATATCGTAACATGTACCCTTGAAGAAAGTTTATTGGAAGCAGCAAGAAAATTAATTCATAATCAGATTGATTCCCTTCCAGTGGTTAAACCCGTTTCTTTTAATGGAAAAACGGCCTATGAAGTGGTTGGACGAGTAACTAAAACCACCATTACGAAGGGATATGTAGAACTAGGAAACGAGGTTACCGTTTAAAAAAGGAGGGTATTATGTGTCCGAATCATTTTGAGCCATCGGTTTATATAATATCTGATTCAGTAGGCGAAACAGCGGAGTTTGTGGTGAAGGCAGCAACAAGCCAGTTTGTTAACCAGCATATGGAAGTCCGAAAATTTCCCTATATTGAAGATACAGATACCTTAGAGGAAGTCATTATTGCTGCCCGGGAAGTAAAGGCAATGATTGTATATACCCTGGTGATTCCATCGTTAAAAGAATATATACAACGAAGAACAAAAGAAGAGAATGTAATTGCCGTTGATATTTTAAGTGCCATTGTGAATTCCATAAGCAATTATATTAATGAACCTCCTAGCAATAAATCCGGATTGGTTCGTAAAATGGATGATGAGTATTTTCGTAAAGTGGAAGCTATTGAGTTTGCCGTTAAATATGATGATGGCCGTGATCCACGGGGGTTATTACGGGCTGATGTGGTATTAATTGGGGTGTCCCGCACGTCTAAAACCCCTTTGTCTATGTATTTAGCCAATAAACGTTTTAAAGTTGCCAATGTTCCCCTTGTTCCAGAAGTGGATCCTCCAGAAGAATTATATTTAATTCCACGCCAGAAATGTATTGGCCTTACCATCCATCCTGAACAATTAAATATAATTCGAACAGAGAGATTAAGGGCACTTGGCCTTACATCTCAGGCGAATTATGCAAGTATGGAGCGCATTCTAGCTGAGTTAGATTTTGCGGAAAGAGTCATGAAAAAAGTTGGTTGTCCTGTCATTAACGTCTCTAATAAAGCCGTTGAAGAAACAGCGAATAAAATTATTGAGATTATTAGACGGGGGGAGATTAACTCTCATGGTAAATAAGATGATTTATCTGTTCGACGAAGGAAAAGCCGAATGGAAAGACATCTTGGGTGGGAAGGGAGCGAATCTGGCGGAGATGACTCGCATTGGTCTTCCCGTTCCTCCTGGTTTTACAATTACGACGGATGCATGTAATGAATATTACATGAATAGCGAAGAATTATCGGAAGAAATGAAAGGCCAAATTCGTGATGCTTTAAAAAAGTTAGAAAAGAAAACAGGTAAAATATTAGGCGATAAACAAAGGCCTTTGCTTGTTTCGGTACGGAGTGGTGCTGCTTATTCCATGCCAGGGATGATGGATACCATTTTAAATTTAGGGATGACTAATGATACCCTTTCTGGATTAGCAGCATTAACTGGAGACGAGCGATTGGCATATGATTGTTATCGCCGTTTTATTCAAATGTATGCGAATGTGGTTATAGGCATAGATTGGTATCACTTTGAAAATATTCTTGAGAAAAAAATGAAGGAACAAGGAATAAGGGAAGAAAATCAATTTACTGCTGCCGATTGGAAAGGGATTGTTACTCAATATAAAGAATTGATTTTAAAACTTACAAAACAGCCTTTTCCCCTGGATCCCATGGAACAATTAGAAGAAGCCATCAAAGCGGTTTTTCGTTCCTGGAACAATCAGCGTGCGAAAATTTATCGGAAAATTCATAATATTCCCCATGAGCTAGGGACGGCAGTAAATGTACAAATGATGGTTTTTGGCAATTGGGGTGAGAACTCAGGTACAGGAGTTGCATTTACCAGGAATCCGTCTACCGGAGAAAAAGAAATCTTTGGGGAGTTTTTACTTGATGCCCAGGGCGAGGATGTCGTTGCAGGAATTAGAACGCCAAAACCGATTTCTATTTTGCAAGAGAAGATGTTCCATGTGTACCAGGAATTTAGTAACATGTCTACCTTATTAGAAATTCACTATCGGGATATGCAAGATATTGAATTTACTATAGAAAAGGGAAAACTATTTCTTTTACAAACCCGTATAGGAAAACGAACGGCTCAGGCCGCTGTCAAAATTGCTGTTGACCTGGTGCAGGAAGGGGTTATTTCCAAAGAAGAAGCTCTTTTACGAATCCAACCAGATCAATTAAACAAACTTCTCCATCGCAGCATTGATCAAAAATTAAAAGAAAATGTCATTGGGAAAGGCCTGCCTGCATCACCGGGAGCGGCTTTAGGAAAAATTATTTTTGATGCGGACCGTGCAGAGCAATTATCTTCCCTGGGAGAGAAAATACTGCTAATTCGTCCGGAAACGACCCCTGAAGATATTCATGGGATTCTTGCTTCTCAAGGGATTATCACTAGCCGGGGAGGCATGACCAGCCATGCGGCAGTGGTTGCCCGGGGATTAGGAAAAGCGTGTATTTGTGGTTGTGAAGATATGAGGATTGATCTTAAGAAAAAAACCATGGAGTTAATGGGGATGATATTTAAAGAAGGGGATCTCCTTTCCATGGATGGAGGTACCGGGGAAATTATGATGGGAGAAGTGAAGTTGAAAGAGCCAGAACTTTCCCAGGAATTTCTCTTATTATTACAATGGGCTGATAAAGTACGAAAAATGGGGGTCAGGGCCAATGCAGATACCCCTAAAGATGCAGTCAAAGCCAGAGAATTAGGAGCTGAGGGAATCGGATTATGCCGTACTGAGCATATGTTTCTAGATTCGGAAAGGGTGCCCATTGTACAGGAAATGATTCTTGCTGATACTCGGGAAGAACGGTTAATGGCTTTACAACGGTTGCTTCCTTATCAAAAAAATGATTTTATTGAAATATTTAAAGCCATGGAAGGGCTACCTGTTACCATTCGCCTCCTTGATCCACCTCTCCATGAGTTTTTGCCCGATTTAGAAGATCTCCTTGTGGAAGTGACCAAATTACAGGGTGATCCTGATTGCGATAAAAGGGAACGGTATGAAAAAGAGCAACTCTTACGGAAGGTCCGCCGCTTAAAAGAACATAACCCTATGTTAGGATTAAGAGGTTGTAGGTTAGGGATTCTTTATCCTGAAATTTACGATATGCAAATTGAAGCCATCATGGGCGCTGTAAAAACATTAGAAAAAATGGGCAAGGTTATTTTTCCTGAAATCATGATTCCTTTAGTGGGCCATGACACAGAATTAGAGGCGATAAAAAAAAGAGTGATACAAATTGCTTCAAAATATGATGTGCAGATTCCCATTGGCACCATGATTGAAGTTCCCAGGGCGGCATTGACAGCTCACCAGATTGCTAAGGAGGCCCATTTCTTTTCTTTTGGCACCAACGATTTAACACAAACCACCCTTGGTTTTAGCAGGGATGATGCAGAGACGAAATTTATGCATGGGTATTTGGAGCAAAAGATAATTCAAGAAAACCCCTTTGTCACTTTGGATGTGGAGGGTGTTGGCAAATTAATTAAAATGGCAGTGACTCTGGGGAAACAATCTAATCCACAATTAAAAATTGGAATTTGTGGAGAACATGGGGGAGATAAAAAATCCATTCTTTTCTGTTCCCAGGTGGGGATTGACTATCTATCCTGTTCACCATACCGGGTTCCTTTAGCTCGATTGGCAGCCGCCCAGGCCGCTGTAATCAACAAAGACCAATCAAAATAAGGATTATAGCGATTAAAGTAAGGGTATTGTCTTTTAGTATTTTTAAGAGACAGTACCCTATTTTTATTAGATTTTTTCGATAAACCCATATTTTAGTACAATAAAAATATTACATAATTTGATAAAGATTTATTGTAAAACGATAAAACGCGTGTTAAGATCATATTGACAAAAAAATAAGTGAGGTGTTTTTTATGAAACATGGTTCAACACTCTTTTTAAACTTTTAAGCTATATTGACCAGAACCAAGCCTTCTCGGAATTATCTGTTAGAGCTTTGAAGTATATAAAATACTGTGCAATCACCATCATTACCTTGATTGTAGTAGGAATAATATCTGGAATTATATTGTTTGCAGGTAAAGGTGAAGACATAAGAGGTTTTATAAGCTTGGGATTAATTCTCACTTTTGCTTCAATGGTGATTGCAGTCTTTGCTGCTGTTCTTCAGAGACTTTTTAAAAAATGCCATTGATATAAAATCAGATAATGATTTAACGATATGAGGTGAGTCACATGGGAATTATAATCAATCTTGATGTGATGCTGGCTAAAAGGAAAATGAGCGTTACAGAACTTTCGAAGAGGGTTGGAATAACAATGGCTAATCTCTCTATATTGAAGAACGAAAAAGCAAAAGCCATTAGATAAAGATTATATTTTTGTGAGGTTATATTTATGTATGATATTGTAATAGTAGGGTCAGGTCCTGCAGGGTCTACCCTTGCACGATTAATTGGTGACAAATATAAGGTTTTATTAATAGATAAACGGGACCTGGAAAACGAGAATCCAAAAAACATTGCAAATAAATGCTGCGGAGGATTACTAGCCCCTGATGCTCAGAAAATGATTGCAAAGTTGGGTTTAGGGATACCTAAAGATATTCTAGTTAATCCGCAGCTTTTTGCAGTAAGAGCCATTGATCTAACTAATAATCTAGAAAGGCTATACCAGAAATTCTATTTTAATATGGATAGGAATAAATTTGATCGATGGCTAGTTTCTATACTTCCAACTAGAGTTGATAAAAAGTTTAACTCATTTTTCAAAAACTTTGCTGAAATACCAGGTGGATATGAAATTAGATATATTAATAATGGACAAGAGGTATCTGCAAAGACAAGAATTATCGTAGGTGCTGATGGTGCTTTTTCTAGGATAAGGAAGTCTATTAGTAAAGATACAAATATTCCCGAAAAGTACATCTCAATTCAGGAATGGTTTGAAAGTACAGATAATATGCCCTATTTCACAGCAATTTTTGATGAAGAAATAAGTGATTACTACTCCTGGGTTATACCAAAGGACAATTATTTATTAGTAGGGGCAGCCCTTAGACCTAGAGAGAATACGAGGGATAAGTATAATTTATTAAAAACAAAACTAACACAGCTAGGTTTTATTTTTAATAACAAACTAAAAACAGAAGGGGCATATATTTATAGGCCTAGGAAGGTATCGCAGCTCTGTGTGGGAAGGGATGGTATAGCCCTGGTCGGTGAAGCAGCAGGAGCGATTAGTCCTAGCTCTGCAGAAGGAATCAGCTATTCACTAAAAAGTTCTTTATACTTAGCCCAGAGTCTTGAAGAGGGAATAGATGGATTTTTAGTTAGATATAATCAGAGGATAAAGGATATCAGGTTAAATTTACTCATTAAAAATTTAAAATCCCCAGCTATGTATAATCCATTTCTTAGACAGTTAGCAATGAAATCAGGTCTGCAAAGTATTAAATAGCACCAAAGTAGACAAACAGAAATATAATAGGATATCAAGTGAAATTGAGTGAGGGAAATGGGGGCGAGGATGATAAATTTAGGGGGCTTTAAAGATATTAAACCACCTCCAGATTGTAGTCTTGCCATCTCCGCTTTTATGGCAGAGAATCCTGGAGTTCCGATTGACGTTCTTTGTATCACACCTTCACCGGATGGGACATTGCCCATCTTTTCTCAACCTTGCCGTTCTAATGTTTTATGCTGCATTGAAATTAGCCGTGAACCCATCCTTCGTCCAGACGGAATTCTGGCTCTCCGTATAACTTTTGTTGTGAATGTTCCTTTACATTTAATCGTTTTAGGAAAGGGAACGGTTATTTGTGAATTTGATAGCTTTATTAAATTATTTGAACAAGAAACGATTTGTCCCCAGAATGCAACCAACTTTCAATGCCGCATTACACAAATTATGTGCCATGCTGTGTTTATGAATGAAGAACAGATTGTGGTTGATGTTTCTATTTGTAAAGAAATAATAGTTATATCTCCTGAAATTTGCCCACCTATAGGGCAATTTCCACCCCAATGTTGGACTATTTTTCCCCCTATCTCATGAGATAGGGGATTTTTTTCTTTTGGTAAATAAAAAATCTTCATTTCGACAACCTTTGTAATTGACAAAGCTATTTTTTAGTGCAGGAAAAAAAGGATGGGGTGTAGAATATATGTTTCATAACGGAATATACCGGAAAAAGCAATCGGACGACGTTATTCGACAAAAAAAATTCAAAAATAAGAAGGATTTTATGCAATTTTGACGAATAATATTAATCCGGTACAGAAAAATATTCGGTATAAATGGAATAATAGGAAGTACAGGTGAGTAAAATGGCTGGGCGAATTCCGGAAGAGGTGATTCATCAGGTTCAGGAGAAGACTGATATTCTGGATTTGATAGGGCAATATGTGCACCTAAAAAAGACGGGGCGAAACTATTTTGGATTATGTCCCTTCCATTCGGAAAAATCACCGTCTTTTGCTGTTCAACCTGAAAAACGGTTATTTCATTGTTATGGTTGTGGTGAATCCGGAAATGTATTTACCTTTCTAATGAAAATAGAGGGACTGGAGTTTCCCGAAGCTGTTCGGCTGTTAGCCGGAAAAGTAGGTATAGACATTCCTCAGGATGAAGCAACCAGGGAAATACCACAATTTGCACAGAAAAAAGAAAAAATGGTACAGGCCCATGAATTAGCATCTAAACTCTATCATCATGTTCTCTTGCATACAGATGCTAGCGTGGACGCTCAACAGTATCTGGAAAGTCGGCAAATCCAACCTGAAACCATTGAGACATTTGGATTAGGGTATAGTCCCGACCGTTGGGATTTCCTTGCTACTTTTCTGGAAAAACGAGGTTTTTCACTTTCTTTCCTGGAGGAGGCTGGTTTATTAAGTTGTAATGAATCTAAGGGAAGATTTTATGATAAATTTCGCGGGAGAATCATGTTTCCCATACATGACTCTCAGGGGAATACCGTTGCTTTTGGAGGAAGAGTACTTGGAGAAGGAACTCCTAAATATTTAAATAGCTCCGAAACCCCCATATTCAGTAAAAGCAGATTGTTATTTAATTTACATCGAGCGCGTACCCATATTAGGAAGGCAAGGGAAGCCATTTTATTTGAAGGGTATGTTGATGTAATATCTGCATGGCAAGTAGGCATTTTAAATGGAATTGCATCTCTAGGAACAGCCCTCACAGATGAGCAGGCAAAGATGATTCGCAGAAATGCTGAATCTGTCATTGTTTGTTATGATTCCGACAATGCGGGAATGGAAGCTGCTTTTAAAGGAGCTAAGCTTCTTTCAGACACTGGTTGTATGGTAAAAGTGGCACAGATGCCCGGGGGGATGGATCCCGATGAATATATTCGCCGTTATGGCGGCGAGTTGTTTAAGAAGGATATCCTATCTGGCGCTATTTCCATGACGGCTTTTCGTCTTCAAATGATAAAAACAAGATATCAGATGAATGATGAAGGACAACGATTGCGCTATATTCATGAAGCATTAGGGGAAATTACCCAGCTTCGCAGCGCCATCGAAAGAGACCATTATTTAAGGCAACTGGCTGAAGAATTCCATTTATCTCTGGATGCATTGAAGCAGGAATTGTATAAAGTAAATAAATTGCAAAAAAAAGCAATGGATAGGGATAATCTGTCAGAGAGATGGAATAATAGTATAGATAATAGCAGACATATGACTGTAAAACCGTTACTTCCAGCCTATATAAATGCGGAGAAATTTCTCCTTTCCTTAATGATGCAAAGTGTGGAGATTACGGATCTTGTTCGGGAAAGAATTGGAGCGGATTTTATTAAGGAAGAACACGCTGCTTTGGCCGCCCACCTTTATGGGTATTATGAAGCCGGATATGAACCGGATGTAGCGAAGTTTGTTTCTTACTTGCAAGATTCTGCTTTAATGGAACAAGCGACGAAACTGGCCATGATTCCTATTGATGTTCAGACAACATCACAAAAGGAAATTGAGGATTATATACATCAAATTCATGCTTATCCAATAAGGTTGCAAATAGAAACCTTAGAGCAAGAAAAAAAGAAACAAGAAAAGCTGGGAAATAGCCTGGATGCCGCGCGAATCGGTATGGAGATTTTACAGCTTCAGAAAAATCTGAAAAAATGAATCTCGGAGCCCGTGGGAAGGAGGGAATACCATGACGAAAAGAATAGAAAGCAAACCCGATAATGAATTGACCCTGGATCAGGTGAAAGAGCAACTGGTGGAACAAGGGAAGAAAAGGGGAGCTCTCTCTTATAAGGAAATCATGGAACGTCTGTCTACCTTTGATCAAGATCCAGATCAAATTGATGAATTTTTTGAGTATCTTGGCGATCAAGGGGTAGAAGTCCTCAATGAGGTGGAGGATGAGGATGAAGACGATATTATACCTCAGGATCTAGAAGATGAGAGTGAGGAATTTAATTTAGATGATTTATCTGTTCCTCCTGGAGTGAAAATCAATGATCCTGTTCGGATGTATTTAAAAGAAATTGGCCGTGTCCCTCTCTTGTCCGCTGAAGAAGAGATTGAATTGGCGATACGTATTGAAAAAGGGGATGAAGAGGCAAAACGGCGTTTAGCTGAGGCCAACCTGCGCCTAGTTGTAAGTATTGCCAAGAGATATGTAGGCCGTGGTATGTTATTCCTTGATCTCATCCAGGAAGGCAATATGGGTCTTATTAAAGCCGTTGAAAAGTTCGATTTCCGCAAAGGATTTAAATTTAGTACTTATGCAACCTGGTGGATTCGTCAGGCAATCACCCGGGCCATTGCAGACCAGGCACGAACGATTCGTATTCCAGTTCATATGGTAGAAACCATTAATAAACTCATCCGGGTTTCTCGCCAATTATTGCAGGAACTGGGCCGTGAGCCAATCCCTGAGGAAATTGCAGAGAAAATGGATTTAACTCCTGAAAAAGTCCGTGAGATTATGAAAATTGCCCAGGAACCTGTTTCATTGGAAACCCCCATTGGAGAAGAAGATGATTCCCATCTTGGCGATTTTATTGAAGATCAGGATGCGCTGGCACCATCAGATGCAGCGGCTTACGAACTTCTGAAAGAGCAATTGGAAGATGTTTTAGATACTCTGACAGAACGGGAAGAAAATGTTCTCCGTCTTCGTTTCGGTTTAGATGATGGACGTACCCGCACTCTTGAAGAAGTAGGGAAAGTCTTTGGTGTTACCCGTGAACGGATTCGCCAAATTGAAGCGAAAGCTCTTCGTAAACTTCGTCATCCTAGCCGCAGTAAACGATTAAAAGATTTTCTTGAATAGGTAAAAAAGAGTATTACCTTTTCTTGTTTTTCATTTTATAGGTTTTAAGAAGATAATGCAAATGACCAATTCTTTAAAAAAATGTCAATCCGACAAATGTTGGGTTGTCTTTTTTTTGTTTATTGCCTGAAAAAGTAAAATATAAAAGAATAATCACGAATACATTGTGAATTATTAGATAAATTTTTGCAAATAACATCCGTCCTCATTTTTACTTTTAATATGGAGGAGGAGAAAAAAAGAATGAATTATGATTTAACACAGGAACAACTCATGATTCGCAGTGTTATTCGTGATTTTTCGGAAGGGGAAGTGGCTCCCGGGGCTAATGAACGGGATAAAACGGGAAAGTTTCCGATCGAAGTATTTGAAAAAATGGCGACGTTGGAACTCATGGGATTGCCATTTCCAGAAGAGTATGGCGGAGGTGGGGGAGATACTATTAGCTTTGCTATTGTAGTAGAAGAACTTAGCAAAGCCTGTGGGTCTACAGGAATCACCTATTCAGCCCATATTTCTTTAGGAGGGGCTCCTTTGTATATGTTTGGTACAGAAGAGCAAAAGCAAGCGTATTTAGTCCCCTTATGCCGGGGAGAATCCATGGGGGCATTTGGACTGACGGAACCTGGGTCTGGCTCTGATGCAGGAGGAACAAAGACCAGTGCCATTAAAAATGGAAAGCAATGGGTGATTAATGGGTCTAAATGCTTTATTACCAATGGATCCTATGCCAGTCATTTGTCCTTAACAGCGGTTACAGATCAAACCAAAGGGACAAAAGGAATTTCTGCTTTTATCGTTCCCACAAAAAGTAAAGGGTTTAAAGTCATTTCAAACTATGAAAAATTGGGTCTTCATGCTTCTAATACTACTGAATTAGTTCTCGAGGAGGTCATGGTACCAGAAGAAAACCTCCTGGGTAAAGAAAATGAAGGGTTAAAACAATTTCTTCATACTTTAGATGGGGGAAGAATTGGCATTGGTGCTATGGCGGTAGGCATAGCACAGGCTGCATATGAAAAATCTTTAGTTTATGCCAAAAAAAGGACCCAATTTGGGAAAGCCATTTCCAAATTTCAGGGAATTCAATTTAAATTAGCTAATATGGCCATGGAAATTGAAAACGCTCGCAATATGGTTTATCGTGTAGCCTGGCTGAAAGACCAGGGAAGGAAATTCACAAAAGAGGCAGCCATGGCCAAGTTATATGCTTCTGAAGTGGCTATGAAAGTGTGTAGCCAGGCTATTCAAATTCATGGGGGATATGGGTATATGAAGGATTATCAGGTGGAACGTTATTTTCGGGATGCTAAACTCCTTGAAATAGGAGAGGGGACATCTGAAGTATTAAGGATGGTTATCGCTCGAGAAATTGGATGTTAAAGCTTTTCCATTTTCCATTCCTCTTTTCAGTATGATAATCTAAGAAGGAGTAAAAAAGAGGAGAGAATGAATGATGATGGAAATATCCCGACGATTACAGGAAATCGCCGGATTGGTCACTGTGGGCAATCGAGTGGCAGATATCGGTTCGGATCATGGGTTTTTACCCGTTTATTTAATTCAAAAAGGAATTTCCCCCCGCTGTATCGCTGGTGAGGTCAATCAGGGCCCCTGGGAGTCTGCCTTTAAGCAAGTGCAACGGGTTGGATTAACCAATAAGATTGATGTTCGCCTGGGAGATGGCCTTGCTGTCCTGCAACCAAATGAAGTGGATACCATCTGTATTGCGGGGATGGGAGGAAGTTTAATTGCTAAAATTTTAACAGATGGAAAAGAAAAATTACAGGGAATTTCTGAACTGGTTTTACAGCCTAATGTTGGTGAATCTGTGGTACGCATATGGCTTCAAAATGAAAATTGGGAATTAATTGATGAACAAATCATTGAAGAAGATGGAATTATCTATGAAATATTACGTGCCATTCCTGGCAATGGAAAGAAACCTTATGAAGGGAAACAACGTAAAGAAGAAGAGTTGCTGGAAATAGGCCCCATTCTCTGGGAAAAGGCCTCTTCTTTATTAGTGAAAAAATGGATGTCAGAATTAGTAAAACAGAAAAACATTATGCGTCAACTTGATAAATCCACTTCTCCAGAAATAGAGAACAAGAAACAGGAATTCAGCCAAAAAATTACCTGGATTGAGGAGGTACTAGGATGCTTGCAAGCACGCAACGAATCATCCAATTTGTAGAGGAATTCGCCCCAAAGAAGTTGGCCATGGAGGGAGACCGGATTGGGTTACAAATTGGCACTCCCCAAAAAAAAGCAAAAAAAGTAATGGTTGCCTTAGATATTCTTGAAGAAGTAGTGGATGAAGCCATCGATGAAGGGGTGGACCTTATTGTTGCCCATCATGCGGTGATCTTTAATCCATTGAAACAAATAAGAACCGACAAACCTTCAGGAAGAATTATTGAAAAATTAATTAAACATGAGATTGGGGTTTACATTGCCCATACCAATTTAGATACAGCTCCTGGCGGGATTAATGATTTACTGGCTGCATCTTTAGGGCTGCAGGATGTAGAACTTTTACAACCGGGCTATCAACAAGCACTAAAAAAACTGGTGGTTTTTGTACCTGTTACCCATTTAGAAGAAGTAAGGGAAGGGGTCGCACATGAAGGGGCGGGCTTTATTGGAAACTATAGCCATTGCACTTTTTCTGCAAAAGGAACGGGAACCTTTATGCCCCAGAATGGAGCTCGTCCCTTTATCGGAAAACAGGGGAGTCTTGAAGAAGTAGAAGAGGTTCGTTTGGAAACCATATTTCCAGCAGAAATCCAAAACAAAGTCATAAAAGCGATGTTAAAGGTACATCCCTATGAAGAAGTGGCATATGATATCTATCCCGTAGAACAAAAAGGAAAAACCTATGGCATTGGCAGAGTAGGAAAACTGGCTGTTCCCATTTCTCTGAAAGATTTTGCATTACAAGTAAAAGAGACATTTTCTTTATCAGGGGTGCGGGTGGTAGGTCCTTTAGACCAAACTGTACAGAAAATTGCTGTTCTAGGGGGAGATGGAAATCGTTTTGTGCAACGGGCCATTTTTCTTGGTGTAGATGTACTGGTAACAGGGGATGTGTATTACCATACCGCCCATGATGCAATGATGGAGGGCCTTAGTCTAGTAGATCCAGGACACAATGTAGAAAAGGTAATGAAAGAAGGGATGAAAGCCATTCTTGAGAAACGAATCAAGGATGAAGGGCTAGAAACTCAGGTTATCGTTTCAAACGTCCATACCGATCCCTTTACATTTTTATAAGAGATAGGTGACGATGATGCTGCAATCAAGGTTATTACTGGAGTGGCATTTAAAAAAAGTAAAATGGAATCAAACTCAGGAGAAACTGGATTATTTGCGAGGGCAAGAAGAGGCATTACAGGCAAAAAGGCTGACTTTAAAAAATAAATTGGAAAGCGTAGCTGAACCTGACGAACAGGATATTGACGGGAAAATAGCCTTTGCATTGGCCAGCCAGGAATTATGGATGGCAGAAAAAGAATGGGAACGCTTTCAAGACCAACGCTTTAACGAGGAAATCTTGCTAAGGGAACAAGAAGAGAGCTGCCGCCAGGAACTTGCTGAGTTGGAAGAAAAAATTTCTCCGGAAACCTTTCAAACTTATGAAGAGGTATCCGAGTGTTGTGACAATCCTGTGGTAGAAGTAAAGAGGCGTTCCTGCATGGGTTGTTTTCTTCCTCTTTCGATGCCAACGATGAATGCGTGGAGAAAAGGGAAAAAACTGGTCCGTTGTGAAGTATGTGGCCGAATTCTTGTTTAATTTCTTCCCCATTTATCCTATTTTCCTGTTACAATGGAGGTTAGAGCCTTAGTTGCACTTATACTATCAGAATGAATCAATTCTGATAGCGAAATAAAGGAGATTGACAGTCATTATGAGCAAAAAGATGAAGTTCTGGCTGGTGGCTTCCTTTGTTGCAATCAGTCTTATTTCTGTTACAGGATGTAATACGGATTTATCTCATTATGAAAATAATGCGTTGAAAAAGGAATTGGAAACTGTAAAAAACCAATTGACCGATGCCCGTAAGGAAATTACCGATTTAGAGAATAATAATAAGGAATTAACCAATACTCTGGCTCTCTTGCAGACACCGGATATTCCTGATACTCTTTTGCCACAATTAGCTTATTTTTTAGAGCAACAGGGACGAAGCAATTTTCAGTCCGCTTATCAGACAGGGACTCTTATTTTTAACCAACAAAATGTATCAGAAGCAAAAAAAATGGCACTTACACAATATGAACATACTATGGCTACTCTGGCTTCTAAAGAATTTATCGAACGGGAAGGGAAACGGTTGCAAGATGCCTGGGCGAGTTCAAATCCCATTACTTTTCCAGGTCAGGACCGCTTAAATCAACTTAAGCTACAATCAAAGGATGATCAAACAGCGGTTATTCAAGCAAAATTAACACGTACAATGACTGTATCCCCATATAATGGACAAAGTACAACAGAAGACTTAACCCTTCTTATTACCCTTATTAAAACCGACCAGGGCTGGAAGTTAAACAATACAACCTTGGGTTATGAAAAATAAGAAATGCTAGAAGTTTGTTAAGTAGACAGCGAAATAAAGAACATTCTAGGCGGCTTTAGCCCTATATTCTATGGGGTTAAAGCCGTTTGGTTTTTATTTTAGACACTTTATTAATTCAAAAACGAATGGGATAGTCCGAAAAAAGTCAAACTATCTATATCATTTTTTGGACGGTCTTTCCAGTATTCATTTAAAGCTTATAGAGAAAGGTGAAGGGTTTTGGAAATTGCAAAAATTTGGCTTGAACATTACGGGTATATCATCTTGTTTTTGGCATTATTTTTAGAACTCATTGCCCTTCCTACACCTGGGGAACTTCTCATGAGCTATGCTGGACTTCTTGCTTTTGAAGGGCATTTAAACGTATATATAAGTATTCTTGTGGCCGGATTTGGAAGTTCTATTGGAATCACACTTTCTTATTTTGTAGGACGTAAATTAGGTCCCCCATTTTTTCATAAATATGGCTCGAAAATTCATTTAGGTCCCGAAAAATTAGAAAAGACATCCACTTGGTTTAAAAAATACGGAAATATAATGTTAATTATCGGTTATTTTATCCCCGGTGTCCGTCATATTACAGGGTATTTCTCCGGGATTACGAAAATTGCCTATCGTTCCTTTGCCGTTTATGCTTATCTGGGTGCCTTCCTTTGGGCGACTACTTTTGTTGGTTTAGGAAAAGTTTTAGGACCAAAATGGAATGAGTATCATCCATTCATGAGCAAATATTTAATCTATGGCGCACTCCTAGCAGCCGTCCTTTTCGGTTTCTATTATGTGTATAAAGTTTACAAACAACAAATCCTTGAATGGGCGGTTACCCAGCTCTCTAAATTAATGGTCACCTTTCATTCCTTTGGCCGCGTGAAATTTTTGGTAGCCGGAACAGCCGCTGCTTTTCTCGGGTTATTTATTCTGATGTTAGGGGTCATCCAGGACTTTTTAGCTTTCGTTTTACTGGGAGGTGAACTCCTTGAAGAAGGATTACGGAGGCTTTTCCATCGGGCTGAACCTTTCCCTGGAACCCTCTATTCTTTTCCAAGCGAACAATCCTTAATGGTGCTAACCGTCTATGGATTTGTTACTTTTTTACTGATTCGGCATTCTCATAGTGCTCTTCTTCGCATCATGGCCCCTTTGATGGTGATCGTTATTTCCCTTCTTGTAGGAATCAGTCGAGTGTATCTTGGGGTTCAGTATTCAAGTGATGTTTGGGGTGGTTATATATTTGGTGGAGTATGGTTAAGTCTGAATATTATTTTGTTAGAAATCTATCGTTTAAAATTAACCAAACCAGCTTTTTATCGATAAGTTATCGCTTTCAGCTTGATGTCTTTACTTGTTAGTGAGAATATAATAAAGCTTTAAAATACCGTTCAGGACTAATCTTATTTATTGCAGTTATTCTAGGTTCGGCAATCCTTAATAGCGTACTCAAATTTTTATTTCATCGGGCCCGCCCAACTTTTCATCGCCTTATTCAAGCAGGAGGATTTAGTTTTCCAAGTGGTCATTCCATGGAGGCATTTGATTTATTTTTTACTGACAAAGCCATGGAAAACTCCATTTGTTTCTTAATTTTAGATTTTGAAAAAAATCATGACCATTGCACATAAGATTGCCAGGGAACCACTGGCGGTGAAGGCAACAGTTGGCCCAAAAGACTGCCAGAGAAAACCTGCGATTACACTGGCAGGCAAAGCTGCCAAACCGGTCAAGGCATTAAAGGTTCCTAGAGCCGTCCCCCGTTGTTCTTCTTTCACAAGATCAGCTATATAGGCTTTTTGAATTCCATCTGTGGCGGCATAATATAGGCCATATAGAACAAACAAGGCTCAGATGGTAGTAGTATTGTCCACCACCCCAAAAGCAAAATAAATGATTGCGAAAATCAGAAAGCCAAAAATAATAACGGGTCTTCTGCCAAATTTATCTGAAAGAATACCCATGGGAGTAGAAAATAAGCTGGCGACTATATTATATAAAAAATAAGTTAAAGGAATTAAAGCAACGGCAATCCCTATATCCTGGGCTCGTAATATAAGAAAAGCATCGGAAAAATTGGCGATAGAAAATAAGGTATATATCAAGGTAAACCACATAAAACGCCGATCCATTTGTTTAAAGGTGATTTTGGGTAAAGCCTTTGTATCATTTTTTTGCTGGTCCCTTTTCTTTTCCTGGAGAAAGAATAGGAGAAGAAGAACTGCTAACACCCCTGGAACCGCTGAAAGCCAAAACACTAACGAGTAGGACTTGGGAAAATAGGCCAGGATGGCAAAGGTAAGAAGTGGACCCAGAGCTGCCCCTAGTGTATCCATGGAACGGCGGAAACCAAAGGCTTTTCCACGATCTTCTTTTGTAGTTGTATTGGCCAAAAAGGCATCACGGGGAGATGTGCGGATTCCTTTTCCAAATCGATCGGCAAATCGAATGGTTAGAACAGCTTCCCAGGTGGAACTCATGGCAAAAAAAGGCTTAATCAGATTGGATAAACCGTAGCCCAGTACCATCAATAACTTAGAGTGTCCGAGGCGGTCCGTTAACCAACCAGAAAAGAATTTTAGGATACTAGCGGTACTTTCAGCAATTCCCTCAATGATCCCTATAATCCCCACTTGCACCCCAAGAACGGTGGTCAAAAATATAGGTAAAATAGGCACAATCATTTGGCTTGACATGTCAGTAAACAGGCTAACCATTCCAATTACGAAAATAACGGGATTTAAGACTGTTTTTTTCCTAGTCGTTGAAAAAGCCAAAGTTAACCCCTCCGATAATGTATTAATCAAATACTGGCAACAGAAAAAACTGCACCGCCAATTTTAGATTGTGTCTAATCATTGTGGTGCAGTTTAGGTTTATAAAGTGCCTGTTTAACTAGAGACGGATATTTTAGGGAAGAGGATAGATGGGGAGGCAAACTGGCTATGTCCTCCCGGCATATTAAAATCAAAATCATTGCCTTTCACTAATTCATCGGCAAAAAGTTCAAAAAAGTTGTGGGCAATGGTTATATTTTTTACGGGACTTGCCAATTCCCCATTTTCAATGAGAAATCCCTGGGCAGCTAAGGAAAAATCGCCTGAAATGGTATTGGTGCCTGAATGAAGCCCCTGTACATCCGTAATATACAGGCCCTTACCCATATCTTTCATTAATTCAACTATAGAGCGGTTCCCTGGGGGAATTTGCATGCGATGGGGGGCAATTTGTACGGTCCCTTTATACCCCCGTAACCCATGGCCTGTTGGGGTGCATTTCATTTGTTCAGCTGTTTGCAAACTATGCAAGTAATTTTCTAACACCCCATCCCGAATTAGATAGAGTTTCTTTGCAGATACACCTTCACTATCAAAGTGGACTTGTTCAAATCCTGATGAGGGGTCATCTATAAGATCCAGTTGGCCAAACATTTTTTGCCCCAGTTTTCCTTCCAGGCGAGAAAGGCCTTGAATCACATTTCGCCCTGAAAAAATACCGCTGTAGGTTTGCAAGAGAGAACAAACCACTTCCCTGTCGAGAATAACTGAATAACTTCCTGTGGGGACAGGCTTTCCTCCTAATTTGCGACGGGCTTTTCTTGCGGCTTCTAGCGCCAGGGATTCCACGACAAAGTGATTTAAATCCCCCACAAAAAAAGCGCTATCAGTTTCCACTTCATCTCCCTGTTTAGCCACTACGGAGAGATAAGCCATGCTATAATTGGCTTCATGGCTTTTGTTTAATCCATAACTATTTGCTACAATATTTTTTCCATAACCTGATGTAATAAGAGAAGTTGAGACAGAACTTACCTGGGGTTGTTTTAAGGCTTCTTGTTCTAGAGCCAGAGCCATTTCGATTTGCTTTGCTTCAGGCACTTCAGGTTGAATATCACGCCATACTCCACTTTCATTTTGCATATAGAGGGGTTCTTTTTCATCTAGCAGGGATGCATTGGATTTCATCATATCTAAAATAAAATCAAACTCGTCAACATTTACCCTTTCCGAATATGCATACCCTGTATGATTGTTAAAGGTACCCCGTATCCCAATGCCACCGGTATTTGTTTTTTTATAAGATTCTATTTTTCCTTCATAAGCTTGAACAGAAAAGGTTCGGTTTTGGGTTGTGATGATTTCTAATTCATTGATTTTTTTCTTTTGGGCCAGGTCAAATAATTTATTAATCATTCGTTGTTCCCTCCTACTGTCAATCTGGATACCCGTAAAGCGGGTTGACCTACATTGACTGGTATAGAACCACTAATTGAACCGCACATGCCTTGCCCTGGTGCGAAATTGCTGCCTACATAATCGACATCATACATGGTTTGTCTGCCATTTCCTATAAGAGTCGCCCCTTTGACTGGATAGGTCAGTTTACCGTTTTCAATCATATATCCTTCTTGCACCGCAAAATTAAAATCTCCTGTTGTGGTGTTCACACTGCCACCACCCATGGTTTTGGCATATAAGCCATATTCGGTATTGGCAATCATATCTTCTAAGCGATCTTTTCCTGGTAAAATGTAGGTATTTGTCATGCGAGAAGTAGGAGCAAATCGATAAGATTCTCGCCGGGCTGAACCTGTTGGTTTCATTCCTAATCTTATTCCGTTTAATTTATCAACCAGGTATCCTTTTAAGATGCCTTTTTCAATAAGGGTGTTGCGATGGGAAGGGGTTCCTTCATCATCAAAATGGATGGATCCCCATTCATTTGGAATAGTGCCATCATCTATAGCTGTAATTTTTTCACTTACCACTTTTTCGCCAATTTTTCCGGCATAAGGCCCTTTTCCTTTTGCAACAGCTGTAGCTTCCATCCCGTGGCCGCAGGCTTCATGGAAAATGACTCCCCCAAATCCGTTATCAATGACAACAGGCATTTGTCCCCCTGGACACGGGCGAGACTCAAGCATACGTACAGCAATATCTGCTGCATGTTCCGCTACGCCACGCAGGTCAATCTCGTTATAAAACTCAAATCCCTTTTGGGCGCCTGGGGCATAATAACCTCTTTGTTTTTCGTTGTCTTCAGTGGCAATGACTTCTACAAATACACGGGTGCGGGTACGGGTATCTTCTGCCCACACCCCATCTGTATTGGCTATCAATACTTGTTGGGTCTCATCATAATAACCTGTTTTTACCTGAGTAATGGCCATATGATAGGCGAAGGCATGATGGCTTATTTCAGAAAGGACGTGTTTCTTCTTATCTGTTGTAATAACGCGGGGATCAATTAATGGAATATGTCTGGGAATTACTAATTGTTTTTGAAAACGTAAGGTCTGGTTTTTGCTTTGTCCATTTTTTAAGGTTTGTGAAAGGAGGGTTGCAATTTCAATTAAATGATCTTCTGAATCATTATTCGTATATGTGTAGAGATAGTCTAGGCCGTTGAAAATACGGATTCCTATTCCATAGTCACGTCCAGAACGCGCTTTGTCCACTTTTCCTCCAACCATCGAAATGTTTTGTACAATTTTATTTTCTACAAAAATTTCTGCAAAGTCTCCCCCATTTGATAATGAGGCTTCTAATACACGGTGAACCAGCGATTCATTTAGCATCCATCTTTTCCCTCCCGTTTTTCATTCTTCTTTTTATTGTATGATATATAAAGAAAATGAGAAAGGAATATTGCATAATGTTTTACATTTATATGGTTCGTTGTAGAGATGGAACCCTCTATACAGGCTTTACCAATGATGTGGAATCCCGCATTCAAATACATAATCAAGGAAAAGGAGCCAAGTATACCCGGGGACGGTTGCCAGTTACCCTGGTTTATGTGGAGTCTTTTGCAGATAAATCCCAGGCCATGAAAAGAGAGTATGAAATTAAACAATATCCCCGGGCAAAGAAAGAAGATTTAATCAAAAATTGGAAAGAAATTTAAAGGACTAAAAATTATTTATGTGGGCAACTTAATAGTCGTGGGGGTGATAAAGATGGCAAAACGTTCAAAAGCTGGTACTAATGTTGATAAAGTACGCCAGCAAAATCAAGCTTCTCAAGCAGGCCTTACCGATACCGAATTTGCTAGTGAAACTGAAGCAGCTGCGGTTCGCCAGGCTAACCAGGCTTCTAAAAACGCTTCAAATTCAAAAAATCAATAATCTCTAATTTTGCTACATAGCCCCGGTTGAAGAGCCGGGGCTATTCTTTTTTTCATTAAAACGAATGGAATTATTTATGTTAATTTGCTATCATAGGAATCCTTTCGAAACTTGGATGAATATACCTATAAAAATTATTAAAAAAATGTTGACAAATATCTTAGATAGGAATAAAATTTAATATTGTGACGGCTTTGAAGTCACAAAAAGCTAAAATTGACCTTTGAAAACTGAATACAGAAGAAATAAGCGCATTAGGAAAATCCATTCAAAATACCTTTTTGGTGATTACCTAAATTAACAAGCGTTGAGAGAAGCAAGAAGATCAAGGAGCGGCAGGTTTGAGCAGCGCAATGTATTTCCATACATGAGCAGCGAAAAACCAATGCGACGAAGAGATTCGCTGCTTATTACAACGCGTAATATAAGGTTAAGCTACAAAGGGCGCACGGTGGATGCCTTGGCGCCAGGAGCCGATGAA
>CAMLDI010000023.1 GCA_946478845.1 uncultured Paenibacillaceae bacterium
TCTGCTATTTTAATCGCATATAACAATTGGCGCAATTCCATTTTTTCACCTTGTTCCCTTTTTCTTTACATTGAGGAAATTCCCCTATATGGCTATTCTATATATTATAGGAAAAAACTATAGCTTTAATAGATATTATATCTTTGAACTTTTTGAATATCTATGTAAAAATAGAAATGTCGAAAAACAAAGATTAAAGGAGGATCCGTAATGAAACCACGTACCATGTTTGAAAAAATCTGGGACAACCATGTGATTTTTTCGGAAGAAAACAAACCCAGCTTATTATACATCGATTTACATCTGGTTCATGAAGTAACTTCTCCCCAGGCTTTTGAAGGTCTCCGTTTGGCAGGCCGTCAAGTTCGCCGTCCAGAATTAACTCGTGCGACCATCGATCATAACATTCCAACAACTGATCGTACCCAACCCGTTAAAGATCCAATTTCCAAACAACAAATGGAAACCCTCGAACAAAACTGTAAAGAGTTTGGCGTGACCCTTTATGGCGTTGATTCCCCAGAACAAGGGGTTGTACACGTTATGGGACCTGAACTTGGCTTAACTCTTCCAGGAAAAACCATCGTTTGTGGAGATAGCCATACAGCCACTCACGGGGCTTTCGGCGCTCTTGCTTTCGGGATTGGAACCAGTGAAGTTGAACACGTTCTTGCTACCCAATGTTTACAACAACACAAACCACCAACAATGGAAGTTCGCGTAGAAGGCAAACTCCCTGTTGGCGTTACTGCTAAAGACTTAATTCTTGGCATTATCGCAAAATACGGAACTGCTTTCGCTACTGGTTATGTTGTTGAATATACTGGTGAAGCCATTCGCAACCTTTCCATGGAAGGCCGTATGACTGTATGTAACATGACCATTGAATTTGGTGCTCGTGCAGGGATGATTGCTCCTGACGAAACCACTTACGAATACTTGGAAGGCCGCCAATTCGCTCCTAAAGGAGAAGAATGGGAAAATGCATTAGAAGTATGGAAACAGCTTCCAACTGATGAAGGTGCAGAATTCAATACTTTAGTTACATTCGATGCAACCACCCTTGAACCTCAAGTAACCTGGGGAACTAGCCCTGGAATGGGGATTGGCGTAACAGGAAACGTACCAGCTCCTGAAGATTTCGCTAACGAAAACGAACAAAAAGCAACACAAACAGCTCTCAAATACATGGATCTTGAAGCTGGCACGCCTATGGAACAAATTGAAATTAGCCATGCTTTCATTGGTTCTTGCACCAATGGCCGTATTGAAGACCTTCGTGCTGCTGCTAAAGTTGCAAAAGGATATAAAGTATCTCCAACTGTAAATGCCATTGTAGTTCCTGGTTCTGGCCGGGTAAAAGAATTGGCGGAAAAAGAAGGGTTAGATAAAATCTTTACTGAAGCAGGATTTGAATGGCGTGAACCAGGCTGTAGTATGTGTTTGGCTATGAACCCTGATGTTCTCTCCCCTGGCGACCGTTGTGCATCCACTTCTAACCGTAACTTTGAAGGCCGTCAAGGCCCTGGCGGACGCACCCACCTTGTAAGCCCAGAGATGGCTGCTGCTGCGGCAATTAAAGGCCACTTTGTGGACGTACGCAACTGGGAATTCAAATAAGGAAAACAATGGAGGGAAAAATAGATGGAACCGTTTAAAAAGATTACTAGCGTCGTATCTCCATTAGATCGTGTAAACGTAGATACAGATGCCATTATCCCAAAACAATTCTTAAAACGTATTGAACGTACCGGTTTCGGCCAATTCCTTTTCTTCGAATGGCGTTTTGATGAACAAGGAAATGACAATCCGAATTTCGAATTAAATAAACCTCAATACAAAGGTTCAAAAATCCTCGTGGCTCGCGACAACTTTGGTTGCGGTTCTTCCCGGGAACATGCTCCATGGGCATTAATGGACTATGGTTTTAAAGTAATCATTGCTCCTTCTTTTGCTGACATCTTCTTTAACAACTGCTTCAAAAACGGCATTTTGCCAATTAAATTATCTAAAGAAGTTGTTGATCAAATCTTCAAAAATACTGCAGCTAAAGAAGGTTATGAATTAACTGTTGACCTTGAAAACAACACCATTAACGATAGCGAAGGATGGTCTGTACCTTTCGAAGTTGATGCCTACCGTCGCCATTGCCTCTTAAATGGTTTGGATGATATCGGCATTACCTTGATGAAAGAAGATGCGATTGCTAACTACGAAGCAAACTATCCAAGTTACTATAAAGTCAGTAAATAATTAAAAATAAATGAAACGGAGCTTTATCAGCTCCGTTTCATTCCATCATACCAAGGTCTTTCAATTCTTTTAATCCAATCTGTTTGGTAACCTCAAAATGCCTTAATTCCTGATATTTCCCAACAGCTTTTTCTAGTTCATTCCCAAAAATCCCATCACAAGTCCCATTATATATCCCCATGGCTTTTAAATGGTTTTGCACAAACATCACCATAGCTCCTCTAGAACCATTAACAAGTATGCGATAAGTGATATCCTTATGCCCTGTGATCGGCCCATCAATTACCACTGGGGTTCCTACAGGAATGATGGCGAATACTTTTTCTACATTGCGATTTTTCATGCGAAAACATCCGCCACTTACTCTCATCCCAATCAGTTCGGGGCGATTGGTGCCATGAATGCCATAAGTGCCCCAGGGAACATTTAGCTCTAACCAGCAACTCCCAAATCCTCCACCCCAACCTGTATCCTTTGATATGATACGATAAATCCCAACCGGGGAAGGTGTATCTTTCTTGCCAGAGGCAACAGGAAATACTTCTATGACTTGCCCGCTTTTTAGAATCTCCAATTTACTTTGCCAGAGATTAATATTTATCTTGTATGGGTTTTCTTTGGCATAAGCAGAAACAGGAAAAATCAATAAATATAACATGGTGATGGCTAGAAATTTTTGTTTCATAACATTACCTTCATATCTTTAATGCATTGCCAATTTTACTTTTCCCTCTTCATTAAAAAATTAATCCCAATTCCTATGGCAATTCCCCCTAAGATACTGGCTAACATCATGGTTAATCCAGACCATACAACAGGAGATAATTGAGAGCTAAGGGGGGTTAGGCGGTTTAGCACTTCAATCAAGGCAAAACCTGCTCCAAACCCCAGAGAACCTGCCAGGGTTAATATGCCTGTTGCTCCCTTATTTTTTATGATAAAACCTAAAAATAAACCGCTAATGGCCCCTCCCAATAACCCAATAAAAACAAGGGAAAAAGGCGGTTCCCAGATGGCTAAAATAAGAAAAAACATGGATACAAATCCTATAAAAAACCCGACTGTACCTAACAAAATACCTAAGCCAATTCTTTTGCGATTTCCTGTTAACCAGGGAAGAGTCCCTCCCACGATTGCCCCCATTATTGCATAACCTAATAACATGGAATCTCCAAGAAGGCCCGTTACCAATCCAGTCAAGCCAAACACAACGATTCCCCAAATGATAAAATTCATTAAAAATCCCTCCGCTTCTCCTAAATCATACCATGGAAAAGAGGTTATTGAACTAGTTTCTCGTATTCATTTAATGTCTTTTCAAAAACATCCAAGGCAGAAGACACTACTGTAGGGTTATTTAAATCAACACCAGCTATTTTTAACGCTTCTAAGGAATCTTTCGCCCCTCCGGTTTTTAAAAACTCTAGATAATTGGCCTGTTGCCCTTCTTTTTTCTTAAGAAGCCCGTCTGCAATGGCAGTGGCTGCTGAAAAACCTGTTGCATACTGATATACATAGAAATTCCGGAAGAAATGGGGAATTCGGGCCCACTCAATTCCCACTTCTGGGTCAATCACCATGGATGGGCCAAAGTATTTCTTCACTAAATTGCTATAAACCTGTGAAATATAATCAGCGGTTAAGGGTACACCTTTCTCCGCAGAACGGTAAATTTCATTTTCAAATTCCGCAAACATGGTTTGGATAAATAAGGTATTTTGGAATTGATCCAGGTAATGATTCAATAGGGTCAATTTTTCCTCTTTGGTTTTTGCTCTCTCGATCCACTGTCTTAATAAAAGGGATTCATTGACAGTCGAAGCTACTTCTGCAACAAAAATATCGTACCCTGCATTAAAATAGGATTGGTTTTTATTTGCATAATAGGAATGCATACCATGGCCCATTTCATGAGCAAGTGTTAACACATCATCAAGGCTGCCCTGATAATTTAATAATACATAAGGAGGAAACCCATAGATGGCAGATTGATATGCGCCACTGGTTTTTCCTTTTTGGCTATATACATCAATCCAACGATTTTTAAAAGCCGAAGATAACTGGTCAGTATAGTCTTTCCCCAGGGGACTTAACCCCTTTTCCACCATTTCCTTCGCCATTGTAAAAGGGTATTGAATTTTTAATTTTTCAGATAAGGGTGCATAAATATCATATTTATGCAACTCTTTTAATCCTAATACTTTTTTCCTTAAGGCAGAATATCTATGCAAAAGAGATAATCTTTTATTCACAGTTGCAAGTAATTCATCATACACTTTTTCCGGGATATTCGAAGAAGATAATGATGCATTGCGGGCTGACTTATAGTTTCGAGCCTGAGCATAAAAAATATTGTTTTTTACTTCTCCCTGCAAAAGGGATGCAAAAGTATTCTTATATTGCCCGTAGGTACCTGTCACAGCTAAGTAGGCTTGTTTACGGGCATAAGGGCTTAAATCCTCTAACAACGTGCGATAATTGCTTGCAGTCAATTGGACAACCTGGCCTTTGCCAATGGTTACTTTAGGAAATTGCAGGTCTGAATCAACAAGATATTGATAGGTACGGGAAGGCACCGATGAAACGTCTTTGACTTGGGCTAACAACTTTTCTTCTGGTTGGGATAGAACGTGCTTTTTTTGTTTTCTTATTTCTGAAAGAAAACGCTCATATTTTCTTAGTTTTTTTTCCTGGCTCAACATTTGCTTTAATTTATTTTCTTCAATCCCCAGAATTTCTGGGACAAAATAAGATATTGCAATATTTAATTTTTGCGCTGTTTGACGAGCCTGATCCAACATTTCTTGATAATGGGAGTTTGTTGTATTGGTATCAAATTGAAGATGGGCGAAGCCATAGGCCTTTTCTAATATTTTTGAGGTTTCTTCGTATTGGGTAAGGTATGTATAGAACACAGCAGGAGATGAGGCAACTTTACCAACCATTGATTGAAAGTAAGGAATTTTTTTTTCAATCTTTTTAATGTCATTTTTCCATTCTTCTTCAGAAGTATACAATCTAGTTAAATCCCATTGATCCTGGGTTCCTGCAGCAGTAACCGCCATGGGAAACATGATATTCATAAATAAGACAAGGCATAAGAAATAAGAGGTTATTTTTCTTTGTACTTTCCACATTGGCGAACACCCTTCCTATCATTCAAGCTAAAATTAGTGTTTGCCATAATTTTCCCCTTTATTCGTAAGAAAAAGGAAAGAAACATTGTCCTTTCCTTTTTTTCAATCTACATTAAGTTTTTTTTCACTGATAAAAAGTTTAAAAACATTTATCTAATAGAGCCATACGAATATAAAGGCCATTCTGTGCCTGGCGAAAATAAGCAGCCCGTGGGTCATGATCTACTTCTTCCGTAATTTCCCCTGCTCTTGGCAGTGGATGCATGATAATGCTATTTTCTTTCATCATATCTAATACTCGTTGATCAATGATGTATTGGCCTCTGGCCTTTTCATATTCTATTGAAGAAATAAATCGTTCTTTTTGAATTCGGGTTTGGTACAGGACATCTGCCGTTGGCACTACTTTTCCCAGATCACTTTCCTCTTCATAGGAAACTCCCTTTTCATCAAGGAATTTCTTAACGTATTCTGGAATCTGCACATTTTCCGGTGCCGTAAAGGAAATCCGAATGTTGTTAAAATTGGCCAATAAATAAGATAATGAATGAACAGTACGCCCGTAAGCCAAATCCCCAATCATAACGATATGTATATCATCAATGCGGCCTATTTCTTTCTGGATTGTGTATAAATCCAATAATGCTTGCGTAGGATGTTCACCAGCTCCATCCCCAGCATTAATAATAGGAACAGTGGCCACTTTGGCTGCTCTTTGTGCAGCGCCAATTTCCGTATGGCGCATGACAATCACATCACTATAGGCGGAAACAACCCGAATGGTATCTTCAAGGGTTTCCCCTTTGATTGTAGAAGAGAACATTGCCGCATTTTCTGTTCCAATCACTTTTCCCCCTAAACGAGACATGGCTGACTCAAAGGAAAGACGGGTACGTGTGCTAGGTTCAAAAAACAAGGTGGTCATTACCTTGTTTTCGTACTTTTTGCTTCCACCTTCATCTACAATTTTCTCCATTTCGCGGGCAATTTCAAATATTTCCTCAAGGTTTTCACGGTTAAACTGCTTAGCGCCGATAATATGTTCGTGCTGCATATTTCTTCCTCCTTTAATTCATTTCGTGCAGCCCAATAAATACTATAACAATAAACGAAATAAAAAACCACTCTAACACAGTTAGAGTGGTTTTCTTTCTTTAATCTGATACCATGGATATAAACTTAACGTCTTTTCTCGCGTTTACCGAGGTCACCCATTTTATCCTCGCTGGTTTTCATCCAACGCTTCATCATGGATTCAAAATCTTCTTTTTGATTATCTTGATGATGGCCTCTGCCGCCACGGCGGTCATCCCGCTTTTTGAAAGGACGACGGTCTTCTCTTTTTTCTTCATTAATTCTCATGGTAAGAGAAATCTTCCCGTCCTCTTTGATTTCAAGTACTTTTACAGTAACTTTATCTCCTACTTTGACAAATTGATTTATGTCTTCAACGTAGGATGAAGCCACCTGGGAAATATGGACAAGGCCCTGTTTGTTTTCACCAATATTTACAAACGCTCCAAAAGATTGGACTCCTACCACGGTACCTTCGATAATATTGCCGACAGCGATGTTACTCAAAAAATGTTCCCCCTAAAGTATTGTACTTATATGTTAACTATACATGAAACGAGCAAAATAATAAAGAACTTTAAACTTCTATTCTTGGTTCTAACCTTATTTTTTTAAGTTCTTCTCCAAAGGTTAAGTTCAAAAGATTACGTCCTATAGAACCTGGATCATTTACTGTTAATTCTGAGCTGAATTTCATCCAATCAAGGACAACCTCCTGTTCATGATTGGTTAACCCTATTAATCGATAAGGAAAATCCTGTTCAATAAATGCCATTATAATTTCATGAGGCCGTACCTTTCTTCGTCGAATCAGGGTTGCGCCTTTTCCACCCCGACCCTGATTGGAAATCTGGTTAACAGCCGTCCTTTTCACGACCCCTTCTGTTGTAAGCAATTGTATTAATCGTCCATCTTCTTTTTGCAGAAGGTAGGAATATCCAACCTCATCCTCGTCTTCCAATTTCATTCCCTTAACCCCGGCTGTATTGCGTCCTGTTACAGCAACTTCATCAAGACTAAATCGGATGGAATTTCCTTGATTTGAGATAAGGAGAAGGTCTTCTTCCCCTTTAGCAAAATGTACGAAGAGTACTCCATCATTTTCTTTTACTTTTACCGCAGCAATTCCTCTTTTTTTCTGATTTGTTCGATATTCCTCCACTTTTGAACGTTTCACCATGCCTTTTTTCGTAACAAACAAGAAGAAGGCATCTTTTATATCATCAAAAGATTCAATAGGAATAATAGCTACGATTTTTTGATCTTTTCCTAAAGACAGAACATTAACTACACTGGTTCCTGTATCTTTCCAACGGGAGTCGGGAATTTCATGAACAGGTAAGAAGAAGTATTCACCATTTTCTGTAAATAGGAGAAGTTGGTGGATAGTATTGGTTTTTATGAAATACCGAATATGGTCTCCCTCTTTCACACCACTTGTTTCAATGGAAGCCCCTGAACTATTAAAGGAACGCATGGATGTCCGTTTAATATATTGTTCTTCCGACAGAGTAACAATGGTCTCTTCAGCGGGAACGGTAATGGAAATATCCACTTCCAGATTTTCGATTTCGTCTTCCAGGATGGTGCGGCGATCGTTCCCATATCGGTCTCGAATTTCAATTAATTCTTTTTCAAGAACGTGATTTAATTTTTTTTCACTGTTTAAAATGCCCCGCCAGGCAGAAATTTTCTTTTCAAGTTCATTTTGTTCTTTTTCATATTTTTTTATGTCTAAACGGGTTAACTGGTGCAAACGAATCTCTAAAATGGCTTCCGCCTGTTCATATGTAAAATCATATTGTGACATTAATCGGTTGCGGGCATCTTCCCTGCCATCAGAATTCATAATGGTGTCAATCACTTCCCGCAAGATTGAAATGGCGCGAATAATCCCTTCAACTACATGGAGACGTTTTTCCGCCCGATCTAAATCATGCTGGGTACGTCGGGTAATAATTTCTTTCTGGTGGCAAATATAAGATTCTAATATGCCTTTAAGGCCCATTTGTTGAGGGCGAGTATCGGCAATGACTAACATATTAAAACTATAGGAAATTTGCAAATCTGTTTTCTTAAACAAGTAATTGAGAATTCCTGCCGGATCTGCGTCTTTTCTCACTTCAAGGACAATCCGTAACCCTTCCCGGTCCGTTTCATCCCTTACTTCTATAAGACCATCAACGTTTTTCTCTAATATTTCCTCTTCAATTTGTGTAACCAGACTCTTTTTCTTCACCGTATAAGGGATCTCGTCAATAACAATTAATTGGCGTCCCCCTTTTCCTGTTTCCATGTGGGTTTTGGAACGAATAATAATTCGCCCGTTGCCTTTTTCATAGGCCTTACGGATTTCTGATTTCCCTTGAATAATGCCTCCCCCTGGCAAATCAGGTCCTGGAATATGTTGAATGAGTTCATCAAGGGATAATTTGGGATTATTAAGCAAAGCAACGGTTCCATTGATGACTTCCCTTAAATTATGGGTCGGAATCTCCGTGGCAAAACCAATGGAAATCCCTGTTACCCCGTTAACTAACAAGTTAGGAAAACGGGAAGGAAGAACCACAGGTTCTTTTGTAGTATTGTCGTAGTTAGGAATATAATCAACGGTTTCCTTTTCAATATCCCGTAACATCTCCATAGCGATAGGGGTTAAACGGGCTTCCGTATAACGCATAGCTGCTGCACTATCCCCATCTACTGTACCCCAATGGCCGTGGCCATCAATTAAAGGCTCCCGCATTTTATGGGCTTGTACAAGATTAACCATGGTTTCATAAATGGACGAATCCCCATGGGGGTGATAATTCCCCATTACATCCCCTACAGTTTTCGCTGATTTCCGATAGGTTCGATCAGGGGTATTTTTCTCCATATACATGGAATATAGCACTCTTCTTTGTACTGGTTTTAGCCCATCCCGAACATCTGGGATGGCCCGGGACAATATAATATAACGTGCATATTCACTAAAACGGGAACGATAAACATCCCGTACACTCATCTGTAAAAAATCTTCATGAGGAAGCCCCATTTTCTTTCTACTCCTCCTCCACTACAAACTTTACATTTCGTTCAATCCAATCCCGACGGGGAGGAACTTTATCCCCCATAAGAATGGTAACAATTCGTTCAGCTTCTGCTGCCTCTGCCAAATCAACCTGAATTAATTTTCTTGTATCCGGATTCATGGTTGTATCCCATAATTGTTCAGCATTCATTTCTCCTAACCCTTTATAACGTTGAATCTCTGCTTGTTTTCCTAACTTTTTCATGCCTGCCATTCTTTCTTCTTCCGTCCAGGCATAGATAATGTCCTGTCCTTTTTTCCCTTGTTTATAAACTTTATACAGGGGCGGTTGGGCGATAAATACCTTTCCCCGTCTAATTAATTCGGGAAAATAACGATAAAACAGGGTCAATAATAAAATCTGTATATGTGAACCGTCATAGTCCGCATCAGTCATGACAATAATCTTATCGAAAGCGCAGAGATTTGCATTAAAATCATCGCCAATTCCAGTCCCAAGAACTTCAACAATGGTGTTGATTTCTTCGTTACCATTAGGGCCAATTACTTCATAAATTTTCTTCTTTTCTACATTGATTGGTTTGCCACGCAAGCTTAAGACTGCCTGGAAATTCCGATCCCGCCCGTTAATGGCAGAACCCCCTGCACTATCCCCTTCTACAATAAATAGTTCATTGCGGTTAGGGTCCTTTTTGCTAGGTGGGGTATATTTATCGCTAATGGTGCGTTTGCTTTTCTTTTTTCCCTTTTTATTGGGATTTCGTAATGCTTCTGCAGCCTTTTTAATTTCTTCTTTAATTCTTCTTGATTCAATCGCTCGATCAATAATTAAACGGGCAATATCCGGGTTTTCTTCTAAGAAGTAATTCATTTTTTCCCCAATATAGCTTTCAACAGCGGATCGCGCTTCCTCACTGCCTAACTTTTCTTTCGTTTGGCTTTCAAACTGGGGATCTTCCATACGAATGCTTAAAACAGCCATTAATCCTTCACGATAATCATTGCCGCTTAAATTCTTGTCATTTTTTTTCAGAAGTCCATTTTTTCGCGCATAATCATTCAATACTTTTGTAAAAGCATTGCGAAACCCAGAAACATGGGTCCCTTCATCAATAGTGGGAATGGTATTTACATAGGAAAGCAGGTTTTCCGATGTGTTGTCATTGTATTGAAATGCCAATTCAATTTCAATATTTTCTTTCTCCCCTTCAAAATATACCGTGGGATGAAGGGTATATTTCCCATCATTTAAATAATCAATAAATGCTTTAATTCCATCGGCATAGTGAAAGCTTTCTTCTTGTTTATTTCCTTCCCTTTCATCTACAAGATGGAATGTAACCCCTTTCATAAGGAAGGCCGTATCACGGATTCGTTCTTTTAATACATCATATTGAAAGGAAATATTGCCAAATACCCGGGCATCGGGCTTAAAAGTCACCCGTGTCCCATGGCGGCGGGTATTTCCAACAACATCAAGGCCAGTAACAGGAATCCCTACCTGGGGTTCCATGGTTCCATCAGATTCCACTTCTTCTCTATATTCAAATCGTTGCCGATAAATTTGCCCATCCCGATGGATTTCAACTTCTAACCATTCAGATAATGCATTAACGACACTGGCACCAACCCCGTGTAATCCCCCGGATTTCTTATACCCGCTGCCTCCGCCAAATTTTCCGCCAGCATGTAGCACTGTAAAGACCACCGTTGGCGTAGGAATACCTTCATCTTTATTAATTCCTGTGGGAATCCCCCGCCCATCATCTTCTACAGTAATGCTATTATCTTTATGAATGATTACTTTTATAGTTTTGCAGTATCCTGCCAGCACTTCGTCCTTTGAATTATCGATGATCTCCCAGACTAAATGATGGAGTCCCCGGTTTCCTGTAGATCCAATGTACATCCCTGGACGCACACGGACAGCAGTCAATCCTTTTAAGACACGGATATCTTCTTCGTTATATTCAACCGATGCCTGTTGTTGACTCACAATTCTCCCCCCTACACTTTTCTTCCCCGACCTTACTTTAGAGAAAAAGAAGCTTTCCTTATCTATTAAAGAAGTCGGAAAGCAAGCAATTCTTTTAATTTTAACGTAGCTTTTTCAGGATCAGGTTGTCCCACAATTGCAGAGATAACAGCTAAACCATTAGCCCCCCGTTCTAATACTTCTTTACCATTTTCGGCATTGATGCCTCCAATTCCTACCATAGGAATATCTGTAATGGAACGTATTTCTTCAACAAGGGCTGGTGTAACAGGTTCACCTGCATCATCTTTACTTTTCGTTGCGTAAATACTGCCAACACCTAAGTAATCTGCTCCCAATTGTAAGGCCAGGCGAGCTTCCTCCATACTGGAAGCGGAAACCCCAATAAACATCTCTTCTCCTACAATCCGTCTGGTTTCATCAGCTGGGATGTCTTCTTGTCCCACATGGACACCATCCGCTTCTAATAGCATGGCCACATCAATACGGTCATTTACCACAAACAAAACATTGTTTTCCTTGCATAATTTCCTTATTTTGCGTCCAACTTCTAATACATCTTTTAATGGCTTATTTTTTTCCCGCAGTTGGATCACATCGACTCCTCCTGCAATAGCTTTACTGGCAATTTCTATAGGAGAAAGGCCATTGACCGATTCAATCCCCATAACCAGGTAGACACCTAAACGATTGTCTAATTTTATCTTTTTCATTTGAATCCCCTTATTTTTGCTGTATACGTGCACATTGTTCCACCAATTGGGGTGAAATTTCATAAAGAGCATCTAAGAAAGCAATTTGAAATGAGCCGGGATTATTGGTTTGTTGTCTGGCAATTTCCGCTGCAACTCCGTAGGCCGCTATCCCGGATGTAGCTGCTACCAGGTAATCTTTTTCCACTGCGGCAAAAGCCCCAAGTACTGAGGTTAATAAACAACCTGTCCCTGTAACAAGGGTAAGCATTTCATCTCCATTACTTACTGTATATAAGGACTTGCCATCTGTAATCACATCTACTTTCCCAGTGATCGCTACAACAGAATTTAATTGATTCGCTGCATTTCGGGCTAACTCCTCTACATCCCCGCCAACTTTTCCTGCATCCACCCCTTTAATTTCCCAGGCTTGGCCTATACTATTGGCAATTTCCGCTGCATTCCCACGAATAATAGCGATATCTAATTCCCGGCAAATCCTTTGGGCAACTTCTGTGCGATAAGGAGTAGCTCCTGCACCCACTGGGTCGAAAATTACCGGAACCCCATGTTGATTGGCTGATTTGCCAGCAATCATCATCGCTTCTACGGTTTCAGCAGTTAAAGTTCCCATATTGAGAACAAGGGCGCCTGCAATTTTCGCCATATCCGCAACTTCTTCATGAGCATACGCCATTACCGGAGATGCCCCTAATGCATAAAGGCCATTTGCTGTAAAATTTGTCACAACAACATTTGTAATATTATGTACCAGGGGTTTTTTCTCCCGAACTTTTCTTAACAATTCTCCAGCCATTGTTGCAATTCCCATATAAACACCCTCCTGAACAAAATATCTTTCTCCATGATAGCGATTATGTCCTAAAAAAGTCAAAAAAAAAAGAAACAAAAGTTCTATTTTTTTAAAATGCCCTTTAATACAAACCAGAGATTCGCTGGCCGTTCTGCCAATCGACGCAAGAAATAACCATACCAATCCCTGCCAAAAGGAATATATAAACGTACTTTTTCCCCTTCAGCCAGAATTTTTCTCTGTAAATCTGGCCGGATGCCATATAACATTTGAAATTCATATCGTTCTTTAGATATTTCCTGTTTTTTTACAAAAGCCAGTGTGAAATCAATGATTTTCTCATCATGGGTTGCAATGGCTGTATATGGACCCTGAGAAAGATGTAATGTGATCATTTGTTTAAATTGTTCATCTACATCTCTTTTCCGCCTGAAGGCCACTGTTTCCGGTTCTAAATAAGCTCCCTTAACCAGCCGTAAAGAATACTTTCTTAATTGATTGACGTCATGTAAGGAGCGATAAAGATAGGCCTGAATCACTGTTCCTACATTCGGATAAGCCATGGCCATTTTTTTAAAGAGATTCAAAGTTTGTTGTAAACATACATAATCCTCCATATCAATTCGCACAAAGATCCCCAAACGCTGTGCTTCATCCAGGATCCTGCGTAGATTTTCTTCACAACATTCCGAATTAAAGCGTAATCCTAATTGAGAAAGTTTGAGAGATACATTACATACTGCCTTTCTTTTCCCAATTCCCTGTAAAAGTTCTATGCAAATCTTCGTTGCCATTTGGGAATCTTCCCAGGTCACTGTATTTTCTCCTAAATAATCAAGGGTACAGGAATATCCCTGTTTATTTAAACATTCAACCTGATTCAAGGCTTCCTCAATGGTTTCTCCTGCAACAAACCGATTCACACCAAGCATCTTTTTCCTTTTCTCCACAATGCGGCGGATTTTCTCACTGCGGGATAGAAAGAGAAGAAATTTTTTCAGGATACTCATATTTTTTCAGAACTAAGTTTTGCCTGTGTAAAATGCAATAAATAATCTTTTCCCCCTGCTTTGGAATCTGTTCCAGACATATTAAATCCGCCAAAGGGGTGTCCCCCAACCATAGCCCCTGTACACTTTCTATTAAAATAAAGGTTTCCTACGTGAAATTCTTCTCTCGCTTTTTCAATTAAATTCCGGTCTTTTGTAAACAATGCCCCTGTCAAACCATAGTCCGTACCATTTGCAATTTCCATGGCCTGGGCAAAATCTTTAGCCCGTGTAAAAGCAATGACAGGCCCAAAAATTTCTTCTTTCATGATACGGGCGCCTGGATCCACCTCTGAAAAAATGGTAGGTTGAATAAAATAACCTCCATCTCCAGCTTTTCCCCCGCCACACACCAATTCCCCTTCTTTTCTTCCAATCTCAATATAAGATTGGATTTTTTCATATGCCGCCTGATCAATCACAGGTCCTATATCCTTTGTTGGATCAATAGCTTCTCCAATGGCCAATCCCTTTGTTTTATCTACTACACGAGAAAGCAATTCATCATAAACCTTTTCATGGGCTATCACCCGGGAACAGGCAGAACATTTTTGTCCTGCAAAACCAAAAGCAGAGGCAACGATGGCTTCCGCTGCCAGTTTTAAATCCCCATCTTCATGGACAACAATGGCATCTTTTCCACCCATTTCAGCAACCACTCGTTTTAACCAGATTTGCCCTGGGTGTACTTTTGCCGCCCGTTCATAAATTCGAATTCCTACCTCTTTAGACCCTGTAAAGGAAACAAACCTTGTTTTGGGATGATCAACAAGATAATCCCCGATTTCTCCTCCGGGGCCTGTAACTAAATTAACTACACCTGGAGGCATTCCTGCATCTTCTAACAATTTGACAAAGGTATAGGCAATCACCGGAGTTGTACTTGCTGGCTTTAAGATGATCGTATTCCCTGTAACCATGGCAGCAGCAGTCATGCCAACTAAAATAGCCAGCGGGAAATTCCATGGGGGTATGACAATACCCACTCCAAGGGGAATATAATTTAACCAATTATCTTCACCAGGTAAAGATTCTAAAGGCTGCCTTTCCGCCAAATTCATCATTTGTCTCCCATAATACTCAAGGAAATCAATGGCTTCCGCTGTATCTCCATCAGCTTCAATCCAACTTTTTCCTGCTTCAAAACAAAGCAAGGCATTAAATTCAAATTTCCTCCGCCGTAGAAGTTGTGCGCTTTTAAATAGAAGGCGAGCCCTGCTCTCCGGACTTGTTTTTTTCCAGAAGGAAAAGGCATGAACAGCTTGCTCTATTGCCTCCTCTGCTTCCCCTATTCCAGCAGAAGCAGCTAAGCCAATGACTTCATTTTTTTTAGATGGATTAATAGATGTAATCCATCGTCCCGTTTTCACTTGTTTTCCTCCTATAATTAACGGGGTTTCACTGCCTAAATTTCTTCCAACCTGGTGAATGGCTTTTTCCATTTCCCTGCGATTTTCGGGGACCGAAAAAGGAGTTAATGGTTCGTTCATAAACGGGATCATTTTAGTTCCCCCTTTTTTTAAGTTACTACTATGTTTACGAATATAGAAAAAGGGATATGCTGGGGAAATTTTATAACAAAGTCGAGAACACCCGCGACTTCAGTCGTAGGAGGTTCATTGAAAATTAAAATAATTAATGTTAGAATTTTGTAAAAAAGCGATGGGAGGGATATTATGAATCATTTATCAGTAAAAGATATAGGAAATGATATTTATGAAATTGCACTTATTGATGCAGCAGAAACTGGAAGATCCACAGGCTTTCTAATTAACAGTAAAGAAAAAACCATCGTAGAAGTGGGGGCAAGTGTGTCTGTTCCCCGGATTCTTCAGGCCCTTGATGATTTAAACATTCCTTATGAAGAAATTCGTTATGTCATTGTTACTCATATCCATTTAGACCATTCAGGCGGAGCCGGTTTATTATTAAATTATTTGCCCAATGCAAAAATTATTGTCCATCCCAAAGGTGCCAGACATCTGATTGATCCCTCTAAGCTTATTGCAAGTGCCCAGCAGGTATATGGGGAAAGTTTTGAACCCTTGTTTGCACCTATTGAGGCTATTCCTGAAGAACGGGTAATTATCGCAGAAGATGGAATGTCTTTAAACATTGGAGAGGAACGTCCCCTTGTTTTTTATCATAGCCCTGGACATGCTTACCATCATATCATCATTCACGATCCAAAAAGTAAAGGATTATTCTCTGGTGATGCTTTCGGGATTAACTTCCCTCTTTTTGAAGAAATGGGGGTTCGTTATGTAGTACCTACTTCTTCACCAACCCAATTTAATCCTGAAGCCATGGCTGATACCATCGAAAAAGTGAAACCCCTGGGTATTGAGAACATTTTTTTTACCCATTTTGGCGCATGGGATAACGCTGAACAAGTAATAGAGCGAATGTTAAATTTAATTCCCATTTACGTGGAACTGGCAGAAAAAGGATATAAAAACAACCCAACATGGGAAAGCATTGCCAGTGAACTACGGGCCTATTATCATACTGAACTTAAGGAATTTGGCGTTCCCGAAAACCATCCCTATTTAACCAGCCTTGAATTAGATACAGAATTAAATGCAAAGGGATTGCTTCACTATTTAGAAACCAAAAATTAACACCAATGTACAGAAACTGTAACAATTGATTATACCAAATTATTAGGGAAACAAGTATACTTTAAGTAGTAACTTTACTCCTTTCAATGCTTTTTTCCCCACCTTCCGGACATGAAAATATAAATTTCATGTCTATTTTTTTTAGAATTTTTTAAGTAACTTTTATCCCATTTTTTCGTATAATCAGGTACAGGAATGACCAATTAAGGGGGGAATCTAATGCTTGAAATAATTAAAAATAACGGGATGCCAAAATTTAATTGGAAAAAAAACATGAAGTATATATTATTGGGTGTTTTTGCTATAATCCTACTTCTTAATACATTTACCATTGTTAGCGCTGGTTATCGTGGAGTTGTTTTACAATTAGGAGCGGTAAGTGAAAAAGTATTTGATGAAGGCATTCACATAAAAATTCCTTTTATTGAAAGAGTGGTGCCTGTTGAAGTTCGGGTACAAAAAACAGAAAGCAATGCTACAGCAGCTTCAAAGGATTTGCAAAATGTAACAACCACGGTTGCCGTTAACTTCCATATCGATCCTAATACTGTACATCGTTTATACCAAAATATTGGATTGGATTATCAACATCGCATTGTGGAACCCGCCATTAGTGAATCCCTTAAAGCAACAACAGCTAAATATACAGCCGAAGAATTAATTTCCAAACGGTCGGAAGTAAGCCAACAAGTAAAAGAACTTCTTGCAAAGAAGTTAAGCGTTTACAATATGATCTTAGACGAAATCAATATCACTGATTTCAAATTTAGTAATGAATATAATAAGGCTATTGAACAAAAACAGGTGGCTGAACAACAAGCCCTTAAATCCAAATTAGATTTAGAAAGGATCAAAATTGAAAAAGAACAAACCATTACCCAGGCAGAGGCTGCTGCTGAAGCCCTCCGTTTGCAAAAACAAGAAGTAACTCCTGAATTAATTCGTTTGCGGGAAATCGAAGCACAAATGAAAGCCATTGAAAAATGGGATGGAAAACTGCCCACCACTACAGGAGGAGCACTCCCCTTTTTGAACATAAAATAATAAAGAAACCCAGGTCCTTCATTTTATAAAGAGACATGGGTTTCTTTATTATTTAAACAATCTTATTTACGGTAAACATATTTTCTAATACAAGCCAATTTTGCGGGAACTCATGGCCTAATACCCAATAACTTACCCCTTTTAATCCGTATTTTTTGACAAGGTTAAATCGTGCCTGAATGCTGCGGGCATCTTCAAACCAGATGATATGGTCTTTTCCTTCAGCATCTTTATAGGTAAAGAAGGGCGCTTTGGCTTCCTGGTCAAATTGAACGGCAGCATTATTGTTTAGGGCAATTTCTAAAGCAGTTTGGGGGCTAATACTGCGGGCGAATTTTCCTCCTTCTACATAAGGAAGGGTCCAATCGTATCCATAAAGGTTAATCCCCATCATGATTTTTCGTGGCGGAATTTGGGAAACGGCAAATTTAATGACTTTCTCCACTTCGGGAAGTGGAGAAACAGCCCTTGGCGGCCCTCCAGACCAGCCCCACTCATAGGTCATAACAATAACAAAGTCAACAATGCGGCCATGGGCTGCATAATCATGGGCACCATGCCAAGCACCTGTTTTAATATCCGATGTTTTTGGCGCTAAAGCTGTAGAAACCAAAATATCATTGCGATGCATGAAGTCAGTAATTCGACGCAAAAACTGGTTATATAAATTGCGTTGTTCAGGCCGAATTCGTTCAAAGTCAATATTTAACACGCGAAACCCTTTTGTTTTCATTACATTTAACACATTTTGGAACAAAGTATCTTGTAGTTCCCTGCTTGTTAAAATAGCGCTGGCAATTTCAGGGCTAAAGTTTCCTTCAGCAAAATTGGTAATTACCATTAATGGCGCTACCTTATTCTCTAAAGCAGTGCGAATAATTGCTTCATCTGGTCTTGGCGGCACCAAACTTGCGTCTGCATTTACCCGATAACTAAAAATAGATAAGTAAGTAAGATGGGGAGCCACACTTTCCACAATGGGAATATCCTTATCAGGTGTACTTGGTTCAATATAAGCATTCACATCAATATTGCCAAATGCTTTTGCGAATGTAGGAATGAGGATCACTTGCCCGGGATAAACAATAAAAGGGGCAGGTATGGGATTTGAAGTGAGGATGGCTTCTGGTGTTACCCCAAAACGCCTGGCAATAGTATAAAGGGTATCGCCTGCCTTCACCGTATAACGCCGAATGGGAGTAGGTATGGCAAGGGTTTGGCCAACGACTAAACGGTTTGGATCAGGCCATTGATTTACCCTGGCTATTTCATCGGGGGAAATCCCATATTTTTGTGCAATGGAAAATAACGAGTCTCCCCGGTTAACAACATAAATATCCAGTTTTCTCCCTCCTTATTTTTCTAGAATTTTTTATCCATTTATCCTATTCATGATTGGGCATTTTGGGGACATTTTCAAGGAGAAATCCTTCGTTAATGAATCATACTAAGGATACGGCGCAAATTATTAGGAGGGAATTATGATTGCATTTCTCTGGTCATTAGTAGTCGGTGGATTAATCGGTTGGGTTGCCAGTCTAATCGTTGGCCGTGATATTCCAGGCGGAGTCATTGGAAATATTATTGCGGGATTTGTAGGTGCATGGCTTGGGTCACTTTTCCTTGGAAACTGGGGACCAATCATAGGTGGTTTTGCCATAATCCCCGCTATATTAGGGGCAATCGTTTTAGCATTTATCGTAAGCCTTATTATGCGTGCCATGGGGAAATCCAGAAGGACAACATAACCGCTTTGAGTAAAAAACCACCGGAACACATTTCCGGTGGTTTTTCATTCCTTTATAACTGTTTTTTCTGAATTTCTTTTACTACTCCATCCCATAATTGGATCCTGGCTTGCAGGCATTTCCGGCCGATTTCCAATGCGTTGGCCACTTTTCCCCCATCATCACCGCACAGGTGAAGAAGCAATTCTTTGGCCAGAGGACCGTGATGCTCCTCATCCACTTCAATATGGCGATTAATATAAAATAACAATCGTTCTCTTGATGCGCCTGTGTTTTTTAAAGAATTTAATAAAGGCCGGAACATATCGGGGATTAATCCTTCCCGTCCATAAAAGAAGGCAGCAGCTACTTCATACAATGCCCCTTGTTGAGCCATTCCTATATTAAACTGGACAAACTCCCTGGCACTTGCAGGAATTTCAGGATTGTTTAACGCTTCATCCAGTCTTTTTCCCTCTCTCATTGCATGTATAAAAGAATCAATGGGCCCTTTATCCGCATTTACTTCATCCATGGCTTCCAGGTATAGTTGAAAATGGCTGGAAAAACCACCCTTTCCATCAATATCAGATTCCTCTGCTACAACAATTTCGTTAATTAAGCGAGAATAAAGAGAATTTTCATAAGGAAACCAGGGAACGGTCACCGTGGTAACAGATGCCTGTAATCTCTTTAATAAACTCATGAAATCCCATACGGCAAACACATGGTGTTTCATAAAAATTTTCACTTTTTCCGGCGTATTTAACTCCTGATAAATGGGATGTTTTAAAAGTTCTTCCCTAATCGACTCTAATTGTTGAATTTCCTTTGTCAATGTTGGCATATAACACCATTCCTTTCAGAAGGATGATCTAAAGAACACAAACCCCACTATCACTTTTAAAGGTATTCATAGCACCTTTATAGCGCTGGATTTCTTTATAGGTACAACGATTGTGTACTACATTTAGCCCTGCTTCTGCAGCAATCGCCGCAGCCTCTTCGTTAAATACTCCCTCTTGTAACCAGAATACATTGGTGCCTACCTGTGCTGCTTCATGGGCAGTGGCAATGGCATGCTCCGGATTCCGGAATACTTGAATGATATCCAGAGAGAAAGGAACACTGAGTAAATCAGGATAGGCTTTTTCCCCAAGAACTTCTGTTTCATTAGGATTGATGGGAATAATTTGATATCCCAGGCGTTGCATTTTCCGGGCCACCCGATTGCTGGGACGGGCTGGGTTGCTGGATAATCCCACAATTGCTACCCGTTTTGGCCGTTCGATCAATTGTCCTGCTTCATTTACTTCCTGAACCGTTGATGTAAGGCAAGCCCAGCGGATGATGCTTTCATCATTAATAATGACTTGATTGCCAGCTAATGCCTGGCTATTATCTTTTGCCAACCCGGTGGCTTTAAATAAAGCCTGATTCAAATCACTAATTAAGTCAACAGCATCCTCAATGCCAACAGAGGCACGAATTAAATCAGCAGTAACCCCTGTTAATAACTGATCCTCTTCCGAAAGCTGCTGGTGGGTGGTGCTTGCAGGGTGAATAACCAGAGACTTGGCATCGCCAACATTGGCTAAATGGGACCAGAGGGCTACAGAATCAATAAAACGGATTCCTGCTTCTTTCCCCCCTTTAATGCCAAAGTTTAAAACCGCTCCTGCCCCTTGAGAAATATATTTTTTCGCTAAATAATAGGAAGGATGGCCTTCTAAGCCTGGATAAGAAACCCATTCCACTGCTGGATGTTGGGACAGGTAATTGGCAATTTCCACAGCATTTTCGCAATGTTGTCTCATGCGGATATGCAAGGTTTCTAACCCTTGCAATAGCAAAAATGCGTTAAATGGGCTTAAGCATGCCCCTAAATCCCGAAGCAATTGCACCCGAACTTTTGTAATAAAAGCTAATGAACCAAAATCGATGGCATAGCGAACCCCATTGTAACTGGAATCAGGTGTTGTAAACCCGGAGAATTTTGGGCTATTCCAATTAAAACGCCCTCCATCCACAATTAATCCCCCTATGGATGTGCCATGTCCCCCAATCCATTTGGTTGCAGAATGAACAACGATATCCGCCCCCCATTCCAAAGGACGGCAAAGGTAAGGGGTAGCAAAGGTATTATCCACAATGAGAGGAATCCCTGCATCATGGGCAATACTGGCGACAGCTTCAATATCCAATACATCCAGCTTTGGATTTCCAATAATCTCTGCAAAAATCCCCTTCGTTTTGGGGGTAATGGCTTTTCTAAAGTTATCAGGAATAGAAGGATCTACGAACACAACCTTAATTCCATAGTTAGGCAAGGTATTGGAAAAAAGGTTATATGTCCCCCCATATAGGCTAGTAGATGCCACAATTTCATCCCCAGCATAAGCAATGTTCATAATAGCATTGCTAATGGCTGCAGAACCGCTGGCTGTAGCAACAGCACCTACGCCACCTTCCATAGCGGCAATCCTTTTTTCCAATACGTCAGTAGTTGGATTCCCGATACGGGTATAAATATTTCCCGGTTCATCTAGGGCAAATAAACGGCTGGCATGGTCTGTATTATGAAAAACATAGGAACTGGTTTGGTAAATCGGAACGGCCCGGGACCCTGTAGTTGGATCCGGTGCCTGCCCCCCATGGACGGCAAGGGTTCCAAGTTGATAGTTTCTAATGGATGATTTTGATTTTTTTTGCTCTGACATATCCCTTTTCCTCTCTATCTTTGTTTCCAACGAAGATAATATTTTTCAATACGTTGTAAAATCCCCATTAACAGGGTGACATAAATCCCGATTAGGAAAATACCAACAATCACTCTGGCGAAATCACCAAAGTCTGTATGGTATTTAATGTAATACCCTAATCCTGCTTCTGCCCCGATTAATTCAGCTGCAGTTAGCAAAATAAAGGAGAACACCAATCCTATGGATGCTCCTGTAAAAATTCCTGGCAACGCTCCAGGCAGGAGAATTTTTCGCAGCATAGTATAAGGGGACAGCTGCAATGTTCTAGCAGATTCGATTAAACGTTGCTCAATATGGACAACCCCATTTAATGTATTAATCAAAACGGGCCAAAAAGCACCGATAAAAACAACAAAGACAGAAGACATGAAAAAGGAGGGAAGTACTGTAATGGCATAAGGAATATAAACAATAGGCGGAATTGGGCTGGCCACATTGGCTAATGGTTTCACCAGGTTATAAAGACGTGGGTTCCACCCTGCATACAATCCTAAAGCAATGCCGGAAAGCAAGGCCAATCCGTATCCTGCTAATAAAAGCTTTGTTGATGCAAACAGATGAGAACCGATTTCTCCACGGTCTTGCAGTAAGGCATCCAATACCTGGGCTGGTGCAGGAAAGACGAAAGGATCCAAAAGCCCCCATTTTGCTGTCATCCCTTCCCATACCAGGCATAACAGGCCAAATATAATGGATAAATCAGCAATGGATAAAAGTAATTGGGGATTTTTTTTCTGTAAACCTACATAAAGGAAGAGCAAAATCACCCATACAATCCCAATGAGATAAAAAAGAGAAGTTTCTGATTGCTCTATTTCACCGGGGAAAAACTGAATAAAGAGGGCAAATCCCCCCCATAACAGGAGGGAAATAATCACCCGTCCATTTTTAAAAATACCCATTACAACGACACCACCTTATCTTCAACCCCATCCTGGGAATCTTCCCTGTGTAAAAGAGACAGCAAATGATTTCTTAATTCTAAATATCTTGCAGACATAAATACTTTGCTTCTTATGCGAGGACGGGGCAATTCCACGGTGATAACCTCTTCAATTCTCCCTGGGCCTGATGTATAAACAACAATGCGATCAGATAATAAAATGGCTTCGTCAATATCGTGAGTCACCAATACTACCGTTTTTTTCTGTTTCTGCTGGCCCCATAATTGAATTAGGCAATCCTGTAAATTGGAACGGACAGCCGCATCCAATGCGCCAAAAGGTTCATCCATTAAAAATACAGGGGAATCTAAGGCAAATAATCTGGCTAAAGCTACCCTTTGCTGCATTCCCCCAGAAAGTTGGTTGGGATATTTATGTTCTACCCCTTTTAAACCCACCATCTCAAGGAACCTTGCTGCCTCTTCTTTTAAACTAACACTAGAATCTTGTTTACGAACTTGCTGTAATGCAAGAAGAATATTCTCTTCCGCAGTCATCCAGGGGAAGAGGGAGTAGTTTTGAAAAACCACTCCCCGCTCTAAACCCGGGCCTTCTACTTTCTTCCCTTGAAAAAGGACCTCTCCCCGGGAAGGATGAAGCAAACCTGCAAGAATATTTAATACGGTGCTTTTTCCGCATCCACTGGGGCCAATAAAAGAGACAAGTTCCCCTTCTTTAATCTCTAGATTCACATCTTTCACCGCAAGATGGGACTCATTAGCCCCTTTATAAATAAAGGATAAATCTTTAATGGATAGTACAGCCATGAATGTACCTCCTTACACGTTGGCTTTCTTAAAGTCAGCTTCTTTTTGTTTAAAGAATGAATCTTCGGGTTGCTCCTGGATTAAACGCAAGATCGCTTCTTTGTACAATTCTGTATTGATATTCTTATCAATATTTTCATTGGATTTTACGTAATCGATCTTTTTCATGCCATCCCAGAATTCTTCCACCCCTTTTTTATTCGGGTCTGCAGAAATTAAGAGGTTCCCGCCATAAGCATCTGCTTCAATGAGTTTCTTATCGACTTTTACATATTTAGAAACAATTTCTATGGTTTCAGCTTTATTCTCTTGATAGAACTTTTCTGCACGGAGAAGGGCTTTAAAGAAAGCAATATAATCTTCTTCTTTACTGCTGATTTTTTCTTTCATGGCTACCTGGCGGCAGCATGGATGGCCTTTAAAGAAATCGTCAGTATATTGAACCACTTTTAATCCTTGTTCTTCCGCCATTTCCATATAAGGAGCCCATACTACACCTGCATCAACGGATTTGTTTTTGACTGCCTGCAACACACTGGCTGGTGAATCTAATTCAACAATTTTCAAATCCTTTTTCCAATCAAGGCCTGCTTCAGCTAATCCTTTCCGCCAAACAGCATCCCCGTTCGCTAGTTTAACTGTGGCTACTTTCTTGCCTTTATATCCTTGTAATGTTTTAAATTCATTTTCCCGTTCAGGCAATGCAATAATCCCATTCCCTTTACCGCCGGCACCGCCAATGATCGTGAGGTCCTCTGCCCCTTTATCAATGAAACTTAATGGAGCTGCTGTCCCAAAAGCTCCCACATCCAATTTACCAGCTTTGATGGCATTTAACCCTTCACCTGAGTTAGCAAACTTCACAAGTTCTGTTTTTAACCCTTCATCTGCAAAATAGCCTTTTTCTTGAGCCACAAAAAATAAAAGATCAATGGTTGCAGGCAAATATCCTATTTTAAATGCCTCACCAGAGGTTTTGCTTTTTCCTGTTGGCGTTGCATTGCATCCCATTAAAATCAGGAAGCAACCTAGTATCCCTAATAGTAAACTTTTTTTAAACCCCGTATTTTTCAACGTATGTTCCCCCATTCTCCTGTTGTATATAAACAATTGACTAAAACTCTACATATCTCACTTTTTCCGGATCTAAACGGTCCAGAAGCTCTAATTCTTCTTTACTTGGTTCCTGGATTTCATGGAAATCCCGGGATAAATGAAGTTCAAATCCTGTATTCTCTTGAATTTCTTCTATGGTGTGCCCCGGGAAAATGGCCCATAATTTAAGGGCACCTTCTTCTTTAACGAACACTCCCAAAGGAGTAATAATTTTATCTACATTTCCTGAAGCAGTAAGAAAATCTAGTTTCTCAACAAACCCACGGCAGTCATGTTTGGTTTTCCAAAGGATGGCTCTTTTCACTGTGGGCAACAAAGCCGCACTTCCCGCGCCACCAGGCAAACGGACTTTAGGATGGTGAAAGTCACCAATGGCACTCATATTCAAATTTCCCTGCCTATCAAATTGCACCCCGCTTAAGAAAGCCACATCCAGCTCTCCCCGGGCGGATAGATCGAAGATTTCTGATAATGGAAAATACGCAGCCGTCCCAGTGGTTAGACGGGCATCTGCAGTTGTGATATGGGGATACCGTTCTGGTTTTCCATTGATGCCACCGGCGATGCTTAAGTACACCAAATCAGGAGCATGCAATTCTTTTGCAACCTGAACCGCTAACATCGGAAGAGGAGAAGCAACACCATGGAAAACCCGTTCCCCATCTTTTAATTCTTTCGCAATTGTTAGAACCATCAAATCTGCTGGATGGTAAGACTGGTGAACAGACATGTTATCGTACCTCCTTTAAGTATGCGGGCAATTCATCAATGGTTAGTTTTAAATAGCGTTGGAGCTCTGCCACATCTGCATCATAAAATGGCAAACTGCTTCCTGGAAAGGATCCCTGGGGGGTTTCCACAACGGCAGAAACAAGGAATCCAGGAATTTGGGTTAATTCAGGACGAGATTGTAATTCTTCAGTGGGGACAATTTTATCTGTTGTTAAAATTACTTTTTTCGCAGCACGGCTCATAATCACATCTTCAAATACAGGACCATAAATGCGCCCATTCCCCTGTTCATCTGCTTCATGAACATGGATGACGGCAAAATCAGGTTTCAAAGCGGGAATGAGAAGAACTTCTTCATCCCCATAGGGGTTGCCCACTTTCGCAAATGCCCTGGCTTGAGGCAACTGGCTCCCCTGGAATCCATTGATTGGCATAAAAGGAACCCCATATTGGGCGGCTCTTAACCCGGCAATAACACTATAGCAAGCATGTTCTGCTGCCTTGATCTTTCCTTTTTCCACTTGTTTTCGGTAATTAGGGGCAAGCCCCATATTTTCAAAGCCAATATACCCGGCATGCACCACAGAAAGGGCTCCGGCAAGGCTTAAAAGATCCACATCATAAGCTCCCGCGGTTTTAATCAATTCCAACTCTTTTTTCCCCTGCCTTGCCAGTTCTCTGGCAAAAGCAGCAGGAGAACGATGAATGGCATTTCCCCCTAAAGCGAGAATTGCACCATCTGGAATCCAGCTTACCGCTTCTTTTAAATCAATGAGTTTACCCATAACTGACAATCTCCTCCCGTTCTCTTCGAGGCCCTTCTCCTAAAACAAAGAAGCTTCTGTTTTCTCTTCTTACTTCATCCAGGGATGCCCCTGGTTGCCTCCCTACAATCCTTATTAATCTTATTAATTAGATAGGATTTAGTATAAATAGACTATCAAAATGTGTCAATAATTAATTTAATAAATTCCTATAATTTTAATTGGTTATATAGAAACTAAAAAAATCGGCAGCATTTTAGCTACCGATTTTTTAATCAAAATATAGAAATCAATAATTACAAAAGGCCGATTCCACCTACGATACCAAGTATTTTAGCAAGAAGCCCATTAACAAGACCTAAAAGTCCGCCTAATAACATGCTGTTCACCTCCATGATGTTGTGGCCTTGAGCCAGGCAGTCGAGTTGACTCCCCCCGGTCAAAGGGATGTGCAGTAAACCACCTTGCTTGCTTTTTTCATAATTATAGACGGGGGGTTTCATTAGTTGGTTGCAGATTATTCGACATTTTATGCAGGTACTTTTTTCCTGACAACTCTATTTATTCATTCTTACCTTCATTACGTAATACTTGTGGAATGTAGACACAGAAAGGTTCACTCTCCAAGTAGTCTCCAGTTACTGCATAGGTTCTTGATCTAGAACCGCCACATACATAGCGGAATTCACAAACACCGCATTTCCCCTTGTATTTATCAGGGTTGCGTAAATCTTTTAACATTTGGTGGTTTCTATATATATCCCTAAGGCGTTCTTCCTTCACATTACCCGCTACAAGGGGAAGGAATCCACTAGGCATTACTTCACCAGTATGAGAGATAAAGATAAACCCATTTCCATCATTCACGCTTTTGGGTGCACGTTTCAGTCCATCAATCATATAAGCCATATCACGGGTTTTTGTGTCTTCAAAAGTAATCTGGTTTTTATCCACAAGATGTTCCTTCTGTTTCATTTGAAAGACAACACGACGGTAATGCTGCCCGGCAGTTGTTTTTATATCAAATGGTGCAGTTTTGCTAAGTTCATATAACCAGCGGAATACTTTTTCATGCTCGGCTGCAGTTAAACATTGATCCAACTCGCCACGTCCAGTGGGCACCATCATTAAAATATACCAAACGGATGCTTTTAATTCGGTCACAAGGGGCACCATTTCTTCCAGACGTTCAATATTTGCCCGGCTGACACAGGTATTAATTTGATGTGAAATGCCAATTTTATTCAGATATTTAATCTTTTCAATGGTTAAATCAAAAGTTCCCGGAATGCCACGAAATGCATCATGTAGTGCTGCATCTGGACCATCAATACTAAAGCTCCAGCGAGATAATCCAATTCTTTTCGCCTCATCCATGCGCGCCTCCGTTACTTCATCTGTTGCACTTGGACTCATCGAAATACGCATTCCTTTTTTAATGCCATACTCAGCAAGTTCAAAAAGATCCTTCCGTAGCATGCAATCTCCACCAGTAAACACCATCATAGGATTGCCCATTTCATAGATTTCATCTAAAAGAGCAATCCCTTGTTCATGGGTTAACTCATTAGGATCTGGTAATGGTTGTGCTTCGGCACGACAGTGTTGGCACTTTAAACCACATGCTCTAGTAGTTTCCCAAATTACTATAAAAGGATTTTTATTAAAGTCAATATTTCCCGGATGCCCTCCAGCTGACATTCTTTTTCCTGTATTAATCAATTTAATCCCTTCAATCTTTGTCTTATAGTTTTATCTGCTGTACCATTCACTCTTACTATACATAAATACCGTAAAAATAACATATATCTGCATTTAAATTTGATTTTTTGTAAAAAAGTTTGTGTCAAAAAACTAAATATTTTTAATATTAAACCAAAAATAAAAAAAATCGATAGCCTACTGGCTACCGATTTTTTTAAACAGAATGTATGAAATACAATTATTACAAAAGACCAATTCCACCTACGATACCAAGTATTTTGCCAAGAAGACCTGTTACTAATCCTAATAAGCTACCTAATAACATGCTGTCCACCTCCATGATGTATGCCTTGAGCCAAGCAGTCAATTGACTCCCCCAGTCAAAGGGATGTGCCGTGAACCGCCTCGCTTGTTTTTTACATCTATTTAGACGGGAGGTTTCTTTTTGGAGTTGCAGATTATTCGACATTATTCGCAGGTATCTTTTCCCAAACTATTCTCTTTAATTTTCTAAATGTTTTCGTGCAGGAGATGGTGTAGTGAATCCTTCTCCAATGACTTCTTTTAATTCAAACACCATAATAAAGGCTTTGGGGTCAATTCCTTTCACCAATTTTCGCAAACGGTCTAATTCATACATTTGCACCACCACCATGATGACTTCACCTTCTTTCTTTGTGTATCCTCCCATGGAATGTAACATGGTGACCCCTCGCACCAATTGAATTTGTATAGCTTTGTTTATTTCCTCAACTTTTTGAGAAACAATCATCACGTTGCGAGATTGTTGAACACCGGTTAAAATTAAGTCTACTACTCGCGAACTCACATAAACAGCCACACTGGTTAACATAGCTTTTTCTAACCCTACAACAAAAGAAGAAAGACCAATGATAGAAAAATCAATGACGGCAATTAATTTCCCCATTTCCAGGCCTCGAAATCGGCTCTGCAGAACACGGGCAATAATATCTACCCCGCCTGTTGTCCCCCCAACCCTTAAAATTAGTCCTACCCCTAATCCACCGATAATCCCCCCATAAATAGGAGCGAGAATCACATTATGTAAAGGCTCAATATGCCAGGAAGCTGTTAAATCAATTAAAATGGAAACAGCTAACATCCCAAAAGCACTATATAGCAAAAATCCTTTTCCTAACCGAATATATCCTAAAATAAAAATGGGAATATTCATTAGAATAATCATTACACCAATAGGTGTGTTAAAGAGATAATGCAGGAGAAGGGAAACCCCAGTAATCCCCCCCTGAGCAAGTTGGTTAGTAACAAAAAAGAAATTTAAAGCAATGGAATAAAGAAAACTGCCTAATGTAATATATAAAAAGGTTCGCATATATTTCCACATCATTTGGAACTCCTTTCCAATCAAAAAAAAGAAAGTGCCACACCTAATAGTATGGTCACTTTCTTTAGAATTATTGCTATTATATGGTTTGGGACAGAGTTTCCATTTCATCCAACAATTTTGAGAACACCTGCAGGGCTGCCGTTACCGGCTCTGGGGTCATCATATCTACTCCTGCTTTCTGCAGAAGTGAGATTGGATAATCAGAACCACCGCTTTTTAAGAAATTCAAGTACCGTTCAACAGCAGATTTCCCTTCATTTATCATTTGCTGGCTTAATGCTGTTGCTGCAGAAAATCCAGTAGCATATTGATACACATAAAAACTGGTGTAGAAGTGGGGAATACGTGCCCATTCCATTTCAATATCTTCATCAATCACCATATCAGGCCCATAGTAATCTACATTTAAATCTTTATAAATCTCACAAAGAATATCTGAAGTTAATGGTTCCCCTTTTTCAACTTTTTCATGGATTATCTTTTCAAATTCTGCAAACATAGTTTGCCGATAAATGGTGCCACGGAACTGTTCTAAATAGTAATTCACCAGATACATCCTCTTCTTAGGATCCGTTGTGGTTTTCAACATATAATCCATTACAAGAGACTCATTTACAGTGGAAGCCACTTCGGCCACAAAAATTTTGTATTGGGCATACAAATAAGGCTGATTTAAATCACTATAATAGGAATGCATCGCATGGCCCATTTCATGAGCCAGAGTAAAGAGATTGTTCACGTTATTTTGGTAATTTAACAATACAAAAGGATGGGTGCCATATGCCCCCCAGGAATAAGCTCCATTGGTCTTCCCTTCATTTTCAACAACATCAATCCAACCCTCTTGATAGGATTGTTCCAATACCTTTTGATAATCTTCCCCAAGAACAGCCAATCCCTTACGTACCACTTCTTTGGCTTCTTCATATTCCACCTTGAAGTCCACATCTTGCACCATAGGCGTATACAGGTCATACATATGCAATTCGGCCACACCTAGCAGTTTTTTCCGTAAAGATACGTAGCGATGCATGGAAGGCAATTGATCCCGAACCGCTTGAATTAAATTGGTATACACATCAACAGGAATATTATTCCCATCCAGGGAAGAAGCAAGTGCAGAAGGATAATGACGAACCCGGCTATAAAATACGTCTTTTTTCACGCTAGCATTTAAGATAGATGCTAATGTATTTCTTTGTTTTTTATAGGTGCTATACATAGCATCAAAAGCATCTTTTCTTACCCTGTGGTCCTGGCTTTCCATAAATTGCAGATAGCGGCCATGGGTTAATTGCACTTCGTTTCCTTTTACATCTTTAATAAAAGGAAAGGAAATGTCCGCATTATTCAACATGCCAAAAATAGTCATAGGGGCCTGAGCCAATTCACCGGCCTGGGCAATGATTTGTTCTTCTGCCGCACTCAGTACATGCTCTTTCTGACGGCGTATTTCTGACAAGTAGAATTCGTAGGGCAACAGGGAAGGATGCTTCATATATTCATCCAATTTTCCATCTGGCAAAGACAATATTTCCGGAGTAAGAAAGGAAGTTGCACTCATCGCCTGAATGTTTTGGGATGAAGCCCGGTCTGTTAATCCCTGATATACGGGATTGCTATTGTTTTCATCACGGTGCATACGGGCATACACATAGACCCGTTCGTTAGTTAACTCTAATTCTTCATATACTTTAAGGCAATCCGCAAGAATCTCTGGAGATTCCTGAAGATGGCCCGCAAATCCTTTAATTTGGTTAGATAATTCCCCAACTTTTTTAAATGCTTCTTCCCAGGATTGGTTATCAGGAAAAATATCTTCTAATTTCCATTTCAAATGAGAAGGGACTTCTTCCCGTTTCGGCAATACCACTTGTTTCATTTCTTCCATCATGGATCGTGGCGAATATTCGCCACTTCCTCCCTTCTATTTCAGTTTTTATTCCCAATCATTACCTTTGTGTAATTTAATATTATATTAAATTACAGGAATAGGACAAGTTTTTTGCTATCATCTAACTGGCAAAATTATGATCACCGATAACCGTATTCACCGTTCTCGTCCTTATCCAGCCATCTGTTGCTATTTGGGGATCATAGAAAAAGAGAGAGCCCTGAGATGGATCTTCACCCATAATGGCTGCTTTTGCAGCTTCAATATCTTCCTGGGTTACCTGCACCCGATAAAAACGCCCATTGGAAATAGGAGAGAATTGGCCTTTTTGATAAATAACCCCCCGGATTGTTTTAGGAAATTTATGGCTCTTCACACGATTCATTACAACGCCCCCTACCGCTACTTTTCCCTGATAGGATTGGTCTTCGGCTTCCGCTACAATAATGCGAGCTAATAATCGAATTTCTTCTTCGCTATATTTTCTTAGTTCTGCAAGTTTTCTCTCCCGTTCCACTCTCGCTTTCGCTTCGTCCGCCTTTCGTTGAGCTTCTAAACGGAGAGCCATTTCCTTTCTTCGGTCCTCTACTCCCCCACCCCGGGCAGCAACCCTCAACACTTTCTTTTCCTCACGAAACATCATTTTATGGGAAATTGGCTTTTTTTCAGACAATAAAGAAACCTGAGGAGTGTCTTTGGTCTCAGAATAAACAAGAAACACCCTCAGGCTAATAATTAATGTAAGTAATAAACCTAAAATAAGGCATAAGGCCACAAACCTGTCACCAAAACTCAACAAAACAAAACTCCCCCTTTGAAAAAGTTCTTATCCTTTTGGACAATCTAAACTTATTCGTAAAGGGAGTAGGATATGACAGGAGTGGACAAAAAAAACGGAAACCTACCCGGTAACCGTTTTTATGTTGTTTTTAAGCGTTTTTTTCCTTCCCGGCAAAGATCAGATAACGGACAGGCAGCACACTGGGGATTTTGTGCTTTGCAGTGGTACCTTCCAAAAAAAATAAAGCGATGATGGGCAAGTGACCATTCTTCCCGGGGAACTTTTTTCATTAAGGTTTCTTCCACTCGCAATGGTGTATCCTTCCACCGGGCAATCCCTAATCGCTTGGATACTCTTTCTACGTGGGTATCAACAGCTATGGCTGGTACCCCAAAAGCTGTAGACACCACCACATTGGCCGTTTTCCGGCCTACGCCAGGCAATTTCACTAACTCTTGATGCTCCCGGGGAATTTCCCCTTGATATTCCTCAAGGAGAAGCCGGCATAGTTTTTGAATATTTTTCGCCTTGTTACGGTAAAGGCCAATGCTACGGATATCCTGCTCCAATTCTTCTAAAGGTACCGCCAAATAATCATCAGGGGTTCGATATTTTTGAAACAGATTAGCTGTGACCCGATTCACAAGGGCATCTGTACACTGGGCAGATAATAAAACCGCAATGGTTAACTCAAAGGGATTAGCGTGATTTAATTCACAATGGGCATCTGGAAACATGTCCCCCATTGTATCAAGGATTTGTCGAATTTGCGCTTTCGTTAACAATAATCTCACCTGTAACTAGTAGAATATTGAAGCCTTATTCCCTATAATATGCGAAAACCTGGATTCCGCCAACCCTTTGCCTATCATCTAATAGGTTAAAGAAAAAGCAGAAAGAATCTGCTTTCTCTTTAACGACTTATTTCTCAAATTTTACATATGTGCCTGCAATTAAATCATGTAGCGTCCGTTTGTCTTCACGACTTAATAATAAAATTAAACTAACGAGGCCACTTAATGCAATTGAATTGGCAATTCCCCCAATTAAACAACGTAAAAGCATAGTGCCGAAACCTACTTTTCCCCCATCTACTTTCGCAATGCGGATCCCAACAATTCTTTTACCCGGAGTAAGACCATTCCATAAAACAGGGATCAGGATAAAATATAATAATTCAATAACCAAAATAATTAGTATCACAATAAATGAAGACATGATAATTGGTGTTGGGTCTACATAGCCATCGGTCAAATAACTGGAGTTAGCAGTTGAAACAATGGCTGGAACAAGAATGGCAAAATAAATAATGGATATTGGGATTCCAACAATAATCCCATCGATTAGTTGGGCAGCAAAACGAATCCAAAATCCCGCAGGTCTCTCTAAATTTGCCCCTGTACTCATAACACCCTCCCTATTCCTTTTTTGAATAAATAAGCTATTCAAATAAAGAATATGCCCATAGAAGATGTTTATGAATCTTTATTATCGTATACAACTTTTGTCTCTGCGATTAAATCGTGAAGGGAGCGTTTATCTTCTGTGGCACCAACCATAATCGCACTGACTAATCCCCCCATGGCAATCTGGTCCACAATTAGCATACCAACCACATATCTTAAAAGCATGGTTGCAAAAGTAATCTTTTCCCCATTCATTCTCGCTATACGAATGCCCACGATTTTCTTGCCCAGGGTATACCCATTCCAATAAATAGGCAATAGGATGTAATACAATAAGGAAATAATAAATAATGCCCCATACACCAATGAAAAAAAGAAAACCCATAAAACAACAACAACCCCATCTTCATTCATTTCTGTTAATGATGCTGTGAATAATAACATCACTATAACCAGAACAATTGTAATGGGAATGCCAAGAAGGGCACCATCAAGCAAAGAAGCAGCCAGGCGAATCCAAAAACCCGCCGGTTTTTCAATCCCAGGTTGTTCAAGGACCATGGGATTAGCCTTGGCTTCATTTTGTTCCATGTCCATCACGTTCACCCCAATTCTCATGTCAATCTTAATTCTTGCTTTTCTTATGGTCAAGGGATAAAATTACAAAATACACCTTTTTAGAAAGGAAAGATTGCAAAAAATGGCTGGCAAGATTTATACAATATATAAAGAAGATAAATGGAATATGATTACAGCAGAGATCGTCGGATCCAAAATCACAGTCCGGGAAATTTCCACCTTATGGGGGGAAGATACATATACCTTTCATTCTCGTCCGGAATTAATGCATTGGGTTTCAGAACATTACAAGCCTGAAAATTATGCAGGAAAAGAAGAAATCTACGAGAGCATCTTAGAAAACTTTAAAAATTTATAACTTAAAAGGCCCTTCCCCTTGGAAGAGCCTTTTATTTAGATGTATTTCTCTTCCTTGATAATCTTCTCAGCAATTTCCCGTTTTAACATAATTGTATTCACTGGATCTGCACGCAACAATTTTTTCAAAATAGTTAAACGAGTCCGTAATTCATCCCCTTCATGGCATGCTATTAGGATTTCTTTCCCCCATTTTTCAATTTGTCCCCATACCTCCCGGATAAATACCTGTACCATATTCATCTGGTGGCGGGCCATTTCTTCTCCTTTTTTCATGGCATTTTTGCGGGCACGGAGAAGGGCAGAATCCATAGCATAGACAGTAATGATTAAATTAGATAAGTTCTCCAACAATTCTTGTTGGCTTTCTAATTTGGGACCAAACCTTTCCACCATTGTTCCACCGGTAAAGAGGGAGATTTTTTTTGCGGCTTCCACCATTCTTCTTTCTTCCCCTAAGATTCCTACAGGCTTTTCAATGGAGATGGCAATAATCTCCTTTTGCAAAGATTGCAGTTTAGCCATGAGGGGCAAGCGCCCTTGCATTGCCCTTTTAAATAAAGTGGATGGAATCAAGAGACGATTGATTTCATTGGTCCCTTCAAAAATCCGATTGATCCTGGAATCCCGGTAAATTTGTTCTATAGGGTATTCGGCAATATATCCATATCCCCCATGAATTTGCACCCCTTCATCAGCAACAAAATCCAGGGCTTCGGAACCGAATACTTTGGAAATGGAGTATTCCATGGCATGTTCTTCAATGGCTTTTGCGGAGAACTTTGCCGCATAATCTGTTAAATCAATCTGCTTCACTGCTTCTTCTAAGTAAGCACCCGTTCGATAAGTAAGGCTTTCACTAACAAAGGTGCGGATCACCATATCTGCTATCTTTTTCTGAATCAATGGGAAGCGGGAGATAGGGGTATGAAATTGTTGCCGTTGGTTGCCATAAACAACGGCTTCTTCGATGGCCCATTTACAGGCTCCAATGGTGCCAATCCCTAATTTATACCGGCCAATATTTAAGATATTAAAAGCAATTTGATGGCCCTTCCCAATTTCACCAAGCACATTGCCTACAGGAACAGGCACTTGATCCAGGATCAACGGGCATGTTGACGATCCCTTAATTCCCATTTTCTTTTCTTCTGGCCCTACAGAAACCCCGGGATAGCCTCTTTCCACAATAAAAGCAGTGAATTTCTCCCCATCTATTTTGGCATAAACAATATAAAGGTCAGCAAAACCCGCATTGGTAATAAACTGTTTGGTTCCATTAAGAATATAATGGGTTCCTTCCTTATTTAAAACAGCCGTGGTTTTAGCGCTTAAGGCATCTGAACCAGAGGATGGCTCCGTTAAACAATAAGCAGAAATTTTTTCCCCTGAAGCAAGAAGAGGGAGGTATTTTTCTTTCTGTGCCACCGTACCAAAAAATACGATGGGCAGTGTGCCAATGCCAACATGAGCCCCATAGCTGAGAGAAAAGGAGCCTCCTCGCACCAGGTTCTCTCCAATCAAGCTGGAACTGATTTTATCCAATCCTAATCCGCCAAATTCTTCAGGGATATCCCCACTAAGCAACCCTAGTTCCCCAGCCTGGCGCATTAGTTTGACCGTTAAGGGATAACTAAGTTTTTCCAGGGTTTCCCGGTGGGGTTGTATTTCCCCTTCTACAAACTCCCTGGTCATTTTTTCAATCATCCGTTGCTCTTCCGTGAAATCTTCAGGGGTAAATACCTTTTCCAATTCCTCTTCTTCTAAGAGAAATTGGCCGCCAATAGGTATTCCTCTTACCTGATCCATGAATTTGCCCCCTTAATGGATAAATTCAAAAAGGCCAGCAGCTCCCATCCCACCACCAATACACATGGACACCATGCCAAAGCGGGCATTTCTGCGAGCACCCTCATAAAGAAGTGAAACGGTTAATTTGGTACCTGTACAACCTAAAGGATGGCCCAGAGCAATGGCTCCCCCATTGACATTTATTTTCTCAGGATCAAGATCTAAATGTCGTTGCACATAGATGGCCTGGGCAGCAAAAGCCTCATTGATTTCAAACAAATCCACCTCTTCTTGCCGAACCCCTGCCATTTTTAAAGCTTTAGGGATTGCCACAATGGGACCAATTCCCATATACTCTGGTTCTACGCCACCTACAGCATAGGAGCGGTAAATCGCTAATGGTTTTATGCCTAAGGCTTCCGCCTTTTCCCGTGACATAACCACCACTGCAGCTGCACCATCACTGGTTTGGGAGGAATTCCCTGCTGTTACTGTGCCCCCTGTACGGAATATGGGTTTAAGTTTGGCAAGTGCTTCCATGCTTGTATCTGCACGCACTCCTTCATCCTGATCAAAAAGCCCCTTTTCTGTGAGCACAGGAACGATTTCATCCTTAAACTTTCCCCCCTGAATTGCCTGGTAGGCTTTACGATGGCTATCCAGAGAGAACCGGTCTTGCTCTTCCCGGGAAACGTCAAAATGTTCCGCTACATTTTCAGCGGTATGGCCCATAGCCATATAAATTTCGGGATAACGGTCCATAATTCCCGGATGAGGGGATAATTTATATCCTGTCATAGGCACATGACTCATAGATTCTACACCGCCGGCAATAATCACATCAGCCAGGCCAAGCATAATCCGTTCTGCTGCAATAGCGATGGATTGTAATCCTGAGGAACAAAAACGATTGATTGTCATAGCAGGTACAGTGACCGGAAACCCTGCATATAAAGTAAGAATACGGGCCATGTTTAAACCCTGTTCCCCTTCCGGCATGGCACATCCAATGATGACATCATCGATTTCTTCGAGAGAAAGGCCTTTTGCCCTTTTTACAACTTCCCGCAAAACCGTTGCCCCTAAATCCTCTACCCTTGTATTGCCCAATGCCCCTTTGTGGGATTTACCCACTGCTGTTCTTACAGAAGCAACAATTACAGCTTCCCTCACGTAATTCCCCTCCTTCCTAATTCCGTAATGGTTTTCCTTTTAATAACATGTGTTGCATTCGTTCCTGGGTATTGGGCTCTCCAAGAAGGCTTAAAAAGGCTTCTCTTTCTAAATCCAACAAGTATTGTTCTGTGACCCGGCTATTGGAAGGGACATCCCCACCACAAAGGACACTGGCCAATGTACGGGCAATTTTTTCATCATAAGATGAAATCCAGCCACTTTGTTTCATGGAATAAATCATTAATTTTAAAACACCCTGGCCGTCCTTGCCAACCACGCGAATCTTTTTGACTTTTGGTGGAGCATAATTCAGTTTCTCTAGGGCCAGCACTCCCTGTTTTGCGTCAAATAACAGTGCATCCCGATTCATGGAAAGCCCATCTGTTTTTCGAAGAAAACCAAGGGATCGGGCTTCTTCCCCACTGGAGGATACTTTCGCTAAAGCAATGGTTTCAAATGCTTTATTTACAAAGGGTTGCAAATCCCCTTTGTCATATAAATCATCAATCGGCTCAGTATAACGCAATAAGAATTCCTTGCATCCACCCCCAGCGGGAATTAAACCAACACCTGTTTCCACTAATCCCATATAGGTTTCTGCAGAAGCCTGTATTCGGGATGCAGGCAAACAAATTTCCACCCCTCCTCCCAGAGCCATGCCAAAGGGAGCAGCAACCACTGGTTTTTTGCAATATTTTATTGCCTGATTTGCCTGCTGGAAGCGGTCCACCATATCCTCTAACTCATCCCAATTTTCATCCTGGGCTTCCATCAACACCATCATTAAATTGGCTCCCACACAAAATTGGGCGCCATCATGATGAATCACTAAACCCCGATAATTTTTTTCCACCTCTTCAATGGAGGTTTTAATCATATCAATAATGTCATAACCAATGGCCTGATTAGGGGAGTGAAACACAAGACAAGCAACATCATCGCCCACATCATAGAGGCTGGCCCCTGCATTGGTCAAAATGGGAGTATTCTTCTCCTGATAATCAACTACTTTTTCCAGCTGTTTCTTACGCTCTTCTTCTTTTCGTTCTCCCGAAAATGTATGAAAGTAACGAACCCCTTGTTCTTTTTCATAAAAGGATGTTATTCCCTGTGCCAGCAAATTTTCTATCCATTTAGGAATTTGTTCCCCTTCATTTTTCATGCGTTCTGTTACCCTGGCCAGCCCTATGGCATCCCAGATTTCAAAAGGCCCTAAATCCCAATTGAATCCCCATTTCATTCCCTGGTCAATATCAACAAGATCCTCTGCAATTTCAGGGATTTTATGGGCTGAATATAACAGGGTTTTCTTTAAAATCTCCCATAAAAATTGCCCTCCAGGACTTTGGCTATTGAACAATCCCTTTAAACGGGTCTGGACTTCTTTTCTAGAAACAAGAGTCTCTAAACCTGCCATCCCCCCTTTTTTTCGGGGAGCATATTCCTGTGTGGCCCAGTTAAAAACATCCATTTCCCTGCTATTGCTTCCTATCTTTTTCCAATAGAAACCCTTTCCATTTTTATCCCCAATCTGTCCCCTATTCACCATTCCTTGAATCCAGGCTGGAATGGTGAATACTTCCTTTTCCCACCCCTCAACCATATGGTCCCGCACATTATTGGCCACATGGATAAAGGTATCTAATCCAACCATATCCAGGGTTCTGAATGTAGCGCTTTTTGGCCTGCCAATAAAAGTTCCGGTTAACGCATCTACTTCTTCAATGGACAACCCTCTTTTCACCATTTCTTGCAATGTAATCATCATGCCATAAACCCCTATACGATTGGCAATAAAGTTGGGAGTATTATGGGCAATCACTACCCCTTTGCCCAATTTCATTTCCGCAAAAGATTGAAACCTACGAACTAATTCCATCTGTGTATCCTTGCCCGGAATAATTTCCAGTAATTTCATATAACGGGGAGGATTAAAAAAATGGGTACCAAAAAAGGCCCTGCGAAAGGATTCAGTCCTTCCCTCAACGATCGCATCAATGGAAACACCGGATGTATTGGTGGTTACCATCGTGCCTTCTTTCCAATACTTTTCAACCCTTGCCATTAGTGCTTTTTTGACCTCCAGTTTTTCCACTACAGCTTCTATAACCCAATCCACTTCTCGAACCCGGAATAAATCATCTTCAAAATTACCGGGAATAATATACTGTATGCGATTTTTTATAAATAATGGAGAAGGTTTCAACGTTAATAAACGTTGGATCCCTTCTTCAGCAATTAAGTTACGATTCATTGTCTTTTTTGCCCCTGGAATGGTTTTTGTCGCTAAATCTAATAAATAGGTCTGAATCCCGGCATTAGCCAAATGGGCAGCAATGGCCGCACCCATCACTCCCGCACCAAGAACAGCAGCTTTCTGAATCATCATCTCTGCAATTCCCTCCCCTCACTACTATCTATATAGGAAAAAATGGGGAACTATCACTTTTTTATGGACAATGGTCACTGACAATTCCCTTGGACTTTGTTATAATACGGTACGGGGTATTAATCCTGGAATAAAAAAAAGGAAAAGGAGTTTAAAACAAATGCAAATTACTTCTGAAGCAAAAGCAGAACTATTAAAACGCTTTGCTGAAAATAAAGCAGATACACTTCGCATTTATTTCGCTGGCTATGGCTGAGGCGGTCCAAAAATTGGGATGGCTCTGGAAGAGGCACAGGAAAACGATCATGTTGAAGTCATTAACGAAATTAAAGTAGCGTGTGATGAAATGGTTTATTCACAGGTGAAAGATTCAGAAATCCATTATGAGACATCTTTCTGGGGAAGCGGTTTTGTTCTTCGGGGTGCTCAAACTTCTTCTTGCTAAAAAAAAGCGGATGCAGTTTTCTCTGCATCCGCTTTTTTCGCTGCTTAATAATGTATTCCTCTTAAACAAACTCTCGTAAAACCCTCGCCAGGCATTTCAGACCTTCCACTATCCGATCCTCCGGCATATTGGAGAAGTTCAGGCGGAAGGTGTTTTCATTACCTCCGTTAGGAAAAAAGGACCCCCCAGGGACAAAAGCCACATTTTTCTCCAGGCTTTTAAGCAGAACATCCCGGGCATTCACATGGGCCGGAAGTTCCACCCAGGCAAACAAACCACCCTGAGGCCGAGTAAACGTTACATTTTCGGGAAATTCCTCTTCCATAGTTTTCACTGTCAAATCCCGGCGCAGTTTATAGACTTCGCGAATTTTGGCAATATGGGCATCGATATCATACAACTCAAGGTATTTGGCGATTTCCATTTGGGCAATGGTATTGCATTGCAAATCCGCCCCTTGCTTCACAAGGACATATTTTTCGATTACCCTTTGATCTCCGGCAATCCAACCAATGCGATACCCGGGGCAAAAAGTTTTCGAAAAGGATCCCAGGGAAATAACGTACCCTTTGGAATCAAATGATTTAAGAGAGGGCAGGGTTTCCCCTTCAAATCTCAATTCACCATAAGGGTTATCCTCAATAATCATGACTTCATGCTTCATAGCCAATTGGACAAGCTTCTCTCTTCTTTCCATGCTCCATGTCCGTCCCGTTGGGTTCTGGAAGTCAGGAATCACATAAATGATTTTCACCCGTTCTGTCTCATGAAGAATCTTTTCCAGTTCCCCAGTCACCATGCCTTCCCCATCGGTTGGCACTTCAACAAACTTACATCCATAGGCTTTAAACGCACTTATCGCCGCTAAATAAGTAGGACTTTCACACAACACCACATCTCCCTCATCCAGAAAAACTTTGCCCGAAAGGTCCAAAGCCTGTTGAGAACCATGGGTTAATAAAATGTTGTCTGATTGTAAATCTGTGGATAAACGTGCATTCATTCGCTGGGCAATCCACTCCCGCAAAGGAGCATATCCCTCTGTGGTGGTATACTGGAGAGCTTTTGCCCCTTCTTCTTCCAGGACCATGCGATTGACAGTTTTAATGTCCTCAATAGGAAAAAGTTCTGGGGCTGGCAACCCCCCAGCAAAAGAGATAACTTCCGGCCTTTCCGTCACTTTTAATATTTCTCTAATCTCTGAAGCTTTTAAATGCGACATTCTGTTTGCAAACTTAAATTCCATACAGTTCTCCCCCAAATTCTATCCCCTCAAAAGATGGGATTGATTTCTATATCTAAATACGGCTCCTGATTTTCTGAGATTTCTATTAGTTCCTTCATAGCTTCACATAATCTCTTAATCCCTTCACCTATGTCCTGGATCGGTGCATAGGTAAAATTTAAACGAATGAAGTGATCCCCCTGTTCTGATGTAAAAAAAGGTGTTCCTGGAACAAAAACCACTTTATGTTCATATTTCTAGTTTAACCCCCAAACAACCACCAATCCAGATGTTTTTCAATCAACCAATTAAGAAAACCCATTTGGCTTTTTTGATCTAAAAGGAGTTTTACTCCCTTTTCCCGAAGTGGAATATTACTTTTACAACATCGTTGTCGCATCATAGATTGAAAATCTGGAATGAGGTGGGAAAATGCTTAATGAAAGTATTATGGCAATACCCCAGGAACTTTTAATCCTTGGGGCAGCAGTGAAAACCGGAATGATTGAGGCTTTGCGGAAAAGCACAACCTGCAAAGAGTTGGCTGAAGAATTAACCCTGAATCCCAGGGCTGTTTGGATGGTGGTTGAAGCTTTGGCCGATCTTGGCTATGTAGACAGGCAGGAGGAAAAAGTAACGCTGTCAGAAGGGGCTCGAAAAATGATCTATGACCAGACAGCACCCAATTATGTGGGATTTTCCTTTATGCACCGCTATAATATGATTCAGTCCTGGGCACAATTGCCTGATGTTCTTACCAGTGGCCATCCAGCACTTAAGCACAATGACCCGAATAATACTTTCTACTTTATGGAAGCCATGCGCCATGGAGCGGAAAAAAGTGCCCCGACGATTGCAAATTTACTCCTGTCCCATCCGGCAAGAGGGAAACGAGTACTGGATATCGGGGGTGGCCCTCTCATTTACGGAACTGCTTTTACAGCACTAGGAGGAAAAGTAACTGTTTTAGATCTGCCTCCCGTTGTTGATTTAATGCAAGAGAAAGCTAAAAAAGCCGGAATCACCATGATTCCAGGTGACTTTAACGTAGGTTTGCCTCCCGGACCTTTCGATCAGGCTTTTTTGGGAAATATATGCCATATTTTCGGTGAAGCGGAAAACCAGGAATTGTTTAAAAAAGTAGGCCAGGTATTAGTTCCCGGCGGACGCATAGCAATTGTTGATATGGTGCGAGGAACCAATCCCTTTGCATCTGTTTTTGGCGTGAATATGCTAGTTAATACCAGGAATGGCGGTACCTGGACCCTGGATCAGTACACCGGGTGGCTTGCCGAAGCTGGTTTTCATAATGTGAAATTAACCGAAGTAGCGGGACGGCAAATCATTACAGCAGACTATTAGGAAAATGAATGTCTATAACGAACCTAATCTACGTAAAAATTTTCAGATTGAAAATTGCTATAAAACCGTCCGGATTGAACGGTAAATTTTAACACGCAATAGTCTGGGTCAGTTACGCCTAGAGGATAGTACAGGGTATCCTTTTATTTCTTTCTTCATATCTTAAGCATACAACGAAACTGAAAAAGGGGGTACCATCGGTACCCCTCAAACTTATAAAGTCTATAAAAAAGAAATCCCTGAAATTGCCCACAAGCAGTTCCAGGGATTTTTTTACATTTATTTAAAAACAAGCTGACACATTTCCACTATTTATGAAATAGTATAAAATTAATTAATTATGGAGAGGAAAAAAACCATGTCCAACATAATGCCAATACAAGGGGGACAAAATAACGGGCTGGACTTCCTTCTGACTTCCGAAATCGAATGCATTCGCGTTCAAAAAGTATATGATTGGACAACTGCCCAACTCCAGGATCAACGAGAAATTTCTCCCCCCATTGAATGTGTCACTGCATTAGAAGCCTTTATGGCTGCAAATCCTGGAGTCTTAATCCAGGTCTCTTGCACGTCACCCATCCCCGATTTATCCTTGCCCATTGTCCCAAGCCCTGCCCCCTCTTTTTGCCCTTCAGACCTTTTGTGCTGTCTTGAAATTGGAAGGGAAGATGTTACCTTAATCGATGGAACCCAGGCTCAACTTGTTGCAACGGTTTCCAGTATCCCTTTTCATATTATATTAAGTGGAAATTCCACTATCATTTGTGAATTTGATACACATGTTAAATTGTTTGAAAAAGATGTATTATGCGCTCCCCCTGGTACACAGGTTTTATGCCGCATTACTCAGGTCATCTGTGACGCGGTATTCTTAAATGCCGATCAACTTGTAGTCAATGTATCCATCTGTAAAGAGTTACAGGTAGAAGCCGAAGTAAAACTCGAAGTCATTGCTGCTTTTTGCAGACCCCGTGCTCCCATTGCACCTGATATTTTACCTTTACCTTGTCCCCCCATCGGCCAATTTCCACCTCAATGTCCAACCATTTTTCCTGATCAAAGTTGCGACTTTAGTTTAACTGGTTTTATTCAAACCTTAAATGCACCTATTATTATTGGCATCAATCCAAGAGCAGGTATACAAACCCTATCCTTTGCCCTATGTCCTCAAGCTTCTCCCTGTAATATCAGAAACAGTGAATTACGAATTGAATTTCAATTGGAAGCAGACCCCCATACAGAAGAACCTGCTGAAACAGTTGTTTTTGAAGCAAATTTCTTTAATCCTGTCAGAAATTCCACCCAAGCCACAGGTTCAGGTACATTTAATGGCAAACTAGTTAATTGGTCATTA